>NZ_CACSKB010000011.1 GCF_902706225.1 Microbacterium sp. 18062
TCGGCGGGCTGGCTCGGGTGGGGTCGCTCAGAGACACATCTGTAATGAGTCACGCCATCACGGGCGGACAGGCTTCTGATCAAGGCATCTGCGCGGGCAGGCCGAGCCGCAGCACGGTCGCGGACACCTCCTTTTCAAGACATCGCCGCAAGCGGCGGGTCGGTTCTACCCGGAGTCACACGACCGAGCCGAGGCCCAGCCTGTCAGCCGGCCGCAGGCCCGCCAGAAACCATTACAGTTCTACCCGTCTATCTCATCGCGCTCGCCTGGCAGTTCCTTCACTTCGCCGAGGAATACACCGCGCGCTTCTACCAACGCTGGCCTGAGGACGTCTTCGGTGCTCCGGCAATGTCGGCGGAGTTCTTCGTGTGGGGCAATATGGGTTCCTACGCGGCGTTCACCCTCGGCGCGCTCGCACTGTACAAGGGCTGGCGGGTACCGCTTCTGATCGTCTGGTTCTTCGCGATCATGGGCGTCGCGGGCAACGCGATCGGGCATCTCATCTATGCGGTGATCGCGGGCGACGTCTGGTTTCCCGGCACGGTCACCTCGCTGGCGTACTGGGTGATCGGCCCCGTTCTGATCCTGCGACTCTGGCGAGAGTCGCGCGCCGCCCGTGGATCACGGAGCGACCATCGATGACGAAGGTTGAGAACGCGAGGGACCTGACGCATCTGGAGTCGTTCCGCGAGAGCGCCTGAACCATGGCGGTGGCCACCCGTGCGGTGGGTCGCGGAGCCCCAGTGCAGGCAGCGACACGTGGTGGGACAGGGAATCCGGAGAACGCGTGCGGACGGCTATTTCGTATCCGCCGTTCGGGTGCCCTATGTCTCTCGTCAAGTCCAGACGGTCGCGAATGGTTGACTTGATGGGTGAACCTTGAGCGGTGCAGGCCGGCGGATGTTGAGGCGCTGACTGCGTTCCTCAGAGAGGTCGATCTCACGCTGAGCGGCCTGGATGCGCCGCGCGTGCGGTTGTGGCTCGAGAGAGACGAGGCGGGCGCGATCATCGGCAGCACCGGGTATGAGATCAGCTCTGATGGTCACCATGCGCTGATCCGGAGTGTCGCGGTCAGTCCAACGCAGCGTTCGCGTGGTCGCGGCAGTGCCCTTGCAAGCTTCGTGCTTGAGCGTGCTGTCGAGGAGGGCGTGAGCAGGGCGTGGCTGTTCAGCCGCCGTTCTGGGCCGTTCTGGCAGAGTCTGGGTTTCGAGTCTGCTGACCGTGACGAGCTCGCCGAGGCGCTGGCAGGCACCCATCAGGTGCGGCTGTTCCAGCAGACCGGGCAGGTGAGCCGTGAGGTCGCCTGGTCGCGCCTTCTCGCCGCGATCTGACCTCGCTCAGGCAGTGATCGCGATGGGTTGCGGCTGGTAGAGGGTGCCGTCGCGGAGCATCGACAGCTCCGCGACCTGCTCATCGGCGACGGTGCGTCTCGGCATCCACGTTATGAACGGCCTCGAGCAGTGCTCGGGTCCAGCCCCTATCAGCGATCACACACCGCCAACCAGGCCCGGTGACAACACCCCCCCCGGAGAAGAAGCCGATGGGCGCTCGCTGTCGCCGTGGTCGCAGCCACCTGAGCCGAGTCGCTCACCCGAGCACCTTCTTCCAGGCGCCCTCGTAGGCTCGCGGCTCGAAGCCGAGCGCCCCGTCGATGTCGAGCATGGGGCGGTTCTTTTCGGCGTTGTAGGCGATCACCCGGGGCGAGTGCGGCACTCTCTCGCGCCACGCCAGCAGGCCCCCGTAGATCGACAGGATCTCCTCGGGCGTCATGGCGTGGTCGTCGTGACCCGAGATCTCCCGGTACACGCGATTGCGCACCTCGACCATGCGGCGGAAGTCCGTCGCGTCCGTGGAGCCGATCGAGGCCGGCGCCGCGACGGGCCGGAACTCGAGGGCGGGCAGCTCCACGGCAGCACCTCCGGATGCGGACGAAGGCGTCATCGGATGGTGCGGGTGGGCATGGCGTAGGCGGCCGCGCGGTCGTAGTCGCGCCGGACCTGCTCGGCGAGCAGTTGCCGGGCATGGGCGTCGCGTGAGACGCGACGGCGCGACCGGTGGCGGCCCCAGAGGAGCAGGCGCAGCCCGACCCGCATCGCCGTGCGCTCGATGAGCGACGGACGAGGCGTGGGGGCGACGACGCGAGGAGTCTCGGTGGGGACCGGGGCCTCGGGCGGGGCGTGCAGGGTGTTCATGGTGGTTCCTTGTGTGCGGATGGTGCGAAAGGGAATGCCGCCGGTCCGGCCGCGCAGAGCGACGCAGGGATCGGCCGGGCCGGCGTGCACAGCCCGGATCACTGCGGGCCAGACGGCGCGGGGTTTCTCCGCGCGGGGACGACGGAGCTCACGCCCGGGACAGGGCGGAGCCGAACCTCGTGGAGGTCAGTCGGCGGTGTTCGCGCGGAAGGTCGGGAACAGGCGCGTTCGTCGGTTCCGGAACGCCTCGATGGAGACGGTCGCCTCGGCGGCGGCGGCGGCGGCGGCGGCGCGCGTGCGCGGCGCTGGCGTGAACGCTGTACGGATCATCATGGGGCGACCTCCTCTCGACATCGGGTGCGGAGAGCGACACTAGCGGGGCTGGGAGAACGCTGTCAACATCCCGGGCGTGTCGCGAGCGCCGCGGAGCGTCGATGCCGGGCGCGGGCGGTGCGCTCGGGTAGCGTTGGCGCAAGCTCGATGATCCGGCCGGAGGACTGTGCATGCACCTGAAGAGCTTGACGCTCAAAGGGTTCAAATCGTTCGCGCAGCCGACGACGTTCGCCCTGGAGCCCGGCGTCACCGCGATCGTCGGACCCAACGGATCCGGCAAGTCGAACGTCGTCGACGCGCTCGCCTGGGTCATGGGCGAGCAGGGCGCGAAGACCTTGCGCGGCGGCAAGATGGAGGACGTCATCTTCGCGGGCACGTCGACGCGCGGCCCGCTCGGCCGCGCCGAGGTGCTGCTGACGATCGACAACGCCGACGGCGCGCTGCCCATCGAGTACGCCGAGGTGACGATCAGCCGGACGCTGTTTCGCAACGGGGCGAGCGAGTACGCGATCAACGGGCAGTCCTGCCGCCTGCTCGACGTGCAGGAGCTGCTGAGCGACTCCGGTCTCGGCCGCGAGATGCACGTCATCGTCGGGCAGGGACGCCTCGACACGGTGCTGCAGGCGAGTCCCGAGGACCGGCGCGGGTTCATCGAGGAGGCCGCCGGCATCCTGAAGCACCGCCGGCGCAAGGAGAAGACCCTCCGCAAGCTCGAGGCGATGGAGGCGAACCTCACGCGATTGAGCGACCTCGCCGGTGAGCTGCGCCGTCAGCTGAAGCCGCTGGGCCGCCAGGCCGAGGTCGCCCGCGAAGCCGCGACGATCGCCGCCGTGGTCCGGGACGCGAAGGCCCGCCTGCTGGCGGACGAGCTCGTCGCCCTGCGGGCGGAGCTCGGAGACTACGCTCGCAACGAGCAGGAACGTCGTGCCGAGCGCACCCTCCTGCAGGACCGGGCGGATGCGGTGCGGGCCCGTGTCGCGGGGCTCGAGACGCAGGAGCGCTCGGCCGCCGTCGACAGTGCCCGCAGCGTCGCGTTCGGGCTGGAACGCGTCCAGGAGAGGCTCCGCGGGCTGTACACGCTGGCCGGGCAGCGACTGTCGCTGCTCTCAGCCGACGACGACGCACTGGCGCCCGCGCCTTCGGTGTCTGCGCAGACGATCGATGACGCCCGCGCCGAGCTCGACGAGGTCTCCGCCGGGGTGGGCGATGCCCAGGATGCTGCCGCTGCAGCCTCGCGCGAGGTCGCCCGGGCACGAGCGGAGCTCGATGCGCTCGACGCCGACATCGCCGCGCAGAGCGCCCTCGTGTCGGAGCACGACATGCGCCTGACGTCGTTGCGCGGCTCGGCCGAGGCCGCCGAGTCCGCGCTCACCGCGGTGCGGGCGGCGGTCGAGCGCCAGCAGAAGGCGCTGGACGCCGCCGAGTCGCGTCGTGCCGCGGCGGCGGAGGAGCTCGCCGGCGTCGACCCCGACCTCGTTCCCGAGGAGTCGTCCGCGCAGCACGCAGCCGCATACGAGCAGGCGCAGCGGCAGGCGGCGGAGGCCGAGAGTGATGTGGCCGGCATCCGTGAACGCCTGCACGCGGCGGAGCGGGAGCAGGACGCCGTGAGCGCACAGGTCGCGACCCTCGGGCGAGCCCTGGATGTGCGCACGGGGGCGTCGGAGCTCATCGCCGGTGGGGGGCCGGGCGTGCGCGGGCTCGTCGGCGACGCCGTGCAGGTCGACGCCGGCTACGAGCCGGCCGTCGCGGCGGCGCTCGGCGCCGTCGCCGAGGGCGTGCTCGTCGACGCGCGCGCGGATGCCCTCGTCGCCGCCGAGGCGGCGGGCTCGGGGGAGTACGGCGTCGTCGACATCGTCGTGTCCGACGTCGCGACCGATCCGCCGTCCCTGCCCGCCATCGACGGCGCGACCCCCGCGCGTGAGGTGGTGACAGCGCCGGACGGCGTGCTGGGCCTGCTCGCGCGTGTCGTGATCGTCGACGATCTCGCGGTGGCGATACGGGTCGCCGACCGTGCAGATGCCGCCGACCTGACGATCGTGACGCGCGACGGCGAGGTCGTGACGCGTTTCACGGTTCGCGCCGGATCCGGGCAGGGGCGGTCCCGCCTGGAGCTCGCGGCCGAGCGGGATGCGGCGGCCGAGCGGTTCGCCGAGATCACCGTCATCGCCGACTCCCTGCGCGAGGCGCTCGCGGACCGTTCACGCGAGCTCGCCGAGGCGCGCGCGCACACCACCGCGTCGCTGACCGCGTTGCGCGAGCACGACGCGGCTCTCGCGGCCCACGCCGAGAAGGTCAACCGGGCGACGGTGCGCCACGAGGCGGCCGTTGCGGAGTGCGATCGGCTCACCGCCGCTCTGCAGCAGGCGCAGGCCGCGGTCGCGGAGGCCGAGGACTCGGCCCGTGTCGCGAACGATCGACTCACGAACGCTCAGGAGGCCCCGCGCCCGATCCTCGACGTGTCCGCCCGCGACGGGATGCTCGCGGCGCTCGAGACCGCCCGCGACACCGAGATGCGCTCGCGTCTCGACGTCGAGACGCTGCGAGAGCGCATCCGCGCGGCGGAGGCCCGCATCCTGGGGCTCGAGCGGCAGCGCGAGCGAGAGCGCGCCGCCGCGGAGGAGGCGGCGCGGCGCGCGGTGATCCGGCGTCGTCAGCGGGACATCGCCGCATCCGTCGCCGAGAAGATCCCGCCGCTGCTGGACTCCGTCGACCGCTCCGTCGCCGAGGCCCGGGTGGAGCTGGCGACCGCCGAGTCCGCCCGCACCGCCGTCACCGCCGAGCTCGCCGAGGCCCGCCGAGAGGAGAGCGCTCTGCGCGAGCGCCTGAGCGGGCTCACCGAGAGCGTCCACGGCCTCGAGCTGCGCATCCACGAGAAACGTCTCCACGTCAGCTCGCTGCTCGAGCGCGTGCAGAGCGAGCTGGGACTGTCGGAAGACATTCTCGTCTCGGAATATGGTCCTGACCAGCCGATCCCGGCCGAAGCCGGGGGCGAGGGCTCCGAAGAGCCCGATGCGGAGCCGTTCGACCGAGTCCGCCAGAAGCGTCGGCTGCAGGAGGCCGAGCGCAAGCTCGCCCAGCTCGGCCGCGTGAACCCGCTGGCGCTGGAGGAGTTCGCCGCGCTCGAGCAGCGGCACACGTTCCTGACCGAGCAGCTCGCCGACCTCACACAGACGCGCGCCGACCTGCTGACGATCATCGCCGAGCTCGACGAGCGGATGCAGACGATCTTCGTCGATGCCTTCGAGGACACGAGGGTCGCCTTCACCGAGGTGTTCCCGGTGCTCTTCCCCGGCGGCACGGGAAGCATCGCCCTGACGAACCCCGACGACCCGCTGACGACCGGCATCGAGGTCACCGTCCGTCCCGTGGGCAAGAAGGTCGAGCGGCTCTCGCTGCTCTCGGGCGGGGAACGATCCCTCGCCGCCGTTGCCCTGCTCGTGGCGATCTTCAAGGCGCGGCCGAGCCCGTTCTACATCCTCGACGAGGTCGAGGCGGCCCTCGACGACGCCAACCTCGGACGCCTCCTGAGCGTCTTCGAGCAGCTGCGCGAGTCGAGCCAGCTCATCGTCATCACCCATCAGAAGCGCACGATGGAGATCGCCGACGCGCTCTACGGCGTGTCGATGCGCCAGGACGGCGTGTCGGCGGTGGTCGGCCAGCGAGTCCGCGACCGCGAGAGCGCATGACCGCCGCCGCGTAGGCTGAGGACATGGCCGAGAGATCGTGGTCGCTGGGCAGAGCCCTGCGCGGGATGTTCGTCAAGCCCGTCATCGACGAGACCACCTGGGAGGACCTCGAGACGGCACTGCTGACGGCCGACTTCGGCCCGGACATCACCGAGCGCATCGTCGACGAGCTGCGCGAGAAGGTCGAGCGCTATCGCACGACCGACCCCCGAGACCTGCAGCGCATGCTGAAGGAGACCCTCGAGGAGCATTTCGCAAGGTTCGACACGACCCTGCGGCTGACCGAGCGGCCGGCGGTCGTGCTCGTGGTCGGCGTCAACGGCGTCGGCAAGACCACAACGATCGGGAAGTTCGCGAACTTCCTGCGTCGGTACGACCGCTCGGTCGTCGTCGGCGCCGCCGACACCTTCCGCGCGGCGGCCGTCGACCAGCTCGCCACGTGGGCCGAGCGCGGCGGCGCGACGATCGTCCGGCCGCAGCAGGAGGGGCAGGATCCCGCATCCGTCGCGTTCCAGACGGTCGAGTACGCGAAGAACACGGGGACGCAGATCGTGCTCGTGGACACCGCGGGCCGCCTGCACACCAAGGGCGGCCTCATGGACGAGCTCGGCAAGATCCGTCGGGTCATCGAGAAGCAGGCCCCCATCAGCGAGGTCCTGCTCGTGCTGGATGCGACGACCGGGCAGAACGGCGTGCTGCAGGCTCAGGCTTTCCTGGAGCAGGCCGGGGTCACGGGCCTGGTCATCACGAAGCTCGACGGGTCGGCGAAGGGCGGGTTCGTGCTCGCCGTGCAGGAGCGCACCGGCATCCCCGTGAAGCTGCTCGGACAGGGCGAGGGCATCGGCGATCTCACCGGCTTCACCCCGCACGTGTTCGTCGAGGCGCTCGTCGGCTGACTTTCTCCGGGTACGACGTGCGCGTCGGACTACCGTCCGGGCGGGCGTGCTGCTTTCATGGGGGGATGGCGATCGAGCACGACTTCTTCGGCCTTCTCGAATCCGGTCCCGACGGCTCGATCTTCTGGTCGGAGAACGTCGAGTTCGGCGACCAATCGGTGACGGTCGACCTCACCGCGCCCGACCAGGACGACGTCTCCGAGGCGGCGCTCGACGTCGCGGCGAGTCTCGTGTCGTCGCTGGAGGCGCTCGACATGGTGGCGCGGAACGCGATGATCACCGAGCTCGACGACCGCACGAGCGAGGTGACCGAGTACATCCTGCAGCAGCAGGAGTCCTTCGGCGACGAGCTCGCCGAGTTCCTCGTCGACCTCTCCGGAGACGTCCACGTGGACGTGATCCGCTCGCTGCAGCTGACGAGCATGACGATCCTCGCCGACGAGCACGGCGGCTCCGATCCCTTCGCGGTGCTGGAGTACGCCCTCGACGCCGACGAGACCGACGACGTGCTCCTGGTGAACCTGGACTCCGAGGGCAAGGTCCAGTCCGTCACGAGCGCCGACTGAGCGGACGCCCCGGAGACTCTCAGACGGCCTGCGCGAAGGTGGTATCGCCCGCGGCGATGTCGTCCGCGAGGTGGGCGAGGTCGGCGGGGATGCCGCGCCCCTTCGCCTGCATCGACTGTGCCCAGAGGCGCCCCGCGCGATACGACGACCGGACGAGGGGGCCGGCGAGGACGCCGAGGAACCCGATGCGCTCGGCCTCCCCCTTGAACTCGACGAACTCCTGCGGCTTCACCCAGCGGGCCACGGGGAGGTGCCGCGGGGTGGGGCGCAGGTACTGGGTGATCGTGATGATGTCGGTGCCCGCCTCGTGGAGGTCCTGCAGCGCCTGCACGACCTCCTCCGGCTCCTCGCCCATCCCGAGGATGAGGTTCGACTTCGTGATGAGGCCCGCGGCGCGCGCCTGCGTCAGGACGTCCAGTGAGCGCTCGTACCGGAACGCGGGACGGATGCGCTTGAAGATTCGCGGCACGGTCTCGACGTTGTGAGCGAAGACCTCGGGACGGGAGGAGAACACCTCGCCGAGCAGATCCGGATCGCCGCTGAAGTCGGTCGCCAGGATCTCGACACCGGTCCCCGGGTTCTCGGCGTGGATGCGCCGCACGGTCTCGGCGTGGAGCCACGCGCCCTCGTCGGGCAGATCGTCGCGGGCGACGCCGGTCACGGTCGCGTAGCGCAGCTGCATCCGGGCCACGCTGTCGGCGACGCGACGCGGCTCGTCGCGGTCGTAGTCGGCTGGCTTTCCGGTGTCGATCTGGCAGAAGTCGCACCGGCGCGTGCACTGGGAGCCGCCGATCAGGAACGTCGCCTCGCGGTCCTCCCAGCACTCGTAGATGTTCGGGCAGCCGGCCTCCTGGCAGACGGTGTGCAGGCCCTCGTCCTTCACGAGCGAGTGCAGTGCCTGATACTCGGGGCCGAGCTTCGCCTTCGTCTTGATCCACGCCGGCTTCCGCTCGATCGGCGTCTGGGTGTTCCGGACCTCGAGACGCAGCAGCCGGCGGCCGTCCGGGCCGGTGGCGGGCGCGCCAGGACCCGTGCCGCAGGCGCTCATGCCGCGACCTCCGCTCCTGCGTACTCCGCGGCGAAGGCGTCGGCGACGGTGGGCGCGACATCCCTCGGCGATACGAGCGCGCCGACGACCTCGGACACCGTCGTCACCCCGGCGTCGCTGATGCCGCACGGCACGATCGCGCGGAACGCGGCCAGCGAGTTGTCGCAGTTCACGGCGAAGCCGTGCATCGTGACGCCCTTCTCGACGCGGACGCCGATCGCGGCGAGCTTGTCGGTCGAGAGCCCCCGCTGCACCCACACGCCGCTGCGGCCCTCGATCTGGACGCCGTCGACGCCGTGGACGCGGAGCGCCGCGATGATGAGCCGTTCCAGCCGCCGCACGTGGGCGACCACGTCGACCGGCTCGGGCAGACGGACGATCGGGTAGCCGACCAACTGGCCTGGGCCGTGCCACGTGATCCGCCCGCCCCGGTCGACGTCGATGACGGGGGTGCCGTCGACGGGCCGCTCGTGCGGCTCGGTGCGCTTGCCGGCGGTGTAGACGGCCTCGTGCTCGAGGAGCAGGAGCGTGTCGGTCCTGGTGCCGGCCACGACGTCGGCGTGGATGCGGCGCTGCAACGCCCATCCGTCGGCGTAGGGGACGACGTCGGGGGACAACCCCGCGGTCTGGATCTCGAGCATGGGATCTCCCTTTGTTGTACCCGGTCCAACAATAGACGATCAGCGCCGTGCGGCGGCGCGGATGAGCTCCTCGGTGAACGGATGGCGCGGGTGGGCGAAGACCTGCTCGGTCGGTCCCTCCTCGACGATCCGGCCCTCGCGCATCACCACGACGCGATCGCTCACGGCGCGGACGACGGCGAGGTCGTGCGAGATGAACGCGATGCCGATGCCCCGCTCACGCTGCAGCCGGACGAGGAGCTCGAGGATGCCGGCCTGCGTCGTGACATCGAGCGCCGACACCGGCTCGTCGCACACCAGAACGTCGGGCTCGGCGGCCAGGGCGCGAGCGATCGCCACCCGCTGGCGCTGCCCGCCGGAGAGCGTCGCGGGGGAGCGGGCGGCGAGGCCGGGAGACAGCCCGACCTGGGCGAGCAGGTCAGCCGGCGCGGCTCCCGCGCGCGCCGAGGCACGGAGGATGCGCGCCACGGTCCAGCGAGGATCGAAGGAGGCCAGAGGATCCTGCGGCACGAGCCGGACGCACGGGCGAGGGGAGGTCACCTCGACCGTGCCCTCGTCCGGACGGTCGGCGCCGACGAGGATCCGCGCCAGCGTGGTCTTCCCCGAGCCCGACTCGCCGACGATCCCCACCGCCTCCCCCGCGCGGACGGTGAGGCCGACGTCGTCGAGCGCCGTCGTGACGCCGCCGTCGGGGGAGCGGAACCGCCGTACGAGCCCCCGCCCGGTGATGAGCTCCCGCCCCGCGGCCTCGGTGGGCGTCCGCTTGGGCCCGCGGGGCACGGCCGCGACGAGCGCACGCGTGATCGGATGCTGCGGGCGCTCGAGGACGTCCGGTGTCGGTCCCGTCTCGACGATCCTGCCCTCGGCCATGACGGCTACGCGGTCCGCGACCCGGGCCACGACCTCCAGATCGTGGCTGATGAGCAGGAGCGCGCGGCCCTCGTCGCGAAGGCCGCCGAGGAGTCCGAGGATGCGCGCCGCGACCGTGGCGTCGAGGGCGGTGGTCGGTTCGTCCGCGACGATCAGCCGTGCCCCGCCGACGAGCGCCGACGCGATGAGCACGCGTTGCCGCATCCCCCCGGAGAGCTCCTCCGAACGCTGGCGCAGGCGGATGGCGGGGTCCGCGAGCCCGGCCTGATCGAGCGCGTCGAGCACGCGCGCGCGGCGTTCGCCGGCAGGGACGTGGCGGATGGCGAGCGGCTCGCCCACCTCGGCCTGGACCGTGCGGAGGGGATCGAGGGACTGCAGGGCGTCCTGCAGGACGAGCGAGACGTCGACGCCGCGCCGTGCGCGCCATCCGCGTCGGGAGAGGCGACGGACGTCCTGGCCGCCGAGCTCGAACACGTCGGCGCGGACCCGGGCGCGATGGTCCTCCTGCGTGAGGCCGAGGAGGGTCCGGGCGAGCACGGACTTTCCGGCCCCGGACTCGCCGACGACCGCGAGGCATTCGCCCGGTGCGACCTCCAGATCGATCCCGTGGAGCACGTCGCCCGAGCCCGGCAACGTGACCGAGAGCCCGGTCGTACGGAGCATCACGAGCGCCTCCCGTCGCTGATCCGGCGACCGAGCACGGTCAGCGCCGTCGCGGTGACGACGATCGCGAGACCGGGGAAGATCGTCATCCACCAGCCGGTGGAGATGTACACGCGGCCCGCGTTGAGCATGGCGCCCCACTCGGGCGAGGGCGGGAGCGTGCCGAATCCCAGGAAGCTGAGCGCCGCAACCCAGACGATCGCCTGGCCGACGCCGAGCGTGGCGACGCCCACGAGCGGCCAGAGCGTGTTGGGCGCGATGTGTCGGAGGAACACGCGGATCCGTCCGGTCCCCTCGAGGCGCGCGTACTCGACGAAGCCGCTGCGCGCGACACTGCGGACCCGGGAGCGCAGGATACGGGCGTAGCCGGGCGCCGTGGCCGCGCCGATCGCGAGGATCGCGGGCGCGGTCCCCGGCCCCATCACCGCCACCAGCAGGAGCGCCATGACGAGCGTGGGGAGCGCGAACAGCACCTCGATGACCCGGCCGAGGACCGCGTCGACTGCGCGAGGCCCGAGCCCGGAGGCGAAGCCGAGGACGAGACCCGCGCCGATGCCGATGCCGGTCGCGGCCAGGCCGATGCCGACCGACGGCGCCGTTCCGTGCACGACCCGCGTGAAGATGTCGCGACCGGACTCGTCGGTGCCGAACGGATGCCGCCACGACGGGGGGCTCAGGGCGTCGGCGGGGGCGATCGCCAGCGGATCGCCCGGTGCGAGCAGCGCCGGCCACACCGCCGCCAGGAGGATGAGCAGCACGCCGACGAGGGCGACGACGCCCGCGGCACCCAGGCGCGACAGCGCGGCGCGCGGGGCGAGCACCCCGCTCACGATCCGACCGCCACGTCGGCGGGCCGGGGTGCGGTGCGTCCGCGGTGGCGCAGGCGGGGATCGACCAGCAGCTCGAGCGCGTCGCCGACCACCATCACGGCGATGTAGACGAGCGCGACCACCACGACGGCACCGATCACGATGGGCACGTCGCGCTGGAGCGCGCCGTCGATCAGCAGGCGGCCGAGACCGGGGCGCGCGAACAGGGTCTCCACGATGACGGCGCCGCTCAGGAGACTCCCGTACGCCCAGCCGGAGAGGGCGAGGGCCGGCAGGCTCGCGTGACGCAGCGTGTGCCGGAGGAGCACGCGGGACTCGGAGGCGCCCCGCGAGCGCGCCGTCGTCGCGAACGGCGCCGCATCCGCCTCGCCGAGCGCGTCGCGCATCACCTGGGCGAGAAATCCCGCGATCGGGATCGCGAGGGTGATCACGGGCAGGACGAGCCCCGCCGGGTCCGTACCGTTGCTCGTCGCGGGAAGGACGCCGAGGCTGGCGGCGAACACGAGGATCAGCACCGCTCCGAGCCAGAACTGCGGCGTGACCGTCGCGACCACCTCGGCGCCGCGGAGCGCGGCGGCCACCGCCCGCCCGACGGACCCGCGCGCGGTCTGCGCGATGACGGCGCCGAGAAGCGCGAGCGTCCACGCGAGCACGAGGGCCAGCGTGGCCAGCAGAAGGGTGGAGGGCAGCTGCGCCGCGACGAGCTCGGCGACGGGCTGGCGTCGCGCATACGAGTCGCCGAGCTGCAGCGTGCCGACCCGGCCGAGCAGCAGCAGGTACTGCCAGACGAGGGGCTGATCGAGCCCGTAGGTCTCCCGTGCCCGCGCCACCGCCTCCGGGCCCGCCTGCGAGCCGGGCCCGCCGAGGATGGCCTCGAGCGGATCGCCCGACGCGCGGAGGGCGAAGAAGACGATCGTCGTGACGACCCACACGACCAGCAGGGCCGAACCGATGCGGGCCAGGGCCCAACGTGCGATCCGCACCGGTTCGGGTCAGCCGTCGAGACGCGCGTCGACGAACGTCGGTGTCGACACCGTGCCCAGCGTCCGCACGCCGCTGACGCCGCGCGTCAGGAAGTGGTTCTGCTGGTCGTACAGCGGCAGCACCGTGAAGCTGCCGAGGATGATCTCCTGCGCCTGGGCGTACAGATCCGCCCGCTCCTCGGCGTCGTTCGTCGCGGACGCCGCATCCAGCAGCGCGTCGAGGGCGGGATCCGACAGCTGGGCGTGGTTCGCGAAGTACCCGGAGGGCGCCGGGACGATGCCGTCGGAGTGGTAGAGGATGCGCAGCACGTCGGGGCCGACCTTCGTGTACGGCGCGCTCACGGCCTCGTACTCGTTCGCGGCGAGCGCCCCGTACCAGCTGGACAGGTCGACGGGCGTGAGGACGACCTCGAAGCCCGCGGCGGCGGCGTTCGCCTGGATCTGCTCGAACAGGGACTGCTCGGCGGCGACCGACTGGTTGGTGCTCACCGGGAACCGCACGGTGAGGCGCTGGCCGTCCTTGGTGCGGATGCCGTCGGCGTCCCGCCCGGTCCATCCCGCCGCGTCGAGGAGCGCCTCGGCGGCCACGAGATCCGTGTCGAACGGGGTCTCGTCGGCGACGGCGACCGGCTCGGTGCTGGCGAGTGGCGAGTACGAGCGCTCCACCGTGCCGAGGTACAGGGACTCGATCCCCGGGTTCGGGTCGGCGGCGCGGATGAACGCCTCGCGCACGCGCACGTCGTCGAAGGGAGCCTGCCCCGAGTTCAGCTCGATGCGGTTGGAGGCACCGGGGCGCGGGGCGTCGATGTGGGCGATGTCGTCGGAGGCCTCGGCGGCCACGATCGCGTCGGGCTGAGGGTTGTCGATGACGTCGACCTCCCCGGACTGGAGCGCCGCCCAGCGCGTCGCCGCATCCGGGATGAAGCGCCAGACGATCTCGTCGAGGTGTGCGGCGCCGGTGTTCTCGGTCGCGGCGTCCGGGGTGTCGTAGTCGTCGTTGCGCACGAGGGTGATCTGCTGCTGCGGCACCCATTCGTCGACGATGAAGGGCCCGGTGCCGATCGGTGCGGCGCAGTTCTCCTCGGCTCCCCGCGCGAGGCCGGCGGGCGACTGGATGGCGGTCCACTGCTGGCTGAGCGACTCGAGCAGCGCCGCATCGGGCTCGGAGAGGTGCAGACGCGCGTGCGCGTCGTCGACGACCTCGACCTCGACGATCTTGGCCACCGCGAGGTATCCGGTCGAGGAGCCGGTGTCGGGATCCTGCAGGTGTTCGATGTTGAGCTTCACGGCCTCGGCGTCGAGCGGCGTGCCATCGGTGAAGGCCACGTCGTCGCGCAGCGTGAAGTCCCACGTCAGTCCATCGTCCGAGACGGTCCACTCGGTGGCGAGCCACGGGGTGATCGTGCCGTCGGACGTCCGCCCGACGAGCGGCTCGAGGAACTGGGTGCTGATGAGCGCCTGCGGGTAGTTCCCCCCGACGTGCGGGTCGAGGCAGGTGGGCTCCGCGTCGCCCGTCGCGTAGACGAGCGTGCCGCCGTCCTGCGCCTCGGGCTCGGCGGGGGCGGAGCAGGCGGTCAGGGCGAGGGCGAGGGCCGCGCCCACGGAGAGGACGGACAGGATGCGGCCGCGGGGCGCGGCGAGGGCGCTGTGCATGGGGAGGGTGCCTTTGCTGTGGAAGGAGACCGACATGTTTCCGGATGCGGTCCAACAAGTCGATCCTAAGGGGGTCCGCGGGTATCGGGTCCGTCGTTCGTATGCTGGAGTCATGTCGGCCTCCGCCCGATCGGGCCGCCCCCGTTCCTCCTCGCGCGAGACCATCGCGGAGGCCGCGAGCGAGCTGTTCCTCGAACAGGGGTACGTCGAGACCTCCATCACCGACATCACCCGCCGCGCCGGCGTCGGCCGGTCCAGCTTCTTCAACTACTTCTCGTCCAAGGCCGATGTGCTGTGGTCGGGGTTCGATGCCCGGCTCGCGGTCGCCGAGGCGGGCGTCGACGACGACGCGGTGCCGGTGCGGGACGCGCTCGCCGCCGTCGCCGACGACCTCGCCCCCGACAGTCTCGCGCTGGCGATCACGAACGCGCACGCGATGGGCCTGGCGGACGAGCTCGAGCGCGATCGTGCGGTGCGGCAGGCGCGGCTTCAGCGTGCCGTGGCCGCCCGCCTCCGCCGCGAGGGGGCCTCGGACCTCGCCGCCCAGGTGCGGGCGGCGGCCTACGCGGCGGCGGTGCTCGCGGCCGTGTGGACCTGGGCGGATCGCACCACCGAGGACGCCGCGCTCGCCGACGTGCTCGGCCCCGCCCTGGATCTCGCCGCGCGCTGAGCGCGGTGGCCGTAGAATCGGGGGATCATGGCGACATTCGGCACCCTCTCCGACCGGCTCACAGAGACCTTCCGCAACCTCCGCACGAAGGGCAAGCTCACGCCCGCGGACGTCGACGGCACCGTCCGCGAGATCCGGCGTGCGCTGCTCGACGCGGACGTCGCGCTCGTCGTGGTGAAGGAGTTCACCGCGAAGGTGCGCGAGCGTGCGCTCGGCGACGAGGTGAATCGGGCGCTCAACCCGGCCCAGCAGGTCGTGCAGATCGTCAACGAGGAGCTCGTCGGGATCCTCGGCGGGCAGCAGCGCCGTCTGCAGTTCGCGAAGAACCCCCCGACCGTCATCATGCTCGCCGGACTCCAGGGCTCGGGCAAGACGACGTTCGCCGGCAAGCTGGCCCGACTGCTCGAGAAGGACGGCCACACTCCGCTGCTGGTCGCGGCCGACCTGCAGCGCCCGAACGCCGTGAACCAGCTCCAGGTGGTCGCCGAGCGCGCGGGTGCCGTCGTGTATGCGCCGGAGCCCGGCAACGGCGTCGGCGATCCGGTGACCGTGGCGCGCGAGGGCGTCGAGTTCGCCAAGCGTCAGCAGCATGACATCGTCATCATCGACACGGCGGGCCGGCTCGGCGTCGACGCCGAGCTCATGAAGCAGGCCGCCGACATCCGTACGGCCACGTCTCCCGACGAGGTGCTGTTCGTCATCGACGCGATGAGCGGTCAGGACGCCGTCAACACGGCCAAGGCGTTCCAGGAGGGCGTCGACTTCACCGGTGTCGTGCTCTCCAAGCTCGACGGCGACTCGAAGGGCGGCGCGGCGCTGTCGGTCGCGTCGCTCACGGGGCGGCCCATCATCTACGCCTCGACCGGTGAGGGACTCGAGGATCTCGAGCCGTTCCATCCCGACCGGATGGCGAGCCGCATCCTCGACCTCGGCGACATCCTGACCCTCATCGAGCAGGCGCAGCAGGCGTTCGACGAGACCGAGGCCATGAAGGTGGCCGAGAAGCTCGCGAAGGAGCAGTTCACCCTCGAGGACTTCCTGGAGCAGCTCCAGCAGATGAAGAAGATGGGCTCGATGAAGAAGATGCTCGGGATGCTCCCGGGCATGGGCCAGATGAAGCAGCAGCTCGACGACTTCGACGAGCGCGAGATCGATCGCACCGAGGCGATCATCCGCTCGATGACGCCGGGCGAACGACGAAATCCCAAGGTCCTCAACGGCTCGCGACGCTTGCGCATCGCGAAGGGCTCGGGCATGACGGTCACCGACGTCAACCAGCTGGTGCAGCGGTTCGAGCAGGCGGCGAAGATGATGAAGACCGTCGCGCGCGGCGGTGTGCCCAATGTCCCGGGGATGGGCTCGATGGGCCGGCCCGGCGCGTCGAGCAAGCGCAGCAAGCAGCAGAAGGCGAAGGGCTCCCGCTCCGGGAACCCGGCGCGGCGCGCGGCCGAGAACGCCGGCGCCGCATCGGCTGAGCCTGCCGCCCCCACCGGATCCGGATTCGGCCTCGGCGGCGGGAAGACGCCGAGCGCCGCCGACCTCGCCGAGCTGCAGAAGATGCTCGGCAAGGGCTGACGCCCGGGTCGGCGACCCGTGGTGCAGGCCGGTCAGGCGCGCAGCAGCTGCTCGCGACGGACGGGACCGGCCCGGAACTCGCGGATGAGGTGCTGCACGACCGCACGCAGGTCTCCGCCGGCCGCATCGGCCACGGCGATCTGGCGCGCGTAGCTCGCGCCCTGCGCCAGGATCGTGTCGAGCTCCGCGAACTCGGGAGCGCACCTGAGCTCCTCGGCGATGCCGCCGACGGCCTCGATCGTCTCGCGCAGGTGGTCGGCGACCGGTTCGCTGCGGCCGTCCCGGTCGACGATGACCTCGGCCTCGAGCCCGTACCGGGCGGCGCGCCACTTGTTCTCGCGCACGAACCAGGGCTGCAGCTGTGGCAGTGTCTCGCCGGAGTCGAGTCGGCGGGAGAACCATTCGACGAGCACCTGAGCGAGCGCGGCGACGGCGGCCAGCTCGGGCAGGGTCGACATGCCGTCGCACGCGCGTACCTCCACCGTGCCCCAGCGTGGAGCGGGCCGTACGTCCCAGCGCACCTCGGAGGCATCGGCCATCACGCCGGTGCGGACCATGTCCTCGAGGTACGACTCGAACGCCGGCCAGTCCTCGAGGGGCCAGGGGAGTCCGGCGGTGGGCAGCTGCTGGAAGACCAGCGAACGGTTGGAGGCGTATCCGGTGCGCTCGCCCGCCCAGAACGGACTGGAGGCGGAGAGCGCCTGCAGATGGGGGAGGTAGGCCGACAGTGCGCCGACGATGGGCATCACCTTTCGCACGTCGTCGACGCCGATGTGCACGTGGACGCCCCAGATCATCATGTTGCGACCCCACCACTGGGTGCGCTCGATGAGCTTGTGATAGCGCGTCTTGTCCGTCACCTGCTGGTCGTACCACTGCGCGAAGGGATGGCTTCCCGCGCAGAGGAGCTCGAGGCCGCGCGGGTCGGTCGCCTCGCGGACCGCAGCGATCGCGTCGGCGATGTCGTCGACGGCCGTCGCGACCGTCTCGCCGACACCGCTGGTCACCTCGACGGTGTTGGTGAGCAGCTCCCCGGTCACGGAGAAGCGTTCGCCGGCGACGCGCGGCGCCACCTCTTCGATGACCTCGGGGCCGCGCGGGGCGAGGTCGCCCGTCGCGCGATCGGCCAGCATGAGTTCCCACTCGAGTCCTACCGAGGAGCGCGGGGATGTCGCGAAGGGCACCGTCACGCGATCAGTCTGGCACGCGCGCCGCGCCGGGTTCGCGGCATCCGTCATGATCTGGCAAAATGGGACGCTGGATCATCGTCCGACCCTCTATCCGACGTTGTCCACCCATCAGAGCTTCCGCCGGGTGTGCACCCCACGCTCCAGGCGACCAGTTCGACCCCTTCCACACATTCAGGAGAATCGTGGCCGTCAAGATCCGTCTCAAGCGCTTGGGCAAGATCCGGGCTCCCTACTATCGCATCGTCGTGGCCGACTCGCGCACCAAGCGCGACGGTCGTGTCATCGAGGAGATCGGCAAGTACCACCCCACCGAGGAGCCCTCGTTCATCGAGGTCGACTCCGACCGTGCGCAGTACTGGCTCGGTGTCGGCGCGCAGCCGACCGAGCAGGTCCGTGCGCTCCTCAAGCTGACCGGCGACTGGGGTCGCTTCAAGGGCGACAAGAACGCCGTCAGCACCGTCAAGGTCGCCGAGCCCAAGCCCGCCTTCGAGGTCGACGCGGCCAAGAAGTCGGTCGTGAAGCCCAAGGCGGAGAAGAAGGCCGACGAGCCCGCCGCCAAGACTCCGGCCGACGAGGCCGCAGAGAGCACCGAGGCGTAGTCGCCGTGCTGGCCGCCGCGCTCGAGCACGTCGTCAAGGGGATCGTCGATCACCCGGACGACGTGCGCATCGTCTCGTCCACGTCGCCGCGCGGCGACGTGCTCGAGGTGCACGTGCACCCCGATGACCGGGGTCGCGTGATCGGGCGCGGCGGTCGCACCGCGAAGTCCCTGAGGACCGTCGTGGGCGCGCTCGCCGACGGATCCCGGGTCCGCGTCGACGTCGCAGACGACTGATGGCCGACGATCCGTCCGTGCGGACGAAGGCCTCTGCCCGCCCTCCGCTCTCCGCCAAGACCCAGCTCCGCGTCGGGCGCCTCGTGAAGGCGCACGGGCTGAAGGGCGCCCTCAAGGTCGAGCTCTACACCGACGACCCGGACGGGCGCTTCGCCACCGGGGCCTCGTTCACCCTGCAGGTGCCGGACTCGTCGCCGTGGTTCGGCAAGAGCGTCACCGTCCGAGAGTTCCGCTGGATGAACTCGCACCCCGTCCTCTTCCTCGAAGGCGTCGACGACCGCAGCACCGCGGAGTCGCTCGTCCGTGCGATCCTGTGGATCGATCAGGATGCGGATGCCGAGCCCACCGAGGACGACGCCTGGTTCGACCACCAGCTGGTCGGTCTCGACGTCGTCCGAGACGGGGCCGTCGTCGGCCGTGTCGCGCGGGTCGACCATCTGCCCGCCCAGGACCTCCTGATCGTCGACACCGGAGAGAACGAGGTGCTCGTCCCCTTCGTGAAGGCGATCGTCCCCGAGGTCGACATCCGTGCCGGCCGCGTGGTGGTCACCCCGCCCCCCGGCCTGTTCGAGGAGCTCCCGCCCGAGGACGACGCCCCCGAGGGCGTGCCCGAGGAGCCCGCTCCCGGGGGCTCCGGAGCCTGACGTGCGGATCGACGTCGTCACGATCTTCCCGGCGTTCTTCGACGTGCTGGAGGTCTCGCTGCTCGGTCGTGCCCGCGGCAGAGGCCTCATCGACGTGCGGGTGCACGATCTGCGCGACTGGACCCACGATCGCCACCGCACCGTGGACGACACCCCCTACGGCGGCGGTGCCGGCATGGTCATGAAGCCCGAGCCGTGGGGCGCCGCGCTCGAGGCGATCGCGGCCGACGCGTCGACGACGCCCACCTTCGTCTTCCCGTCGCCCGCCGGCGAGCGCTTCGTGCAGGCCACGGCCCGGGAGTGGGCGGCGACGGACCATCTCGTCTTCGGCTGCGGCCGATACGAGGGCATCGACGAGCGGGTGTTCGCGTACGCGGGGACGCTCGGCCCGGTACGGCTCGCGAGCCTCGGCGACTATGTGCTCAACGGGGGGGAGGTCGCCGCCATGGCGATGATCGAAGCCGTCGGGCGTCTCGTCCCCGGTGTCGTCGGCAACCCCGAGAGTCTCGTCGAGGAGTCCCACGAGGACGGGCTGCTCGAGTATCCCTCGTATACGAAACCCGCGTCGTGGCGCGGCTACGACGTCCCCGAGGTGCTCCTCAGCGGGCACCACGGACGCGTGGCCGAATGGCGCCGGGCGCAGCAGCTCGAACGCACGCGCACCCGGCGTCCCGACCTGCTCCCGGACGCCGACTGAGACCGGTGCGCCCGATCAGTCGACGCCGAGGAACGACCGGTCGGTGAGGACGATCGGCCCGTCCGCCGTGATGGCGACGGTGTGCTCGGAGTGCGCGCCACGGGATCCGTCGGCGCTGCGCAGCGTCCAGCCGTCGGAATCGGTCACGAGCTTGTCGGTCGTGGCGAGGAACCACGGCTCGAGCGCGACGACCAGTCCCGCCCGCAGCGGATAGCCGCGTCCGGCCTTGCCGTCGTTGGGGATATGGGGATCGCCGTGCATGACGCGTCCGACGCCGTGACCGCCGAAGTCGGTGTTGATGGAGTAGCCCTCGCCGCGCGCGACCTGTGCCACGGCAGCCGAGATGTCGCCGATGCGGTGCTCGACGGTCGCCGCCTCGATCGCGGCGTCCAGCGCCCGCCGCGTCGTCTCGATCAGCCGCAGATCCTCGTCGCGGGCCGTTCCGACAACGAACGAGACCGCGGAATCGGCGACCCACCCGTCGATCGAGACCGCGAAGTCGAGCGAGACCAGGTCGCCGTCGCGCAGCGTGTAGTCGTGGGGGAGCCCGTGCAGCACGGCGTCGTTGATCGAGGTGCAGATCACCTTGCCGAACGGGCTGGCGCCGAAGGAGGGGTGGTAGTCGATGTAGCACGACTCGGCGCCGGTCCTGCGGATCAGCTCGTGCGCACGGCGGTCGATCGACAGCAGATTGGTCCCGACCGCGGTCTCGTCGCGGAGGGTCGCCAGCACCTCGGCGACGAAGCGGCCGACGGGCCGCATCTGCTCGATCTCGGCGGGGGTGCGCAGTTCGATCATGGTGCTCCTTCTCTGTCCGCATCCATTCTCTCGGATGCGGACGCGCACGTCCCACCGGTCGTCACAGGCTGAGCGATCCCGGTGAGTGCGCACGACACGCGCCGCGGGCGCACGAGCCCCGCGTACGATCTCAGGCATGTGGGTGAGACGCGCGTTCTACGGGTGGCTGCTGCCGGCCGCCTTCCTGCTTCCGCTGTGGCTCTTCGTGGGCTGGGGCGTCTTCAACGCCGGGGGGTGGGCGTTCCTGTGGATGCTGTTCATCGCGATCCCGTCGGTGTTCATCGGCCAGCTCGCCCTCACCCTGATCACCCGCGCGCGGCCGAGCGTGCGCGCCGCGCGCGCCGTCTCCTGGGGGGACGTGCTCGGCTACGCGGTCTGGCACGCCCTGACGATCTCCCTCGGGTTCTACGTGTCGAGCTGGTGGGCTCCCGTGATGGTGCTCACGGTGATCGTGGGACTCGTCCTCGTCTCGCTGCAGCTGCGTGAGCTCTGGCGGGAGGCGCGCCCGGGAGACATCGTGCTGCACACGAACAGCGGCGCCGCCTACATCCCCGCCCCGCACCCGTCGGCGCAGGAACGCGCCGACGCCGAGCCCCACGAGGTCATCGTGGTGGAGGAGCGCCCGACCGCGGAGCGATGACGTTTTGTCGCTGCCGCCCGCGCGTGGCAGAATGGACCTTCGTGCCCTGACCGACTCTGCCTCAGGGGAGTCCGCCGCTCGTCACCGACCGGCACCGGCACCGTCTCCACTTCGTGAACACCCATTTTTCGCACCCGACCTGTGGCGGTTGCAGGAAGAGATCAACCATGCAGATCCTCGACGTCGTCGACGCGGCATCGCTCCGCTCCGACATCCCCGCTTTCGGCCCCGGCGACACCGTCAAGGTGCACGTGAACATCACCGAGGGAAGCCGCTCCCGCATCCAGGTCTTCCAGGGCGTCGTCATCGGCCGCTCGGGCGACGGCGTGCGCGAGACCTTCACGGTCCGCAAGATCAGCTTCCAGGTCGGCGTCGAGCGCGTCTTCCCGGTGCACTCGCCGGTCATCGACAAGATCGAGGTCGTCACCCGCGGTGACGTTCGTCGCGCGAAGCTCTACTACCTCCGCAACCTTCGCGGCAAGAAGGCGAAGATCAAGGAGAAGCGCGACAACTAGTCGTTCCGATCGAGACCCCCGGCGCCGAGCGCCGGGGGTCTCGTCGTGTCCGCGGCCGCGCGCGGGCGTCGTGCGTCTTCTCAGCGCGCGATGTGCGACGCTAGAGACCGGCGTGAGCCGCCCCGCACCGAAGGACCCCCATGACGAGCGACAACGCGATGCCCGACGTCTCCGCATCCGAGGCACCGCGTGCCGCCCGAGGCGGTCGGGGAGTCGTGACGTTCCTGCGGGACGTCGTGGTGATCGTGCTGATCGCGCTCGTGGTGTCGTTCCTGGTGAAGACCTTCATCGTCCGTTCGTTCTACATCCCGTCCGCGTCGATGGAGCAGACCCTCGTCGAACAGGACCGCATCCTGGTCGACGAGCTGACGCCGCGCTTCGGCGGGTACGACCGCGGTGACGTGGTGGTCTTCCGCGACCCGGGGGGATGGCTCGGGCCCGAGGCCGCCGCCCCGTCACAGGGACCCGTCGTCGACGCGGTCGAGTGGGTGCTCTCGCTCGTCGGCCTCGCAGCGCCCGACAGCGACGACCACCTCATCAAACGGATCATCGGCCTGCCCGGAGACCGGGTCGTCTGCTGCAACGAGCTGGGCCAGCTGACGGTCAACGGGACGCCCATCGACGAGACCTCCTATCTGCAGCTCCCCGAGTCCGGCGCCCCCGCGTCGGCGCTCGAGTTCGACGTGACGGTGCCGGAGGGATCCCTCTGGGTCATGGGCGACAACCGCTACCGCTCGAAGGACTCCCGCTACAACCAGGAACAGCCCGGCAAGGGGTTCGTGCCGATGGACAACCTGGTGGGGCGCGCGTTCCTCATCACGTGGCCGTTCGACCGCTTCGGGCTCATCGACTTCCACCACGAGGTGTTCTCCGCCGTCCCGGATCCCGAGGACGGCGACCGATGACGCCCGCGGTGCCGACGCTCCGTGTCGAGCGGGCGCTCTGGGCCGAGGGACGGATCGTGATCGCCTGCGACGAGGTCGGCCGCGGCGCGCTGGCCGGACCCGTGGCGATCGGCGCGGCCGTGCTCGCCCCGCGGTCGGGTCGTCCCCGCGTCCCGGAGGGGCTGCGCGACTCCAAGCTGATCCCGGAGGCGCGCCGCCCCGATGTCGCCGCGCGCGCCGGCGCCTGGGTCGACGCGTCCGCCATCGGCTGGTCGACGTCGGCCGAGATCGACGAGGTCGGGATCACCCGGGCGCTCGGGCGGGCCGCGCACCGGGCGATCGAGGGGCTCCGGGCGCAGGGCGTGCAGATCGGCGAGGCGCTCGTGATCCTCGACGGGAGCCACGACTACATCTCGGCGGCCGGAGCGCTGGAGTGCGCCGTCCGACCGATCGTGAAGGCGGACCGCGACTGCGCCAGCGCCGCGGCCGCATCCGTGCTCGCCAAGGTCGCTCGCGATGGGCTGATGGTCGACCTCCACGGCACCGAGCCGGTGTACGTCTGGGACCGGAACAAGGGCTACGCGAGCGCGGAGCATCGCGCGGCGATCTCCGCGCACGGCATGAGCTCCCATCACCGCGCCTCGTGGGCGATCGCCGGGACTCCGACGGATGGGCGAGGGAACACCCGTCCGATCTAGGATGGGAGCACCATGGATGACGACGCCTTCGAAGACTACGATCGCGAACTCGAGCTCGCGCTGTACCGCGAGTATCGGGATGTCGTCTCGCAGTTCCAGTACGTGATCGAGACCGAGCGGCGGTTCTACCTCGCCAACGAGGTCAACGTCGTACGCCGGGACACGGAGCACGACTTCTACTTCGAGATCTCGATGAACGACGTGTGGGTGTGGGACATCTACCGCGCCGACCGCTTCGTCAAAGGCGTCCGCGTGCTGACGTTCAAGGACGTCAACGTCGAGGAGCTCTCGCGTCGCGACTTCCAGCTTCCCGAGGAGCTCTCGCTCGACAACTGAGCGACCTGGCCTCCCCAGGCGGCGGATGCGGCTGATCGGTCCCGATCGGCCGCACGGCGTCCACGGGCCCCGCCCGAGAAGAGCACGCTGTCGGCATGGCAGCGAAAGACATCCTCGGTCGCGACGGTGAGGACGCCGTCGCGGCGTACCTGACGCGCGACGGCTACGACATCCTGGACCGCAACTGGCGATGCGCCCAGGGCGAGGTCGACATCGTCGCGCGGGACGGCGCGGAGATCGTCGTCGTCGAGGTGAAGACCCGCTCGACCGAGCTGTTCGGGCATCCGCTCGAGGCCGTCGACGCCCGCAAGCGCACCCGGCTCTGGCGCCTCGCCGTCGCGTGGGCGCAGCAGCATCCCGACCTGGCGCGCGGGTTGCGGCTCCGGCTCGATGTCGTCTCCGTGCTCGGCGCGAAGGCCCCGGCGTTCCGTCTCGAACATCTGCGAGACGTGCGATGACGGTCGCGCGCACCTGGTCGGTCGCGCTGTCGGGGCTCGAGGGCACCCTCATCGAGGTCGAAGCCGACCTCAGCCAGCAGACGCCCGAGTTCCGGATCATCGGTCTGGGCGACCGGGCGCTGGGGGAGGCCGTGCAGCGCGTGCACAACGCGTGCGCGAACTCGGGCCTGCCGCTGCCGCGCCGCCGGATCACCGTGAACCTGTCGCCGGCCAGCCTGCCCAAGCAGGGGTCGGCGTTCGACCTCGCGATCGCGATCGCGGCGCTCGCGACGGACGGCGAGCTCGACGCCGCTGCGGTCGCGACGACCGTGCACCTCGGCGAGCTCGGGCTCGACGGGCGGCTGCGGCCCGTCGCCGGGGTCCTGCCCGCGGTCGTCGCGGCGGTGAGGGCGGGCCGGCCCCGCATCGTGGTGCCGGCGGGCAATCTCGCCGAGGCCATGCTCGTCGAGGGCATCGAGGTGATCGGCGCCGCCACGCTCGCAGAGGTCGCGGCCCGGCACGGCGCCGAGATCGAGCCGCCGGAGTCGACCGACCCGGTGCAGCCGGCACCCTCGCCCGGCCCCGAGGCCGAGGCGCTCGACCTCGCCGACGTCGTCGGGCAACGCGAGGCGGTCGAGGCGCTCGTCGTGGCCGCGGCCGGTGGGCACCACCTGCTGCTGAGCGGACCTCCTGGCGCGGGCAAGACCATGCTGGCGCGTCGGCTCCCCGGCATCCTGCCGGAGCTCGACGAGCGTGCGGCTCTGGCGGTCGCCTCGGTCCGCTCGCTCTCGGGCGAGCCCGTCACCTCGCTCAGCCGCATCCCACCGCTGGAGGCGCCGCACCACACGGCGAGCGTCGTCGCACTCGTCGGCGGCGGGTCGCGCGTCATCCGTCCCGGTGCGATCGCCCGGGCGAGCGAGGGCGTCCTGTTCCTCGACGAGGCGGGGGAGTTCCCCGCCTCCGTGCTCGACGCGCTCCGGCAGCCGCTCGAGCGGGGAGACATCGAGATCCATCGCTCGGGCGTCGCCGTGCGGTACCCGGCACGATTCCAGCTCGTGCTCGCGACGAACCCGTGTCCCTGCGGCAACTATGGGGTGCGCGGAGCGGCCTGCGAGTGCGCACCGTTCGCGATCCGGCGGTACCTCGGCCGGCTCTCCGGTCCTCTCCTGGACCGCGTCGACATCGAACTGCCCCTGCGGCGGGTGTCGAGCGCCTCCGGCGATCCGCTCGAGACACGGGAGAGCAGCGCGCACGCCCGGGAACGGGTGGCGCGTGCGCGCCGGAGCGCCGTGCGCCGGCTGCGCGAGACGCCGTGGCGGCGGAACGTGGACGTGTCGGGCACGTGGCTGCGCGAGGGGCCCGGAGCGCCGGAGCCCTCGGTGCGCAGACCCCTCGATGCGGCTTTGGAGCGCGGCGCGCTGACCCTGCGCGGATACGACCGGGTGCTCCGGGTCGCCTGGACCCTCGCCGACCTCGAGGAACGCCCGCGGCTGGAGGTCCGGGACATCGGCCGGGCGCTGTTCATGAAGAAGGGGATCACGGCATGACCGACGTCTTCGAGCGGGCGGATGAGATCGCCGACGCGCTCGGTCCGCGCTCGGACACCGCCCAGGGACGCCGGGACCGAGTCGCCCGCATCGCCTGGAGCTGTCTGATCGAGCCGGGCGACCGGGTCGCCGGCGCCCTCGTCCGCGCTCGCGGTGCAGCGGAGGCGTGGGAGCTCGTCGCCGGGGATCCGGATCCCCGCGAGCTCGTCGCCGGTGCTCTCGTCGATCCCCGCGAGGCGCGGGCGGCGCTGGATCGCTGGCGACCGCGGCGGGGCGGCGGCACCGTGCACGATGCCGTCGAACGGGCGCGGCGTAATCGCATCGCGGTCATCACGCCGAACGACGACCTGTGGCCGGCCGCCGTCGACGACCTGGGCGACCACGCCCCGCCATGCCTCTGGGTGCGCGGGGACGTACGCCGACTCGCCGAGCTGACGCGCTCGGTGGCCGTGGTGGGCGCCCGCGCGGCGACGTCGTACGGCGAGCACGTCGCCGACGAGGTGGCAGCGGGTCTCGCCCGGTCGGGGATCGCCGTCGTCTCGGGGGCGGCGTACGGCATCGACGGGGCTGCGCACCGGGCCGCGCTGGCGGCCGGCGGCCGCACCTTCGCCTTCCTCGCCGGTGGCAGCGATCGTCCCTATCCGAGCGGGCACACCGATCTGCTGGAGCGGATCGCCGCCACCGCGGCCGTCATCAGCGAGGTCCCGTGCGGAGCCGCGCCCACCAAATGGCGGTTCCTCCAGCGCAACAGGCTGATCGCGGCGGTGTCGTCCGCGACCGTCGTGGTCGAGGCGGGGCTCCGCAGCGGATCGCTCAACACGGCGGGGCATGCCGCTGCGCTCGGCCGCGCGATCGGGGCGGTTCCCGGTCCGGTGACCAGCGCGGCCTCGGCGGGCACCCATCGGCTGCTCCGCGAGTTCGACGCGGTCTGCGTGACCAGCGCCGCGGATGCCCGCGAGCTGATCGGCGTCGTGCCGCTCGGAGACGACGCCGTGCGTCCGCCCGACGATCCGGAGCACACGCGCGTGCGCGATGCGCTGAGCGACCGCACCGTGCTGACGGTGCCGGCGATCGCCGCGCGGTCCGGGATGTCGGTGGCCGATGTCGAGGCGGTGCTGGGTGCGATGCTGCTCGACGGGCGGGGCGAGGGATGGCGCCGGCGCCGCTCGTGAGAGTGTTCGTCGCCGACCCGGGCGGACACCGGGGCGCCTGCCCGTCGGCCGGTCGGAGCGGGGCCATGCTGGCGGGATGGACCTGCGCGCGGCGATCGACGACTGGACCCGGCATCTGTCGGACGTCCGACGGCTCTCGCCGGCGACCGTGCGCGCCTACCGGGCCGACCTCGTCGACCTGTCGGCCACGGTCGGACCCGAGACCAGTCTCGACCGCGTCGACCTCGAGGAGCTCCGGGAGTGGCTGTGGAAGGCGACATCGCGCGGCGACAGCCGTGCGACGGTCGCGCGGCGCACCGCAGCCGCACGCGGATTCTTCGCGTGGGCCAGACAGACCGGGGCGATCGACGCGGACCCGAGCCTGCGCCTGGTCGGTCCCAAACGCGGCCGCACGCTGCCCACCGTCGCGACCGCACCCGCCCTGTCCGGTGTGATGGCCGATCTGGTCGGCGCCGCCGCATCCGGTGATCCGGTCGCCCTGCGCGACCATGCCGTGCTGGAGCTGCTCTACGCAGCGGCGCTGCGCGTCTCCGAGCTGTGCGCGGTGCGCGCGGCGGACATCGACCAGGAACGACGCACGCTCCGGGTGACCGGCAAGGGCGACAAGGAGCGCGTCGTCCCCTTCGGGGCGCCGGCGGCGCGAGCCATCGAGGCGTACGCCGTTCGCGGGCGCCCCGCGCTCGCGGCACGCGCTCCCGAGGGCCGGGCGACGGATCTGCTCTTCCTCGGCGTGCGGGGCGGCCCGCTCGGTCCGCGCCGGGTGTACGACCTCGTGGCCCGCACGGTCGGACCCGCACTCGGCTCCGGCGCGGTCGGGCCGCACACCCTGCGCCATTCCGCCGCGACCCACCTGCTCGACGGCGGGGCGGATCTTCGAGCGGTCCAAGAGATGCTCGGTCACGCGAGCCTCGGCACGACCCAGATCTACACGCACGTCTCCGGCGAACGGCTCGTCTCGACCTATCGGCTCGCGCACCCCCGCGCCTGAGGGGTCGGTGGCGACCTCCCGGGTGCGCCGCGTACGGTGGGGACATGCCCGCCTTCTCCCGTCGCCGTCTCACCGTCGCGCTGCTGATCGCCGTCGCGATCTCGACGAGCGGATGCGGCGTCCTGGCCGGTGAGCGCCCGACCGTCGTGCCGACCGACGGGGGGACGCGGCCGACGGTGCTGCCGACGGCCAGCGCCACCGAAGGCCCCTCCGCATCCCCCTCCGAGCCCGGGACGACGGTGCCGTCCGACCAGACCACCGACTGCGGCGGGGCACCCGTCGAGGTGGGCGGCGCCGACCTCGACGTCACGCTCACGGGTGAGTGCCCGTCCGTCATCGTCGGCGGCACCGGCATCGACCTCGACACCACCGCCGCGACCGTCGGCGCCCTCCAGCTGGGCGGCGACCGCAACGACCTCGACGCCGGACGGGTGGCGACCCTGACGGTGGACGGTCAGGACAACGAGATCGAGGCGGAGCAGGTCGGCTCGCTCGTCGTGAACGGCGATCGCAACGAGGTGGAGGTGCGGGGTGCGATCGACGCCGTCGCGGTCTCCGGGAACGACAACGAGATCTCAGGATCCCCGCTCGGCCCGGTCGGTGACAACGGTCAGCGCAACACGGTGACCGCGCGCTGAGAGACCGCACGCCTCAGCAGCACTCGCACGCCTCAGCAGCAGGGGAGCAGCACCGCGCGCGGGATCCCGCCGAGCAGCAGCAGCGGATTGACGTACTCGCCGTGCACACGTGCGCCGAGATGGAGCTCGCCCTGCTCCGCGTGGCCGCCCGACGAGAGCTCGCCCACGGCGTCCCCGCGCGCCACGGCCGTTCCCGGGGCGAGATCCGAGGCGACCGGCTCGAGCGTCGAGACGATGCCGTCGCCGTGGTCGATCGTCACCAGCGGCCGGTCGACGACCCTCCCGGAGAACACGACGACGCCGTCGTCGGGGGCGTGCACGGTGTGCTCCTCGGCTCGGACGTCGATTCCGCGGTGCCCCGGCCCGTAGGCGTGGGCGGGCTGCTCGTAGGGGTGGGCGATCACACCGGCGACCGGCCAGGCCCACAGGGGCGGATCCGACGGGACCGCATCGTCGACCGCCACGGCGGACGTGGGGCCGGCGGAGGCGGGCACGGCGGCCGCCAGGACCAGTAGAGCGAGCGCGGACGTCGTGCGGGAGAGCGATCGGATCATCGCCCCAGGATCTCGCCGGCGCCGGCGTCGCGGGTTCGCGGGCGGCAGGATGGGGACGAGGCGCCGGTCGACCGCCGCGGGGGAGGGGAGGTCGAGCCCTCTCTCGTCGTCCCGTGCGGCGGACGGGACGGGCCGCGACTGATACACTGATCGAGCACCTCGCATGTCGAGGTGACTACGCGTGCCCTTCAGCGGCGCGGGTCTCCGGATCCGGTCGTGGCACACCCACCCTTCGGTCATATCGCGCGAGCGACGTGCGGGTGCGTGCCGGGCACCAGGCTCGCCGACCGTCCGGTCCGGCGCGATCAACCGTACAGAACAGGAGAACGGCCATGGCCGTCGTCACCATTCGCCAGCTGCTCGACAGCGGCGTGCACTTCGGACACCAGACCCGCCGGTGGAACCCGAAGGTCAAGCGCTTCATCCTCACCGAGCGCAGCGGCATCCACATCATCGACCTGCAGCAGTCGCTGTCGTACATCGACAAGGCGTACGAGTTCGTCAAGGAGACGGTCGCCCACGGCGGCACCATCCTGTTCGTCGGCACCAAGAAGCAGGCGCAGGAAGTCCTCGCCGAGCAGGCGACGCGCGTGGGCCAGCCCTACGTCAACCAGCGGTGGCTCGGTGGCCTCCTCACGAACTTCGCCACGGTCTCCAAGCGTCTCGCGCGCATGAAGGAGCTCGAGGAGCTCGACTACGACAACCCTGCCGACAGCGGCTTCACCAAGAAGGAGCTCCTGCTCAAGAAGCGCGAGCTCGACAAGCTGCACAAGTCGCTCGGCGGCATCCGCAACCTCACCAAGACGCCGTCGGCGATCTGGGTCGTCGACGCCAAGCGCGAGCACCTCGCGATCGACGAGGCCAAGAAGCTGGGCATCCCGGTGATCGGCATCCTCGACACCAACGCCGACCCCGACGAGTTCCAGTACCCGATCCCGGGCAACGACGACGCGATCCGCTCCGTCTCGCTGCTGACGCGCATCGTGGCCGACGCCGCCGCCGAGGGCCTGATCCAGCGTCACCAGCCCGCCGGTGACGCCGAGCAGGCGGCCGAGCCGCTGGCCGAGTGGGAGCGCGAGCTCCTCGAGCAGGGCGCTCCCGAGCAGTCCTCCGCAGACACGGCCGCTGTCGCGGGTCTCGCCGAGGCCGAGGCCGAGGCGTCCGAGATCGTCGCCGACGAGCAGGCCGCCGAGGGCCAGGCCGCGACCGAGTCCTCCGCGGACGAGGCCGGTGCCGCTGCCCACGATGAGGCGATCGCCGTCGCATCGGGCGAGACGGTCGACGAGGTCGCCGCCGCCGAGTCCAGCGCGAGCAACTAACCCGCGCGTCCTACGGACACGCGACGATCGGCGCGGCCGCATCCCGGTCGCGCCGATCGGCATCCACGAGAACTCTCCACACAGAAGGAGCCGCCACTCATGGCCAACTTCACCATCGCTGACATCAAGGCCCTGCGCGAGCAGCTCGGCACGGGCATGGTCGACACCAAGAAGGCTCTCGAAGAGGCCGACGGCGACGTCGAGAAGGCCGTCGAGATCCTGCGCCTGAAGGGCGCGAAGGGCAACGCCAAGCGCGCCGATCGCTCCACCAGCGAGGGTCTCGTCGTCGCCCGCGAGCAGGGCGGTGCGGTCACGCTCGTCGAGCTCGCCTGCGAGACCGACTTCGTCGCGAAGAACACCCGCTTCCTCGCGCTGGCCGACAAGGTCGCGGATGCCGCGGCCGCCGCCCGTGCCGACTCGGCCGAGGCCGCCCTCGCCGCCGACGCCGACGGCCAGACCGTCGCGCAGCTGATCGACGACGAGGCCGCCATCATCGGCGAGAAGATCGAGCTGCGTCGCGTGCGCACCGTCACCGGCGACAGCTTCGAGGTGTACCTCCACAAGACCAGCAAGGACCTGCCCCCGCAGATCGGCGTGGTCGTGGCGTACTCCGGTGACGACGCGGAGACCGCGCGCAGCATCGCCCAGCACATCTCCTTCGCCAACCCGAGCTACCTCTCGCGCGCGGACGTGCCCGAGGACGACGTCGAGAAGGAGCGCCAGATCGTCACCGAGATCTCGCGCAACGAGGGCAAGCCCGACGCGGCGCTGCCGAAGATCGTCGAGGGACGCGTGGGCGCCTTCTTCAAGCAGGTCGCCCTGCTCGACCAGGACTACGCGAAGGACAACAAGCTGTCCGTCGCGAAGGTCGCGCAGGACGCCGGCATCACGGTCACCGACTTCGCCCGGTTCAAGGTCGGCGCGTAGCCGCCTCGAAAGGCCCGCATCGTCGTTCGGTGCGGGCCTTTCGCATGCCGTAAGTTTTACTCCCGACGAGAGGATCCCCACGAATGGACGAATCGACCGGACGCCGCCGCGTTCTGCTCAAGCTCTCGGGAGAGGCGTTCGGGGGCGGTTCCCTGGGCGTCAACCCGGACGTCATCAGTCAGATGGCGCGGGAGATCGCAGCAGCCGTCGACGAGGTCGAGGTCGCGGTCGTCGTGGGCGGCGGCAACTTCTTCCGCGGCGCGGAGCTCAGCCAGCGGGGGATGGATCGGGGCCGCGCCGACTACATGGGCATGCTCGGCACCGTGATGAACGCGCTGGCGCTGCAGGACTTCCTCGAGCAGGCCGGCGCGTCCACCCGCGTGCAGTCCGCGATCTCGATGACCCAGGTAGCCGAGCCCTACATCCCGCGGCGTGCACAGCGGCACATGGAGAAAGGTCGCGTCGTCATCTTCGGCGCCGGGGCGGGACTGCCCTACTTCTCCACCGACACGGTCGCCGCCCAGCGTGCGCTCGAGATCGGCGCGGACGAGGTGCTGGTCGCGAAGAACGGGGTCGACGGCGTCTACACAGCGGATCCGAAGAAGGACCCGTCGGCCACCCGCATCGACCGGATCACCTACGGCGACGCGCTGGTCCGGGGCCTGAAGGTCGTGGACTCGACCGCGTTCAGCCTCTGCATGGACAACGCGATGGACATGCGCGTGTTCGGCATGGAGCCCCAGGGCAACGTCACGCGGGCGCTCCGGGGCGAGCAGATCGGCACCCTCGTCACGGCCTGACGTCCCACGGGTACGGCCTGGCCGCGACTAGACTGAGAACTCTGCTGGAAGCGAGGGAGATACCGTGATCGCCGATGTGATGACCGACGCCGGTGGGCGGATGGATCGTGCCGTGGAAGCCGCGAAAGAGGACTTCGCGACCGTCCGCACCGGCCGGGCGAACCCTCAGCTGTTCCAGAAGATCAGCGTCGAGTACTACGGGACGCCGACTCCGCTCGCGCAGCTCGCCTCGCTGAACAACCCGGAGGCGCGCACGATCATCGTCACGCCCTACGACAAGTCGGCGCTCAAGGCGATCGAGCAGGCGATCAGGGACACCCCGAATCTCGGCGTGAACCCGACCAACGACGGCAACATCGTCCGGGTCACCCTGCCGGAGCTGACCGAGGAACGCCGCAAGGAGTACGTCAAGATCGTGCGCGGCAAGGGCGAGGACGCCAAGGTCCACGTCCGCGGCATCCGACGCAAGGCCAAGGACGATCTCGACGCGCTGAAGTCGGAGATCGGCGAGGACGAGCTGGCGCGCGCGGAGAAGGAGCTCGACGCTCTGACCCGGGCCCACGTCGACGCGATCGACGAGGCGCTCAAGCGCAAAGAGGCAGAGCTCCTCGAGGTCTGAGAACCGGATGTCCGACGCCACCGGCGAATCAGCGCCGCTTCCCGGGAGCACCGACGGTGCTCCCGCATCGGCACGCCCGGAGGAGACGCCGGACGTCGGGCGAACGCCCTCTCACATCCGTGCGGCCCGCAGCGAGTTCGAGCTGCAGGTCGCGCATGCCCGGGCGGAGTTCGAGGAGGCCAACGCACGCATCAAGCAGCGCACGGGCCGCGATCTGATCCTGGCGATCGTGATCGGGCTCGCGATCGGCGCCGTCGTCTTCGCCTCGCTCGTCTTCGCCAAGTGGCCGTTCGCGATCCTCGGTGTGGCGGTCGCGCTCCTCGGCGTCTTCGAGTTCGTGCGGGCGCTGCAGGCGTCCGGCCGACGTGTCGACATCGCCCCGCAGCTCATCGGCGGCGCCTTCGTGCTGCTGTCGGCGGTGTTCTTCGATGTCTGGCTGCACTGGGTGGCGTTGTTCGTTGCGGTGGCCTTCGTCATCGTGTGCCGGCTCATCGGGCAGATGGCGGCCAGGGACGGGCGCGTCTACGCCGCGGTCGTCGACGACGTGCTCGTGGCCGGGTTCATCCAGCTGTACGTCCCCTTCCTCGCGAGCCTCGCGCTGATCCTCCTCCGACAGGAGAACGGCGAATGGTGGGTGCTCTCCTTCCTGATCGTCGCGATCGCCGCCGACACCGGTGCCTACGTCACGGGGCTCACGCTCGGCAGGCATCCGATGGCCCCCCGGATCAGCCCGAAGAAGACGTGGGAGGGCTTCGCCGGCGCGGCCGTCGCCTCCGCCCTCGCCGGCGTCCTGCTCGCCTGGCTCCTGCTGGGGCTCCCGTGGTGGACCGGGATCGTCCTGGGCGTCGTCATCCTCATCACCGCCACGGTGGGCGATCTCGGCGAGTCGATGGTCAAACGCGACCTGGGGATCAAGGACATGAGCTCCTGGCTTCCCGGACACGGCGGCGTGCTGGACCGTCTGGACTCGATCCTGCCGTCCGCGGTCGCGGCTCTCGCCCTGTACTACCTGCTCACCCCTCTGGCGGTCTCATGACGATCCCCGACCAGGACGCCGCTCTCACCCGTGCAGACACGCGGAACGCGGACGTCGAGCAGACGCGCGACGCCTTTCCCCGAGCGCGGGGCCGCGCGAAGGGGTACAGCGCCGTCGACGTCGATGCGTTCCTCGACCGCGCCCGCGCCTCTTTCGAGGGCGAGCCCTCCGAAGCCGAGGCGGTCACCGCGGCGGCGGTGCGCAATGCGTCGTTCGCGCTGGTGCGCGGCGGCTATGCCGTGGTCGCGGTCGATGCGGCTCTCGGCCGTGTCGAGGACGCCTTCGCCGCTCAGGAACGCGCTCAGGCCATCGCCCGGCTGGGCGCACGGTCGTGGGTGGAGCAGCAGCGGGCCGAGGCGCAGGTGATCCTCGATCGCCTCTCGCGTCCACGCCGTCACCGATTCGACCGCGTCTCCGCGTTTCGCTACGGGTATCGGATCGAGGAGGTCGACCTCGTCGCCGACAAGATCGCCGGATACCTCGCCGACGGCACGGGCGTGTCGGTCGAGCAGGTGCGCTCCGTGGCGTTCCGGATGCAGCGCGGCGGGTACCGCGAGACGCAGGTCGATGCGCTGCTGGATGCCGTGATCGAGATCATGCTCGCGGTCGGCTGATCGCGGTTCGGATGGCGTACTCAGCGCAGCGTCGTTAGAATCGGGGACATTGTGACTTCTGGCGATGAACTCCGCACCCCCGCATCCGCCGCCGTGACGCGCCGATCGGCCGGGACGGCGGTGCGTCGGGGCGCCGCCGGGGCGAGGACCCCGGGGCCGCGCTGGTCGCGTCGGCGAGGAGTGGTGGGCACGTTCGCCGGGCTCGCGGCGATCGGTTTCGCCGCGGCCTATGTCGGCCCGGCCGGACTCGTGCTCGCCGAGCCGGCGTCGGCGCAGACCCCGCCGACGACCGTGTACGCGACCATCCTCGGCGATGCGCAGTCGTTCACCGCGAGCGGCGCGTCGGACGGCGGCGCCATCGATTTCGCCCGCGACAGCTATTCGGCCTACAAGACCCCGGAGCCCGAGCCGGAACCGGTCGCCGAGCCCGCGTCGTCGTCGAGCGGCTCGAGCGGCTCCTGGAGCCCTCCGTTCGTCTCGCCCGACCCGGGCAGCGCGCAGGCCATCGCCTACGACATGGTGCTGGCCCGCGGCTGGGGCGACGATCAGTTCGCCTGCCTCGTGGCGTTGTGGAACCGCGAGTCCGGATGGCGGGTGAACGCGTACAACGCCGGCAGCGGCGCGTACGGCATCCCGCAGTCGCTGCCGGGCAACAAGATGGCCAGCGCCGGCGAGGACTGGGCGACGAACCCCGCGACGCAGATCACCTGGGGCCTCGGCTACATCAGCGGACGCTACGGGAGCCCGTGCGGCGCGTGGGACCACTCGAACTCCGTCGGCTGGTACTGATCTGTGCCGAGGTCTCGTCGACGGCCGCAGCATCGGCGCGCCCAGGATTCGTTCGACCGCCTGCTCGCGGGCTGGAGACGCACCGAGTCCCGTCGCGGCGTCGAGTGGAACGTGCAGCCCGTCTCGGCCGCTCAGGCGGTGAAGGTGTACTCGTGCCCCGGATGCGGCGGACAGGTCGCCGAAGGGACCGCGCACCTCGTCGTGTGGCGAGCCGACGGCGTGCTCGGCGATGCGGCGGACCTCGCCGCCCGGCGGCATTGGCATTCGTCCTGCTGGAAGGTGCACTGACATGGAGATCCGCGGAGCGGTTCAGCTTCCCGCACGGCGCGAGGACATCGAGCTGCGCACTCTCGACGGGCTCACGCTCGTCGGTGAGCTGGCGACCCCCGAGAACGCCGAGCCCGTCGCGACGCTCGTGACGCTGCATCCGCTGCCCACCCACGGCGGCTTCATGGACTCGCACATCCTCCGGAAGGCCGCGGCGCGCCTGCCCGCGCTCGCGGATCTGGCCGTGCTGCGGTTCAACACCCGCGGGACGTCGTCGCCGCGGGGAACGAGCGAAGGGGCTTTCGACGGCGGGGGGCTCGAGCGCCACGACGTCGCCGCTGCCATGCAGTTCGTTCGCGACCGCGGTCTGCCGCATCCGTGGCTCGTCGGCTGGTCGTTCGGCACCGAGCTGGCGTTGAAGCACGGACGTGAGCACGACGTCGACGGGCTGCTGCTGCTCTCGCCGCCGCTGCACCGCACGACGGCCGGCGAGCTGGCGGCGTGGGCGGGGGATCGCCGCCGTCTGACCGCGCTCATCCCCGAGTTCGACGACTACCTCCGCCCCGACGAGGCGCGCGAGCGGTTCGCCGCTGTTCCCGAGGCGACGCTCATCGCGGTCGAGGGCGGCAAGCACCTCTGGGTGGGCGAGACGCAGACGCGCCGGGTGCTGAGCGAGATCGTCGCCGCCGTCAACCCCGCTGCGCTTCCGCTGCCCGACGAGTGGGACGACTCCCGCGGTTAGCGCGATTCGCGGGGAACACTCGAGCGCATCGACATTCTGATCGCGGACGTGCTCCGCGACGAACCGGCTCGTCCATGACGTCGTTCTCCACGCTCGCGAACACCACCGGCAGCGGAGGATGTCCGTTCCCGCCTAGCGTTCGTTCTGACGCGGGATCACGACCTGGCGGTACAGGATCAGGATGCTGGCCGCCACCGGGATCGCGACGAGCGCGCCGAGCAGGCCCAGCAGCGACCCGCCGGCGAGGGCGGCGATCACGACGACCGCACCCGGCACCGACACGGCGCGGTTCATGATGCGCGGCGAGATCAGGTACGCCTCGAGCTGCATGTACACGAGGTAGTAGATCGCCGCCACGAGCGCCGTCATCGGGGAGCCGAGGCCGGGGATCAGACACGTGAGCACGATGATCGCGGCGCCGGTGAGCGTGCCCACGAGCGGGATCAGCGAGAAGAAGAACGCGATGACGGCCAGCACTGCGGGGAACGGCGCCTGGATGATCGTCAGAAGGATCGCGCTCAGCACGCCGTTCGTGACGCCGAGGGCGACCTGGCCCATGACGTAGTACCCGACCGAGTCGGTGATCTGCTCCGACAGGTCGATGAAGCGGGGGCGCTTCGATGCGGGTACGAGGCTGTAGACGGCGGACTTCAGGCTCGGCGTGGACGCCGTGAAGTAGATGGTCAGGATGAGCACGATGAACGCGCCCGTCAGGCCGCTGAAGAACGCGATGCCCACGTTGATCACACTGCCGGTGATGTCGCCCCAGTTCGACAGCAGCCAGTCCTGGAAGTTCGAGATCGTGTCGTCGATCGCCGTGACCTGGATGGCGGGGAAGATCGAGTGGATCCACTCCTTGATGTCGTCGAGCGACGTGCTGTTGAGGAACGTCGTGATCGCCTGGACGAGCTGGCTGACCTGGCTCACGATGATCGGGATCACCATCCAGACGATCCCGGCGAACACCGCGAGCACCGCGAGCACCGTGATGAGCACCGCCGCCCAGCGTCTGAGCTTGCGCCGCTCGAGCCACGCCACGACCGGCTCGAGGCCCAGCGAGAGGAAGAGCGCCGTGCCGATGTAGAGCAGGATCGTCGACAGCGTCTGCACGCTGCCGATCAGCAGCAGGCCGAGGCCGACGCCGAGCGTGCCGATGAAGGCGACGCGGAAGGGGTTGTGCACCTTCACGGGTAACTCCTCGCTGACGGGGGACGTATGCGTCAGACTACGTCCCCCGAGGGGGAAGGGCGCGGGGGACACCCCTCTCGCACAACACCCAGCCGCTCTCGGCTAGGCTGGAACGTCGGATCGAGCCGCCGTCAGGCGTCGGGAGGATAGTTTCGTGCGTTTCGTCTGGGCCGTCGCAGCCTTCGTGCTCGCCGCCGTACTGATCGGTGCGGGCATCGCCCAGCGCACCGTCTTCCATGGACCGTCGACCCAGTCCGCCGAGATCGCGCTGACGGAGGACACTCCGTACACGCTGGTCGACGGTGCGGTCCTCAACACGCTGCCCGGGACGCAGACGCTCGAGGTCTCCGGCACCGACGGCGTGTTCGTCGCCTATGGACGCACCGCCGACATGACCGCGTGGCTCTCCGACCAGGAGTACACCGCGGTCGCCGCCGGCGAAGAGGGGGAGATCCTCTCGTCGGTCGTGGAGCCGGTGCCGGATGCGGCCGAGGCCGTCGATCCCGAGACCGCGGAGGCCGACGTCGAGGCCGCGGAGACCGATGCCGAGGCCGACGCGCAGGCGAGCCGCAACCCGGCCGGTTCCGATCTGTGGCTCGCGGAGTTCGCCGACGACACGGCCGTGGTCGCGTCCCTGCAGCTGCCCGCCACGATGAGCGTGCTCGTGGCCGCCGACGGCACGGCGCCCGCGCCGGCCGAGATCTCCGTGACCTGGGACATCTCGCAGACCACGCCCTGGGCGGGTCCGCTGATCGTGCTGGGCGGGCTGGTGCTCCTCGGCGGCGTCGTCCTCTATGTCCTCGCCATCCGGCAGGCGCGGCGGTCCCGTGGTCCCCGCCGCAAGGCTCCGCCGCCCCTGCCCGAGACCCAGCCCATCGACGTGTCCGTGACGGGGGCCGACAAGGGAGTGATCGCCGCCGGTCCCGCCACGCGGCGCTCCCTCGGGCGGCGCAAGGCGCTCGCGGCGCTCCCCGCGCTGCTCGGTGTGACCGTGGCGGTCGCGGGCTGCTCGCCAGACGCCTGGCCGGACTTCGGACCGACGCCGACCAGCAGCCCGACCGCGACCGTCCTCGACTCGGCCCAGCAGCAGACCCCCGCGGTCACCGAGGCGCAGGCGGAGCAGATCCTCGCTCGCATCGCGGAGACCGTCGCGCAGGCCGACGAGGCCATGGACACCGAGCTTGCGGGCACCCGGCTGTCCGGTGCCGCACTCGCCGAGCGCGCCACGAACTACACGCTCCGCTCGAGCATCGCCGACTACGCGGCGCTGCCCGCCATCCCGTCGGGGCCTGCGCAGATCATCCTCCCGCAGGCCTACGACGCCTGGCCGCGCACCGTGATGGCGGTCGTGCAGAACGAGGCATCGGACGCCACGACCTCCACCATCATGATGATGACGCAGGACGACCCGTGGGCCGCCTACACGTTGTCCTACATCGGCAACCTCGGCGGATCCACCGAGATGCCCGATCTCGCGCCGGCGTACATCGGTGCGGCGCAGGTGCCGCCGGACTCGTCCTTCCTGGTGCTCGCCCCCGACGAGCTGGCGGCGGCGTATGCGGACGTTCTCACGCGCGGCGCGGAGAGCTCGTTCGCGGACCTGTTCGACGAGGAGTCCGACCGGTTCAGCGAGAGCGTCGCCGCCGACCGCCAGGAGCGGCTGGACGCCTTCAACACGACGGCGACCGACACCGGGACGCTCGAGTTCGGCGCGACGCCCGGTGCCGATGCGCCGCTGGCGCTCGCGACCCTGGAGAGCGGGGCGATCGTCGCGGTGACCGTCGACGAATCCGACACCGTGACGCCTGCCAACGAGGACGTCGTGATCAAGTTCGACGGCAACCCGACCGTCGAGGCGCTCACCGGGGTGGCCGAGTCCCAGACGGGCGTGTCCACCACGTTTGCCGACCAGCTCTTCTTCTACGTGCCCGCGCAGGGATCGACGGAGAAGATCCGTCTGCTGGGCTACTCCTCCAACATCCTCGAAGCGAAGGTTCTGTGATGACCGATCCTGCTCCCGGCGCCGTGCTGCGCGGCGCCGTCGACCTGTCCGCCCTGCGCAACCGCGCGCCGGCTCCCGCCGCAGGCGACACGCCGGCCGCTGCCGGAGCCCCCGGTGCCTCGCCGTCGCTCGTGTTCGACGTGACGGACGACTCGTTCCCGCAGGTGCTCGAGCTCTCGCGCACCGTCCCGGTGGTCATCGACCTCTGGGCGGAGTGGTGCGGTCCCTGCAAGCAGCTGAGCCCGGTGCTGGAAAAGGTCGTCACGGAGCTCGGCGGGCGGGTGGTGCTCGGAAAGGTCGACGTCGATGCGAACCCGCAGCTCAGCCAGGCGTTCCGCGCGCAGTCGATCCCGATGGTGGTCGCGCTCGTCGCGGGCCAGCCCGTCCCGCTGTTCACTGGCGCCGTGCCGGAGCAGCAGGTGCGCGAGGTGTTCGCGCAGCTGCTGCAGCTCGCTGCGCAGAACGGCGTGACCGGGACCGTCCCCGCCCCGGCCGGGGAGGACGGGATCGAGTCCGAGGAGCCCGCGGAGCCTGCCCTTCCGCCGCTGCACGCGGAGGCGTACGACGCGATCGAGGCCGGAGACTACGCCCGTGCGGAGGCGGCGTACCGGCGCGCCCTCACGGAGGACCCGCGCGACGCCGACGCCAAGGCCGGTCTCGGGCAGGTGTCGCTGCTGCAGCGCGTGCAGGGCCTCGACCTGCACGAGGCCCGCGCGGCGGCGGCCGCGGCTCCCCGCGATGTCGACGCGCAGTTCGCGGTCGCAGACCTCGACGTCTCGGGCGGCCACGTGGAGGACGCCTTCGACCGTCTTCTCGACCTCTTCGCCCTGCTGCCCGACGACGAGCGCGCGCAGGTGCGGGAACGGCTGCTCGAGCTCTTCGGACTCGTCGGCGACGCCGATCCGCGCGTCATCCGCGCGCGCGGCAGACTCGCGTCGCTGCTTTTCTGAGCCCGCCGCGCCGCCGGCGCGGGCCGGGGCGTCAGCGGGCGTGCCGAAGCCAGAGCGCGCCGAGCGGCGGGAGGGTCACGCGGGCCCGGCCCGCGGCATCCGTGTGGACCGCGCCGAGGTTGCCCACGCCGGATCCGCCGTACGCCGCGGCGTCCGAGTTGAGGATCTCGTCCCAACGCCCGGCGGCGGGCAGGTCGAGCTCGAGATCGCCGATCGACACCCCGGAGAAGTTGCACAGCACCACGACGGCATCGCCTTCGTCGTCGCGGCGGACGAAGGCGGACACGTTGGGGTCCCAGGCGGGACCGCCGATCCGCGCGAACGCGTCGGCCTCGTGGTCGCGGGTCCACAGCGCCGGCTGCTCGCGGTACACGCGGTTCAGCGCGGCGACGAAGTCCTGCAGCTCCCGGTGCGAGGGCTGGTCGAGCAGCCACCAGTCGAGGCTCCTGCCCTCGGACCACTCCGAGATCTGGCCCAACTCCTGACCCATGAACAGCAGCTGCTTGCCCGGGTGCCCCCACATGTACGACAGGTACAGCCGCATGCCCGCCAGCTTCTGCCAGTGGTCGCCCGGCATCCGGGCGAAGAGGCTGCCCTTGCCGTGCACGACCTCGTCGTGGCTGATCGGCAGGATGTAGTTCTCGCTGAAGGCGTAGACGAAGGAGAACGACAGCTCGCCCTCGTGGTGCGCGCGGTACATCGGGTCGCGCGAGATGTAGACGAGCGAGTCGTTCATCCAGCCCATGTTCCACTTGAAGCCGAACCCGAGCCCGCCGGCGCTCGTCGGGGCCGTCACCCCGGGGAAGCTCGTGGACTCCTCGGCGATCATGGCGACGCCGGGGAAGGTCTTGTAGACGGTGGCGTTCGTCTCCTGCAGGAACCGGATGGCCTCGAGGTTCTCGCGTCCGCCGTGGACGTTCGGCTCCCACTCGCCCTGCTCGCGGGAGTAGTCGAGGTACAGCATCGACGCGACGGCGTCGACGCGCAGGCCGTCCACGTGGAACTCCTCGAACCAGTAGAGCGCGTTCGCGACCAGGAAGTTACGCACCTCGTTGCGGCCGTAGTCGAAGATGAGAGTGCCCCAGTCGCGGTGCTCGCCGCGGCGGGGATCCGGGTGCTCGTAGAGGGGCTGTCCGTCGAACCGGGCGAGCGCGAAGGCGTCCTTCGGGAAGTGGCCGGGCACCCAGTCCATGATCACGCCGATGCCGGCACCGTGCAGCCGGTCGATCAGGTGGCGCAGGTCGTCCGGGTTGCCGAACCTGCTCGTCGGCGCGTAGTAGCCGGTGACCTGGTACCCCCACGATCCGCCGAAGGGGTGCTCGGCGAGCGGCAGGAACTCCACGTGCGTGAAACCCTGCGCGGTGAGGTACTCGACCAGCGGCTCCGCCGCCTCGCGGTAGCCGAGACCGGGTCGCCACGACCCGAGATGCAGCTCGTAGACCGACATCGGCTTCGTCACCGGCTGCGACCGGGCGCGCTCGGCGATCCAGGCGTCGTCCTGCCAGACATACTCCGACACGGTCACGACGGACGCGGTCGCCGGCGGCACCTCGGCGAGCCGAGCCATGGGATCGGCCTTGAGGATCCAGCCCTCGTGCCCGGTGAGGATCTCGTACTTGTAGACCGTGCCTTCGCCGATGCCGGGCACGAACAGCTCCCAGACGCCGCTCGCGCCCATCGAGCGCATCGCGTGCCCCTGTCCGTCCCAGCCGTTGAAGCCGCCGACCACGCGGACGGCCCGGGCGTCCGGGGCCCACACGGTGAACGACGTGCCCGCGCAGCCGCCGTGCCGGCGCGCATGCGCGCCGAGGACGCGCCAGAGCTGCTCGTGACGCCCCTCCCGGATGAGATGCAGGTCGAGCTCACCGAGCGTCGGCGCGAACCGGTACGGATCGTCCGCCACGTGCGCGGTGCCCTCCGCATAGGTCGCGACGAGCTGGTACGGCGCGTGGTCGCCGTCGACCGCGCCCTCCCAGATGCCGTTGCGCTCGTGCACGAGGGGCGCGCGCCGACCGTCGCCGAACACCGCCGTCACGCTCTCGGCGAGCGGACGTCGCGCCCGCACGACCCAGGTCGACGCCGAGGTGCCTCGGTGCAGGCCCAGGACGTCGTGGGGGGAGTGGTACGAGCCGGTGGCGACGGTGTCGAGGACGGACGGGGCGACGGAGCTCATGCGAGGCCCTTCACGTGGAGGATGTGGACGGGCTCGGCGAAAGCGTCGAGGCGGACGAAGTCGTGGTCCGTCCACGTCCAGCTCTGACCGGTGACGAGGTCCTCGACGGCGAAGGGCGCACCCGGCTCGACCCCCCAGACGCGGGTGTCGAGATGCACGGTCGTCTCGCGCACCGAGTGCGGGTCGACGTTGGCGACCACGATGACGGTGTCGCTCACGCCCTCGGGGGAGAGCGCGGCGTCGAGGTGCTTCGCGTAGACGAGCACGGCGTCGTCGTCGCTCCAGTGGATGGTGAGGTTGCGTAGCTGCCGGAGGGCCGGATGGGTGCGACGGATCTCGTTCAGGCGGCGCAGGTACGGCGCCAGGGAGTCCCCGTTCGCCTCGGCGGCCGCCCAGTCGCGGATCTTGTACTCGTACTTCTCGTTGTCGATGTTCTCTTCGCTGCCGGGGCGTGCGACGTTCTCGTACAGCTCGTAGCCCGCGTACACCCCATACGTGGGCGCGGCGGTCGCGGCGATCGCGGCGCGGATCCTGTACGCCGGGCGTCCGCCGAACTGGAGGTACTCGGTGAGGATGTCGGGCGTGTTGACGAAGAGGTTCGGGCGGAGGAAATCGGCCGTCGAGTGAGCGATCTCCGAGAGGAACTCCTCGAGCTCCGCCTTGTTGTTGCGCCAGGTGAAGTAGGTGTAGCTCTGCTGGAAGCCGGCCTGCGCGAGGGCCTGCATGGGCGCGGGACGGGTGAAGGCCTCCGCGAGGAAGACGACGTCGGGAGACTCGTCGGTGACGGTGCGGATCAGCCATTCCCAGAACTGGAGGGGCTTGGTGTGCGGGTTGTCGACGCGGAAGACGCGCACGCCCTGCGCGATCCAGTGCCGGACGATCCGCAGGACCTCGGCGCGGATGCCGTCGGGGTCGTTGTCGAAGTTGACCGGGTAGATGTCCTGGTACTTCTTCGGCGGGTTCTCGGCGAACGCGATCGTGCCGTCCGGGAGGGTCGTGAACCATTCTGGGTGCTCGGCGACCCACGGGTGATCCGGCGACGCCTGGAGGGCGAGGTCGAGGGCGACCTCGACACCGACCGCCTCGGCGGCGGCGACGAAGGCCCGGAAGTCCGCGAGCGTGCCGAGATCCGGATGGACGGTGTCGTGTCCGCCGTCCGCCCCACCGATGGCCCAGGGCGAACCGGGGTCGTCGGGACCCGCGACGAGAGAGTTGTCGGGTCCCTTGCGGTTCGTGCGTCCGATCGGATGGATCGGCGGCAGGTAGAGCACGTCGAAGCCCATGGCTGCGACCTCGGGCAGGCGCGCGGCCGCGGTGCGGAACGTTCCGCTGACGATCGTGCCGTCGTCGCCCCGGGTCGCGCCCTCCGAGCGGGGGAAGAACTCGTACCAGGCGCCGACTCCGGCGCGCTCGCGCTCCACGAGGATCTCCTGGGCGTCGCCCACGGTCGTGAGGCTCACGACCGGGCGGTCCCGGAAGAAGCCGCCCAGCACCTCGTCGCCGACGATCGCGAGCGCGGCGAGGTCGTCGAGTCCGGGGTCGCGCAACTCCCGGGCGCGCTCGTGCAGGACGCGGCGCTCGGCCGCGGGACGGTCCTTCTCCGCTTCTGCGCGCTCGAACAGCGCGGCACCGATCTCGCGCATCACGGCGACATCCACTCCCGCGGCGATCTTCAGCTCCGCGGCGTGACGCCAGGTCGCGTAGTCGTCGCCGTGGGCCTCGAATCGGAAACGCCACACACCCCGGTCGAGCAGCCCCACCTGCGTCGTCCAGTGGTCGAGCCCGTTCTCGGCGGGGGAGAGACGGTGCAGCGACTCGCCGCCGTCGGGCGCGATGAGCCGGAGGTGCACTCCGATCCGATCGTGGCCCTCCCGGAATGCGGTGACCCGGAAGGGCACGATCTCCCCGGCGAACGCACTCGGACGGAACGCCGAGTGCAACGCGGACGGGCGCGGGTCGGCGAGGGGGATCCGACCGGTGACGGTGTCCCGGCCGGCGTCGTCGTCCGCTGCGGGGCGGAGGGGGATGGCGGACGCGCTGCGCCACGCCGGTGTGATCGGAGAGCGGGTCTGTGTGGCCACGACTCGAACCTATCGCGCGGCCCTCGCAGTCGGGAGCGGTTGACAGGCGTCACGGCGCGTCGGCGACGCCATCCGCTCACCGTCCGGAACGACTCGGGAGTCCCTCCGCACGGAACAGGCGCATCGAGGTCGGGGGCATCGGCACGATGTCGCCGGGCGCCAGCACGGGCTCGTCGGACGAGGGCATGTCGTCGGCGCTCGACCAGAGCGACACGAACCGACTCACCCCCTCGACCTGCGGCAGGGTGACGTCGATCGGCGCCTCGTTGCCGTGCACGATCAGCAGGATGCGGTTGAAGTCCTCGGTCTCGGGGGTGGATGCGGCGACGTACTGCAAGGTGCGATGGGCGGGGTTCGTCCACCGGTCGCTCGACATCGTCTCACCCTGCTCGTCGTACCAGTCCATGACGGAGGCGGACGGGGTCTCCATGCCCAGGCGCGCGAACCGTCGGGGCCGCAGCGCCGGGTTCTCGCGTCGCAGCCGGAGCAGTCGCTGCACGTGCGCGAACAGGTCCCGCTGCCAGGGGGCGTGCTGCCAGCTCAGCCAGGTGAGGTCGGAGTCGTGGCAGTACGCGTTGTTGTTGCCGCGCTGCGATCGTCCGAACTCGTCGCCGGCCGTGATCATCGGCACTCCCGCGGACAGCAGCAGGGTGCCCATCAGGTTGCGCATGGCCTTCCGCCGCGTCGCCAGGATGCGCTCGTCGTCGGTGGGCCCCTCGGTGCCGTGGTTGAACGAGCGGTTCGTGTCGGTGCCGTCGCGTCCCTGCTCGCCGTTGCCCAGGTTGTGCTTCACGTCGTACGACACGAGGTCCCGCAGGGTGAACCCGTCGTGCGCGGTCACGAAGTTCACGCTCGCGAGGGGCCCGCGCTCCTCGCTGAAGGTGTTCGACGACCCCGCGAGGCGCGTCGCGAAGCCGCCGACTCCCACCGGCGCCGCCGAGGCCCGCCGCGCGTAGTCGACGTCGGAGAGCCAGAAGTTGCGGACCCGGTCGCGGTAGCGGTCGTTCCACTCCAGCCAGCCGTCGCCGAAGTTCCCGGTCTGCCACCCGCCCATCCCCACGTCCCACGGCTCGGCGATCTTCTTCGTGTCGGCCAGCAGGGGGTCCTCGACGATGGCTCGCAGCAGCGGATGGTCCGGGGTGAAGATGTGCTCCCGGTCGCGCCCGAGGGTGGCCGCCAGGTCGAAGCGGAACCCGTCGACCTGGACGTCCTCGGCCCAGTAGCGCAGCGAGTCGAGCACGAGGCGCGCAGCCGCATCCGTCGACGTGTCGAGCGAGTTGCCGCAGCCGGTGACGTCGATGTAGGTGCCGTCGGCCTGCTGGCGGTAGTACGCCCGGTTGTCGAGACCGCGCAGACTCGTGCGGGGCCCGCCGATGCCCTCTTCGGCGGTGTGGTTGTACACGACGTCGAGGACGACCTCGAGGCCAGCCTCGTGGAGGAGCTTCACCATGCCCTTCACCTCCCGGAGCACCGCCTGCGGTCCCTCCCGGCGGGCGCCCTCGGTGGCGTAGTCCGGATGGGGGGTGAAGAAGTTCAGCGTGTTGTACCCCCAGTAGTTGCCGAGGCCCAGCTGGAGCAGGCGCGGCTCGGAGGCGAAGATCTGGATCGGCAGCAGCTCGATCGTGGTGATCCCGAGGCTCAGGAAGTGCTCGATCATCGCCGGGTGGGCCAGCCCGGCATAGGTTCCGTGCAGGTGCGCGGGCACCCCGGGGTGACGCTTCGAGAGACCCTTCACGTGGCCCTCGTAGAGCACCGTGCGGTCGAGGGGGATGCGCGGCTTGGGGACGCCGCCCCAGTCGAAGTCGGACTCGACCACCGCGGAGCGCCAGTCCCCGAACCCTCCGCTGACGATGCCGCGGGAGTACGGCTCGATCAGGAGCGTGTGCGGGTTGAACATGCTGCCCACCGTCGAGGGACCCGAGACGCGCACGGCGTATCGCGTCCCCGGCCGGAGCAGCTCGGTGTCCAGCTGCCACACGCCGTGCGCGCGGCGCTCGAGAGGCGCCGAAGCGATGATCCAGTCGAGGTCGCCCTCGTCGAAGACGACGAGCTCCATCGCCTCGGCGTCGCGCGACCAGACGCGCAGGGTGCCGCCGCCGTCGTAGAGACGTACGCCGAGGTCGTCGAGCTCGGGTGCGAGCAGCCCCGGGGCGGCGATCACGGTGTCGGAGGTCGGGTTCGGGCTGACCATGCCGACTACCCTAGCCAGCCGGTGAGTCCGGCCGGTTACGGGGCCCGGGCGCCCGGCGCGTGCGACAGTGGACGGGTGCACGTCTATCTCGACCACGCCGCGTCCAGCCCGTTGCGCCCCGAGGCCCGCGACGCCTGGCTCGCCGCGACCGAGGTGGTCGGCAACGCGTCGTCCATCCACGGCGGAGGACAAGCCGCCAGGCGGGTCCTCGAGGACGCGCGGGAGCGCCTGGCGCGCACGCTCGACTGCGATCCGATCGAGGTCGTGTTCACGAGCGGGGGCACAGAGGCGGTGAACCTCGCGATCAAGGGGCTCTGGTCGGCGCGTGCCCGGGGTTCCGATGCGATCGTGCTGCCCGACGGCGAGCACCATGCCACCCTCGACTCGGTGGCCGCACTGGCCGAGCGCGACGGCGCGACGGTGCGACCGGTCGCCCTCGAGGAGTCCGGCGCCGTCCCGGTGGAGCCCTTCGCGCGGGCGCTCCCGGATGCGGCGCTCGCCACGGCGCTCGTCGCGAACAACGAGGTCGGCACCGTCTCGGACGCCGCGGCGCTCGCCGCATCCGCCGCCGCGCACGGGATCCCCCTGCACCTCGACGCCGTCGCGGCCTTCGGTCACGTGCCCGTGACGTTCTCCGGATGGCGGGGCGACGCGCGCGGACCCGCGGGGCTCGCGGCGCTCAGCGTCTCGGCGCACAAGGTGGGCGGGCCCGTCGGCGTCGGCGCCCTCGTCGTGGCCCGCGGTGCGGCGCTGCACGCGCAGCTGCACGGCGGCGGCCAGCAGCGCGGCCTGCGGGCCGGCACCCAGGACATCGCCGGGGCGGTCGCCTTCGCCGCGGCGGCGGAGGCCGCGGTCGACGAGCTGGCCTCGGAGAGGGCGCGGCTGGTGCGTCTGCGGGAGCGCCTGGCGGCCGGCATCCGCACCGCCGTCCCGGGGGTGGAGTTCCTCGGAGACCCCGATCGTCGGGTGCCGGGGACCCTCCACGCCCTGTTCGACGGTGCGCGCGGCGAGACGCTCCTGTTCCTGTTGGATCAGCGCGGGATCTCGGTGTCGACCGGGTCCGCGTGCCAGGCCGGGGTTCCCGAGCCCTCGCACGTGGTCCGCGCGCTCGGACGCGATGACGAGGCCGCCCGTTCGGTGCTGCGGATGAGCCTCGGACGCACGACGACGGATGCGGACGTCGACGCCGCGCTCGCCGCGCTGCCGTGGGCGGTGGAGCGCGCCCGGGCGGCCGGGGCCACCGCCGCCCGGCGCTCGTAGACTGGGGTCATGCGGATCCTTGCGGCGATGAGCGGCGGCGTCGACTCGGCGGTCGCCGCGGCGCGTGCGGTCGACGCCGGCCACGAGGTGGTGGGCGTGCACCTGGCGCTCTCGCGGGCCGGCGGAACCCTCCGCACCGGCAGCCGGGGGTGCTGCACGATCGAGGACGCCATGGACGCCCGGCGGGCGGCCGACCGGCTCGGCATCCCGTTCTACGTCTGGGACTTCTCGGAGCGTTTCCGCGACGACGTGATCGACGACTTCGTGGCCGAGTACCGCGCCGGTCGCACGCCGAACCCGTGCATGCGGTGCAACGAGAAGATCAAGTTCGCGGCGCTGCTCGAACGTGCTCTCGAGCTCGGCTTCGACGCCGTCTGCACGGGGCACTACGCGACGCTGGTCGACACACCCGAGGGTCCCGAGCTCCACCGGGCCTCCGATCAGGCGAAGGACCAGTCGTACGTGCTGGGCGTGCTCACCGCCGAGCAGCTCGCGCACACCTACTTCCCGCTCGGCGCGACGCCCTCCAAGGCGCTCGTGCGCGCAGAGGCCGCCGAACGCGGGCTCACGGTCGCGCAGAAGCCCGACAGCCATGACATCTGCTTCATCCCCGACGGCGACACCCGCGGGTGGCTCGCCGAGCGGGTGGGCGCCGAGGAGGGCCCGATCGTCGACCGGAGCGGAGCCGTGGTCGGCGCGCACGCGGGCGCGCACGCGTACACGGTGGGTCAGCGGCGCGGTCTGTCGATCGGCGTGCCCGCCCCCGACGGCCGGCCCCGCTTCGTGCTCGAGGTGCGCCCCGTGTCGAACACCGTGGTCGTCGGCCCCAAGGAGGCCCTCGCGACCGCCGAGATCGCGGGCGGGCGGATGACCTGGGCGGGTCGTCCGCCCGTGTCCGACACATTCGCCTGCGACGTGCAGATCCGTGCGCACGCCGACCCGGTGCCCGCCCGGGCCGTGCGCGCGAACGGTGTGCTGACCGTGCGGCCCGAGACGCCGTTCGACGGCGTCGCACCCGGGCAGACCGCCGTGCTGTACGACGGGACCCGCGTGCTCGGCCAGTTCACGATCGACCGCACCGTCTCGGCCGTCCCGGTCGGCTGACCGTCCCCGCCGACGCCGTGGCGGGTCGCGGCCCCGTGGATCGCCATCCGTGTCCGGTGGGGAACGGCATCCGTGTCTCACTTGTGCAGGTGCGTTGCCCGATTCGCCTGCACAAGTGAGACACGCGGGTGTGGTCTTGGCCGCGCTGTGTCTGCGTGTCTCGACTATGCAGGAATATCGGCGGCGGATGGTGCAGAAGTGAGACAGGGAGGGGAGACGAGACATGGGGGTGGAGACGAGACATGGGGAGAGAGGGAGAAGGGGAGAGAGGGAGAAGGGGAGAGAGGGAGAGGGCGGGGGACGGGGCCCGATGGATGCGGGATCGCGGGACGGCGGCGATGCGCCGCGCAAGCCGGGACGGCGGTGTCGGCGGGGGTTCCTAGACTGAGCGGGTGGTGGATGAGACGGCAGCAGAGCACGACGACACGGCCGGCGACTCGATCGCGCTCGACCTGACCCTCGCGCAGGCGCGGGCGGAGGCGCGAGAGCTGACCGATCGCATCCTGGGCGCCCGCGACGCGTACTACGGCGCGGATGCCGAGATCGTCGACGACGCGACGTACGACGGCTGGATGCATCGCCTGGAGGCGGTCGAGCGCGCCTATCCGGAGCTTCAGGGCCAGGACTCTCCGACGCAGAGCGTGGGGGCCGCGTCGGCCACGATGTTCGCGCCCGTCGAGCACGCCGAGCGGATGCTGAGCCTCGACAACGTCTTCAGCACCGAGGAGCTGTGCGAATGGTGCGGCAAGACCGAGCTCTCCGCAGGACGGGCCGTGCGCTGGCTCGCCGAGCTCAAGATCGACGGGCTCGCGATCAGTCTCCGGTACGAGCACGGTGTGCTCGTGTCCGCCGCGACCCGCGGCGACGGCCGGATCGGCGAGGACGTCACGGTCAACGCGCTCCGTGTGCGCGGCATCCCGCAGCGGCTGGCCGGCACCGGACACCCCGCGCGGGTCGAGGTGCGCGGCGAGGTCTTCATCCCGGTGGCCGCCTTCGACGAACTCAACGCGCTGCAGGCCCGTCTGCGCGATCGCGTCGTCGAGGAGGCACGTGCGCGCGCGAAGTCGTCGTTCGACGAGGCGAAGGCGAGGCAGAGCGCGGCGCGCCGGTTCCCCGCGTTCGCGAACCCCCGCAACGCCGCCAGCGGCGGGCTCCGGCAGCAGCTCGACAAGAAGGACGGCCTCGAGCTCGAGGCCGGACGGGCGAGGCTCGACTCCCTGCGACTGTTCGTGCACGGCATCGGGGCCTGGAACGATCCGCCGGTGGCATCGCAGAGCGAGGTGTACGGGCTGCTGGCGGACTGGGGGCTGCCGACGAGCCCGTATCTCCGCACCTTCGACGACATCGACGGGGTGCTCGGCTTCGTCGACCACTACGGCGAGCACCGGCACGACGTGGAGCACGAGATCGACGGCGTCGTCGTGAAGGTCGACGAGCTCGCCCTGCACGACGAGCTCGGAGCGACCAGCCGCGCCCCGCGCTGGGCGATCGCATACAAGTACCCGCCCGAGCAGGTCAACACGCGTCTGCTCGACATCGTCGTCTCGGTCGGGCGCACGGGGCGCGCGACGCCGTTCGCGGTCATGGAGCCGGCGCGCGTCGCGGGTTCGGTCGTTCGACAGGCGACACTGCACAACCAGGACGTCGTGAAGGCCAAGGGCGTCCTCATCGGAGACACGGTGGTGCTCCGCAAGGCCGGCGACGTGATCCCCGAGGTGCTGGGACCGGTGGTGGAGCTCCGCGACGGCACCGAGCGCGCGTTCGTCATGCCGGGCCGCTGCCCCGAGTGCGGCACCCCGCTCGCCCCGGCGAAGGAGGGCGACATCGACCTGCGCTGCCCGAACTCCCGCTCCTGCCCGGCGCAGGTGCGGGGACGGGTCGAGCACATCGGCTCGCGCGGCGCGCTCGACATCGAGGCTCTGGGCGAGGTGACCGCCGCCGCCCTCACGCAGTCCGACGGCGCGGCGCCCGCGCCCCTCGACGGCGAGGCGGGCCTGTTCGACCTGACGCTCGATCAGCTCATCCCGATCGAGGTCGTGGTGCGCGACGCCGAGACGGGCGAGCGCAAAGTCGACGAGCAGACCGGCGAGTTCGTGCGCCGCGCTCCCTTCCAGCGGGTCGAGCGCACCTATCCGCCGGGGTGGGAGGACGCCACCGCCGCCGACCGCCGGGCGAACGGGATCAGGAAGGACCACATCGTCCTGCATCCGTCCGCTCAGGCGCTGACGCTGCTCGACGAGCTCGAGAAGGCCAAGGCCAAGGATCTCTGGCGCTTCCTCGTCGCGCTGAACATCCGTCACGTGGGCCCCGTCGCGGCCCGTGCCCTCGCGCAGTGGTTCGGCTCGGTCTCGGCCATCCGCGCCGCATCCCGCGACGAGCTGGCCGCGGTGGACGGAGTGGGCGGCATCATCGCGGACGCGCTGATCGACTGGTTCGAGGTCGACTGGCACCGCGCGATCGTCGAGCGCTGGGAGGCGGCGGGTGCGCAGCTGTTCACCCCCGGCCACCCCGGGCCGGGGGCCGCGAACGCCGGCGGGGGAGTCCTCGACGGCGTCACGGTCGTCGCGACCGGCAGCCTCGAGGGGTACACCCGGGAGGGCGCTCAAGAGGCCATCCTCGCGGCCGGCGGCAAGGCAGCCTCCAGCGTCTCGAAGAAGACCGACTTCGTCGCGGCCGGCCCGGGTGCGGGTTCGAAGCTCGGCAAGGCCGAGGAGCTCGGACTGCGGATCATCGACGCCGCGCAGTTCCGCATCCTCGTGGAACAGGGGCCGGCGGCGCTGGATGCGCTCGATCCCGACGCGGGCTAGCGTCGTAGCCGTGGAAGACGAGCAGGTGCTCGCGGGCGGCAACGTCGCGAGCGAGGTGGTGCGCGTCGGATCGACCGTTCGCAAGCCGTGGCACCGATCGACGCCGAGCGTCGCCGACTTCATGGCAGCCGTGCGGGCGTCCGGCGTGGACGTGCCTTCGGTCCAGGGTCGCGACGAACACGGCCGGCAGATCATCGAGTACGTCCCGGGCACGCTCGCGCTCGAGTCCGACCCGCTCACCGAGTCGGAGCTCGGCCGGGTCGGGCGCATCGTTCGAGCGATCCACGACGCGAGCGAGAGCTTCACGCCCGCGCCGGACGCGACCTGGAGCACCGCCATCCCCGCGCCGGGCGCCGACCTCGTCTGCCACAACGACCTCGCGCCCTGGAATCTCATCGTCGGTGAGCGGTGGGTCTTCATCGACTGGGATGCGGCGGCGCCGAGCACGCGTCTGTGGGATCTCGCGTACGCGGCGCAGGCGTTCACGCTGTCCGACCCCGGTCTGCCGGCGGAACAGGCGGCGCGGGGACTCGCGGCGTTCGCGGAGGGCTATGGCGCCGATCGGCGCATGCGCACCGAGCTGCCCGCGGCGATGCACCGCCGCGCCGAGGCCATGCACGAGCTTCTGAGGTCGTCGCATGCCGACGCGCGCGAACCCTGGGGCTCGATGTATGTCGACGGGCACGGCGCGCACTGGCGGGCCGTCAGCGAGTATGTGGAACGGCACCAGGACGTCTGGGCGCGCGCGTTGTGAACGAGCGCGAGCGCGGCGGGCGTCAGCCCCGCGCCGTCTCGTCCGCCACGAGCCGCTCGCGCACCTGGCGCCGAAGCACCTTGCCGATCAGCGACCGCGGAAGGTCCGCGACGACGACCACGCGGCGGGGCACCTTGTAGGGGGTGAGCACGCCCCGCGCGAAGTCGCGCACCGCCTCCGGGTCGAGCTCCACCCCCGGCCGCGGCACGACGGCCGCGACGACATCCTCGCCGGAGTGACCGCTCGGCAGCCCCACCACGGCGACGTCGGCGACGTCCGGATGCTGGCGCAGGGCATTCTCGACCTCCGTCGGGGCGACGTTGAAGCCGCCCGTGATGATGAGCTCCTTGATCCGGTCGACGATGCGCACGAAGCCGTCGTCGTCGATCGTGACGATGTCGCCCGTGCGGAACCATCCGTCCACGAACACCGCCTCGGTCTCCTCGGGCTTGCCGTAGTAGCCCTGGAACACCTGCGGCCCGCGCACCAGCAGCTCGCCGCGCTCGCCCGCGGGGACGTCGCGGGTCGGCTCGTCCGGGTCGACGACGCGGCACTCGGTGCCGGGCAGCGGGAGGCCGACGGTGCCGGCGCGCCGGTTGTCGGCGACCGGGTTCGCCATGAGGACGGGCGAGCACTCGCTGAGGCCGTATCCCTCGACGAGGTATCCGCCGGAGGCCTCCTCGAACGGGACGACGAGGTCGTGGGGCAGCGCCATCGCCCCCGAGATGGCGACGTCTGTGCCCGCGAGCGGGACGCCCTCGTGCTGCGACGCCGCCAGGAGACGGTCGGCGATCGGGGGCACGAGAGGAAGGAAGGTCGCGGGATGCTTCTTGGTGACGGCGAGTACCATGTCCGGGTCGAAGCGGGGGAAGAGCACGAGCCTCGCGCCCATCGACATCGCGAAGGTGAGGCACAGGGTCAGGCCGTACGCGTGGAACATGGGGAGCACGGCGTAGACGACGCATCCGTCGCCGCGGACGATCTGCGGCACCCACGCACGGGCCTGGGCGGCGTTTGCGAGCAGGTTGCGATGCGTCAGAGCGGCGCCCTTGGGGTTGCCGGTGGTGCCGCTCGTGTACTGGATGATCGCGAGATCTCCGGTCGCCGGCCGCGGGTGCCCTGCGGGCAGACGCTCGGAGGAGAGCAGGGTCTCCCAGGGGACCGTGTCGGAGACCCTCTCATGCAGCGCGGCCCGTGATTCGCGCGCCTTGGCGATCGGCAGCCGCAATGCGGCGCGGGTCGCGAACGGCATCGCCCGGGTCACATCGATCGACACGAGCGAGTCGAGCCGCAGATCCGCGGGGAACTCCTGCACCGTCCGCACGACCTTGCTCCAGACGACAGCGTGCTTCGCGCCGTGGTCCTCGAACTGCTTGCGCAGTTCGCGCGGCGTGTAGAGCGGGTTGTGCTCGACGACGACGGCGCCCAGACGCAGCACGGCGTAGAACGCCACGATGTGCTGCGGGCAGTTCGGCAGGACGATCGCCACCGGATCGCCCGCCCGCACCCCGAGATCGCGCAGGCCCGCGGCGGCGCGCGCGATCTGCTCGTCCAGCTCGCGATACGTCGTCTCGCGGCCGAAGAACTGCAGAGCCGGCGCGTCGGGGTAGTCGCGGACGGAGGCCTCGACGATGTCGACGAGCGACCCGGAGACGGGATCGAGGTCGTCCGGGACACCGGCGGCGTAGCTGCCCACCCAGGGGCGAGGAGGATCGTACGTCGTCACCCGCACAGCCTACGGGCCCGCGCGTGACGCACCGAGGCCGCTGCCGCGGCGGGGAGGCGCCGGCTCCCGCCTAGACTGTTCCGGTGTCTGAATTCACCCCCGATCTCGTGCGCCATCTCGGCGTGCTCTCCCGGATCCAGCTGAGCGACGACGAGGTGCAGCGCCTCACCGGTCAGCTCGATGCCATCGTCGACAACATCGCGAAGGTGTCCCGGGTCGCCACCGCGGACGTGCCGGCGACGAGCCACCCGATCCCGCTTCAGAACGTCTACCGACCCGACGAGGTCCGCGACACGCTGACCGCGGCGCAGGCGCTGCAGAACGCGCCGGATGCGGACGGCAGCCGGTTCCGCGTGACCGCGATCCTGGGGGAGGAGCAATGAGCTCCGCCGAGCTGATCACCCTGTCCGCCGCCGATCTCGCCGAAAGGCTGGCGTCCGGAGAAGTGTCGAGCGTCGAGGTCACCCGGGCCCACCTCGATCGCATCGCCGACGTCGACGGCGATGTCCACGCCTTCCTCCACGTCAGCGACCACGCGCTCGAGGTCGCTGACGACATCGACCGCCGCCGGTCCGCCGGCGAGCGGCTCGGCCCGGTGGCCGGCGTCCCGCTCGCGATCAAGGACGTCCTCGTCACCACCGACATGCCCTCCACGAGCGGATCGAGGATCCTCGAGGGCTACCTGTCGCCGTTCGACGCGACGGTCGTCGCCCGGTCGCGGGCCGCGGGCCTCGTGCCGCTCGGCAAGACGAACATGGACGAGTTCGCGATGGGCTCGTCGACCGAGCATTCCGCATACGGGCCGACGCGCAACCCGTGGGACCTCACCCGCATCCCCGGCGGGTCCGGGGGCGGGTCGGCCGCGGCCGTCGCCGCGTACGAGGCGCCGCTCGCGCTCGGCTCCGACACGGGAGGATCGATCCGGCAGCCCGCGCACGTGACCGGCACGGTCGGGGTCAAGCCCACCTACGGCGGGGTCAGCCGCTACGGCGCGATCGCCCTGGCCTCGAGTCTCGACCAGGTCGGCCCCGTCACCCGCACCGTCCTCGACGCCGGACTGCTGCACGACGTGATCGGCGGCCACGACCACCACGACTCCACGTCGCTGACCGACGCATGGCCGTCGTTCGCCGAGGCGGCGCGTGAGGGCGCCCGGGGCGACGTGCTCAAGGGGCTGCGCATCGGCGTCGTGAAGGAACTGCCCGACAGCGGCTTCCAGCCGGGGGTGTCGGCATCCTTCCATGCCGCGCTCACCGCGCTGGAAGCGCATGGTGCACAGATCGTCGAGATCAGCGCGCCGCACTTCGAGTACGGCGTCGCCGCGTACTACCTGATCCTCCCCGCGGAGGCATCGAGCAATCTCGCGAAGTTCGACTCGGTTCGCTTCGGCATGCGGGTCACCCCGCACGCCGGCGCGACGGTCGAGGAGGTCATGGCCGCGACCCGTGACGCCGGCTTCGGCGACGAGGTCAAGCGCCGCATCATCCTCGGCACCTATGCCCTGTCGGCGGGCTACTACGACGCCTACTACGGCTCGGCACAGAAGGTGCGCACCCTCATCCAGCGCGACTTCGCCGACGCCTTCGCGGCCGTCGACGTCATCGCGACCCCCTCCGCACCGACCACGGCCTTCCGCCTGGGCGAGAAGATCGACGACCCGCTGCAGATGTACTTGAACGATGTGACCACGATCCCGGCGAACCTCGCCGGGGTGCCCGGCATCTCCATCCCGTCCGGCCTCGCCGACGACGACGGACTGCCGGTCGGCATCCAGTTCCTCGCCCCCGCTCGGGAGGACGCGCGCCTCTACCGGGTGGGCGCGGCCCTGGAGGCACTGCTGGTGGATGCATGGGGCGGCCCGCTGCTTGCGCGCGCCCCCAAGCTGGGAGAGGTCCGCTGATGGCCAAGGACACGCTGATGGACTTCGACGAGGCCCTCGAGCTGTTCGAGCCCGTGCTCGGCTTCGAGGTGCACGTCGAGCTCAACACCAGGACGAAGATGTTCTCGTCCGCGCCGAACTCCTTCGGGCGCGAGCCCAACACCGATCTCGCGCCGGTCGACCTCGGGCTTCCCGGGTCGCTCCCCGTCGTCAACGAGCAGGCCGTGCGGTTCTCGATCAGCCTGGGTCTCGCCCTCGGCTGCTCGATCGCGCCGTCGAGCCGGTTCGCGCGGAAAAACTACTTCTATCCCGACCTCGGCAAGAACTACCAGATCTCGCAGTACGACGAGCCGATCGCGTTCGACGGCGAGGTCGAGGTGGAGCTCGCCGACGGCACGACCGTGCGGGTGCCGATCGAGCGCGCCCACATGGAGGAGGACGCCGGCAAGCTGACCCACGTCGGCGGGGCCACCGGTCGCATCCAGGGCGCCGAGTACTCGCTGGTCGACTACAACCGCGCCGGCGTGCCGCTCGTCGAGATCGTGACGCGGCCGATCTTCGGCGCCGAGCACCGTGCGCCCGAGATCGCGAAGACGTACGTGCAGACGATCCGCGACATCGTGCTCTCGCTCGGCATCTCGGACGCGCGGATGGAGCGCGGCAACCTCCGCTGCGACGCGAACGTATCGCTGCGTCCGCGCGGCCAGGAGAAGCTCGGCACGCGCACCGAGACGAAGAACGTCAACTCGATGCGCTCGGTCGAGCGGGCGGTCCGGTACGAGATCCAGCGGCAGGCGGCCATCCTCGCCGCGGGCGGCACGATCACCCAGGAGACCCGGCACTGGCACGAGGACACCGGCCGCACCTCTCCGGGGCGCCCGAAGTCGGATGCGGACGACTACCGCTACTTCCCCGAGCCCGACCTCCTCCCGGTCGTGCCCGACCCGGCGCTCATCGAGCAGCTGCGCGCCGAGCTTCCGGAGCCGCCGCCGGCTCGTCGTCGCCGCTTGAAGGCCGGATGGGGCTTCACCGACCTCGAGTTCCAGGACGTCGCCAACGGCGGCATCCTCGCCGAGGTCGAGGCCACGATCGCGGCCGGTGCGACCCCCGCGGCGGCACGCAAGTGGTGGACCGGGGAGATCGCGCGAGTCGCGAACGCGCAGGGCCGTGAGGCCTCCGATCTGGTCTCCCCGACGGACGTCGCCGCGGTGCAGGCACTCGTCGACGCCGGCACCCTGACCGACAAGCTGGCCCGTCAGGTGCTGGAGGGCGTCATCGCCGGCGAGGGCACCCCGCAGGAGGTCGTGGACGCGCGCGGTCTCGCGGTCGTCTCCGACGACGGCGCGCTGATCGCCGCGATCGACGAGGCTCTGGCGGCCCAGCCGGACGTGCTCGAGAAGATCCGGGACGGCAAGGTGCAGGCCGCGGGCGCGATCATCGGCGCGGTCATGAAGGCGATGAGGGGACAGGCCGACGCCGCACGCGTGCGCGAGCTGATCCTCGAGCGCGCGAGCGCCTGACCTGAAGCGCTCACCCGATCCGCATAGCCGTCGCCGTCCAGCCCGGCGGCACGCCCACTGTCGGACGCAGGGGAGAGAATGAACCCATGGGACGAGGCGACGGGTCCGGGCGCATCGTGTCGCAGGATGGCGCCGACGACACGGGCGCCGGGATCCTGCACGTCGACATGGACGCGTTCTATGCCGCGGTCGAGGTGCTCGACGACCCGACGCTCGCGGGCAGGCCGATCATCGTCGGCGCGCCCGAGGGGCGCAGCGTCGTCTCGAGCGCGTCGTACGAGGCGCGACGCTTCGGCGTGCGCTCCGCGATGCCGGTGTCGCAGGCGCTTCGGCTGTGTCCGACGGCGATCGTCGTGCGCCCGCACTTCCCCCGCTATGCCGAGACCTCCCGGCAGGTCATGGCGATCTTCCACGAGATCACCCCGTTGGTCGAGCCGCTCTCGATCGACGAGGCGTTTCTCGACGTGCGCGGTGCGCGGCGGCTCTGGGGCTCGCCCGGGACGATCGCCCGGATGCTGCGTGCCCGCGTGAGGGACGAGACCGGGCTCACCTGCAGCATCGGCGCGGCCTCCACCAAGCACGTCGCGAAGATGGCCTCGACTCTCAGCAAACCCGATGGGCTGCTAATCGTCCCGGCCGATCGTACGCAGGAGTTCCTCGCGCCGCGGTCGGTCCGAGCGCTCTGGGGCGTCGGCCCGCGATCGGCCGAGGCGCTGGAGTCCCGCGGCATCCGCACGATCGGAGACGTTCTCGGGGCGCCGCGCACGATGCTCGATCGTGCGCTCGGCGCGTCGATGGGCGCGCGGGTGTGGCAGCTGGCGCGGGGCGAGGACGAACGCGAGGTCGAGACGGAGCGGGTCGAGAAGAGCATCGGGCACGAGGAGACCTTCGAGGACGACATCGACGACGACGCGGTGCTCGGCGCAGAGTTGCGTCGTCTCGCCGATCGGGTCGGGGCACGGCTGCGCGCACACGGGGCGGAGGCGGCGACGGTCGCGATCAAGGTGCGCTTCGCCGACTTCCGCACGGTCAGCCGGTCGGTCACCCTTCCGGAGCCGACGGCCGTCGGACAGCGCATCGGCGACGCGGCGCGGGAGCTGTTCGGCGCCTTGGAACGACCCCTTCCGATCCGTCTGATCGGCGTGCGCGCCGAGAACCTGCGGGGCGCGATGCTCTCTGCCATGCTCTGGGACGACGACGCCGAGTGGCGCCGGGTCGAGGAGGCCATGGACGATGCGTCCTCGCGCTTCGGTCGCGGCGCGGTCACCCGCGCGGCGCTGCTGGGACCCCCGCGGGCCGGCACGACCCTCCCGTCTCATCCGCGACCGGGCGGTCCCCGTCCCGAGTGACACACGGCGCCGCGGTGCTCGTCAAGCGCTGTGCGCATCGAGCTGCGCGCACTAGCGTTGAGCCATGTCCAACTTCGTACTCGATCTCGGCAAGCAGACGGCAACGTTCGGCGTGAACGCCGTCTACGGCGAACAGCAGGATGTGGACGGCATCCGCATCATCCCGGTGGCCCTGTCGTGGAGCGGCTTCGGCGGCGGCGCGGATGAGGCCGGCAACTCCGGGGGCGGGGGCGGGGGATACTCCATCCCGCTCGGTGCCTACATCCGGAAGGGCGACGACCTGAGGTTCGAGCCGAACATCGTCTCGTTCGTCGCCGTCGCGATCCCCTTCGTCTTCGTCGTGGGGCGCGCGCTCAGCCGTGTCATCCGCGCGCTCAAGAAGTGACGTCGCGCCGCTGACCGTCGCCGACGCCGCCGCGCAGATCGTGGCGGCGTCATCGGCTGTGCGCGCGGCGCCCCGCATCCTGATCGACGGGCGTTCCGGGTCGGGCAAGACGACGCTCGCGCACGAGATCGGACGCCGGTGGCCCGAGGTCCAGGTCGTGGCGCTCGACTCGCTCTATCCCGGGTGGGACGGCCTGCGTGCGGGCGCCGATCGTGCTCGCCTGGATCTCCTCGTGCCGCACGCAGCGGGGCGTGATGGGCTCTCGCGGGTGTGGGACTGGGGTGCGCAGAGGTACGCCGCCGAGCACGTCGTGCACCCGGACCGGCCGTTGCTGATAGAGGGAGCGGGGGTCTTGACCGCGCGCAGCGAGCCGTTCGGCGACGTGCGGGTGTGGGTGGACGCCGACGACGACGAGCGCCGTCGGCGTGCTCTCGCCCGCGACGGGGCGACCTACGAGCCGCACTGGGAGCGGTGGGCGCAGCAGGAGGACGAGCATCTCGCCCGCCATGACCCGACCGCACGCGCGACCCATCGGGTGACGCTGGTCTGAGCGATCAGACCTCGCCCGAGGAGGCGGCTCGTGAGAGGCCGTCGAGCCGATAGCCGAGCCACTCGTAGACGCCGTAACGCGGGTCGTCGGGGTCGTGATCGTCCTCCGACACGATCCCCAGACGCGAGGCGAGCACGAGGCGTACGGCGGCGAGTGTGCGCAGCCACGCGCCGGTCCGTTCGCGATCGAGCACGATCGTGAGCTCGACGAGCGCGTCCGTCGTCGCCATCTCCTGCGGCGGGCCGATGTCGCCGGCGACCGTGAGGTCCGCGAGCACCGCCGCCGCGTCGTCGGTGCGACGGAGCAACAGGTCGGACTGGGTCGCCGAGCGGAACTGCGCGGCCGCATCCTCGTCGTCGGGGTAGGCGGAGGGCACGAGCCGTGACACGGCCGGGTCGGCGGTCGCATCGGTCGTGTCGGCGAGGAGGCCGACGAACTGATCCACGAGCCCGCGAAGATGCACGGCCTCGATCCGGGTGAGCTCGAGCACGACGGAGCCCGGGGGAACGGTCATGCGCGGGGTGCCTTCCTGACCGTCGCCCAGAGCCCGAAGTCGTGCATCGCCTGAGCGTGCAGCTCCATCTGCTCTCGCATCCCTTCGGAGACGACGGCGTGCCCGTCGTTGTGCACGCCCAGCATCAGCCGGGTGGCCTCCGCCGTGCTGTATCCGAAATAGCTGCGGAAGACGTGGACGACGTAGCTCATGAGGTTGACCGGGTCGTTCCAGACGACGGTCTGCCAATCGGGGTCGAGGGACGGCGCATCGAGCAGGTCGAGGTCCGCGACCGTGTCGGGGGCGGCCGGCGGGGGAGTCACGCCCACCCCAGCTCGTGCAGCCGTTCGTCGTCGATCCCGTAGAAGTGCGCGATCTCGTGGACGAGGGTCGTGCGCACCTCGGCGCGCAACTCGGTCTCGTCCGCGCACGCGTTCAGGTGGGCCTCCCGGTAGACGATGATGCGGTCGGGCAGCTCGCCCATGCCGTACCGCTCGCGCTCGGTGATGGCCCAGCCGTCGTACAGGCCGAAGAGCTCGTCTTGCTCGTGCCGATCCTCGACGACGAACACGACGTTGTCGAGCCCATCGACCATGTCGTCGGGCAACGCGTCGAGCTCGTCCACAACGAGACGCTCGAAGCGCGCATGATCCATCTCCAGCATCAGTCGGTCATGTTCGTCGCGCGCTCTCGTCGCACCGTCTGTCGAGCCTCGCACGGCCGAGGGATCGTGCTCACTCTGCTCCTCACGAGTGTCGCTCACGGATCGAGGGGGTCTTCCGTCGGTCGGGTCCGTTCGAGCACCTGGGAAGGTGGCCTGCGGAGCCCCCAGTTTACCGGGCCGCGTCTCGAGCCCGGCGGGAGATCGTCGCGTCACGACGAGGAAACATGTGACGCATATTCTCAGTGTCGCCGCGTTCCGCAGACCACCGACGCACCCGGCAGCCCGGAGTGCTCATCCAGGTAAGCGCTCCGGGTGGACGGGTCCAACGCGCGGAACTTCGCCTGCCATTCCTCAGAGCCCTTCACAATCCAACGGTACTCGCGAGCTGCCGAGCGGATCCGGTGCTGGTCGCACGGCGTGGTCACGCCATACGGTTGACGCGTGCGCGTTGTGGTGGTGGGTGCGGGGGTGATCGGATCGGTGTATGCGGCGCGCCTGGCCGCTGCCGGCCACGATATCCACGTCCTGGCGCATGGTCGGAGAAGGGCAGCGCTCGAGGAGGACGGTCTGCGGGTGCGCACCGAGGGTCGCGTATTGACGCAGGACGTGGATGTGCTGCCCGCGGATGGTCCGTTGCCTGAGGCTGACGTCATCATCGTGGCTGTTCGTGCGACCCAGCTCGATCCTGTTCTCGACATGTTTGACGGGTCCACTGGGGCGGCGGTGGTGTTCTTGCAGCATCTGGGCACGAGGGCCCGGGAGGTGGTGACGCGTCTGGGAGTTGAGCGCACCGTGCTCGCGTTCCCCGGCATCGGCGGGCTGGTCTGCGATGACGGTGTTGTCGAATACGTCGAGATCTATGCGCAGCCGACCACGATCGACGCCACGGCGGTCCGCGCGGTGGCCGTGGGTCAACTCATCGCGTCGACGGGGATGCGCACCGCGATGGAGGGCGACCTGCCTGCATGGTTCGCGACCCATGAGGTGTTCGTCGCATGCATGGGAGCGGGCATCCTCGCCTGTGGTGGCGATGCCGCACAGCTGGCCCGAGACACGATCATGCTGCGCCGGGTCGTCGAGGCAGTGCATGAGGGGTTCGCCGCGCTCAGGTCCCGCGGAATCGTAGTGACGCCGTCGGCATTGCGGGTCTTGTTCTCCAGGATGCCGCGCTGGTTCGCCGCGGCCTACTGGCGGCGAGGGTTGCAGGGACCGGTCGGCACGATCGCTCTGGCGCCGCATAGCCGCGCCAGCCGCGACGACGAATTCCCGCTGCTGTGCGCCGGCGTCGTGGATAGGTTTGCGTCGTCGACCACGCCGACGCTCGTGGCTCTTCTGGAACCGCATGTCCGGATGGCCTAAACGTCGTGAGCTGAGGGAGATCGGGTGGTTCCTGATCGTCCTGCTCGCTACAAGTGCTGTGTTCTATGCGGCGGGTCCACTGATCGGGAGCCTCTCGGGGGTGACGCAGGCGAACGTTCCGGCGGCCGCTCTCGGCGTCGTGTGCCCGACGATCGCCGCCGTGGCCGTCGCCGCACGCACCCGATCGTTGAAAGAATTGATGGCGTTGGTCACGGCCCGGCCCCGCGGTGTGCTCTGGGGAGTGATGGCGGTGCTCGCGCTCCCCGTCGTCGTGCTGCTCTCAGCCGTTCTGAACGGGCAGCGCAATGACTTCCAGGTTCCCGGCGTCGGTGCTCTCAGCCTGGCCGTCGTGTACGCGGTGGGGTCGTTGGCCGAGGAGATCGGCTGGACCGCGTTCCTGCTCCCGCGCCTCCTCCGCATCACCGGTGAGACGATGAGCGGCCTGATCATCGGCGTGGTGTGGGCGCTGTGGCACGTCATCCCCTACGCGCAGGCCGGACACCCGCCCTGGTGGATCGTGGGTCAGTGCGTGTTCACCGTCGCCTTCCGTCTCTTCCTCGTTCGGCTCACTGTCGGTGGGGGAGGATCGGTGTGGTGGGCGGTCATCGGGCATGCTTCCTACAACCTCGCGTGGTCGCTTTCACCGGGTGCCGGATCTGGGTACGACCCGTGGGCCACCGCAGCTCTGACCGTCGGAATAGTTGTGCTTCTTTACGCCATGCGATTCCGTTCATTGAATCGTTCCTCGCGTCGAGCAAGGGGCACGCAGGCACCGCCAGACACGGGTGAATCGACCGGAGATCGATAGATCCGAGCCCCGTCGAATGGTATCTCGGCCATGATCTCAGCTGATGAACCGCGCCGGTCACGTGTGGTTCGGGTGGGTCGTGGACCGGGCTGCGCGGATTGAGCGGAACACGAACAGCATCGCGGTCGCGAGGATGCCCAGTAGCAGGACGACCACTGCCCAGTAGGCGATGGGGTTCAGGCCCGGGGTGCCCAGGACGGTGCCCGGTTCGGCGGGGGCGGCGAGCACGCCGAGCCCGTCGGTGATGCCCGCGGTGGGCTGCGGGTGGCCGGTGAGGAACGCGGCGATGCTGCCGGCGACACCGAGGATCCCGCCGAACACGACGACGGCCACAAGGCCACCAAGGGCAATGTTCATGAGCGCATCGTTCGCGGGCCGTGGCCCGGCAGTGGGAGGCATGAGCGTGACGTCCTTCCTGAGCCCGCCGCTCGGCGAGCTCAGGAACCAGGTGCGGACGTTCAGTCGATGCGGCGAACTGCGGTGGTGCCGGAGATCCGGCCCAGGAGCACGACCTCCCCGGTCACGGCGGCGTGCTCGGCGCGGTCCAGGAGGGCGCGTGCGGTGCCGTTGCCGGCGGCGGAGGTGTGGCGGAGCACGAGCGCGATCGCGACGTCCTCCCCGGGGACGAATCCCTCGGCGGTGAACTCGACCAGCACCGGCCGCATCGGCGTCGGAACCTCGTCGAGCATGGCCGGGTTACCCAGGTCCGGGGTCAGGATGTCGGCGTAGACGCTGCCGTCCAGCTCCCGCACCTCGACGCGCGTCGGGCTCGCGAACCGGGCCACCAGCTCGGCGATCGCCTGTCCGAGCTCGTCACGAGGCGTCGGTGTCGCGGGCAGACGCTTCCCGTTCACCGTGAGCACGACATGCTCCTCCGAGACGACCTCGGCGATGATCTGTGGCAGCACCGGTGGCACCGGCCCCGCCGGCTGGCGCTGCCGCCGGCGACCGATCACAGCCCGCCTCCTATCACTGTTCCCGAGGGGTGTCCCAGACGGACTGCCGACCGTGGAGGTCTCTGCTGCTACGCGTTCGTTGTCATGTTCCACGTCCGCTAGGTACGCCTTGCCGCCCGCGCATTCGGTTCAGCGGCATGCCCGCGTGGGCTGACGCTTCTTCATAATTCTGAACGGATCTGAAAGGTATCCAAGGATGACCGCGAATCGCCGAGCGGCACCTGCACAGCGTTCGCAACCTCGGGTGGTGACGCTGGAGCGTCGCGACGCGACCCGTCGCTACCTCTGTGCGAACGTTTCCAATGCGTCTGCGTATCGATCAGGATCATCCCTGGTGGCTTCGGTTACGAGGAGCACCGAGCCACCGACGACGCGCGTGTATTCGCCGCGGCACGGGATTGTGATGATCTTCGTCAGCCCCGCTTCCCATGCCGGGATCAGCGCGGGCAAAGACCGACGCTCGGGTGTCTCGGCCACCAAACGCGGTCGCTCGTCTCTTCGCGCCTCGTGCCGGGCGTTGATCCATGTCCGATAGTTCTCGTCGAACGCGGCGTCTCCGAAGCGCTCACGCCATGTCGGCCCGTCGATCCGGCGAAGCAACTCGGCACGCTCCTGCGCCCCGTCCGCCTTTCGAATCTGCTCCTCGAACATCGACGGCTCGACGAGCACGGCAACATGGTCGACGGCCCCCTCCCACACCTCGGGCCACGCTGCATCCCAAGCACCTCGACTCTCCGGCTCCCCGGAGCGTATCGGCTCGTCCACGAGCAGCGGAGGCAGGAAGTCACCATTCGGACGTAAGCCCCATGCCTCCCGGATCCAGAGCAGTTCCAAGAGCTGGTCACGGTCGAGATCGATTGACAGGAGCATGTCGTGCGGCCACGGATTGCCCTCCATCGGGGTGATCGATCGCATCGTGCCTCTCCCTTCCCGCGCGGGCGAACTCCTCAACCAGTATCACCCCCGCGCTTGGCGCAGTGCAGACAACAAACCCCAGGCATCGGTCGAATCAGGCCGCTTCAGATCCGCGTACCGGCACGCCGCGACTAATCTGCTATCGCACCTGAGCACTCGCTGCTTCCCGGGATTGCGGACCGAGCTCCAAGGCAGCATTTGCTTACGCACTAGATGTGATTCATGCGTTAGGACGAGGCGACCGCGGCGCCCTCCTCATTCGTTCCGCTGCATCCAGCGCCCGCGCGGGCACGCCTGGGGGCGCGCGAGAGTCAGCGCCTTGCGGCTTCGTTGTCGCCCACGCCTGGGCGCAGATCGAGCGCCCAGACCCGTGTGTGCAGGACGGTCCCGCGGAAAGGAAAGTCGCGTTCACCGAGGTCATCGAAACCCGCCGTCCGGCAGAGAGCGTTGGACGCCGCATTGTGCACGGACGGGTAAGCGAACAGGCGCTTGCCTGGCGGTGCCTTTTCCACAACGAACTGGATGAGTGTGCGGAGTGCCGCGCCGGCGATGCCCTGTCCCTGCCATTGTGGCAGCACGTTCCAGCCCGTCTCGTGCGCAGCTTCTCCGCCGTGTTCGATCGGCCAGAACCCGATGCCGCCAGCCGGTTCGCCATCGGCCTGGATCGCGAACATCCATGTCTCGCCGCTCGAGTTCAGCCGCAGGTAGCGCTCGTGTCGTCGGTGCACCTCCTCGTCGCTCTCTGGTCCCCCGAGACCCCGCGTCATGGCCGCGGTGTTGGCCTCGATCAGGAGAGAGAGGTGCTGCGGCGCCCAAGGCTCCAAAGTCACGATTGCCATGAACGTAGGCTAGGTCCCACCTCCGACACCTGACTCGCAGAGCTGCTGGTGAGGAGTGCTGGACCGTCGTGGTCGGTGACATCGTCACTCATCGGAACTTCTAGTTCGAGAATGGATGGTGACCAGGCAGGCCGAAGGCTCCCGGCGTAGCAGGAGGTCGTTGACGAGCACGCGATAGCGGATCGGCCGCAGCGTTGCCGGACCGTGCCTGTCCGGCTCCGGGATCGACTTCTTGGCGGCTCATAGCAGGGAGGTGCGTCGTGCAGTCGGCCGTCTGCGAGGTCAGCCCGACCGCCGACGGCCCCTCGGGTGTCGTCGGCGATCCGTTCTCTGAGAGTTCAGGCGGCGAATCGCGCGCCGACCAGCCGCTCGGATTCCTCCCAGAGTCTGCGCGCGTCGTCCATGCTCTGCATCGGCGTCCACAGCGTCTGTCGTGCGGGTGGCCCGCCGATCGTGCGTTTCGGTCCGTAGAACTGGTCTCCTTGCGACGCGGGGTCGGTCGCGGCCATCACGGCGGGCAGGGCGGCGCTGTCCACGGTGCCCGCGATGCCAAGGCGGGAGAGCACGCGGATCATGCGGCGTCCGCCTGTCTCCCGATCGCGGCCCATGCCGGGCTGTGCGGCGAGGAGGTTGGTGGGTGAGACTCCGGGGTGGGACATGTTGCTGGAGATGCCCCATCCGGCGGCTCGGCTGCGGGCGTCGAGCTCGCGGGCGAATAGGGCCACGGCGATCTTGGACTGGCTGTAGGCCTTCATGACGTCGTAGCTGGCCTTCCAGTTGAGGTCGGCCCAGTTGACCTCGCCGCTGCGGGCGGCGATGCTCGTCTGGTGGGTGACCCGGGCTCCGCCTTCTCGAAGCAGTGGCAGCAGGCCGAGGGTGAGGGCGAAGTGGCCGAGGTGGTTGGTGCCGAACTGGAGCTCGTGCCCGTCCTTCGTCTCCTGCCGGTTGGGCGGTGTCATGACGCCTGCGTTGTTGATGAGGACGTCGATCGCGCGACCCTCTGCGTTGAGCTGGTCCGTCAGGGCGGCGACCGAATCCAAGGACGAGAGGTCGAGGGTGCGGGTCGTGACTTTCGCGCCCGGGGCCTGGCTGCGGATGCGGGCTGCGGCGCTCTCGCCTTTCGCGGCGGAGCGCACGGGCATGATGACTTCGGCACCTGCATGGGCGAGGCGGGTGGCGATGACCTCTCCGATGCCGTCGCTCGCACCGGTGACGACCGCGAGCTTGCCCGTCAGATCGGGGACGGATGTGTCGGGTGTGCGTGTCATGAGGTGTCCTTCGTTGCGTGGCGTGTGGCCACGGGTCGGCGTGTGAGAACCACACTGCGTCATCGGCCGCCGCGCAATCAGGGCCGGCATATCCACTGATCGCCGATCAGTGCCACAGCCGATCGCTCTGCCCCGGTCGCTGGGGAGGCTCGTTTGCCGAGGGGTGGATCGACAGGGCGTGGCTATCGTCCCGTCCCGAAGGATAGAAAGGAGACACGTGCATCGCACTGATGGGGAAGGGAACGCGGTGATCGATCGGCTCGGGCTGGCGACCTTCCTCCGGCATCGGAGGGAATCCCTCCAGCCCGAGGATGTCGGGTTGCCGCGCGGACCGCGGCGTAGGACGAACGGGCTGCGGCGCGAGGAGGTCGCGTCGCTGTGCCACATGTCGACCGACTATTACGCCCGCCTGGAGCGCGGGACGGGACCCCAGCCCTCGCAGCAGATGATCGCATCGATCGCTCAGGGTCTGCATCTCTCGCTGGACGAGCGGGATCACGTGTTCCGACTCTCGGGCCACAACCCGCCTGCGCGTGGGGCGGACGGCGATCACATCAGCCCGGGCCTGCTGCGCATCCTCGACCGCCTCCACGACACTCCCGCCGAGATCGTCACCGAACTCGGCGAGACGCTCCGCCAGACCCCGATGGGGATCGCTCTCACCGGCGACGCCACCCGGTTCACAGGCCGTGAGCGCAGCCTCGGCTACCGCTGGTTCACCGACCCCACGGCCAGGGACGCGTACCCCTCCCAGGATCGCGTCCTGCTCTCACGGGTGTATGCCGCCGGCCTGCGCGAGGTCGCCACGGTGCGCGGTCCAGGATCACGCGCGGAACGACTAGCCGACGCTCTCCGCGCGCATAGCGAGGAGTTCCGTGACCTCTGGGACGCTCACGAAGTCGGCGTCCGCCCCACCGAGGTCAAGCGCTTCACACACCCAGAGGTCGGGACACTGGAACTCCACTGCCAGACGCTCCTCGACCCCGACCAATCCCACCGCCTGCTCGTCTACACGGCCGTACCCGGCAGCGAAAGCCATCAGAAACTGCAGCTGCTCTCTGTCATCGGCGCACAGTCCATAACGTGAGCTCCACCTCATTCGTCATTCGCCGGTGACGGAGGGAAGTTCCTACACTCACCATCCGGAAGAGCTCGACGTGCTCACTGGAGCCTTCACCAGCACCTCCGCGGGGGCGACGACGTACTGCGCCGCCGCGCCGTCCGCGCCCATGGGGGCGGGCTGGTCTGCCGGCTCCGAGGCGACGTCCACCTGTGGCCCGAACTCGGGAGGTCTCTCGCCGAGACACCCATCCTGGCAAACCACCCCGGCGACGAGCGGCGCGTGAGCAGCTCAGCGCGCCCCGGGCGTGGTGCCGGCGGCGTATCCGCTCGGCGGGACGAGCGGCGTGTGCTGCGGGCGCCACACCGACCCGTCCCACGCGAGGACGCCGTACCAGACCGGGGTCAGCAGGATCGCGAGGAGGTAGAAGACGCCTGGCTTGCCGAACGCCGTCTGGATCTTGATTCCGGCGATGATGAGGAAGATGAGATAGGGAATCGTGCCGATGACCGGGATCAGCCCGACGAGCACCCACCAGCCCTTCTGCCCGCCCAGTTGCAGCAGTCGCCAGACGTTGAAGAAGGGTACCCACGCCGGCCAGGCCGCGAGTCCTGCCTTGCGGAAGATCCCCATGACGGCGAACCCGTAGAACAGGTATGAGACGAGGGAGCCCGCCAACGACCAGAGGTAGGCGTAAGTCAGATCGGTCGACAATGCGATGGTGTCCACGTGGATGTCCTCCGGTGTTGGGGTTCGGTGTTCTCTCGGTGGCGTTTCGGGATCGGTGTTCGTCTTGTCATCCGTCGAGGACGGGCAGCTTCAGGCGCGAGGTCGCGGCGACGGTGTTGATCGTGCTCGTGCCGACGCTCGCGTGCCGGAATCCCATGATCGCCGGCGTGTCGTCCGGCTGATCGTCGCCGATGAGCGTCAGACGGATGCGGTGTCCGGCCGCGAAGCGTCGTGCGTTCGGGACGAGCGGGACGCGGTATCGCACCTGCTCGCCGAGGGGGACGGCGACGGGCGTGCGGCAGGCCAGCACCGGGGCGCCCGGTTCGCTGGCCTCCTCGTCCACCGCGCGGAGGGATGCGCGCAGGTATCCGGCGGTGACGGGTTGCTCGGCGCCGTCGGGCGCGACGTCCATGAGCACGGCGATCCAGGCGAGGTCGGATGCGGTCGCCGTCGCGTCGAGGGTGAGTTCGATGTCGCCCGCGATGTCGAGGTCGGTCGTCAGCGGTTCGCTCGTCCAGGTCAGCGACGACGGCGGGTCGGTGGGGCTCGCGACGGCACGGTTCAGGCCCGCGCCGAGCGTCATGAAGGTGCGGTCGCCGTCGACTGCGGCATCCGGTGCGAGCGACCCGTCGGCCGCGAGGAGCCACTCCTGGAGCCTCGAGCTCGCGGGCGGCCACGTGTCGGCAGTGTGCCACTCGTCGTCGCCGGGGAGCGCGTAGCGGATGCGGGGGCCGTCGAGGATGCCGGTGTCACGGCCTTTGAGCCAGTGGTCGTACCAGGCGAGGGCCTCGATGTGCAGGCTCTCCCATGGCCAGGTGAGCCCGAACTCACCGAGCATCCCGACCCGTACCTCGGGCGACGAGGTGAGCGCCTGCATGGTCCCGAACGTCGCGGGCAGGTGCAGCGGCACGTTCTCCCAATCGCAGCCCAGGTAGACGGGAACCGTGACCTTGTGCAGCTGTGGGACGAGGTTGCGCTCGTCCCACCATTCGTCTCGCGCGGGGTGCGCGACGACGGCATCGCGCCACAGGTCGTCCCACGGATGCGGGTCGTGGTGCAGGTGCATGAGCCGCTTGAGCATGACGACGGCTGCCTCGCCGTTCATTCGCCCGAACCTCTCGTGCAGCACAGGGGTGTTGAGCATGCGCCGGGCGACGTCGAGGAGCTTGCCCCGCCAGAGCCGGTCGGTCTTGTGGGCGGTGAGACCGACCATCGCCAGGAAGGGGGTGAGGAAGCCGGTGTTCGCGAGGCCGTGGTGGCTGGCGGCCTCGTAGAGATCGGCGGTGACGGCCACCGGCATGATGGCGCGCAGGTGCGGGGGCTGCTCGACGGCGGCCTCGAGCTGGGTCATGGCGAAATAGCTGATGCCGATCATGCCCACGTTCCCGTCGGACCATTCCTGGGCGGCGGCCCACTCGACGAGGTCGTGCACGTCGTGACGCTCCTGCGCGTCGAACATGGTGAACTCGCCGCCGGATCCGCCGGTGCCGCGCAGGTTCGCGATGACGTGCACATAGCCTCGCGGCACGAAGAAGTCGCTCGCGCCGGCCTCGATGAAGCCCATCGGGGCGCCGAGGTCCTGGATCTGACGCGGATACGGGGAGGCCGACACGAGGACGGGGTGCTCGCCGAGGGTGTCGGGTCGCCAGACGTCCACCATGAGCTCGACGCCGTCGCGCATCGGGACGGCGACATCGAAGTCGTGCGTCATCTCGAACGCCGGCTCGGACAGGTTCCGATACTCCCGTCCCGTCGTCTGCGGGCCGTTGAGCCGGCGCTGTCCCGGCTCGATCCCGGCCACTGTCATCGCGGCTCCTCGTCTCTCCCAGGGAGTCTCATCCTAGGATGAGACATTAGTTTCACGCTATGATGAAACAATGTCAAGGGACCCGAGCGACGATGAGGCGCGCGCATCGCCCCGCGGGGGCGTCCCCAGGCCCGGGCCGCGTGAGGATCGCGGTGTGCTGGCCGAGCGCATCCTCGCGGCCGCTCGTGCCGAGTTCTCATCCAGCGGATATCAGGGCACGAGCGTCCGCGCGATCGCGCGGCAGGCCGGGGTCGACCCGGCGCTCGTCTATCACTACTACCGGAGCAAGGACGAGCTGCTGCACGCGTGCCTCCAGGCGCCGCCCGCGATGCTCGAGCGCATCGTTGCGGCATGGTCCTCGCCACGCGGCGAGACAGGGGAGGCGCTTGTGCGGGTGACGATGGCGAACTGGAGCGACCCCGAGGCCTCCGCGCTGCTGAGAACCGTGCTGCTCACGGCCGCGCACCATCCCGAGACCCTCGAGCGCCTCCGTGACCTCATCACCAGGCAGCTCATGGGCCCGGCGCGACTGAGCGACGACGGGGCGGAGTCCCGTGCTCGGGCGAGCTTCATCGCCTCGCAGCTGCTCGGTCTCGGCCTCACCCGCTATGTCTGGAGGATCGAGCCGATTGCGAGCATGCCCGACGACGAGGTCGTCGCTGCGATCGGCCCCACCATCCAGCGTTACGTGGACGGCGACCTCGCGTTCGCGTGATGGGGCACGTCGCGCGGCGCCGGTGGGATGGTGATGGACGATGCACGATCGTCTGATCTTTGGCGAGACGGAGGGACGGGCCATGCTTGGCCCATGGGAACCCGTCAACGCAGGACGCTGTCTCGCTCGGCGTCGTTCGGTCTCGTCGCAGTGGTGCTTGCACTGTCGTTGTGGGCGAGCGGCGCCCCGGCCATGGTGTATCCGGTCTATCTCGATCAGTGGCACGCGACTCCGCTGCTCACCACCGCGTTGTTCGCCACCTATCCGGTGGCGCTCGTCCTCGCGCTCATTCTGTTCGGCTCCCTCTCGGACGTGATCGGGCGTCGGCGAGTCATCCTGGCAGGGATGATCCTCGTCGCCTGCGGGACGCTCGTGTTCGTGGCAGCGGGATCGATGGCGTGGTTGTTCGCGGGACGAGTCCTGCAGGGAGTCGGAGTCGGAGTCGCGCTCAGCGCGGCGGCGGCTGCGCTCGCCGAGTTCGACCGGTCCGGGCGAGTCGAGCGAGTCAGCGCGGTGAACACCGTGGCGACCTCGTCGGGTGCGGCTCTCGCGATCCTGGCAGGAGGCGGCCTCGTCCAGTACAGCCCCGCTCCGGCGACCGCGCCGTTCGTCGTGCTGCTCGTCGTCGTCCTCGCCGTGATCGTGGGCGCCTGGTTCCTCCCCGAATCCGCGCGAACCGGCACCCCCTGGCGTCCGGCCCGGCCGGCACTGCCGAGCCGCTCCCGTGGGACGTTCTTCGTCGGCGCCCTCACCGTCGCCAGCGCGTTCATCATGGGAGGCGTGTTCCTGGCGCTGGGTGCGCAGATCGCCCGAGATCTCGTCGGCAGTGACAACGCGCTTCTCACGGGGGCGGTGCTGGCGACCTGGCCCATCGCCGGCATCCCTGCGGCCGTGATCGCCCGACGAGTCAGCGCGCGCAGCGCCGCGCTCGGCGGGGGAGTTCTTGCCGCCGTCGGCTCGCTCATGCTGCTGCCCGCGGGGTCCGACCGATCGCTGGGGCTCTTCCTGGCCGCGAGCATCATCAGCGGACTCGGGTACGGATTGCTGTTCTCCTCCGGCTTCGGGAAGGTGAGCGCATCCGCCACAGTGCCGCACCGCGCCGGGAACCTCGCCGCGATGTACCTGGTCGTCTATCTCGCCCAGGCGGGCGGAGCCGTCGGCATCGGCGCCCTGGCGACCGGCCGGGGACTGGCCGCCGCACTCGCCATCGGCATGCCCGTCATCGCGCTGTTGTGCCTCGGCGCGGCAGTCGCGAATCTCAGCACGAGCGACGGGGGCACCCCGTCGCCCCCGTCGCTCGATCCCGAACCGGAGGACGCGCACTGAACCTCCACGCTCGGCATCGAACTCGCCGGACGGCTCAGAGCCCGGTCGTGCCCTCGGCACTCGAGAACCGCTTCATCGTCGCTGCGGCAGATCCCTGTCCGCTGAGCGATCCCCGCGGCACTCGCACTCGGCGAGCGCGCTCCTCGTAGGAGGGACGCGGGTGAGCGGAGGCGCCGTGGCGATAGAAGTCGGGGGACTGACCAAGCGCTACCGCGAGAAGCTCGTCGTCGGGGCGATCGTGAGGCGCAACCTGCGGCTCTTCTTCCGCGACCGCCTGAACGTCTTCTTCTCCTGAACGTCTTCTTCTCGCTCCTGGGCGCGATCATCCTCTTCGTCCTCACACGCTCTTCCTCGGCAACCTCCAGACCACCAGTCTCGTCGAGACCCTGCCCGGGGACACGGCGGACGGCGTGCAGGCCTTCGTCGACATCCGTCGCCGCATCCGATGATCGCCGTCGTCGCTCGGCCGCTCTGCTCCGTGCGCCCGGGGTGAGGAGCGCCCCGCCGACGTGGGCGGCTCGCTCATGGAGCCGATCTCGCGCCTGCCAGGATGGGGCCATGCGAGCGGCTGCGAGATGGATGGAGCGGCACCAGGTCGCGCTCTATCTGGCCGCGCTCGTTGTCGGGGCCGCCGTGGGCCTGCTCGTTCCCGCGGTCAGCCGGCCGGCGGAGCTCGCGATCAACCCCGTGCTCGGTCTGCTGCTCTACGCGACCTTCCTCGGGGTGCCGTTCGCCGGGATCGGGCAGGCGTTCCGCGACTGGCGCTTCCTCGTCACGGTCCTGATCGTGAACTTCGTGGCCGTTCCGATCGTCGTCTTCGTCCTGTCGCGGATCGTCGCGCACGATCAGGTGCTGTTGGTCGGGGTGCTGTTCGTGCTGCTGACGCCGTGCGTGGACTACGTCATCGTGTTCACCGGCATCGCCGGCGGCGCGAAGGATCGGCTGCTCGCGGCCGCACCGCTGCTGATGCTCGCCCAGATGCTGCTGCTGCCGCTCTACCTGTGGCTGTTCGTCGGCGCCGAGTTCGTCGAGACGGTCGACGTCGCCCCGTTCGTCGAGGCGTTCCTGCTGCTCATCGTCCTGCCCCTCGTCGTCGCCTGGCTCACCCAGCTCGCCGCCGCCCGCACCCGCCCGGGACGACTCGTGCAGGATGTCGTGCTGTGGGCGATGGTGCCGCTGATGATGCTCACCCTCGCCATCGTGGTGGCCTCGCAGATCACCGGGGTCGGACAGCAGCTCGGCGCGCTCCTGCTGGCCGTCCCCGTCTACGTCCTGTTCGCCACGGTCATGGTGCCGATCGGCACCGCAGCCGGCAAAGCCGCCCGACTGGACGCGCCGGCGCGGCGGGCGATCGTGTTCAGCGGTGCGACCCGCAACTCCCTCGTCGTCCTCCCGCTCGTCCTCGCCCTGCCCGCCGCGTTCGACCTCGCCCCGCTCGTCGTCGTCACGCAGACCCTCGTCGAGCTCCTCGTCATGGTCGTCTTCGTCCGACTCGTCCCGCGAGTCATCCCGGTTCGAGACGCACGACCCGCCGCGAGCTCGCGGCCTCTCTAGAGCCGCGTGTTCCCACCCGTGAAGACAACGCTCCTGGTCAGCGGAATGCGGTTCGCACGAGGTCTGCGATCTTCGCGAGGGTGGCGTCGTCGATCTCGTCGAGGAACCAGGCGGACGGGCGCAGCGTGCTGTCGGGTTCGCGTTCGACCGTCGCCTTCTCGGACAGACCGAGGGACATCACGCCGTCGTCGAGGCGGAAGAACACCAGCACCGGTGTGCTGCGCCCGGTGGCGTAGCCGGGCATGCCGTACCAGATCCGTGGCCTGAGCTTCGGCCCGGCCCCGAGGATCGTCTCGTGCAGCCGCGCACCGATCGTCGCGTACGGCTCCGGCCATCCGGCGATCCTGTCGAGGACCGCCTGCAGATCTTTCGTCGCCTTGTCCGTGTTCGTCGTGGACATGGGGAGTGGCCCTTCTCTCGCGCCGCATTCGCGGCATGGCTGACACAACCCGCCCCGGGAGGGGCCGGTTGCGCAATCTCCATCGCGGACGTGTCCTGGCAGATGCCAGTCCTCTCCGCGAATGTGTCAGACGAGCACTTCGTCATCGACTGCGCGAGGGCACGCAGGGTGCCGGCATCGAGGATATCAGGCGCGACCCCCGTCACCGCGGGCCGCAGCCGCGAACAGCGCAGGGGTCGTGCCGAGAACCTTGCGGAAGTGTCGAGTGAGGTGCGGCTGATCGTAGAACCCGGTCTCGGCGGCCACTCGTGCAGGTGCCCGGCCATCGAGCAGCAGTCGACGAGCCCGGTCGATACGGCGGCCCGTGACATAGCGATGCGGCGGGATCCCGTACGCCTCGGAGAAGACCCGCATCAGACGGCTCGGGTGCGATCCGAGAATGCGAGCGGCATCGGCGAGAGTGAACGTCTCGGTCAGCCGCTCATCGAGCAGGCGTCGCAATCGCCGCGCCAAGGGCGCATCGCCCGTCGTCGGTGCCGCGGGTTCGCCGAGGTGTGCCTTCGCGAGGCCGTGCAGCAGGAGGATGCCGTGTTCGGCCTCCAGCACGTCCGCCGGAGACGCGAGCGCGGAGTGGACGCGGTCGACGGCGGTCGTCGCGCGGGGGTCGCGCAGGGTCGGGGAAGCCACGGCGGCGCCGGCGGCTCGGGAGGGCAGCCACGCCGCGTCGAGGTACAGCACGCGCTTGCGAAAGCGCACGCCCGGCGTCGCGGAGCGGCCGTCGTGGGGCACGTGCGGGGGCAGCAGGGTGACCGTCGCAGGAGTCGCGCGGTGCGCGGTGCGATCGAGGTCGTAGGCGACCGCCCCTTCGTCGATGACCAGCACCGCCCACGAATCGTGGGTGTGGGCGGGGTAGGCGTGATGCTCGAAGGTCGCGTGCAGAACCTCCTGGACCACGGGCACATCGGGGTGCCATGCCCGGAGCGACTCGACCATGCGACAAACGTACAAGCCCTCGAGGCGCCGATGGCGGAGAGTCGGAGGATGGATGCCAACACCGCAGAGCACGGCCTCGGGGTCGAGCCGCCCGCCCAGATCCGTTTCGACACCAGGGTCGCGGTGCTGCTGCGCTCCGGCCTGCTGCCGTGGCAAGAGCTCAACGTCACGGCGTTCCTGATGAGCGGTGTCGCGACCAGCGCCGCCGATCTGGTCGGCGAGCCGTACCGGGACCGCGACGGCAACGAGTACCTGCCGATGCTTCGCCAGCCCGTGCTGGTCTTCACGGCCGGCCTCGCGGCTCTGGCGACGGCGAGAGCGAAGGCGCTCGATCGCGGCATGGCGGTCGCCGTCTACACCCGCGATCTCTTCTCGACCTCCCACGACGAGGCCAATCGAGCCGCCGTCGCGGCGGTGTCCGCCGCTGAGCTCGAGATCGTCGGACTCGCGATCCGGGGCCCTCGCAACGCGGTCGACCGCATCACGAAGAGCGCGTCGAAGCACGTCTGACAGCGGCGAGTCCCACGCGCATCGTCGTGCACTCGCATGCCCGGACGCCGCCGTCGGCATCGAGCGGGAGCAGCCGATCATCCGCTCTCATCAGTGGGAGGGGCGCGGCCTCCGCGCGCAGTGCGCCGTGACCCGAGGACGCGCGATGGAGGTCGGGAGAGAGTCAGGGCGCGAGATGTTTCGTTCCTGTGAAGACTTCCTGGTATGCGGCTGCCGGTCTGGAGCATCTCGCTAGCGTGAACGCATGACCGTCGTCCCGCCTCTCGCCTTCGCTGCGTTCGCGACGGGCCGGGCACTCACCGCTGCCGCGCGCGACGAGTCGCCGCGGCCTCTGCCGACGATCCAACGTGTGCTCGAAGAGCTCGGCACCACGTTCCTCTCACCTCTTGCACCGATCCCGGCGCCACGCAGGCGCGTCGGCGGGGTGGTCGTGTTCGACCCGCTGGACGACCAGGCGGTTCCCGACGGCGCCGTCGTGCTCGCCGTCGGCATGGCAGCGGGCGCCGATCTCCGCGCTGCGCTCGCCGAGATCGCGACGCACGGGGCGGCGGCGGTCGTGCTGCGCGAGCCGGTGCTGCTCGACGACGACACGCTGAAGAAGGCGCAGGAATGCGAGCTGGCGCTCCTCGGACTCACCCGGGGAGCGTCCTGGACGCAACTGAGCGCGATGGTCTCCGCTCTGCTGACCGGGCCGGACGAGTCGGATGAGGGCGGGCCCCCCACGGGCGACCTGTTCACGCTCGCGAACGCCATCGCCGGCCTCGTGGACGCCCCGATCACGATCGAGGACCGCAACTCGCGTGTGCTGGCGTTCTCCAGCAGACAGGACGGGGCCGATTCGTCGCGTATCGAGACGATCCTGGAGCGTCAGGTGCCTGAGCGGTATGCGCGGCTGCTGACGGAGGCGGGCTTCTTCAAGGAGCTCTACTCCTCGGAGGCCCCGGCGTACATCCAGCTCCACTCGGACGGGACGGACTTCAAGCTCCGATGCGCGATCGCGGTCCGCGCGGGCGGGGAGATCCTCGGATCGATCTGGGCCGCCGTCACCGAGGAACTGAGCGCCGAACGCACGAACGCTCTCGGCGACGCCGCGAAGGTCGTCGCGCTGCACCTGCTGCGATTGCGTGCGGGCGCCGATGTCGAGCGTCGGCTCCAGGCCGATCTGCTCAGCACCGCGCTGGAGGGACGCGTGGGGTCCGCGTACGCGCTCGATCGGCTCGGCATCGCGGACGCGCCCGTGGTGGTGCTGGCAGCCGGCATCGAAGACATCGATGACGGCCTCGACGGCGCGGGGGACCGTCACGCTCAGCGTCAGCGGATCGCCGACGCGATCTCCATGCATCTGTCCGCCGTGCATCCCCGGGCGAGCGCTGCGCTGCTCGGCAGCACCATCTATGGGCTGCTGCCGGTGAGCTCCGCCCCCGGGGGCGAAGGGCGGGTCCTCCGGCTGGCGGAGGACTTCCTCGCACGGATCGGTCCCCGTCTGCCGGTCATGATCGGGATCGGACGCGTGGCGGACGGCCCGGCCGGGATCGCGCGCTCGCGCGAGGGCGCCGAGCGTGCACTGCGCGTGCAGCTCGAGCACGGCCCCGGTTCATCGCGCGTCGCGCTGTTCGAGTATGTGCATGTCGAGTCCTTGCTGCTCGAGCTTCGCGATCGCGTGCGGGAGAGCGGGGAACAGGCGACCGGCCCGGTGGCGCGGCTGCTCGCGCACGACCGCGCGAGCGACACTGCGTTCGTCGCGACCCTGCGGGCATGGCTCGATCACTTCGGCGACGCCACGGCAGCCGCGGAGTCGCTGCACATCCACACGAACACGTTCCGTTACCGACTGCGTCGTCTCGCCGAGGTCGGACGGATGGACCTGGGGGATCCCGAGGTCCGATTCTCCGCTCAGCTGCAGCTGCGCATCATCCCCGAGCTCGCGGCCCACGGCTGAGCGCCGTCTCGCGATGACTCAGACGCCCACGTCGACGACAGCGGTGCGGTACCGCTCGAGCCGCTCGCGGTCGACCTCGACTCCGAAGCCGGGGCCGGTCGGCACGTCGACGACGCCGTCGTGCATGCGGATCGGCGCGGTGACGATGTCGTCGGCGAAGAAGCGGTCGGACCCCGAGATGTCTCCGGGCAAGGTGAAGCCCGGCAGCGCGGCGAGCGCGGTGTTGGCCGCGCGACCGACGCCGGTCTCCAGCATCCCGCCGCACCACACCGCGATCCCGTGGGCGCGAGCGATGTCATGGATGCGGCGCGCCTCGAGATAGCCGCCGACCCGGCCGGGCTTGACGTTGATGATCGCCGCGGCTCCCAGGGCGATCGCGTCCACGGCGCTCTCGGCCGAGACGACCGACTCGTCGAGGCAGATGGGGGTGCGCAGCTGGCCCGCCAGTTGCGCATGCTGGCGAAGATCAGCCTCGCCGAGCGGCTGCTCGATGAGCAGGAGACCGAAGTCGTCGAGGCGCTGCAGATGCGCGGCGTCGACCAGGGTGTACGCGGCGTTCGCGTCGACCTGGAAGGGCAGATCATCGCCGAACTCGCGGCGGACCGCGGCGACGTGCGCCAGGTCCGCGCCGGGGCGGATCTTGAGCTTGATGCGTGCGTATCCCTCGTCGACGTAGCCGCCTACCGCGCGGACCGTGGCCTCGACCGAGTCCTGGATGCCCACCGACACGCCGGAGGGGACGGCGCGGGCCACTGCGCCCAGATACGAGGCGAACGACCGCCCCTCGGCGCGCAGCTGCGCGTCCAGGACCGCCATCTCCACCGCGGCCTTGGCCATCGGATTGCCCACGATCGCGCGCAGATGGTGCCCCACCGTCTCGGCGGTGAGGACGTCGACCGCGAACAGCAGCGGCGCGATCCATCGCGCCACCACATCCGCCGAGCCGTCCAGATACTCGGCCGAGTAGTACGGGCGGTCGAGGGCGACGTTCTCGCCCCACCCGGTGACGACCCGGCCGTCGGCGATCTCCAGCTCCGCCTCCACGAGGAAGCAGCGCTTGTGCGTCTGCGTCATGAAGGACGTCGTGAAGGGGGAGACCAAGGGCATCCGAAGATGGTGCATGCGCAGGCTGAGCAGTTTCATGTGTCACCTTTCCGGTGGAGCTCGTAGTGCCCCGATCGTGTGAAGTCCGTCACCGTCCACCCCCGGGCGAGCAGGTCGCGGAGCGCCGCGCGCACCTCGAGCCGCCAGCGACGCGCCAGACCCGGATCCTCCTGACGAAGGGAGGACACATCGGCGGGCACGGCCACGAGCACGCGCGACGACGGGTCGCCGGGCCTGACGTATCCGGTGGGCTCTCCCGCGACATCCGCGACGGCCAGATGGCCATGCAGGGACGTGGGCTCCTGCGTCGCACGCACCCGCGGCTCCGCCCGGAGGTCCCAGCGCACGAAGAGGCGGTCCGAGTGGTGCCCCACGTTGATCGCGTCGGTCATCTCGCCGTAGAAGTCCGGGAGGTACTCCACGACGTCGGCGCCGAGGCTGCGGATGTTGAAACCCGCGTTGCGGGCGACGAGGGGGTCGTACGTCCACGTCATCGCGTCGATGCCGTGCTCGAGACACCACGCGCGCTGGGCGAGCTTGATCGCCCGCCCGCGCCCGCGGCCGACCGAATGCGGCAGCAACCCCACGATGTGAGAGTGGAACGGGGTCCCCGGGGGTCCGCAGAACCCCACGGCGGCGCCCGCCGGCTCCCCGTCGACGAGCGCGACGGCCACGAGATTGCCCGCATGCGCGATCGCGACCAGAAGCGCCGGATCGATCATCGCGGTGTCGCTCGCGCCCCACACCTCGGTGAGCACGGCCGACGCCGTCCTGGTCCGGGCGGGGTCGTGCGCCCACTCCAGCACGAGGCCGGCGCGCTCGAGCGCGTCATCGGCGAGGGCGCGCGCCTCGGCGGCGCGCGAGATCCCGCCGCCCGAGGAGGCGACGGTGCCGTCCTGAGCGAGCGCTGCCGTGGCGGTGTCGTCGCGGGACCTCACCGGACGCGATCCGAGACGCGCGGGGGCAGGGCGGGCAGGAGTGAGTGCATAGGAATCAGGATCGCCAGCGTGGCGTCGCGACGCATTGTCGGATCCGACGAACGGCACCCATGAAGGTTGTCCTCCCGGATGAACCCGGACCGACGGCGCCTTCGTACGGTCGTGCTATGTCAACCTCCTCCTCCGCGACGGACGACCTCCGCTCTTGGCTGAACACCGAGCTTGCGCGCCTCATCGCCGCGCACGGCGTGCCGGGCGCCGCCGTCGGCGTGCTCATCGACGATGAGACCATCGACTCCGCCGCCGGCCTGCTGCACCTCGGCACCGGAGTCGAGGCCGACACGGACTCGCTGTTCCAGATCGGCTCCATCACGAAGGTCTGGACCGCCACCCTCGTCATGCAGCTCGTCGACGAGGGGCTGCTGGACCTGGACACGCCGATCCGCGCGTACCTTCCCGAGTTCCACATCGCCGACGAGGACGCCGCAGCGGCGATCACCGCCCGACACCTGCTCTCCCACCGTGCGGGATTCGAGGGAGATCTGTTCACCGACACCGGACGCGGTGACGACTGCGTGCAGAAGTACGTCGCGACGCTCGCGGACACCCCCCAGCTGTTCCCGCCGGGGGAGCGGTTCTCCTACAACAACGCCGGGTACGTGGTGCTCGGCAGACTCGTCGAGGTGCTGCGCGGCGCCCACTGGGAACGCGTCCTGACCGAGCACCTGATCGAACCGCTCGGCCTGCGGCACGCCGCGCCGGGGCCGTACGAGGCCATCATGCACCGCGTCGCCCAAGGACACGTCGCCGATCCCGAGGGAACCCTGGTCCCCGCCCCGATGTGGAGCCTCGTGCGCTCCAACGGACCCGCGGGAGCGAGCCTGTCGATGACGGCGCGCGATCTCCTCGCGTTCGCACGCATGCACCTGGCGAACGGACAGGCCGCAGACGGCCGGCGGGTGCTCTCCGAAGAGTCGGTCGGTGCCATGCGGGAGATCCACGCCGAGGTTCCCGACCTCGGCCTGCTCGGCAACGCGTGGGGTCTCGGATGGGAGATCGACGAGACGACCGCGGGCCGTGTCGTCTCGCACGACGGCAACACGATCGGCCAGAGCGCCTTCCTGCGCATCCTCCCCGCACGGGGGATCGCGATCGCGCTGCTCACGAACGGCGGAGACTCCATGGCCCTCTACCGCGAGCTCTTCGGCGCCCTGTTCGACCGGCTCACCGGGGCCGAGCTCCTCAAGCCACTGCCCACACCGCCCGATCTCGAGGAAACGCTCGAAGAGACGGAGGCGGCCTACTACGTCGGCACCTACTCCGCCTCCATCCTCGACATGATCGTCACCCGAGACGACGAGGGCCGACTGTGGGTGGACGAGGTGCCCAAGGGAGCGTTCGCCGAGCTCGCCCAGCCGCAGCAGCGCACCCGCCTCGTGCCTTATCACGACGGCAGTCTCATCACGCTGGAGAAGCGGATGGGGACGCACTTCGTCTACGCGTTCGTCGGGGTCGACGGGGAACCCGCTCGCTTCCTCCACACCGGCCGCGCCATGCCGCGTCACCCCTGATCCCATCGAGCACCACCCGTGCGTCGGTCCCGGTTCGCACGGCCCGCCTCCACCGAAGGACACCGAATGAACATGCTCCCGCCTCCGCCGGGCACCCGCCGCACGGCGTTCGCCGCACTCTCTCTGGCCGGCGTCGTCGCGCTCGCCGCCTGCTCGGGCGGCGGAACCGACGGGGACGCCGAGTACGTCGACGGCGGCACCTTCGTGTTCGCGCTCGCCAGCGACCTCGGCGCGCTCGACCCGCATCTGGCCATCACCGGCTCCGGGCTGAACGCCGCGCGGTTCGCCTACGACCAGCTCGTGGGTCTCGACGCCGACAACACCATCGTGTCGAACCTCGCATCCGACTGGAGCGTCGACGGCACCACGGTCACCCTCACCCTGCGCGACGATGTCACGTGCGCGGACGGCTCGGCCTTCACCGCCTCGACGGCGGCGGCGAACATCGACTTCATCGCCGATCCCGCCAATGCGAGCCCGCTGCTGGCGGTGTACGTGCCCGCGGGGGTCACCACCGACGCCGATGACGACACCGGCACCCTCACCCTGACCCTCGCCTCACCCGCACCCTTCGTCCTCGAAGGCCTCGCGGGCGTGCCGATGGTCTGTGAGGCGGGCTTGGCGGATCGCAGCCTCCTCGCCTCCGAGACACAGGGCACCGGAGCGTACGTGCTCACCGAGGCCGTGGCCAACGACCGCTACACCTACGAGGTGCGCGACGGTTACACGTGGGGTCCCGATGGGGCGAGCACCGACGAAGAGGGACTGCCGGCCGTCGTCGAACTCCGGATCGTGCCCAACGAGACGACCCTCGCGAACCTGCTGCTGTCCGGCGAGGTGAACGCCGGCTCCGTGCTCGGACCCGACGCCGCACGCCTCGAGCCGCTGTTCTCCGTCGAGAACCGCGCAGTCACCGGCGAACAGTGGTTCAACCACGCTCCCGGCAACGTGACGGCGGAGCTCGCCGTCCGCACGGCACTCACGCAGGCGCTCGATCTCGACGAGCTCGCCAACGTCATCACCTCCGGCGAAGGCGAACGCGCCACGCAGCTCGCCGTCGTCGAGCCGACCACGTGCCAGGGCGGCGACTTCACCGCGGCCTTCCCCGCCTTCGACCCGGACGCTGCGGCCCAGGCGCTTGAGCAGGCCGGATGGACCGAGGGCGCCGGCGGTGTGCGCGAACGCGACGGACGACCTCTGTCGATCTCCTTCATCCACGACTCCGCTCTCGGCTCCGGCGGGGCCGCCGCCGCGGAGCTCGCCGTCGCGGCATGGACCGAGATCGGCATCGACGTGCAGGCGAGCACCCTGCCCACCGACGAGCTGGCGGGGATCCTGTTCGGCGGCGGCTCGTGGGACGTCGTCTGGGAGCCGTTGAACGTGAACAGTCCTGATCAGATCGTCGGTCTCATCAGCGGGCCGCCGCCCGCGGAGGGAGGCTCGAACTTCGCCTCGATCGCGAACGAGGCGTACGACGCCGGCGTCGCCGACGCCATGAGCCTCATCGGCGCGGACAGCTGCGACGCCTGGTTCGCCGCGGAGGAGGCACTGGTCGCCGACCTCGACGTCCTGCCCTTCGCCAACACCGTCCAGTCGCTGTACGGCAGCGGAGCCGAGTTCCGCTGGCCCGGGACGATCGACCCGACCAGCATCCGGATGACGCGCTGACGCGCCGATCGAATCCGGGTGCCCCGTGAACGCACGGGGCACCCGGACCGTGAAGGAAGACGAGGATCCCCCCACCGTGATGAGCGAAACGGCCACCTTCCCCGCGGCGACCACGCCCGCGTGGACCCGCAACCGCTGGGTACGCTTCGCGGTGCGTCGCGGCGGACGCCTGCTGGTCTCGCTGTGGGTCCTGGTCACGGCGGCGTTCCTCATGATCCACCTCGTGCCCGGAGACCCCGTACGCGCCGCCCTGGGGCCGACCGCCTCGGCGCAGCTCATCGAACAGACGCGCGTCAATCTCGGCCTGGACGGGCCTCTGATCGAGCAGTACGTCCGATTCCTCGGCGGTCTGCTCGTCGGCGACCTCGGCACCTCGATCCAGTACCGGCTGCCCGCCGTGGAGGTCATCGGCGCACGGCTGCCTGCGACGCTCGCTCTGGGGGCGGCGGCGTTCGTCGTCGCCGTGGTGATCGCGGTCCCCCTCGGCGCCGCGGTCGCGGTGCTGACACGGCGCGAGCGCAACCGCGCCGTCGAGCTCGGCTTCGCCTCCACGAGCGTGGTCCTCGCGCTCATCCCCGACTTCGTGCTCGGCGTCGCGCTGGTCTGGGTGTTCGGCGTCACTCTGCAGTGGCTGCCGGTGGCCGGCGCCTCCGGCCCGGCGTCATACGTCCTGCCCGTGCTCGCGCTCGCGGTGGGGCCAGCCGCGATCCTCGCGCGCATCGTGCGTGTCGAGCTGCTTGCCGCGCTCGACGCCGACTATGCGCGCACCGCCCGTGCCAAGCGGCTCACCGGCAGGCGGATCGTGCTGCGCCACGCCCTTCCCAACGCCGTGACCGCAGCGCTCACCCTCGGCGGACTCCTCCTCGGGACGATGATCGCGGGCACGGTCCTCGTGGAGAACGTCTTCGCCTGGCCGGGCATCGGCGGAACCGTTTCCGGCTCCATCCTCGCGAAGGACTACCCGGTGGTGCAGGGGATCGTGCTCGTCCTCGGAGCCGGTGTGCTGCTGACCAACACCGTGGTCGACACGATCCTCGCGGTCCTCGATCCCCGCTCGACCATCGGAGAGCAGTGATGCGTGCCCTGCAGACGCTGCGCGGCCCCCTCGGGATCTGCGCCGTCATCATGCTCGCCCTGCTGTTGTCGACCGCTGTGCTCGCGCCCCTCCTCTGGGGCGACGCGGCCGAGGCGACGAACACCTCCGACCTGAACGCCCCGCCCTCGGCGGAGCATCCGGTGGGTACCGACGCCCTCGGTCGCGACCTGCTGCTGCGCACCCTGGTGGCCACGCGTCTGACGATCGTCCTCGCGCTCGGAGCGACGGGCATCGCCCTGGTCATCGGGGTCGTCCTCGGCGCGGCGCCGTTGCTGCTCGGCCGCCGCCTCGGGCGGATCGTGATCGCCGCCGTGAACATCGCCGTGGCCTTCCCCGGGATCCTGCTCGCGCTCTTCATGTCGGTGATCCTCGGTGTGGGCGAGTTCGCTGCGATGTGGGCGATCGGCATCGCGGGCGCCCCGTCCTTCGCCCGGTTCTGCCAGACGCTCATCGCGGGGATCGTCGAACGCGACTTCGTCGCCGCCGCGCGCACCGCCGGTCAGGGGCGCGTGCGCATCCTCATCCGTCACGTGCTGCCCAACATCGCCGAGCCGCTCATCGTGAACGCGACGATCGCCGCCGGCTCCGCTCTGCTCACCTTCGCCGGGCTGTCCTTCCTCGGCCTCGGCGTGCAGGCGCCCGCCTACGACTGGGGCAGGCTGATGATGGAAGGACTCAGCCGGATCTACCTCAACCCGCTCGCCGCCCTCGCCCCCGGCATCGCCGTGGTCCTCGCCGGACTCGCGTTCACCCTCTCCGGAGAGGTCCTCGCCAAGGCCTACGCGGTCGAGACGCTGCCCGGAGCCGTCAGCGGCGCACGCGGCCGCATGCGACGGCTGCGCGAGAGCCGCGCGCACGCGCGATCCGCCGCGGCGCCGGGGGACGGGTCCGACGTGGTGCTGGAGGTCCGCAACCTGCGAGTGAGCCTTCCCGGTGCACACGGCGCCGTGTCCGCCGTCCGAGGCGTGAGCCTCACGCTCGGCGCCGGCGACGCCGTCGGAATCGTCGGCGAGTCCGGCTCGGGGAAGTCGCTCACCGCGCTCGCGATCGCGCAGCTGCTCGAGGAGCCGTTGCGCGTGGAGGCCGACACGATCCGCTTCCACGGCGTCGAGCTGACCGAGCCCGACCGCACCGTCGGTGCGAAGCGGACGCGGCGGCGGCTGCTCGGCGCCTCCCTCGCGATGGTCTTCCAGGACCCCATGACCTCGTTCAACCCGACCATCAGGATGGGCACTCAGCTCGCGGAGGTCTCGCGCTTCCACGGCGGGATGACGTGGAAGCAGGCCCGTGAACAGGCCACGGCCCGGCTCGGCTCGGTTCGCATCCCCTCCCCGGAGCAGCGCGCACGGCAGTATCCCCATGAGTTCTCCGGCGGGATGCGCCAGCGCGCCATGATCGCGATGGGCCTGATGGCGCAGCCGACAGTGGTCATCGCCGACGAGCCCACCACCGCCCTCGACGTCACCGTCCAGAAGCAGGTGCTCGACCTGCTGACCGCGATGCGTCGCGAGAACGGCGTCGCCGTGCTGCTGATCAGCCATGACGTCGCGGTGGTCCGGCAGGTCACCGACCGCATCGTCGTCATGTACGCCGGCCGCATCGTGGAGGAGGTCTCCTCCGACGACCTCGCCGATGCCGCCCGCCATCCCTACACCCGTGCGCTCATCGCGGCGGTACCGGACATGACGACCGACCGTGATGCGCCACTGGCCACGATCCCCGGACGCCCCGTCGGCCCTGCGGACGTGCCCGCCGGGTGCGCATACGCCGCCCGGTGCCCCTTCGCGAGCGCGCGCTGCCGCCAGGACGACCCCGCACTCGCGCCGGCGGCGGACAGCGCGGATCCGCGGCACCGGGTCGCGTGCTGGCATCCGGTCACCTCCGCGGCCGATGTCGAGCGGGCGGAGGCCCCCGTGCCGACGGCGGCACTCCCGATCACGGCGGCGGGGGAGAGACGATCATGAGCGGACTGCGCATCGAGGGACTCACCGTCCGCTACGGCCATGGAGCCGCAGCCCATCTCGCCGTCGACGACGTCACCCTCGAGGTGCCGCCGGGCCGGATCGTCGGCCTCGTGGGCGAGTCGGGCTCGGGAAAGTCGACCATCGCCCGCGCCGCCGTCGGCCTCACACCGATCACGAGCGGGCGCATCCTGCTCGACGGGCAGAACGCGGTCCGGCGCGGACGCCGCCCCGTGCAGATGGTGTTCCAGGATCCCCAGTCCTCCCTCGACCCCCGCATGAGCATCGGACAGTCGATCGCCGAGATGCTGCCCCGGACCATCCCGCGCCGCCAGCGGAAAGCGGAGATCGACCGTCTGCTCGCCCTCGTACACCTCGATCCCGCCCGGCGCGACGCCCGCCCGCGCGAGCTGTCCGGCGGCCAACGACAGCGGGTCGGCATCGCCCGCGCCCTCGCCGCACGACCCGAGATGATCATCGCCGACGAGATCACCTCCGCGCTCGACGTGTCGGTGCAGGGCGCCGTGCTGAACCTGGTGCGCGAGCTTCAGCGGGAGCTGGGCCTGTCGATGCTGTTCATCTCCCATAATCTCGCCGTCGTGCGCTATGTCGCCTCCTCCGTCGCCGTCATGCGGCACGGACGCATCGTCGAGCACGGCGCGGTCTCGAGCGTCCTCGAAGCACCCACCCACCCCTACACC
>NZ_CACSKB010000012.1 GCF_902706225.1 Microbacterium sp. 18062
CTGCTCGTTCTCGGCTTCGGTGAGCGCGCGCACCTGCGCGGCGAAGTATGCGCCGCCCGACGAGAACGCGTCGAGCACCCGTGCGTCGAGCGAGTCAGGCGGCACCTCGTCGTCGGGAGGCGGCAGGGTGAGCCCCACGGCGTCGGCCGGATGCAGCGCGATCCAGCCGTCGCGTCCCGGCAGCGATCCGTGGCCCGACCAGAGCACCTCGCCGGTCGCGGTGAGCTCGTCGAGCATCGCCGGCGCGTAGTCGCGCACCCGGGAGGGCAGCACGAGGGACTCCCACGCGCTCGCCGGGATCGGCGCCCCGGCGAGCTGCTCGATCACGGCGAGCGTCCCGTCGATCCCCTCGAGCGGCCGGGCGAGGTGCTGCCAGGCCGGCAGGAACCGGGCGAAGGCCTCGGGCGGCACCGGCTCGACGCTGCCGCGGATGGCGGCGAGCGACCGCATCCGGAGACGCCGGAGCACCTCGGTGTCGCACCATTCCGTCTCATCGGCGCGCGGCGCGCGTGTCTCCGGCAGGAAGAAGCCGCTCGTGACGCGGCCGGACGCCTCGAGCCGCTGGAGCGTGTGCCGCGCGACCGCGACGCCCACGCCGAACCGTTCGGCCACCGCGTCCGCCGTGAACGGGCCGTGCGTGCGCGCATACCGCGCGACGAGGTCTCCGAAGGGGTCGGGGAAGGGCTCGAGGAACGCCTGCGGCAGACCGACCGGAAGCGCCGTTCCCAGGGCGTCCCGCAGCCGCCCGGCATCCTCGATCGCGGCGATCCGGGTCGCGCCGGCGATCGTGACCCGGATGGCGCGGCGCGCCCGGACGAGCGCCTCGGCGTGCGCGGACGCCGTCGCCGGGCTCGCGGCGCGCTGGCCAGTGGTCGCGTCGGCTCCCTCCGGAGCCGGAGCCGGAGCCGGGCCCGGCTCCGCGCCGGGGCCGGCGGTGACGGGATTCGGGGATGTGACGGTATTCGGGGCGGATGCCGCCAGAGCATCCGAATCTCGTCGATTCTCCGAATCCGGTGGCTCTCCAGGAGCCGGCGACCCTCGGCGATCGGCCGAGCCTTCCTCCGGGGTGTCCTCGGCGCGCAGTCGAGCGGCGATCTCGGCGTCGTCGAGAGGGCCGAGCAGACGCAGCAGGTCGGCCACGCCCTCGAGGCCCTTCGCCCGGCGCTCGGGATCGAGGCGCTGCGCCTCGCGCTCGAACTGCTCGATGACAGCGGGGTCGAGCAGCTCCCGCATCTCGATCTTGCCGAGCAGCTCCGACAGCAGCGCGGGATCGACCGACAGAGCGGCCGCCCGCCGCTCCGCCAGCGGCGAGTCGCCCTCGTACATGAACGCGCCGACATATCCGAAGAGCAGGTCGCGGGCGAAGGGCGACGGCTGCGTCGTCGTCGTCTCGACGAGGCGGATGCGGCGGTCCGCGATCTGCCGCGCGATCCGGGTGAGGGCCGGCAGATCGTAGACGTCCTGCAGCACCTCGCGCAGCGTCTCGAGGATGATCGGGAACGTCGGATGGCGACGGGCGACCTCGAGCAGCTGCGCCGACCGCTGCCGCTGCTGCCAGAGGGGGCTGCGACGGTTCGGGTTCGTGCGCGGCATCAGCAGGGCCCGCGCGGCGCACTCGCGGAACCGGGAGGCGAACAGCGCGGAGCCGCCGACCTCGTCGGTCACGATCTGCTCGAGCTCGTCGGCGTCGAACACGAACAGCTCCGCACCGGGCGGATCGGCGGTCGCGTCCGGAATGCGCGCGATGATGCCGTCGTCGCTCGCGACCGCCGATCCCTCGACCCCGAGGCGCTCGCGGATCCGGGCGTTCACGGCCAGGGCCCAGGGTGCGTGCACCTGCATGCCGTACGGGGAATGCAGGATGACGCGCCAGTCCCCGACCTCGTCGCGGCTGCGCTCGACCGTGAGCTGGCGGTCGCTCGGCACGGACCCGGTGGCCTCGCGCTGCTCGGCGAGGTACGCGAGCAGGTTGTCCTGTGCGCGCTCGTCGAGGCCGGCGTCGGCGAGCCGCTCGTGCGCCTTCGCCGGCTCGGCCGCCGACACCTCGCGGGAGAACCGGCCGAGGGCCTCGCCGAGCTCGGCCGGGCGTCCGATGCCGTCGCCGTGCCAGAACGGCACCTTTCCGGGCTGGCCGAACGCGGGCACGACGTTGACGCGGTCGTGGGTGATCTCGACGATCCGCCAGCTCGTCGTGCCGAGCGTGAACACATCGTTCACCCGCGACTCGTAGACCATCTCCTCGTCGAGCTCGCCGACCCGGGCGTTCTGCGTCTGGCCGGCCACGAACACGCCGAACAGCCCCCGGTCGGGGATGGTGCCCCCGCTCGTGACCGCGATGCGCTGGGCGCCGGGGCGACCGGTCAGCGTGCCCTGGTCGCGATCCCACACGAGGCGGGGCCGGAGCTCGGCGAACTCGTCGGAGGGGAACCGCCCGGCGAGCAGGTCGAGCGTCGCCTCATAGGCGGAGCGCGGCAGAGTGCGAAACGGTGCGCTGCGCCGCACGGTCTCGAACCAGTCCTCGACCTCGATGGCGCCGAGGGCGGAGGCGGCGACGGTCTGCTGGGCGAGGATGTCGAGCGGGTTCTGCGGCACGCGGATCGCCTCGATCTGGCCCGCCAGCATCCGCTCGGTGACGATCGCGGTGTGCAGCACGTCGCCGCGGTGCTTGGGGAACAGTGCCGCCCGGCTGGTCTCACCCACCTGGTGGCCCGCGCGGCCGATGCGCTGAAGGCCGGATGCCGCGGACGGCGGCGCCTCGACCTGGATCACGAGATCCACCGCGCCCATGTCGATGCCGAGCTCGAGGCTGCTCGTCGCCACGACGCAGCGGAGGGCCCCCGACTTCAGCTCGTCCTCGACGATCGCGCGCTGCTCCTTCGAGACCGACCCGTGGTGCGCCTTGGCGAGCACGGGCTCGGCGCCGGCGGTCGCACCCGCCTGTGCCATGAGCTCCGCCGGAACGGTCTTCTCGGGCAGATCGAGTCCGAGTCGCTCGCTGTAGATCTCGTTGAGCCGCGCGGTGAGCCGTTCGGCGAGGCGCCGGGAGTTCGAGAACACGATGGTCGACCGGTGCTTCAGGATGCGGTCGACGATGGCCTCTTCGACGTGCGGCCAGAGCGATCCGGTCATCTCGGTGCTCTCGGGACGGGACGCCGACGGGGTGAACCAGTCGCCGTCCCCGTCGTCGCTCTCACCTGAAGGCCGTGGCGGAGGCGGCGGCTCGCCCGGGGGCGGCGGCGGATGCAGCATGTCGTCGACCGGCACCACGACCGTCATGTCGAAGGCCTTGGTCGCCCGGGGCGCGACGATCTCGACCGGGGCGGCACCGCCGAGGAAGCGCGCGACCTCGTCGATCGGCCGGACGGTCGCCGACAGTCCGATGCGCTGCGCGGGCTTCTCGAGCAGGGCGTCGAGACGCTCGAGGCTGACCGCGAGGTGGGCGCCGCGCTTGGTCGCCGCGACCGCGTGCACCTCGTCGATGATGACGGTGTGCACGTTCCGCAGCGTCTGACCCGCCTGGCTCGTCAGCATCAGGTAGAGGGACTCGGGCGTCGTGATGAGGATGTCGGGCGGATCGGTGACGAGCTTGCGACGGTCGGAGGACGACGTGTCGCCCGAGCGCACGCCCACGGTGACGGCGGGCGCTGCGACGCCGAGTCGACGCGCGGACTGGCCGATCCCGACGAGCGGGGAGCGGAGGTTCCGTTCTACGTCGACGCCGAGCGCCTTCAGCGGCGAGATGTAGAGCACGCGGGTGCGCGCCGCATCCGTCTCGCGCCTCGCGCGCTTCGCGCCGTGTGACTCGGGAGGAGCGGGCGGCTCGGCCTGTCGTTCGCGGAAGACGCTGTCGATCGCCCAGAGGAACGCCGAGAGGGTCTTGCCCGAGCCGGTCGGTGCGACGACGAGGGCGTGCCGGCCGTGCGAGATGGCCGTCCAGGCGCCCGCCTGCGCGTCTGTGGGGGCGGCGAAGGCGCCGCGGAACCAGTCCTGCGTGGCAGGGGAGAACCGGTCCAGCACATCCTTCACCCGACCATCATCGGGGGTGCCTCCGACATCGGGGCCGGGATTGCGCTCAGGGCGCACACGGGGCGGGGCCCTTCGTGGGAGGGCGAGAGCCCGGTCGTTGAGCCAGCGAAGCGAGACGAAGCGGGAGAATTGCTCCCTCAGTCGTCGGACGCATGGGGCCGGTGACGGCTGCTGTGCCCCGATGAAGCGGTGATACCGCCTTCCATCCGACGGCTGAGGGCGCCCTGCGGGTCAAGCCGGCACGCTCGCCGCAGGCGCGGACGCCCGGCTGCCGTCCTCGCCGGGTCCGGTCTCTTCGGCGGGGATGCGGATGCGGCGGGGGTGTGCGGAGGATCCGACGATCCGGTAGGGGACCGAAGGCGCGGCGCCGCCCTCGGACATCGCCGGCGAGGTCATGGAGGGCGAGGATGATGCTGCGGACAGCGAGACCTCCGCATCTGTACTCGTCGCCTCCGACGTGACCGCATCCGTCGTCGACGAGGCATCCGCGCCACCGGCGTCCTGCGCCGAAGACATCGCGGGCGCCGAAGACGCTGTGGGCGCCTCGATCAATGCGTTGCGGACGATCTGCCGGGGATCGTACCGGCGCGGATCGAGGCTCTGCCACTGCGCGCGGTCCAGGGGGATCCCGGTCTCCGCCTCGGCCTGCGTCCGCGCCGCCTCGAAGGTGCTGCGCAGCGAGCGGACGACGTCCGCCAGCGTCCGCGCATAGCCGGGGAGCCGCCGCGGACCGATGACGACGGCGGCGATGATCAGCACGAGCACGAGCTTCTCAGCGGTCAATCCGAACACGGTGGTCTCCTGAGGGTGTGGGCGGCGCGGCGGCATCTCGCGCCGCCCTGCGTTCGAGACGGCGATCGTGAAGGTGTGCGATCGCGAGCGCACCGCCGAACAGCGCCGCCATCGGGATCGCGACGAAGAACATCGACAGCACGTCCGCCGCGGGTGTGGCGATGGCGCTGAACACGACGATCGCGACGACCGCGACTCGCCAGCCCCGGGCGATCGTGCGGGCCGGGAGCACTCCGAGGAGGTTCAGCAGCACGAGGAAGACCGGCAGTACGAAGGCGATCCCGGTGCACAGCACGATCTTCATGACGAAGTCGACGTAGTACGACGCCTGCAGCAGCGAGCTGTCCTCGGTCGAGGCGAAGCCCGCCAGCAGCTCCACCATGTGCGGGAACAGCAGGAACCCGGTGAGGCAGCCGGCCGCGAACAGCGGCAGGGCCGAGAAGAGGAACCCGAACGTGTACCTCTTCTCGCGCCGGGTGAGCCCGGGGGCGAGGAAGGCGAACAGCTCGTACAGCCAGACCGGGCTCGAGACGACGACGCCGGCGAACAGGGCGATCTTGAGCTTCAGGTCGAACGCGCCGGTCACGCTGTCGTAGTTGAGGCTCGCGGTGCGGGTCTCGGCGAGTTCCGCGATCGGCGTGCGCAGGACCTCCAGGATCTGATCCGACAGGAGGTATCCGGCCACGACGCCGATCGCGACGGCCACCGCCGCGCGCAACGCCCTCGTGCGCGCCTCCCGTGCGTGCGCCGCGAGCGGCATCCGCGTCGGCGCGGCGGTGGCGGTGGTCATGACCCGGTGTGCCCGGGCGCGGTGTGCCCGGGCGCCGAGATCGCGGTCAGGCGACCGCTCTGATCCGGCGCGGCAGCCGGTGCGGTGGCGTCCGCATCCTGGGCCGCCGGGTCGACGGTCTCGGATTTCAGGATGCGGACGGACTGGCCGACGCTCTTGGCGAGCGCCGGGAGCTTGGCGGCTCCGAAGACGAGGAGCACGACGGCGAGGATGATCAGCGCGTGCCATCCGGTGAGGTTCTGCAGCATGGGTGTGGTCCTAACGGGTCGGGTGGAAGGGGATCAACGGCCGGGGCCGCCTCCCTGACCGCCCCCCGACGGAGCGGCGGAGAGGGAGGGAGTCGTCGTCGTGTCGACGCGGACGACCAGCGAGACCGCGTAGCCCGACGTGGCGTCGCCAGTGACGGTGGCCATCTGCAGCGCGCCGCCGTCCTCGCCGAACACGTTGTCGCTGTCGAGCGTGACCCCCGACAGGTTGCGGCTGGACCCGCTGTACTCGGACAGCGCGTAGACCGTGTTGCAGACGTCCTCCGGGAGGGCGACCTGCGAGGTCGCGATCGCGTTCGTGGCGTCGGTGATCTGGTCGACGTCGGGGTAGACCTCGAAGTGGATGTGCGGCCAGCGGCCGGTGTAGCAGGCCGGGAAGATCGAGGTGAAGGTGACCGTTCCCGTGCTGTCGGCCACCTGCACGCCGCGGAGGTACGTGACGTCCTCGAGGCCGTCGGAATACATCGAGTATCCGCCCTGGGCGTCGCAGTGCCAGGCGTAGACGGCGACGTTCTCGAACGGCACGTCGTCGTTCGCCATGTCGAGGATGGTGAGCGAGAAGGTCATCGGCACACCCTCGGCGGTGGCGCCGCCGTCGATGCTCGAGCGGATGTCGCTGCGCACGATGCCGGACTGCTCGAGCACATCGACGCCGTTCGAGCCGTCGGCCGGATAGGGTCCCGCCGTCTCGTCGGGGATCTCGCCGGCGGGCAGCGTGCCCGTCGTGGTCGAGGTGGCGCTCGGGCTCGGCGTCGCCGTGGCGGTGGACGTGGAGGTGCCGCTGCTGGACGACGCGGCGGGCGCGCACGCGGCCAGCACGGCGGCCCCCGCCCCGAGCCCGACCAGGCTCAGCACGCCGCGGCGGCTGATCAGAGTGCGGATGTCGAACGGCGCGCCCTGGTCGACGACCTCCTCGTCGACGCGGTCGAGCAGGCGGCCTTCGTAGGCGGGTCCTTGGGGGGTCTGTTCCGGTTCGGGGATACGGGTCATGATCGGCTCCAGAGGGTCGGCTTCGTGTGCACCAGCATCCGTGATCGACCCGTCCCGGGGCTTTGTCCCTGCTATGCCCTTCCTATGTGCCGTTCTCCACGGGTCGGTCTCTGCGGCTCGGCCTGCCTGCCACGTGCCCTCCCGCTCGCGTCCTCTATGCCTCGTTCGCCGTGTCGCGCGAGGTCTCCCGCATCCGGCCGTCGCGGAGCTCCAGGGCGAGGTCGAGTCCCAGGCGGTCGAGGAACGCGTCGTCGTGGCTCACGACGATCACCGCGCCTCGATACCCCCGCAACGCGTCGACGAGCTGGTCGACGGTGTCGAGGTCGAGGTTGTTCGTCGGCTCGTCGAGCACGAGCAGCTGCGGCGGCGGGTCGGTGAGCAGCAGCTGCGCCAGCGAGACCCGGAACCGCTCTCCGCCCGACAGCACGGCGACGGGGCGATCCACGGTCGCGCCGCGCAGCAGGAACCGCGCGAGCCGATCACGCAACTGCGCCGTCGGTGCGTGCGGAGCAGCCCTCTGCACGTTCTCGAGCACCGACGCGGCGTCGTGGAGCCTGTCGAGACGCTGCGGCAGGTAGCCGACGCGCTCGGTGTGCGCCGTGCCCCGTGCCGCAAGCAGGACGTCTGCCGGACGCGGCGCGCCGTCGCCGCTGTTCGGCGCGGGCCGCGCCGTGCTGCGGCTGGAATGTCCTGCATCCTGAACGGTGTCTCCGAGCGAGGCCCGAACGGCATCCCCGGACGAGGACTCCGCGCTCGAGGCGCCGCGCACGAGACGTTCCAGCAGCGTCGTCTTGCCGGTGCCGTTCGGGCCCACGATCGCGACGCGTTCAGGGCCCTGCACGACCCAGGTGCGCTCGCCGTCGCCGAGCGTGGCGATGCGCCGGCCCGCGGCCACGGCCGGGTCGGGCAGATCGATGCGCACGGAGTCGTCGTTCCGGATGCGGTGTTCCGCGGCCGCGAGGGCGGACCGCGCCGTGGCCTCCCGGTCCTCGACGAGACCTCGCAGCCTGCCCGCCGACACCTGCGCCGCGCGCTTGCGCCCGCCGGCGACGATCCCCGGCACCCGTTTCTCGGCCTGCGCCTTCTTGCCGACCTGCGCGCGGTGGGCGAGCTTCGTCTCGGCCTCGATCCGTTCGCGCTTCTCCCGGCGCACCGCCTGCGCGGCGGTGCGCTCGGCCTGGCGGGCGGCATCCTGCTCGGAGTCCACCCAGGCGCGCCAGCGCGTGTAGCCGCCGCCGAACGTGGTGAGCGCGTCGTCGTAGAGCTCCGCGGTGTCGTCCATGAGGTCGAGCAGACCCACGTCGTGGCTGACGACGACGAGGGAGCCGTGCCATCCGCGGACCATCTCGCCGAGCCGTGCGCGGGCGTCGCGATCGAGGTTGTTCGTCGGCTCGTCAAGGAGCGTGATCGCCGCCCGGCGGGCGCGGACTCCGGCGACGGCGACGAGGGTCGCCTCGCCGCCGGAGAGCTCCGACACCGAGCGGTCCAGGGCGTCCGGCGGCAGTCCCGCGTCCGCGAGCGCGGCGACGGCGTGGGCCTCGACGTCCCAGTCGTCGCCGATCACGTCGAACCAGTGCGGGCTGACGTCGCCCGACTCCACGGCGCGCACGGCCGCAAGCGTGTCGGCCACGCCGAGGAGATCGGCGACCGGCCGGTCGGCGTCGAGCGTCAGCCGCTGCGTCAGCATGGCGACGTCGCCGACGGTCGACACCCGTCCGGACGTCGGGGTCAGCGATCCCGCGATGAGATGCAGGAGCGTCGACTTGCCGGAGCCGTTGCGGCCGACGAGGCCCGTGCGATCCGCGCCGAACGTACCGGAGACGTCGTGCAGCGCCGGGGTGCCGTCGGGCCACGAGAACGAGAGGCGGTCGAGGACGACCGCGGGCAGAGGAGCGGGCATGGTGCCTCCGGGATGTCGGTGGAAGCACTGACACCCGGGCGCCCGCGATGCGGGCACGGTGGTCGACGGGGTCAGCGCGTGGTCGCGGAGCCGTCGAAGGAGATCACCGGTAAAGGCCTTTTCGCTCAAGAACAGGAACCATCACGATATCCCGGATGCGGCTCGCCCGACAGGGCAGCGACACCGATTCGTCCGGCTCGGTTTCGTCCGGGTCGGTTTCGTTCGGCTCGGCGCGGAGGGTGGCGAAAGTGCCGTTCACCTGTCGCCTCCGGTCGCCGAGACCGGCAGGACGCGACAGGTGAGCCGGACGAAGGAGTGCACCGCGTCCCTTCGTCTCGGAGCTGTGCTCCTCGCTCAGGGACCGAGAAGACGGGGCTTTCGAGTCAGGACGGCGGGGCGGAGAGCCGATCGAGCTGCTTCTCGAGGAACTGGCGGACGTCGGCCAGTTCCTCCGCGGACACGCTGTGCGCGAGCCCCGGATAGACGCGTCCGCTGAGGTCCGCGTGAGCGGGAAGCCATTCGACCGTGCGCGTGACGAGCGGCTCGGGGATCACCTCGTCATGGCTGCCCCGCCCCCAGAACACCGGCGGGCGTCGCTCGGCGAGCACCGTGTCGCCCGGCAGCACCCCGGGCGCGGCGTAGCCGCTGAGGTTCACGGCGAACGCGAACCGCTCCGGATGCAGCCGCAGCGCCTGCAGGGCGACCGCACCGCCCTGCGAGAACCCGAGGAGCGCGACGGCGGGGGCCTCGGTGCGCGCGTCGATCCACTCGGCCAGGCGCTCCGCCGCATCCGTCACCCGCTGCGGGTCCCGTCCGTCGAGACCCTCGATCGGGTACCAGGAGTAGCCGGGGGCGGGCCACGAGGGCGCGAGGGGCGCGCGGACGGCCGCGTAGGCGAACGTGTCGGGAAGGTGCGGGACGAGGCCGAAGAGGTCGCGTTCGTCGGAGCCGTAGCCGTGCAGCAGCACGAGCAGAGGCTTGCCGGCGGGAGAGCCGGCCGACCACAGGACGACGTCGTCGGCGAGGGCATCGGTGAGGTTCACCGCACCATCCTGACACCGGCCGCGGACACCCGCCAGGGATCGGGCACCGCCGGCGCGCAGACGACCGGGGAGAGCCGGTGGGGTATACAGGACACATGCCGGTTCGTACTCCCGATCCCGATCCGAACGAGCCCGAGGACGACAGCGCCGAGCGCGACCCCTTGGGTCTCGGCGGGAGCGCGGGCGGTTCGCTGCCCGGCAGCGCCTCGAACCCCGCGTGGCTCAGCGACGTGGAGCTGGCCGAGATGCGCCGGCGTCTGCCGATGCTCTACGTCGAGGCGATCCCGGTGCGCACCGACGGGCTCGGCCAGGTGACGCAGGTCGGCATCCTGCTGCGCGCGACGCCGCTCGGCGAGATCACCCGCACGATCGTGTCCGGGCGCGTGCGCTACGGGGAGACCGTCCGCGACGCGCTGTTCCGACACCTCGAGAACGACCTCGGCCCTATGGCGTTCCCGCTGCTCCCGCCGTCGCCGACGCCTTTCACCGTCGCCGAGTACTTCCCGATGCCGGGGCTGAGCGCGTTCCACGACGACCGCCAGCACTCGGTGTCGCTCGCGTACGTCGTGCCCGTGACGGGCACGTGCGAGCCGCGCCAGGATGCTCTGGAGGTGACGTGGATGGAGCCGTCGGAGGCCGCATCCGACGCGCTCGCCGCGGAGATGGAGGGCGGACGGGGCAGCCTGGTGCGTCTCGGCCTCGCCTCGGTGGGCGCGCTGCGCTGATCCCGGGCGGGCGCGGCGCCCACGGAGCGGGTTCCGCGCCCCTTCGTCTCGGAGCTGTGCTCCTCGCTCAGGGACCGAGAGCGGAGACCTTCGGGGCGGACTCTCGGCTCAGCTTCTCCGCGCCCCTGGCGGGGCACTCCGTGGGGTGGGGAAAGTCCAGGCAATGCGCCTGTTCAACAGAACCGGGGCGGGGAGACTTTCGGGTCAGCGGCCGGGGTCGCTGACGACCGACGAAGGAAGCGAGATCTCCCCACTCCGGGGAGACTTTCGGGTCAGGATGCGGAGGTCTCGCGGGCGATCGCGGCGACGAACGCGTCGACGTCGTGCTCGGTCGTGTCGAACGAGCACATCCAGCGCACCTCGCGGCGCGCCGCATCCGATCCGCTCCAATCGTAGAAGCGGAAGCTCTCGCGCAGGCGATCCGCGACCACGCCGGGCAGTGTCGCGAAGACGCCGTTGGCCTGCGTGGGCTGCGTGAACGCGACGCCGCGCACCGAGCCGTCGGCGAGCCCCGCCTCGACGCCCCCGCGCAGGCGCTGCGCCATCGCGTTCGAGTGACGCGCGTTCCGGAGCCACAGGTCGCCCTCGAGCAGCGCCACGAGCTGCGCCGAGACGAAGCGCATCTTCGAGGCGAGCTGCATGTTGAGCTTGCGCAGATACGTGAGTCCTGCGGATGCGGCCGGCTCCAGCACGACGATCGCCTCCGCGCCGAGCGCGCCGTTCTTCGTGCCGCCGAAGCTCAGCACATCGACGCCCGCGTCCCGCGTGAAGGCCGCCAGCGGCACGTCGAGGGAGGCCGCGGCGTTCGAGATCCGGGCGCCGTCGAGGTGCAGCCGCATCCCGTGCCCGTGCGCGTGGTCGGCGAGGGCGCGGACCTCGTCGGGCGTGTAGAGCGTGCCGAGCTCGGTCGACTGCGTGATGGACACCACGAGCGGCTGCGCCCGATGCTCGTCGCCCCATCCCCACGCCTCGCGGTCGACGAGCTCGGGGGTGAGCTTGCCGTCCTCGGCCGGCACAGTGAGCAGCTTCATGCCGCCCACGCGCTCGGGGGCGCCGCCCTCGTCGACGTTGATGTGCGCGGACGAGGCGGCGATGACCGCACCCCAGCGCGGGAGCATCGACTGCAGCGCGGTCACGTTCGCGCCGGTTCCGTTGAAGACGGGGAAGGCCTCGACACCCGCGCCGAAGTGCTGCGCCAAGACGTCCTGCAGGCGGGCCGTGTAGACGTCCTCGCCGTAGGCGATCTGGTGGCCGCCGTTCGCAGCCTCGATCGCCGCGAGCACCTCCGGGTGCACGCCGGAGTAGTTGTCGGAGGCGAAGCCGCGGACGGCGGGGTCGTGGAGAGTGGTCACGGACATCCAATCTAGCCACGTCGTCTCCGGCCGGGTCGTGGAGCTGCGTCCCCGGCACAGGAGGACTGCCCGAATACAGGACGATCCCGCGCCGATCGTCCTGTTCCGGAGCAGACCTCCTGTCGCGGGCAGGCCGCCGCACCTCGCGGGCCGGCCGCAGCCGTCAGTCCGCAGCCGTCAGTCCGCAGCCGTCAGTCCGCAGCCGTCAGTCGCTGCCGCGGATGCCCTCGGTCGAGGCGATCACGGGGCGCATCTTCCGCTCCAGCGCCTCGTAGAACATCGACAGCGGGAACTCGTCCTCGCGCACCTCGTCGGTGAAGCCTGACGGCGGTCCCGCGAGCACCTCCTCGGGTAGCCCCCGCGCCCAGCGCGAGGCCGGATGCGGCGTCAGCACGCCGCGCACGAGCTCGTAGGCGGCGAGCCAGTGCGCCGTCTTCGGCCGGTCGATCGACTCCCAGTAGAGCCGGTCGATGGCGTCGGCGAGGGCCACGACCGCATCCGGCACCTCATCCCAGTCGATCGTGAGCCGCGTGTCGGTCCAGTGCAGCACGTCGTGCCGGTGCAGCCACGCGAACAGCAGCTGACCGCCGAGCCCGTCGTAGTTGCGCGCCCGCGACCCGGTGATCGCGAACCGGAAGATCCGGTCGAACACCACCGCGTACTGCGCGAGTCGCGCGTGCTGCAGCATGTCCCGCTCGGCGGCGCTGAGCTCGTCGCCCTCGTCGAGGCGGGCCTGCAGGCGGGCGCGGATGCGGACGCACTCCCGGAACGCGGTCAGATCGCAGCGCAGCTCCTCCAGCGCGTAGAGGAAGTACGGCATCCGCTGCTTGATCATGAACGGATCGAACGGCAGATCGCCGCGCATGTGCGTGCGGTCGTGGATGATGTCCCACATCACGAACGTCTGCTCGGTGAGCGCCTGGTCGGTCAGCATCCTGGCGGCGTCCTCGGGCAGGTCGAGCTTCGTGATCTCGGATGCCGCGGCCACCACGTGCCGGTAGCGTGCGGCCTCGCGGTCCTGGAAGATCGCTCCCCAGGTGAACACCGGCACCGTGGAGCTCGCGACCGTCTCGGGAAACAGCACGGCGGAGTTCGTGTCGTACCCCGGGGTGAAGTCCACGAGCCGGAGAGAGACGAACAGCCGGTTCGTGTACTCGGCCTCGAGGGCGGCGATGAACTCCGGCCAGACGACCTCGACCAGCACCGCCTCGACGTAGCGGTCGCGGGACCCGTTCTGCGTGTACATCGGGAACACGACGAGGTGCCGGAGACCGTCGACGCGGTGCTGCTGCGGCTGGAACGCCACGAGCGCGTCGAAGAAGTCCGGCACGCCGAACCCCTCGGCGCTCCAGCGCAGGAAGTCGCCCACGAGCGCCTCGAGGTACCCGGCATCGTGCGGGAACCGCGGAGCGAGTTCGCGGATCGCGCTCACGATCGTCTTCACCTGCATCCGCGCGGCGGGGATGTCGTCGTCGTCCGGCACGGAGCCGTCCTGCATCTGGAGCCCCTGCAGCGCGATCGCCGCGTCCTTCAGCGCGAGCCAGGCCGGGTCCTGCTCGACGCCGCGCGCGAGGCTCTGGGCGTCCTCGACGACCTCGGGCTCGCCGACGATCGCCTTGTGCTCACGGATGGGGTGTGCGGCGCTGATGGACATGGGGAACCTCCGATCTGCGAGGCCAGGCCGGGACATCCGGCGCGGATTGCTTACGACGCCAGGGTAGCCGCCCGCATCCTGCTCACCCAGGGTTGCGCGTGGCCGATTCGCGAGCGGAGCGCCGCGGTGGGATGTGGACGCTGGCATCGGGACTGGCGGGAGGCGCCCGCAGGCCGCCGGGGGCATGCGGCCGCATCCCACCGCGCCGCCTAGCGGGCTTGGGTGCGAGAACGCCCCCCGTGTCTATGCGTTCTGCGGAAAGCCCAGGTTCACGCCCGCGTGCGAGGGGTCAAGCCAGCGGCTCGTGATCGCCTTCTCCTGGCTGAAGAAGTCGAAGCCGTGCGGACCGTAGGCCTTCGCGTCGCCGAAGAGCGATGCCTTCCACCCGCCGAACGAGTGGTACGCGACGGGCACCGGGATCGGCACATTGACTCCCACCATCCCGACCTGCACCTCGCGCTGGAACCGGCGTGCGGCCCCGCCGTCGTTCGTGAAGATCGCCGTGCCGTTGCCGTACCGGCTGCCGTTGATGATCTCGAGGCCGTCCTCGTACCCGGCGACGCGCACGATCGACAGCACCGGGCCGAAGATCTCGTCGGTGTACACGGCCGAGTCGAGCGGGACGCGGTCGATCAGGGTGGGGCCCAGCCAGAACCCGTCCGCCGCGCCGTCGACCTCGACCCCGCGCCCGTCCACCACGACCGTCGCGCCGTCGGATGCGGCGACGTCGAGGTATCCGGCCACCTTGTCGCGGTGCTCGCGGGTGATGAGCGGGCCCATGTCGCAGCCGCGGGTGCCGTCGCCGGTGCGGAGGGTCGCCATCCGCTCGGTCACCTTCGTCACGAGCGCGTCGGCGATCTGGTCGGTCGCGAGCACGACCGACACGGCCATGCAGCGTTCGCCGGCCGAGCCGAAGCCCGCGTTCACGGCGGCGTCGGCGGCGAGGTCGAGGTCCGCATCCGGCAGGACGAGCATGTGGTTCTTGGCTCCGCCGAGCGCCTGCACGCGCTTTCCGTTCGCGGCCGCCCGCTGGTAGATGTACTGGGCGATGGGCGTCGAGCCGACGAACGAGATCGAGCGGACGTCGGGATGGTCGAGCAGTGCGTCGACGGCCTCCTTGTCGCCGTTGACGACTGTGAGCACGCCGTCGGGGAGCCCCGCTTCGCGCAGGAGCTCCGCGAGCCAGATCGAGGCGGTGGGGTCCTTCTCACTCGGCTTCAGCACGACGGCGTTGCCCGCCGCCAGCGCGATCGGGAAGAACCAGAGCGGCACCATCGCCGGGAAGTTGAACGGGCTGATGATGCCCACGACCCCGAGCGGCTGTCGCACGGTGTAGACGTCGACGCCGGTCGAGACGTTCTCGGAGTACGAGCCCTTGGTCAGGTGCCCGACGCCGCAGGCGAAGTCGACGACCTCGAGGCCGCGGGCGATCTCGCCGAGGGCGTCCGAGAGCACCTTGCCGTGCTCGGAGGTGAGGATCTCGGCGAGCTCGTGTTTGCGGGCGTTGAGGAGCTCCCGGAACGCGAACAGCACCGAGGTGCGCTTCGCGATCGAGGTGTCGCGCCATGCCGGCCAGGCGGCGGCGGTCGCGGCGACGGCGGCGCCGACATCCGCGGCGCTCGCCAGCCGTACCTCCTTCTGCACGGCGCCGAGCGCGGGGTTGTAGACGGGCGCGGTGCGGGTCGATTCGCCCGGCCAGGCGGCTCCGCCGACCCAGTGGTCCAGTGTCTCGCTCACGTTATCTCTCCTTGTCTCACGTCTTCTTTCGTGAACCGGATGCAGCGCCGCATCCGGTTGGGGTCTGCGCGGGGTGGTCGTCCGACCAGCACTACAGCGCCGCGAGAGCGGCGTCGTAGATCTCGACCGCCTCCGCGACGTCGTCGTCGGTGACGACACAGGGCGGAACGACGTGGATGCGATTGTCCTGCACGAACGGCAGCAGGCCGCGCGCGAGCAGGTCTTTCTTGAGTGCGCCCATCGCCGCCGCCGGCAGGGGCTCGCGGGTGGCGCGATCGGCGACGAGCTCGAGAGCCCAGAAGACCCCCTCGCCGCGCACCTCGCCGATCACCTCGTGCTTCTCCCCGAGCGACCGCAGCGCCGGCCCGATCACCTCCGCCCCCACGCGCCGTGCGTTCTCCACGATGCCCTCGGACTCCATCGCGTCGAGGGTCGCGACGATGGATGCGGCAGCCAGTGGATGGCCGGAATAGGTCAGGCCGCCGGGGAACACGCGCTCGTCGAACGTCGCCGCGATCTCGTCCGAGATGATGACGCCGCCGACCGGCACGTAGCCGGAGTTGACGCCCTTGGCGAAGGTGATGAGATCCGGCACGACGTCGTGCCCGTGGAAGGCGAACCAGCGGCCGGTGCGGCCGAAGCCGGCCATGACCTCGTCGAGGATGAGGAGGATGCCGTAGCGGTCGCAGATCGCCCGGACACCCGCGAGATACCCGGGAGGCGGCACCATGATGCCCGCCGTGCCGGGGATCGACTCCAGGAGGATCGCGGCGATGCCGCTCGCGCCCTCGGCCTGCACGACCCGCTCGAGGTGGTGCAGCGCACGCGCGGTCTCCTCCTCGGGGCTGGTCGCCCAGAACTCGGAGCGATACAGATACGGGCCGAAGAAGTGCACGTGCCCACGTGCGTACTCGTTGGGGATGCGGCGCCAGTCGCCGGTCGCGACGATCGCCGCACCCGTGTTGCCGTGGTACGAGCGATAGCGCGAGAGCACCTTGTCGCGGCCCGTGTGCAGTCGAGCCAGGCGGATGGCGTTCTCATTCGCGTCGGCGCCGCCGTTGGTGAAGAACACCTTCGAGAACCCTTCCGGCGCCCGGGCCACGATGCGCTTCGCGGCCTCGCCGCGGGTGAGGTTCGCGGTGGAGGGGGCGATCGTGGCGAGAAGCTCCGCCTGCTCGCGGATGGCGTTCACGACCGCCGGATGCTGATGCCCGATGTTGACGTTCACCAGCTGGCTGGAGAAGTCGAGGTAGGTGCGGCCGGCGTGGTCCCACACCCGGGTGCCGAGCCCGCCCGCGATCACGAGCGGATCGAGGGCGGCCTGGGCGGACCACGAGTGGAACACGTGCGCGCGGTCGAGGTCGTGGGTGAGGGCGTCGAGCCCGGGGCCGTCGGTCATGGGAGGTTCCTCGTCTTTCGCGTCGTCGCGGGGTGACGGTCGGGCGGGCCGTGCCCGCCCGACCGTCGGGCGGACTACTGTCCGCCCTCCTGCAGGGTGACCTCGATCGGCGAGAAGCTCTCGCCGGTGAGATCGAGTCCCGAGTCCTCCAGGTCCTCCAGCGCCTTCTGGATCCACTCGTTCGAGTATGCGCTCGCCGGCGGCTCCTCGGTGATCAGGTGCGCACCCGTCTCGTTGACCGCGGCCAGGGCCCCGGCCACCGTCTTGTCCCACGCGGCCTCGTCGATGATCCCGATGCCGTCGGGGGACGGCCAGATGAGCTTGTTCGTCTCGTTCACCATCCAGAGCTCGTGGCTCGGGCCCCATCCGGAGCCGGCGGCGATCGTGATCTCCGAGGCGGCCTCGGGGTCCTCGGCGGCGTACGCCCAGCCCTTGATGACGGCCTTCAGGAACGCGACCGTCGTCTCCTGGTACTCGGTGTCGCTCTCGAGGCGCTCGGTGTCGGCCCAGATGGCATCCTGGAGCATGGCGCCCTCGGTGTCCTCGTAGTCGATGACGGCGAAGTCCTCGGGCGTGTAGAGCTCGCCCGTGTCGGGGTCGACCGTCTCGAGCAGCTGCGCGTACTCGTTGTAGGTCATCGCCTGGGCCGCGTCGATGTCGCCCTGCAGGAACGCGTTCATGTTGAAGTCCTGTGTGATGATCTCGACGGTCGAGGCGTCCAGGCCCTCGGCGGCCATCGCGGCGAAGATCTCCCACTCGTTGCCGAAGCCCCACGACCCGATCTTCTTGCCCTCGAAGTCGGCGACCGACGTGATGCCCGAGTCGGCCCAGGCCACCTGCAGGGTGCCCGAGCGCTGGAAGATCTGCGCGATGTTGGTGAGGTCCGCCCCGGCCTCGATCGAGCCGAGCACCTTCGGCACCCAGGCGATGGCGTAGTCGACGTCCCCGTTGGCGAGCGCGTCCTGGGGCACGATGTCGCCGCCCGACGGGATGATCTCGACGTCCAGTCCCTCCTCCTCGAAGAAGCCCTGGTCGACGGCCGCGAAGTAGCCGGCGAACTGGCCCTGCGGCAGCCACTGCAGCTGCAGCTTCACCGGGGTGAGGTCGCCGTCGGCGTCGGCCGACGAGCCCGAGCCGCTCGAGCCGCCCGAGCAGGCGGCGAGAACGAGGGCGCCGACGGCGGCGAGCGAGGCTGCCGTGAGCATGCGGCGTGTGCTGTGTCTCATGTCGTTCCTTTCATGTGCGGTGGTGCATTCCGGCGCCCGGGTGGCGTCAGGACGGGAAGGGGCTCAGCGGGGGCGGCGGACCGCCAGGCGCTCGAGCAGCAGGGCGACGACGTAGAAGAGGAGCCCGAGCAGGATGGCCGCGAACACGTAGGCCCATGCGCGCGCGTAGGCGCTCGTGGCGGCGGAGGTCGAGATCATGGCGCCGAGACCGCCGCGGGGGCCGCCGAAGTACTCGGCGACGAGCGCGGAGATGACGGCGAGCGAGGACGCGAGCCGGATGCCGGTGAAGACGAACGGCACGGCCGTCGGAAGGGTCACGGCGCGCAGCACGTGCCCCGGGCTCGCGGCGTATGCGCGCATCAGGTCGCGGTGCACGGGCAGCACCTGCCGGAATCCGCGGAGGGTGTTGACGAAGACCGGCACGAAGGAGGCGAGGGCGGCGATGGTCTGCCGCCCGACCTGGCTGTCGGCGCCGAACATCGAGTTCAGCACCGGTGCGAGCGCGACGATCGGGATGACCGCGAGCCCGGCGACGACGGGGGCGCTCATCATGTCGAGCACCCGCCACCGGGCGGCGAGGGCGGCGAGGCCGATGCCGAGGATCGATCCCACGACGAGCCCGACGAGTGCGTTCGTCCCGGTGGTGAGGGCGGCGGCGCCGATCGCGGGCGCGAACGCGGCGAACTCGGCGGCGATCGCCGCAGGGCTCGGGAGCAGGTAGTCGCTGACCCCGCCGACGGTCACCAGGATCTGCCAGAGCGCGAGCACGAAGACGCCCACGAGCACGGGCGCCGCGACGCGCAGCCAGGCGCGGTCGCGTGCGGGCCCCGCCGCGACCGCGGCCATCACCGGTTCTCCACGCCGCGGGGCGCGTGGCTGCCCTGGTGCAGCGCCTCGCGTACGGCGGTCACCATCGCGAAGAACGTCTCGTCCTCGCGCAGCGCCTCGGTGCGCGAGGACGTGCTCTCGAGTCGCATCGGCACGATCTCCTGGATCCGGCCGGGACGCGGCGACATCACGACGACCCGGTCGGAGAGGAACACCGCCTCCGGGATCGAGTGGGTCACGAACACGACCGCGGCGCCCGTCTCGGCGCAGATGCGCACGAGCTCGGTCTGCATCCGCTCCCGCGTCATCTCGTCGAGCGCGCCGAACGGCTCGTCCATGAGCAGCAGCTTGGGTCGTTCGGCCAGGGCGCGGGCGATCGCGACGCGCTGCTGCATCCCCCCGGAGAGCTGGTCGGGATAGCGGTCGCCGAAGTCCGACAGGCCGACCATCTCGAGCAGCTCCGCGACCCGTCCGGCGCGGCCCCGGTCGCCGTGCAGCTCGAGCGGCAGCGAGACGTTGCCGGCGACCGTCCGCCAGGGGAGCAGGCCCGCCTGCTGGAACGCGATGCCGTAGTCCTGGTCCCGGCGCGCGCGGCCGGGCGGCTTGCCGAAGACCGAGATCGACCCGCTCGTCGCCTGGTCGAGATCGGCGATCAGGCGCATGAGCGTCGACTTGCCGCATCCGGACGGTCCGATGAGGGAGACGAACTCGCCCGCGGCGACCTCGAGGTCGATGCCCTGCAGCGCATGCACTTGGCCGCTCCGGGTCTCGAAGGTCTTGTCGACCCCCGTGACCGTGACGGCCGGGGTGCCCGGCACGATGTCCTGTGTCACGCGTTGTCCTCTCCGCGTCGGTAGTTCTTCAGCACCACGCCCAGGAGGGCCACGGAGCCGGCGGCGACCAGTCCGAGCAGGATCGCTCCGAAGATCGGTCCCCAGGGCTTGGCCGGGTCGCCCGAGGCCTGCCCCGCGTACTGGATCAGGATGCGGCCGATGCCGCCCTGGAGTCCCGTCGACACCTCGGCGACGACCGCGCCGACCACGGCGCCGGCGGCTCCGAGGCGGAGGGCCGGGATGAGGTAGGGCACGGCGGCGGGGAGTCGCAGGCGCAGGAGCGTCTGCCACGAGCTCGCGGCGTAGGTGTGCATCAGCTCGGTGTGGATGCGGTCGGGCGATTGGAGCCCGCGGAGCGCGCCGACGGCGACCGGGAAGAAGGCGAGGTAGCTGGCGATGAGCGCGACGCTCATCCAGTCCGCCCACTGGAACGCGCCGATCTCGACCCGCGACCCCCAGCTCTTCACGATGGGTGCGAAGGCGATGAGCGGCACGGTCTGGCTCAGCACGATCCACGGCAGCAGCGCCCACTCGGCCAGCCGCCACCGCTGCATCAGCAGCGCGAACGCGAAGCCGACGACGATGCCGACGAGCCAGCCGACGGCCGCGATGCCGAGGGTGACGAGGGAGGCCAGCAGCACCTCGAGCCAGAGCGGCTTCGCCGACGGTGAGGAGGTGACCGGCTCGAGCAGTCGCGCGGCCATCTCCCACACGTGCGGCATCGCGAGGTCGGTCGTGCGCGGCAGCACGCGCAGCCCCCCGATCACCACGCCGTCGGCCGGGCCGAGCAGCTTGTAGAGCTCCCACAGCACCGCGATGGCGAGCACGCCGGCGATGCCGTACGCCACGGGCCGCAGCATTCCCCGCCCGCCCGGGCGACGGCGCCTCGGACCCCGGCGTCTCGCGGTCCCGTCCACGTCGGCGACTCCGACGGCGGGGGCGCCGGGCTCGGGCGAGGCGGGCGTGGTCATCGCTTGGCCGTGATGCGGTCCGAGAGGGCGGGGATCACGGTCTCGCCGTAGACCCGCAGCGTCTCCTCCTTGTTGTCGTGCTGGAGGTATCCGGCGAACTGCGTCACGCCGAGCTCGCGCAGCTTTTCGAGCTTCGCGATGTGCTGATCGGCGGTGCCGAGGATGCAGAACCGGTCCACGATCTCATCGGGCACGAAGTCGACGTGGTCGTTGCCGGACTTGCCGTGCGAGTTGTAGTCGTATCCCTCGCGCCCCGCGATGTAGTCGGTGAGGGCCGCCGGCACGTCTCCGTCCGCGCCGTACTTCGCGACGATGTCGGCGACGTGGTTGCCCACCATCCCGCCGAACCAGCGGCACTGGTCCCGCATGTGGTCGATGTCGTCGCCGATGTACATGGGGGCCGCGACGCAGAACGCGATCGACTCGGGGTCGCGTCCGGCGGCGGCCGCCGCATCCTTGACGACGCGGATCATCCACTCGGCGATGTCGAGGTCGGCCAGCTGCAGGATGAAGCCGTCGCCGACCTCGCCGGTGAGCTTCAGCGCGAGGGGGCCGTAGGCGGCGACCCACACGTCGAGCTCCGAGCCGCGGCTCCACGGGAACTGCAGCGTCGCGCCGTTGTGCTCGACCGGTCGCGAGTTGCCGAGCTCCCGGATGACGTGGATCGCCTGGCGCAGCTCCTTCAGCGTCGTCGGCTTGCCGTTCGTCACCCGCACGGCCGAGTCCCCGCGGCCGATGCCGCAGATCGTGCGGTTGCCGTACATCTCGTTGAGCGTCGCGAACACCGATGCGGTGACCGTCCAGTCGCGCGTCGCCGGGTTCGTCACGAACGGCCCCACCGTGATGCGCTTGGTGGCGTTCAGGATCGCCGAGTGCACGACGTATGGCTCCTGCCAGAGCAGGTGCGAGTCGAAGGTCCATACGTGGCTGAACCCGTGCGCCTCGGCGAGCTGGGCGAGCTGCACCGTGCGGGCGGCGGGCGGGTTCGTCTGCAGGACGACGCCGAAGTCCATGTCGTGCCCCTTTCGTGTCGGGTGAAGGGCGGCGGATGCGGTCAGATGAGGTACTGGCTGAGCCCGCGCTTGATGTATGCGCCGTGGCCCTTCGATCCGACGTAGCCGCTGTCGTCGACGACGACGGCACCGCGCGAGACGACGGTGTCGACGTGCCCGTCGATCTCGAAGCCCTCCCAGGCCGAGTAGTCCATGTTCATGTGGTGCGTCCTGCCCGCTCCGATGCCGATCGAGGTGTGACCGTTCGGGTCGTACACGACGACGTCGCCGTCGGCGCCGGGCTGGATGACGCCCTTCTTGCCGTACATGCCGAACATCCGCGCGGGCGTGGTGCTGGTGAGCTCGACCCAGCGCGGGAGGGTGATCCGCCCCGTGACGACCCCCTGGTACATGAGGTCCATGCGGTGCTCGACCGATCCGATGCCGTTCGGGATCTTCGAGAAGTCGCCGATCCCCATGTCCTTCTGCCCCTTCATGCAGAACGGGCAGTGGTCGGTCGAGACCATCTGGATGTCGTTCGTGCGCAGGCTCTGCCACATGTGGTGCTGATGGCCCTCGTGCTTCGAACGCAGCGGTGTCGAGCACACCCACTTGGCCCCCTCGAAGTCCCCCCATTCCTCGCTCGACGCGCCGAGCTGGTCCTCGAGGGAGAGATAGAGATACTGCGGGCAGGTCTCGCCGAAGACGTTGAGGCCGCGGTCCCGGGCGGCGGCGATCTGCTCCACGGCCTGCTTCGCGCTCACGTGCACGACGTACAGCGGCGCACCGGTCAGATCGGCGATCATGATCGCGCGATGCGTGGCCTCCTCCTCCGCCTGCCACGGGCGGGTCGTGCCGTGGAAGAACGGCGTCGTCCTCCCCTCGGCGAGGGCCTGCTGCACGAGCACGTCGATGATGGCGCCGTTCTCGGCGTGCATCATCATCATCGCGCCGTTGTCGGCGCCCTTCTGGAAGGCCCGCAGGATCTGGCCGTCGTCGGAGAGGAAGACGCCCTTGTAGGCCATGAACAGCTTGAAGCTCGTGACCCCCTCGGCGATCAGCTCGTCCATCGCGGTCAGCGACGAGTCCTGCACGTCGGAGAGGATCTGGTGGAACCCGTAGTCGATCGCGCAGTTGCCGGCGGCCTTCTCGTGCCACGCCCGGTACTGGTCGAGGATGTTCTGCTCGGGGTACTGCACGACGAAGTCCACGATGCTCGTGGTGCCGCCGATCGCGGCGGCCCGCGTGCCGGTCTCGAACGTGTCGCTCGCGTTGGTGCCGCCGAACGGCATCTCCATGTGCGTGTGCGCGTCGATCCCGCCGGGGATCACGTACTTGCCGGTCGCGTCGATGACGGTGTCGACGGATGCGGCCAGGTCGTGGCCGAGCAGCGTCGAGCCGGGAGCGAGCACCGCGGCGATCGTCTCGCCGTCGATCAGGACATCGGCGGCGCCGGTGCCGGTCGCGTTGACGACGGTGCCGCCGGTGATGAGGGTCGTGGCCATGGTGTGCTCCGCTCGCTCAGGGGGTCGTGATCTCACCGTAGGAGTCGGGCCGGCGATCGCGATAGAACTGCCAGTCGTCGCGCATCTGCTGCACGAGGTCCATGTCCAGGTCGCGGATGACGAGCTCCTCGTGCTCGCCGGATCCGAGGTCGCCGACGTAGTTGCCGCGCGGGTCGACGATCTGGCTCCTGCCGTAGAAGGTGACGGCCTCGTCGCCGTACTCGTTGTCCTCGCGGCCGACGCGGTTCGGCGCCAGCACGAAGTAGCCGTTCGCGACCGCGGCGGCGGGCTGCTCGACCTCCCAGAGGCGGTTCGACAGGCCCGGCTTCGTGGCGTTCGGGTTGAAGGCGAGGTGGGCGCCGTTCAGCCCCAGCTCGCGCCACGCCTCGGGGAAGTGCCGGTCGTAGCAGATGATGACGCCGACCTTGCCGACCGCGGTCTCCCACACGGGGTACCCGAGGTTGCCCGGGCGGAAGTAGAACTTCTCCCAGAACTTCTCGACGTGCGGGATGTGGTTCTTCCGGTAGATCCCCTTGACGGAGCCGTCCGCATCCACCACGACGGCGGTGTTGTAGTAGACGCCGGTCTGCTGCTCCTCGTAGATGGGCAGCACCATGACCGTCGACAGCTCCTTCGCGAGTGCGGCGAAGCGCTGCACGATCGGGCCGTCTGCGGGCTCGGCGTAGCGGTAGTACTTCTTGTCCTGGGTGATGCCGAAGTACGGACCGTAGAAGAGTTCCTGGAAGCACAGCACCTGCGCGCCCTGGGCCGCCGCATCCCGGGCGAAGACCTCGTGCTTGTCGAGCATGGAGGCCTTGTCGCCCGTCCATGTCGTCTGCGTGATCGCTGCGCGAATCGTCGTCATCGTCCGCCTCCAGGGTGTGGGGTGCCGCGTCGTCGGGAGCCGTGCCGCGACGGTGGCCGGCGGGGCGGCCGGCGCCTCCGCGCTGTTCTGTTATCTTTCGGGTTGAACATTTCTCTTCGGTTTCGTCCTGTGACGCGATGGTAAACGCTGGCGTCCTGCGCCGGTAGAGCGGAGCTGTCGATGCGTCTTCCCGCGGATTTCCCCGATCGCTCGCCGCAGGGGATCGCCGCGGTCATCGCCCGGCTGGTGACCGACGGCGTCCTCGCCCCCGGGGACCGACTGCCGACGGTGCGCGAGATCGCCGCCGATCTGGGCGTGAGCCCGGCGACGGTCAGCTCCGCCTGGCAGGCGCTCGCCCGTGCCGGCGTCGTCGTCTCGCGGGGACGCGCGGGCAGCTTCGTCCGTGCCCCGCGACGAGACTGGCTGACCCGGCGGCTGCAGGGATTGGCGGGGCCCGTCGATCCGGCGGTGCTCGATCTGTCGTCGGGCACGCCCGATCCGGCGCTGCTGCCGGCCCTCGGCGACGCGTTCGCCAGGGTCTCGCTGCGCGCGGATGCGGGCCGCTATCACGACCTGCCGGTGCTGCCCGAGCTCGCCGCGGTGCTCGAGGCGTCGTGGCCGGCGCGGACCGAGACGATCACGGTCGTCGACGGAGCGCTCGACGGGATCTCCCGGGTGCTCGGCCAGGTCGTGCGGTTCGGTGACCGGGTGGCCGTCGAGTCCCCGGGCTTCCCGTACTTCTTCGACCTGCTCGACGCGCTGGGGGCCGAGGCCGTGCCGCTCGAGCTCGACGACGAGGGCGTCGTGCCGGCCTCGCTGACCCGGGCGCTCGCGCAGCATCCGTCCGCCGTGATCCTGCAGCCGCGGGCGCAGAACCCCACCGGCGCCTCGATGACGACCCGGCGCGCGCAGCAGCTCGCCGGCGCGGTGCGCGCCGCACGGGACGGCGACCGGGTGATCCTCGTCGAGGACGACCACTCCGGCATGATCGCGATGGCGCCCGACGTCACCCTCGGCCGCTGGCTGCCCGATCAGGTCGTGCATGTGCGCAGCTTCTCGAAGTCGCACGGGCCGGATCTGAGGATCGCGGCGCTCGGCGGGCCGCGGCGCGTCGTCGACCGCGTGATCGCGCGCCGCATGCTGGGCCCGGGGTGGACGTCGCGGCTGCTGCAGGCGGTGCTGCTGGACATGCTCACGCGCACCGAGGCGGTCGAGGCGGTGCGCGCGGCGCGGCTGACCTACCGCGACCGGCAGGAGGCTCTGGTCGGAGCCCTCCGCCGTCACGGCATCGCGCTCCCGCCGCCGGACGGCATCAACCTGTGGCTGCCGGTCGCCGACGAGCGCGCCGCCCACGTGCACCTCGCCGCGGTCGGCATCGCCGTCGCCGCGGGCGGGCCGTTCCTCGCCGGGGGCGCCGCGCCGGACGCGGACGGGCCGTACGTGGACGGCGCCGCGCCCGGGTTCGTCCGGGTGACCGGTGGCCTCGTGACCCGGGGCGCCGCGGCCGTCGCGGCGGAGCTGGTCGCCGCATCCCGCGCCACCGGCTGAGGGCGGCTGCCGGCTCGCTGGGCACGGCCCGGCCGGCGGGCGCGCCCGCTGCGCGACCCCGACCCGCCGCGCATCGTGATGCTCACGACGTTCGATCTCGACGAGGCGGCGGCCCGCGCCATCCGCCAGGGGGCGAGCGGGTTCCTGCTGAAGGACGCCGACCCGGAGTTCCTGCTCGCCGCCATCCGCACGGTGCACGCGGGGTCCGCGGTGATCGCGGCCGCGGCGACCCGCGAGCTGTTCGCCCGGTTCCCGGATGCGGCGCCCCGCTCCGCGCCGCCGCAGTACGGCGCGCTCACCGAGCGCGAACGCGAGATCTTCGCACTCGCCGCCCGGGGGCTCTCTAACGCCGAGATCGCGGAGCGCGAGTTCCTCTCGGAGGCGACCGTGAAGACGCACATCAGCCGCATCCTGGGCAAGCTCTCGTTGCGCGATCGCGTTCAGCTCGTGGTCTTCGCCTTCGAGCACGGCCTCGCCTGAAGGCGCGGTCGCCGTGGCGCGTGCGGCACGGGGCGGCGCCTTGCCCGACGGTCTGCGTCGGGGATGGTCGCCAGTCGTCGGGCGATCTGTTGCGCAAGCGCCTCCTGCGTCCCATCTGTTCACACGAGCCCCACCCATCCGACGACTGAGGGGGAGCCATCGGATGGAAAGTGGGCTGGTGCCGCGTCAGTCCGCGGCCGGCTCGGGATCGTGCGCCCAGGTCGGAGCGAGAGCCCGGATGCGGGCCGCCCGCCACTGCCAGGCGCTCCAGAGCAGCGGCCACAGGGCCGGAGCCGCCCGTCCGCCGATCACGAGCCGGTCGCGCCAGAGCGTCTTGCCGGGCTCGTCCGGCGCCGTCGACACGGCCATCTGGTGGTCCCACACATCGAGCGCGGCGAGGGGCCCGGTGAGCGGGGCTCCGCTGTCGCGGAGGATCCTGACGTCCCCCTGCGCGTCCTCGGTCGAACGATCGCTCACCGAGATGAGCTGAGAACCGAGCGGCACGAGACCGCCGAAGAAGAGGCCGACGGCCGCATCATCGCCGGGCGACCAGCTGGTCGGCAGGGGGGCGAGCGGCTGCATGTCGACGAACGGACCGTAGATCTCGGCGACCGCCCGCGGCGAGTGCAGCGCGCGCCACGCTGCATCCGGATCGCAGTCGATCGTGAACTTCAGCAGGATGCGCACGACCCCAGTGTCGCACCGCACCCGTCCGGCGCGGCCGGGGCTGACCGGGCGTTCGCGCGCCGGTAGGCTGCGTCGCTCGTCGCTCGTCTACCTCCGTCTGCCCCCTGCCGCTCGGCCGCCCGTCGCCGCGGCCCGCCGCTCCACGGTCTGCAACGCCCGCTTCGTTCGCCGCCGCTCGTGCACGGGAAGCCGCCGCGCCCATGCCCCGCCGTCCATGGGCCCCTGTCGCGGACCGTCATGCGACGGGCGCGCCACCGGTGCGCGCAATACGCTGGGCGGATGCCTTCCGCGTTCGACCAGTCCCGCTATCAGATCCGCTTCGAGTGGGGCGCCGAGGGGCTCGCCCGGCTCGCCGCATCCGATGTCGTCGTCATCGTCGACGTGCTGTCGTTCTCATCGCGGACGGCGGACGCGATCGCCGACGGAACCGCGGTGGACCTCGCCGACGTGCGGGGCCGGGACGACGCAGCGGATGCTGCGGAGGTGGCGGCCGCCGCCGCCGCGGCCGGCGCCCGCGTGCTCGTCGGCGGGCTCCGCAACGCCTCGGCCACCGCCCGTGCGGTGCTCGCCGAACAGCAGGCGCGCGGCGCGCGCACGTCGATCACGGTGATCGCCGTAGGGGCGCGCACGGATGCGGGCGTGCGGTTCGCGGTCGAGGACCAGCTCGGCGCCGGCGCTGTGATCGACGCCCTCGGCGCGCTCGGCCTCGACCACACCTCGCCCGAGGCGGCCGCATCCGCTGAGGCGTTCCGTGGGCTCCGGAGCGCGGTGCGGCACCTGCTCACCGCGAGCGGGTCGGGTCAGGCGCTGCTCGATGCCGGCGCGCGCGACGAGGTGCTGGCGGCGGCGCAGCTGGATGCGACGGATGCGGTGCCCGCCCTGCAGGGGGGCGTGTTCTCCGCGGTCTGAGCCCGGCTCGTCTTCGGGTCGGCGACCTGGACCGTTTCCGAGGTTCGCCGCTTCTCGGTCCCCGAGCGGGGAGCGCGGCGACGAGACGAGGGGTCGCCGTGCGTCCGTTCCGCTGGTGCGCTTCGTCTCGCTGCGCTCGTCCGGCGACCGGGTCCTCTCCATCCGCGGGTGGGCGGCGGTGTCAGGAGCCGCGGAGCCTGCGCCCGGCGAGCCCCGACCCGGGAGGCTCAGCGTGGTGTCATCGCGGCGAGCCGTTCGGCGGGCGTGATCTCTCGCCGCGTCCAGGTGAAGACGTGGCGGGCGTCGAAGCGGGGTGCGCACAGGGCGCAGGACGTCGTGCGGGTGGCCTTGCGATGCCGGTATGCGACGTGGCCCGCGGGGCAGACGCCCACCCAGCGCGCGAGCTCGGTCGCCGTCTCGCCGCGATGGGTCGTGCCACCGGTGTAGCCGAGCTCCCGGGCCGCCTTCTTCCAGCGCGGGCCGTGCCCCGCGGCCGGTCCCGCCAGGGCGTGCGCCACCTCGTGCAGCAGCGTCTGATGGTTCACGTCGTCGTCGTAGCGGGCGGCGAGGTAGCGCGAGACGCTGATGCGTCTGCGCCCGAAGTCGCACAGCCCCGCTCGGCGCTTGGCGTTGTCGAACCCGAAGGCCCAGGACTCGTCGAGATGGAGGGCGATCAGCGCGTCAGCCCAGACGCGCACACGATGCAGATCCGACATGATCGGGATGATAGAACGTATCTACGACACTCAGCTGGCGACGGACGCGGCCACGCGCCGGCGGTCGACCGAGTCGATCGCGAGGAGCGTCGACTCGAGCTGCTCCTCGGGGGCCCCGGCCTGCTGGCGGAGGAAGAGGGTGCGCTTGAAGTCGGCGCGCGCGCCGTCGAGGTCGTCGCCGTCGAGGCGCACCTTGCCGCGGTGCTGGTAGGCGAAGGCGGCGATCCCCGCCCAGCCCTGGCCCTCGGCCTCCTCGGCGCAGGCGGTCAGCTCCTGATCGGCGGCCGCGAGCTGACCGCGTTCCTGCTGGACGGTGGCGTGCAGGATGCGGGCGCGCAGCAGGTCCTTGCGGGTTCCGGCCATGCGGGCCGTGCGCACCGACTGGTCGGAGACGAGCAGCGCGTCATCCAGCTCGCCGGTGACCTTCAGCAGCCAGACGCGCTCCATCAGGGCGGGAAGGCTCCGCTGCGGGCCGATCTCGTCGAGGCGGTCGCGGCATTCGCGCAGGTCCACGATCTCGCGCAGCGTGTCCGGGTGGTATCCCCTGATGTAGCTCACGACTCTCCTCTCCGCGTCGGCGACGCCTCGGCCCCCTCGCCCTGGCACCTCGGCCCCTCAAGTGTGCCTGAAGCCCCGCTCATCCCCGATGAGGGCGCGCCGCGGTATCCGGTTCGCCCCGAGACCTGCGACTCAGGACTGGGCGCGGCCCCAGAACACGAATCGGCGGCCGAGCAGCATGACGAGACCGTTCAGGAGAATGCCCATCAACGCGATGATGACGACGAGCGCGAAGACTGTCGGCAGGTCGTAGTTCTCCTGGGCGACGATCACGAGGTACCCGAGTCCCTCGTTCCCCGCGGTGAACTCGCCGATCACCACGCCGACTGCGACCAGAACGGCGGCCGTCTCGCTCCCTGCGACGATGAACGGCAGGGCCGAGGGGAACTCCACGAGTCGGAACCGTTGGAACCGGCTGGCTCCGGCGGCGGCCATGAGCTTGTGCGTCTGTCCCTCGGCGCGCGCGAGACCGGCGAGCGTGCCGACGATGACGGGGAACATGCCGATCGACACGGCCATCACGACGCGCGAGGTCATGCCGAGGCCGAACCAGATCACGAACATCGGTGCGAAGACGACGCGCGGCGCGGCGTTGAGGGCGAGGACGTACGGGTAGAGCGTCAGCATCGCCAGCCTCGACTGCGCCAGCAAGGTGCCTATGGCCACCCCGAGGCCGACCGCGACGACGAGGCTCACCAACAGGGCGGATGCGGTCTGCCACGCGAACGCCGCGCTCGCACCGCCCGTGAGGACCTGGGTGAGGATGTCGACGACACGGCTTGCGACCAGCGACGGCCGCGGCATCACGAGGGGGCTGATGAGACCCGTCGCGGTGAGGACCTCGACGATCGCCACGACGATCGTCCCGAATCCGACCACGAGGAGCGAGCGCCCCAGGAATGCGAGCGCTGCGCGGGACGGCAGTCGTCCGGAGTCCAGGACCGCCAGGGTGGCAGTGGTGTTCTCTGTCGTGGTCATGCCGCCTCCACCAGCCCCTCTCGCAGCGCTTCCCTGATCCGGAGCACGAGGTCGCCGAAAGCGGGATCGGTCATGCGCTCGTGCAGGCGCGGCCTCGGCAGGTCGATGGATATGTCGGCCACGACGCGCCCCGGCCGCGGTGCCATCACGATGACCCGGTCGGAGAGCAGGACCGCCTCCTGGATGTTGTGCGTGACGAAGACCGCGGTGAAGCCCTCCGTGCTCCAGATGCGCTGGAGCTCGTCGTGCAGCGATTCGCGGGTGAACTCGTCGAGCGCGCTGAACGGCTCGTCGAAGCACATGAGCGGCGATCGGGTGAACAGCGCACGGGCGATTGCGACGCGCTGCTGCATGCCTCCCGACAGCTCCGAGGGGTACCGGTCGGCGAAGTCGCCGACGCCTACGAGATCCAGCAATGCGTCCGCCCGCGCGCGCACCTCGTTCCGGACCGGTCGTGGACGTCGCATCGCGGCCGGCCCGCATGCGGCCAGCAGGGTCACGTTCGACCGCACCGTGCGCCAGGGCAGGAGGGTGGGTGCCTGCAGCACGACCGCCGGGCGTTCCGCCGAGGTTTCCGCTCCGTCGTGCTGGTCGCGGCCGTCCAGAAGGACCCGACCGGTCGTCGGGGCCGTCACGCCGAGCAGGATATCCAGCAGCGTGGTCTTCCCGCATCCACTGGGACCGACCAAGGAGACGAACGTCCCGTGGGGTATCGCCAGGTCGACGTGCGCCACCGCCCGCACCGGTCGTCCGCTTCGCGTTTGGTACGACTTGCCTATTGCATCGAATATGACGTCCATGGGCGTTCATGTCCTCCGTCGTGGTCGGATGGTCAGTGGTTCAGCCCTTTCGCCGCGGCGACATCACCCGCCCTCGCCGCGGCCCGAAGAGCATTCAGGTCGAAGGCCCATACGGCGGCGCGCGCATCGTCGTCGACGATGTCCTGTGCGGTCAGCGTGCTGCCGGGCGAGAACACCTGGATCTGTGCGTCCAGGACGTTCGGGTCGATGTCCCATTCGGTGTGGAGCTGCTCCAACGAGTCCACGATGCCGATGCTCATGGTCTCGATCGCCGCATCCCTGTCTGTCACAGCCTCCGGCTGCACCTCGGCGAGCAGGTCGATCGCGCTGTCGAGGTTCTCCTCCGACCAGACGAATGCCTTGGCGATCGCCCGGGCGATGCGTGTGCCGACGTCGATGTGGGCACGGTCGGCGAGGAACCCGGAGTTGACGAACTCGTCGAAGTGGGCGCTCGGCAAGCGGCGGACCGCGGTGCCCGTCTGCGTCTTGACGAAGTTCTCGTTGAGCGGCGACGCGTACATCGCGTCGATGTCGCCCGACACCAGTGAGGCGGCGACGGTCGCTCCCTGCCCGAGACGGACCAGCTCGTAGTCGTCTTCTTCGAGCCCGGCGTCGGTGAGCATCGCGGTCGCCGGTGCGACGTCGCCCTCGTCGCGGATGCCGATCTCCTTTCCGCTGAGACCGGCGTACGACGTGATGGGTGAGTCGTCGAGGACGCTGATCCGGAAGGGCCAGCGGTCGCTGAATCCGAGATACACCAGATCGGCGTCGTCGGACTCGATCACGGGAAGCGCGAGGGACAGCTGGGCTCCCGCATACTCGACGCTCCCGGTGGCGATCGCCTGCGCAGGGTTGTTCCCCGGCACCGAGCCGACGAGCTCGACCTCGAGGCCCTCCTCCTCGTAGAAGCCCAGGGGCTCGGCGATGTAGTAGTACATCCACGCGAGGGCGGAGGGGGACGGCGTGGCTACCGTCACGTGCGCGAGGTCGTTCGTCGCGGAGGGTGCGGGGCCCGTGCAGCCGGCGACGAGGGCTGCGGTGAGCACCAGGGCCGAGGCGGCGCCGACGGAGCGCATGAATGAGAACACAATTCCTCCTTGAATCGTGTGGGATCGCGGGATGGCTGAGGCCGACCCGCGTTTGGATCGCCCCCCATTATGTTGTCGCGTGAGTTCGGAGCAGAAGTATCAATGAGGCGCGGACTGATACGCGTTCTCGCATGTATAAGTTCTCATGTATGCATGCGGAAAGCAGGCGCGCCAGATGCCGTCACGGCGCCCGCGCCGCGCTCAGCGCTCGAAGATCGACGAGGCGGGCCGCGGCGACGGGGTGGCGTCCGCATCCGTGGCCGGGATCGCGCCGCGCACGAAGTCGTCGAGCTCCTCGCCGTGGGCGACCTTCGCCGGATGCGGACCCGCAGCCATCAGCCGCGGAAGCCACTCGGTCGGCAACGGGGCGGCGGATGCGGCGATCACCAGGTTGCCGAACCTCCGGCCCTTCAGCGTCTGCACCTCGGCGAGCAGCGCGACCTCGGGGAGCACCGCCCGCACCGTGGCGACCTGACGCCTGGCGAACGCGAGCCCCGCGCCGTCGGCGACGTTCACGAGCAGCACCCCGTCGGGGGCGAGCAGGTCGGCTGCGGCGCGGTAGAACTCGACGGTCGTCAGGTGCGCGGGGGTCTGGGCGCCGGCGTACACGTCGGAGACGAGAAGGTCGACCTTGCCGGTCATGGCGTCGGGCAGCCGACCGAGACCCTCCCGGGCGTCGCCGATACGGATGCGGATGGCCGCGCCCCGGGGCAGCGGCATCTCCGCCCGCACCAGCTCGACGAGCGCCGGCTCCAGCTCGATGACCTGCTGGCGCGATCCGGGCCGAGTGTGCTCCACGTACCGCGGGATCGTGAGCCCCCCGCCGCCGAGGTGCACGGCGGTGAGGGGCTGCCCCGGCATCCGGAGCCGGTCGATCACGGCGCCCATCCGCGCGACGTACTCGAAGTGCAGGTGGGTCGGATCGTCGAGGTCGACGTGCGATTGGGGCGTCCCGGCCACCTCGAGCTCGTACCCGCTCGTGAAGCTCGACGGCACGACCCGGGCGATCGAGCCGTCGGAGAGGCGCGCCTCGGGCCGGGGGACATCCTCGCGCCGCGCCCGTGCCATGCACCCACCGTAGCCCCGCCCCCGCACCGCCGGCAGTGCGTCGCCGCCCCTCCGCCGTCACCCACCATGTCGCCACCATCCGAGGCCTCGATCCGACGCCTCCACCCACCCGTCCGGACCGGACGGGCGCTACCGTGGGGCCATGCGCGCGATCGACCTCAACGCCGACCTCGGCGAGACGGTCGACGGGGTGCCGACGGCCGACGACGAGGCGATGTTCGCGGTCGTCTCGAGCGCGAACGTGGCGTGCGGCGGCCACGCCGGCGACGACCTCTCCATGCGGGACTCCGTCGCGCGTGCGCAGCGTCACGGCGTCGCGATCGGGGCGCACCCCTCGTATCCCGATCGCCCCGGCTTCGGCCGCGCCGCGATGACGATGGATGCCGAGGGCCTCCGCGAGAGCGTCGCGCAGCAGCTCGCCGCCCTCGGAGCCGCCGGCGCCGATATCCGCTACGTGAAGCCGCACGGCGCGCTCTACCACGCGGCGGGGATCCACCCCACGGCGGCGGCCGCCGTCGTCGCGGCGGTCGCCGACCTCGCCGCCGATCTCGGCCGGCCGCTGCCCGTGCTCGGCCTCGGCGACGAGCTGGCTCGCGCGACCAGGGCCGTAGGCCTCCCCTTCCTCCGCGAGGCGTTCCTCGACCGCGGATACACCGCATCCGGCGCGCTCGTGCCCCGCGGTGCTCCCGGCGCGCTCCTCTCCGATCCGGATGCGGTCGCCGACCGCGCGCTGCGGCTCGTGGAGCACGGCGAGATCGTCGCCGTGGACGGAGCGATCGTGAGTCCGGATGCGGCATCCCTCTGCCTGCACGGCGACAGCCCCGCGGCGGTCGCGATGGCGCGGGCCGTGCGCGCGGCGCTGGCCGCAGCCGCGGTCGAGGTGCGCGCGCCGTGGTGACCGGCGGACGCCGCCGCATCCTGCCGATGGGGGAGCGGGCGGTCCTCGTCGAGCTCGACGGCCTCGACGGAGTGCTGGCGCTCGCCGCCGCGCTCGCCGCATCCCCGCTCGCGGGCATCGACGAGGTCGTGCCCGCCGCGCGCACCCTGCTCGTCCGGTATGATCCGGCGCGCGTCGGGCAGGCGCGGGTGCGCGCCTGGGTGGCGGATGCGGCGCCCGCGCCTGCATCCCTGCCCACGGCCTCCACGTGCCCGACGGGCGCCGCTCCCGAACCGGCTGCTCCCGAACCCTCCGCTTCGGCAACCCGCTCCGCCGCACGCTCGACGGTCGTCGAATCCGCGCCCGACGACGTCGTCCTCGACGTCATCTATGACGGCCCCGACCTCGCCTCGGCGGCGGCGGCGCTCGGCCTCTCCGCCGACGAGCTCGCGGAGCGGCACTCGCGCGCCCGCTGGCGGGTGGCGTTCACCGGCTTCGCCCCCGGGTTCGGCTATCTCGTCAGCGACGACTGGCCCTACGAGATCCCGCGGCTGGATGCTCCGCGGCCGCGGGTGCTGCCGGGCTCGGTGGGGCTCGCGGGAGCGTTCAGCGGTGCCTATCCTCGGGAGACCCCGGGCGGATGGCGCCTCATCGGCACGACGTCCGCGACCTTGTTCGATCCGGCATCCGCCGATCCCGTGCTGCTCTCCCCGGGCACCTCCGTGCGATTCCGCGCGGTCACGCGCTCGTCTCGCGTGACCTGCTCCGCCGGACCGCCCGCCGTCCCGCGTGTTTCCGACGAGGCGCCGCCCGCCGATCCTGCTCTCGAGCTCTGCGCCGCCCGCGCTTCGGGAGAGCGCGACGACTCCGGCGCTCCGGGCGGGTCCAGCGCCTCGGAGAGTCCCCGCTCCGCGGAGGCCCACGTCGAGTCGCGCGCGCCCGACCGATCCAGCATCCGTGTCGCGCCCGGCTCGCCCGAAGCTCCGCCCCGCACCGCCGGCCGAGCCGGCACCTCCGGCGCCACGCCCCTGGCCCCGGACGCGGCCCGGGTGACCGGATCGGCTCCCGGGGCCTTCCGCGTCGAGCGGGCCGGGGCGGCGACCGTGCAGGACCTCGGCCGGCCCGGGCGGGGCCGCCTGGGCATCGCGCGCTCCGGATCGCTCGACCGAGGAGCGCTGCGGCTCGCGAACCGGCTCGTCGGCAACGCCGAGGATGCGGCGGCGATCGAGGTCGCGCTCGGCGGGCTCGCCGCTCGCGCCCACCGCGACCTGTGGATCGCGATCACGGGCGCCTGGGGGCCGATCCGCCTGGCCGGCCGCCCGGTCGACAGCTACACCGCCGTGCGCTGGCCCGCCGGGGAGGTCCTCGAGATCGGCTGGCTCACGCACGGAGCCAGGGCCGTCCTCGCGGTGCGCGGCGGCATCGAGGCGTCCGCATCCGTCGGCTCCCGGTCGACCGACACGCTGGCCGGCCTCGGCCCCGCCGCACTCCGCGCCGGCGACGAGCTTCCGGTCGGCGCCGAGCCTGCCGCACCCGTGCCGTCCCTCGACATCGCCCCGTGGGGCTGGCCGCCCGACCCGGTCGAGGTCGACCTCATGCCGGGGCCTCGGGCCGACTGGTTCGCCGCATCCGCGCATCGGGCGCTCTTCGACGCGGACTGGACGGTGTCGGCGCAGGCCGACCGGATCGGGATGCGGCTCGACGGCCCGATGCTCGACCGCATCCGGCCGGGCGAGCTGCCGAGTGAGGGGATGGTGCCCGGTGCGCTGCAGGTGCCGCCCAGCGGGCGCCCCGCCGTCCTGCTCGCGGACGGACCCGTGACCGGCGGATACCCGGTGATCGCGGTGGTGACGGATGCCGCGCTCGACCGCCTGGCGCAGGCCGCGCCGGGTGCCCGCCTCCGCTTCCGCCGCGCCCTGCGCTGACCCGCCCCGCCCCTCCGTCACCTCCCGCGACGGCGCCAGTTACCCGGGATGGCGCCTACCACCTGGTATGGCGCCGATTACCTGGGATGGCGCCTCGAACTTCACGCGCCATCCCCGGTAAAGAGCGCCATCGCGGTCGTGGTGTGAGCCCGAGCCCGCACCCGAAACCCGCGCACACGCGAAGGAACAACCAAGGAACCCCCCGCGCGTATACCGCAGGTCGGGAAGGTCGTCAAGAATGCGACTGGACATGGCGTGCCCTGGCGCCTATAGTTGGTAGTTGCGCTCTAGATCCCCCTGTCTTCATATGGTGGTCGGCTGTGCGAACGTGCCCCCGCAGATAGCGGCGTGCGGTGCGGACGCTTCGGGGATGATCGAGCACTCCATCCGATACAGAGGCCAGCCGCGAGGCGGAGGACCTCTGCATCATCACGGAATGTCAGTGACCCGCCTCACTGACACGAGGATCACGAGGCCCTTTCGGGCCATGGAGGTTATCCCTTGGCTGCCGCGCCCCACGCAAGCACCCCCACCACCAAGACCCCCCGGAACGGACGCGGAGCATCCCGCCTCTCGTTCGCCAAGATCTCCGACACGCTGACGGTCCCCGACCTCCTCGCGCTGCAGACCGAGTCGTTCGACTGGCTGGTCGGCAACGACGCATGGAAGCAGCGCGTCGCCGAGGCCGAGGCCGCGGGCCGCACCGACGTGCCCGGCACGAGCGGTCTCGAGGAGATCTTCGAGGAGATCTCCCCGATCGAAGACCTCAGCGAGACGATGCAGCTGAGCTTCACGAACCCCTACCTCGAGCCCGAGAAGTACTCCATCGAGGAGTGCAAGGAGCGCGGAAAGACGTACGCCGCGCCGCTCTACGTCGAGGCCGAGTTCATGAATCACCAGACCGGTGAGATCAAGACCCAGACCGTCTTCATGGGCGACTTCCCCCTGCAGACCGGCAAGGGCACGTTCATCATCAACGGCACCGAGCGCGTCGTCGTGTCGCAGCTCGTGCGTTCCCCGGGCGTCTACTTCGACCGCGTCGCCGACAAGACGAGCGACAAGGACATCGTGTCCGCCCGCGTGATCCCCAGCCGCGGCGCCTGGCTCGAGTTCGAGATCGACAAGCGCGACCAGGTCGGCGTCCGCATCGACCGCAAGCGTAAGCAGTCCGTCACCGTCTTCCTGAAGGCCCTCGGCCTGTCCAGCGAGGACATCCTGAGCGAGTTCGCCGGTTTCGCCTCGATCGAGGAGACGCTCGAGAAGGACACCATCCTCACCAAGGAGGATGCCCTTCGCGACATCTACCGCAAGCTCCGTCCGGGCGAGCAGGTCGCCGCCGAGGCCGCCCGCGCGCTGCTGGACAACTTCTACTTCTCGCCGAAGCGCTACGACCTCGCGAAGGTGGGTCGTTACAAGATCAACCAGAAGCTCGGTCTCGACAAGCCGCTCAGCGACTCGGTGCTGACCGTCGAGGACATCGTCGCGACGATCAAGTACCTCGTGCGCCTGCACCGCGGCGACGCCACGTTCGAGGGCGTCCGCGCGGGCAAGACCGCGGACATCCGCATCGACATCGACGACATCGACAACTTCGGCAACCGCCGCATCCGCGCGGTCGGCGAGCTCATCCAGAACCAGGTCCGCACGGGTCTGTCGCGCATGGAGCGCGTCGTCCGCGAGCGCATGACCACGCAGGACATCGAGGCGATCACGCCGCAGACCCTGATCAACGTGCGACCCGTCGTGGCGGCGATCAAGGAGTTCTTCGGAACGTCGCAGCTGTCGCAGTTCATGGATCAGAACAACCCGCTCGCGGGCCTGACCCACAAGCGGCGCCTCTCGGCGCTGGGCCCGGGCGGTCTGTCGCGCGAGCGTGCCGGCGTCGAGGTCCGCGACGTCCACCCCTCGCACTACGGCCGCATGTGCCCGATCGAGACTCCGGAAGGCCCGAACATCGGCCTGATCGGCTCGCTCGCGTCGTTCGCGCGGATCAACTCCTTCGGTTTCATCGAGACCCCGTACCGCCGCGTCGTCAGCGGCCTGGTCACGACGGACATCGACTACCTGACCGCGAGCGAGGAGAACGACTTCATCGTCGCGCAGGCCGGTGCCGAGCTCGACGCCTCGGGCCGCTTCACGCAGGACCGCGTCCTGGCCCGCCGCGGACAGGGCGGCGAGGTCGACCTCTTCCCGGTCGACGAGATCGGCTACATGGACGTCTCACCGCGCCAGATGGTTTCCGTCGCGACGTCGCTCATCCCGTTCCTCGAGCACGACGATGCGAACCGCGCGCTCATGGGCGCGAACATGCAGCGTCAGGCCGTGCCGCTCGTGCGCAGCGAGTCGCCCGTGGTCGGCACCGGCATGGAGGGCTACGCCGCGATCGACGCCGGTGACGTCGTCACCGCGCAGAAGTCCGGTGTCGTCGCCGAGGTCTCGGCCGACGTCGTGACCATCCAGCTCGACGAGGGCGGCACGCAGGACTACTTCCTGCGCAAGTTCGACCGCTCGAACCAGGGCACGTCCTACAACCAGCGCGTCATCGTCTCGGCGGGCGACCGCATCGAGGCCGGCGAGGTCATCGCCGACGGCCCGGCGACGGAGAACGGCGAGCTCGCGCTCGGCAAGAACCTCCTCGTCGCGTTCATGACGTGGGAGGGTCACAACTTCGAGGACGCCATCATCCTGAGCCAGGAGCTCGTGAAGGACGACACCCTCTCCTCGATCCACATCGAGGAGTACGAGGTCGACGCCCGCGACACGAAGCTCGGCAAGGAGGAGATCACGCGGGACCTCCCGAACGTGAGCCCCGACCTGCTGAAGGATCTGGACGAGCGCGGCATCATCCGCATCGGCGCCGAGGTCCGCCCCGGCGACATCCTCGTCGGCAAGGTCACCCCCAAGGGGGAGACCGAGCTGAGCGCCGAGGAGCGACTGCTCCGCGCGATCTTCAACGAGAAGAGCCGCGAGGTCCGCGACACGTCGCTGAAGGTGCCCCACGGCGAGCAGGGCACGATCATCGCGGTCAAGGAGTTCAACGCCGAGGACGGCGATGACGAGCTCGGCTCGGGCGTCAACCGCCGTGTCGTGGTCTACATCGCCCAGAAGCGCAAGATCACCGAGGGCGACAAGCTCGCCGGCCGCCACGGGAACAAGGGCGTCATCGCCAAGATCCTGCCCGTCGAGGACATGCCGTTCCTCAGCGACGGCACGCCGGTCGACGTGATCCTGAACCCGCTCGGCATCCCGGGGCGCATGAACTTCGGCCAGGTGCTCGAGCTCCACCTCGGCTGGATCGCCCAGCAGGGATGGAAGGTCGAGGGCACCCCCGAATGGGCCGCCCACCTGCCCGAGGTCGCCCGCGAGGCGTCTCCCGGGACGAAGGTCGCCACCCCGGTGTTCGACGGCGCGTTCGAGGACGAGATCGCGGGTCTGCTCGACTCGACGCTCCCGACCCGGGACGGCGAGCGACTCATCGACCGCACGGGCAAGACCCGTCTGTTCGACGGTCGTTCGGGTGAGCCGTTCCCGGCGCCCATCTCGGTCGGCTACATGTACATCCTGAAGCTGCATCACCTGGTGGACGACAAGATCCACGCGCGCTCCACCGGTCCGTACTCGATGATCACGCAGCAGCCGCTGGGTGGGAAGGCGCAGTTCGGCGGACAGCGCTTCGGCGAGATGGAGGTGTGGGCGCTCGAGGCATACGGTGCCGCGTACGCCCTCCAGGAGCTCCTGACGATCAAGTCCGACGACATCCTCGGCCGCGTGAAGGTCTACGAGGCGATCGTCAAGGGCGAGAACATCCAGGAGCCCGGCATCCCCGAGTCGTTCAAGGTGCTGATGAAGGAGATGCAGTCGCTCTGCCTGAACGTCGAGGTCCTCTCGGCCGACGGCACGCCGGTCAACCTCCGTGACACGGACGATGACGCGTTCCGCGCAGCAGAAGAGCTGGGCATCAACATCTCGAGCCGCTTCGAGTCCTCGTCGATCGACGAGATCTAGGGCTCTGGATGTCGGCTCGGCGACGCATGCCCGCGACGGCCTTCGGCCGTCGCCCGCCAGTCCCGGTGCCAGCGTCGCCGAACCGACATCTCTCCGCCAACTTTGAGAATCATTGAGACACAGGAGAACCAGTGCTCGAATCAACCACTTTCGATCAGCTTCGCATCGGCCTCGCGACCGCCGACGACATCCGTCGTTGGTCCTTCGGCGAGGTCAAGAAGCCCGAGACGATCAACTACCGCACGCTGAAGCCGGAGAAGGACGGCCTGTTCGGCGAGCAGATCTTCGGACCCAGCCGTGACTGGGAGTGCGCCTGCGGCAAGTACAAGCGCGTCCGCTTCAAGGGCATCGTCTGCGAGCGCTGCGGCGTGGAGGTCACCAAGTCCTCCGTCCGTCGCGAGCGGATGGGGCACATCGAGCTCGCCGCTCCCGTCACGCACATCTGGTACTTCAAGGGCGTGCCCTCGCGCCTCGGGTACCTGCTCGACATGGCGCCGAAGGACCTCGAGAAGGTCATCTACTTCGCCGCCTACATGGTGATCTCGGTCGACGAGGAGGCGCGTCACCGCGACCTCCCGACGCACGAGAACAACCTGCGCCTGGAGATCAAGAACCTCGGCGACCGCCGCGACGCCCGTGTGGCGGCGCGTCTGGCCAAGCTGGAGGAGGAGCTCGCCGCTCTCGAGGCGGAGGGCGCCAAGGCCGACGCGAAGAAGAAGGTCAAGGACGCCGCCGAGAAGGACATGTCCTCGATCCGCAAGAACGCGGACGAGCAGATAGGCAAGCTCGAGCGCGTCTGGGAGGACTTCCGCTCGCTCGAGGTCGGCGCCCTGAAGCCCGAGGACGAGGTCTTCAACGAGCTCGTCGACCGGTTCGGTCAGTACTTCGAGGCCCACATGGGCGCGGAGTCGATCAAGCGTCGCCTCGAGGCGTTCGACCTGGCCGCCGAGGCCGAGAGCCTGCACCTGCAGATCTCGGAGGGCAAGGGCCAGCGCAAGATCCGTGCGATCAAGCGCCTCAAGGTCGTCAACTCGTTCCTGACCACGGGGATGAGCCCCGCGTCGATGGTGCTGGACGTCGTGCCGGTCATCCCGCCGGAGCTGCGCCCGATGGTGCAGCTCGACGGCGGCCGCTTCGCGACCAGCGACCTGAACGACCTGTACCGCCGCGTGATCAACCGCAACAACCGTCTGCGTCGTCTGATCGACCTCGGGGCTCCCGAGATCATCGTCAACAACGAGAAGCGCATGCTGCAGGAGGCCGTCGACGCGCTGTTCGACAACGGCCGCCGCGGTCGTCCGGTCACGGGCACGGGCAACCGTGCGCTGAAGTCCCTCAGCGACATGCTGAAGGGCAAGCAGGGCCGGTTCCGCCAGAACCTGCTCGGCAAGCGCGTGGACTACTCGGGCCGTTCGGTCATCATCGTCGGACCCCAGCTGAAGCTGCACCAGTGCGGTCTGCCCAAGCAGATGGCGCTCGAGCTGTTCAAGCCGTTCGTGATCAAGCGTCTGATCGACCTGGGCCACTCGCAGAACATCAAGGCCGCCAAGCGCGCCGTGGAGCGCACGCGCCCCGAGGTCTGGGACGTGCTCGAGGAGATCATCCGCGAGCGTCCGGTGCTGCTCAACCGCGCCCCCACGCTCCACCGCCTGGGCATCCAGGCCTTCGAGCCCCAGCTCGTCGAGGGCAAGGCCATCCAGCTGCACCCGCTCGTCTGCGCCGCCTTCAACGCGGACTTCGACGGCGACCAGATGGCTGTCCACCTGCCGCTGTCGGTCGAGGCCCAGGCCGAGGCGCGCATCCTGATGCTCGCCTCGAACAACATCCTGAAGCCTTCCGACGGGCGTCCGGTCACCCTGCCGTCGCAGGACATGATCATCGGCCTTCACCACCTGACCACGGTCAAGGAGGGTGCGGCCGGTGAGGGACGCGTGTTCGGCTCGGTCGGCGAGGCGATCCTGGCGAAGGACGAGGGAACCCTCGACCTGCAGGCGAAGGTCCGCATCCGCGTCCCGGGTCTCACGTTCCTCGAGGGCGAAGCCCCCGAAGGCTACGAGCGCCACGGCCTCCTGGATGCCTCGCTCGGCCAGGCGATCTTCAACGACACCCTGCCCAAGGGGTACCCGTTCGTCCGCGAGCAGGCCGACAAGGGCAAGCTGTCGCAGATCGTGAACAAGCTCGCCGAGGAGTACCCGAAGGTGGAGGTCGCGGCCTCGCTCGACCGGATCAAGGACGCGGGCTTCCACTGGGCCACGCGCTCGGGTGTCACCGTCGCGCTGAGCGACGTCCTCACGCCGCCCAACAAGGCCGAGATCATCGCCGGCTACGAGAAGCAGGCGGCGAAGGTCCAGGCACAGTACGAGAAGGGCCTCACGACCGACGCCGAGCGTCGTCAGGAGCTCATCAAGATCTGGACGGCCGCCACCGACGAGGTGCAGGTCGCGATGAAGGCGCACTTCCCGGCCGACAACACGATCAACCGGATGGTGTCCTCGGGCGCCCGTGGCAACTGGCTGCAGATCCGGAACATCGCCGGTATGCGGGGCCTTGTGAACAACCCGAAGGGCGAGATCATCGCCCGTCCGATCATCTCCTCGTACCGCGAGGGGCTGTCGGTGGCGGAGTACTTCATCGCGACGCACGGTGCCCGTAAGGGCCTGGCCGACACGGCCCTGCGTACGGCCGACTCGGGTTACCTCACGCGTCGCCTCGTGGACGTCTCGCAGGACGTCATCATCCGTGAGGAGGACTGCGCGACCTCGAAGGGGCTGGAGCTGCCGATCGCCGCCGCGGGCGCCGACGGGGCACTGGTCAAGGACGCCAACGTCGAGAACTCGGTGTTCGCCCGTACCCTCGCCGCGGATGTCGTGGACGAGTCCGGCACGGTGCTGGCCGAGGCGGGCTCCGACGTCGGCGACGTGCTGATCAACCGCCTGGTCGAGGCGGGCGTCACCTCCATCAAGGTGCGCTCGGTGCTGACCTGCGACTCCGCGGTCGGTGTCTGCGCGAAGTGCTACGGCCGTTCGCTCGCGACCGGAAAGGTCGTCGACATCGGCGAGGCCGTCGGCATCATCGCGGCCCAGTCGATCGGCGAGCCGGGCACCCAGCTGACGATGCGCACCTTCCACACCGGTGGCTCGGCGTCGGCCGAGGACATCACGCAGGGTCTGCCGCGTGTCCAGGAGCTCTTCGAGGCGCGTACCCCCAAGGGTGCGTCCCCGATCGCCGAGGCCGACGGGCGCATCACGATCGAGGAGACCGACAAGCAGAAGAAGGTCATCCTCACGCCCGACAACGGCGACGAGCCGCACGTCTACCCGGTGCTCAAGCGCGCCACCCTCCTCGTCGAGGACGGCCAGCGCGTCGAGGTCGGCCAGGCGCTGCAGGTGGGAACGCTCGACCCGAAGGAGATCATGCGCGTCATGGGCGCCCGCGAGGTGCAGAAGTACCTCGTCGGCGGTGTCCAGGGCGTGTACCGCTCGCAGGGTGTGCCGATCCACGACAAGCACATCGAGGTCATCGTGCGCCAGATGCTGCGGAAGGTCACCGTGGTCGACCACGGCGACACGACGCTGCTTCCGGGCGAGCTCGTCGACTCGCGTCGCTTCATCGACATCAACCGCCAGTCGGTGGGCGAGGGCAAGCGTCCCGCGTCGGGCCGTCCGGAGCTGATGGGTATCACCAAGGCGTCGCTCGCGACCGAGTCGTGGCTGTCGGCCGCGTCGTTCCAGGAGACGACCCGCGTGCTGACGCAGGCCGCGATGGAGGGCAAGAGCGACCCGCTGGTGGGCCTGAAGGAGAACGTGATCATCGGAAAGCTGATCCCCGCCGGAACCGGGCTCGCGAAGTACCGCAATGTCACGGTCGAGGCGACGGAGGAGGCCAAGAGCGAGCGGTACCCCAACCGCATCTTCGCGTCCGACGGTGCGTACAGCGATTCCGATCTGAGCTACGTCGATTTCGACAGCTTCTCGACGGACGACTTCACGCCCGGCACCTACAACTGATCGGGCCGGATGCGGCCGCCCGCCGCATCCGGACGGTCCCGAAGTGCCCCGAGCCTCGTGCTCGGGGCACTTCGGCGTTCCGCGGCGTTCCGCGCCGCGCGCCGCTGCCGCTCGCTGCCGCGGTGCGCGTCTACCGTGGACGGGGGAGGGGACGTGGCACGGATCGGTGGGCGCAACAGCGCCGTGGCATGGGTGGTCGGGCTCGGCTGCGCCGCCGTCGTCGGTGTGCTCGTCGTGCTGGCGATCCCGGCGATCCCGGCGAGCGTGCAGCTGATGGGGGACACCCTGCGCGCGGCCGCCTCCGCGCCGGAGGCGGCCGGCACGGCGCCGTCCGACGACGTCGAGACGGCCACGCCGGTGTGTCGGGGGCTCTACACCGAGGCTCTCTGGGCGGCGCTCACGCAGCGGGCGGGTGGCGATCCGGTGCAGGACACGGCGCCGCCGACGACCTCGGTGGAGAGTCTCGCGACCGCGCTCGCGCCGCAGGTGCGCGTCACCTGCGCATTCGCCGGAACGAACACCGGCCACATCGTGACGACGGTCTCGGACGTCTCCCCGGATGCGGCCGCCGTCGCCCGTGCGACGCTCGAGACGAACGGGTTCGGCTGTACCGGTTTCGGCGACGGCATCCGGTGCGAGCGCGCCACCGCCGACGGGGTGGAGGAACAGGTCGTCCGCGCCGGCGTCTGGGTCTCGAACGTCTTCACCGGCTGGCGCCCCGACCGTTACCTGGAGCGCATGGGTCCGCAGCTCTGGCCCTGACGCGCCCGGGCGGGCTCGGACGGCGCGTCGCCGAGGCGCTCAGCCGAAGACGTGGGCGATGACCGAGTCGGTGTACCCGCTCGGCGCGAGGTTCGAGTACTGCGTGTCGATCAGGACGTCGTCGCGCCAGAAGAGCGTGCGACCGTCGTTGACCGGGTACTGCTCGTTGATCCACACCTTCTCGCAGCGCGTGCCGCCGTCGGGCGTGTAGCAGGTGAAGCCCTCGTCGTCCGCGAGCCGGTTGAGCAGGTCGAGAGCGGGGCCGCGGGACATCCGCGAGACCGTGGTCTGGAGAGAGGTGGTGTCCGCCTCGGGCTGCCGCCACAGGCAGACGAGGCTCCCGTCGCCCTGGACGCCGACGGCGACCCCGTTCGCCGGGTCGTTCAGGGGGATGTCGGCGAGCTGGGCGAGCACCGAATCGGAGACGAGCGTCTCGCAGTCCGCCGGGAGGGCGACGGACGTCGCCGTGGGAGTCGGGGTAGCCGTGGGCGTCGACGAGGCGGCCGGGGCCGTGCCACCCGAAGGCGGTGTCCGCGACGGGCCGCTCGAGGGATCGGGGGCGCACGCCGCCAGGGCGACCATCAGGAGCGCGCCGGAGAAGACACCGACGGCGGCACGGACGCGAAGCATGACTCCACGTTAGCCCGACGATCCGCCCACGCGCCTGCGCGCCTCCGCGGCACGCGGGCGACGGAGCAGTAATCTCACGAGGGCGGGCGCCAGCCCCGCGTGAGGAGCGGAATGCGATGAGTGACCAGAAGACGCCGTCGGCCGGAGACCCCGTCGACGAGCCCAACTCGGTCGAGGATGTCGTGGGCCGCGCCAACGAGGGACTCGCCGAGGCCGAGGCGGCCCAGCGGGATGCCGCCCCGGGCGACGACGAGGTCGTCGTCGAGGAGACCGTGATCGCCGCGAGCGGCACGGATGCCGACGGGGCGCCTGTCGAGGAGACGGTGGTCGTCGAGTCCGTGGAGCCGACCGACCGCGCCGCTACGCCCGCGGACGACGAGGTGCCCTGGTACGACCGGCCCGACTCCGTCCCCCTCGATCCGATCGACGAGCCCGTGTCCTCCGCCGCGCCGGCGACCGAGCCGGAGCCGGAGCCGGTCCATCCCGTCGCGGAACCGGCGTACAGCGCTCCGCAGCCGATCTTCGTCCAGGCGCCCGAGGCGCCCCGTCCCCTCGGCAACCGAGGCGCGGCGGGTGCGATCGGCCTGCTGGCGGCGCTCGCGTTCGCCGTGCTGTTCTTCGCCGTCATCTTCGGATTCGGCTTCCTCCTCGGCAGCGTCGACGCGGCCTCGGCGGCCGAGTACGCGACCGCGATCGTGGTGGCCCCGATCTTCTGGGTCCCCGTCGTCGCGTTCTACCTCGCCTTCTGGCTGCTCGGTGCGATCCTGAACCGTGGGCGCTGGGCCCACTGGGTCATCTGGGGTCTGCTGGTCGGTGTCGCCTCGTACGGCGGATACCTGCTCGGCGTGCTCTTCCAGGCCCCGTTCTGGACGCTGACGGCGCGCGAAGGCCGTGAGCTCCTCGAGGCTCAGCTCTTCTTCCCCTCGGCGATCCTCGCCTTCGTGCTCGGTCGTGAGCTGACCATCTGGTTCGGCGCGTGGGTGTCCGCCCGTGGCAGGCGCATCACCGAGCTCAACGAGCAGGCGCAGCGCGAGTACGAGCGCACGCTCGAGGCCGGTCCGCAGCTGCTCCGTCCGTAGATGTCGGGCAGCACCGAACCCTCGGGATCGGTGTCGCCGTCCGTCTCCCTGGCGCTGGCCACGATCGGGTTCTTCACGCTCGTGATCGCGGGCCTGGGGCTCGCGAGCCTGGCGACGGACACCGAGGTCGTCGAGGTGCCGGGGCTCGGTCCCGTGCCGGGAGCCGTCGGGCTGGTCGGAGCGGGCGGGGCCTTCGCCTGGGTGGTCTGGACGACGGTGCGCGCGCCGCATCCGCGGTTCGTCGGGGCGTTCTGGGGGGCTCTGGCCGCCTATCTCGCGTACGGCACGGTCGCGGGTGCCGCCGCGCTCGCGGTGACGGGCGGACCGGCGCGGGCCGTCGCCGTCACGGGGTCGCTCCTGGTCGGGTGGCCGGGGGCCGTGATCGCCGCGTCGGCCGCCGTCGCGGCATGGGCGGCGATCGCGCTCGTCCGCACGCGGGCGAGGCGGCCCAGGTGGCCGTGGGAGCGCGACGAGGACGAATGACCCCCTTGAACGCCGATGCATTGCGGTCAAAACACGGATGAACCGCCGATGACGGATACCGTGGAGACCGTGGAGCGTTCGCTCGAGACGCAGGTCAGCCAGGCGGTGGACGCCTGGCTGCGTTGGCTGCCCCGCTGGGAGCCGGCGACCCACCGCGGGCGCGTCGCCGTGTGCCGGAGATGCCTGGGCTCTCCGATCCTCTCGGCGGCCGGTCTCGGGTCGGACGTGCCGCACGGGGTGCAGCACGGGCTGTCCACTCGCGCGAAGGCCGTGATCGACCACTCCGTCGCGGAGTACACCGCCCGGAACCTGCCCCTCCTGCAGGCCGAGCTCGACCAGCAGGCCGCCCGGAACCGCGCGCGCAGCTACCGCCCCGCGGAGGGGCTCGAGCCGGAGTTCGACGGCCTGCCGCTCGATCCCGATCCGCTGCCGGGAGCGCCTTTCCTCTTCACGATCTCGGGACTCGCGGCCGATTCCGACGCCGACGTCCCCGCTCTCCCGCCGCTCAGCGACGAGGCGAAGGCCGCACTCCGACAGGAGGTCGGTCTCGCCGACGACTACGCGAGCATGGTCGGGCGAGAGGTGTGCGCCGTCCTTCTGCACCACCGCATCCGGATCCAGGGCGCCGTCTCGCAGTACGTCGAACCGCAGATCGCCGCCATGCTGGAAGAGTTGACCCGATCGCTCGACGCCCCGTTCGACCCCCGCGACTTCGACGAACCGACCCCAGAGGCACCTCAATGACTGATTCCCTTCCCTCCTGGTACGTGCTGGCGGTACTCCTCCCGTCGGTGATCTTCGGGCTCCTCGTCTACGTCTGGACCGCGATCGGCCTCGGCGCGGTCTTCGCCAAGCTCGGCGTCGAGCGGTGGAAGGCCTGGGTGCCGGTCTACAACCAGGTCGTGCTGCTGGGGCTCGGCGGGCTGTCCGGATGGCTGCTCCTGCTTCTGCTCATCCCGGTCTTCGGCCCGATCTTCGTGTTCGTCGCGGTCGTCACCGCAGCCCATCGCATCAACGCGGCGTTCGGGCACGGTGCCGGGATGACGGTGCTCGCCGCTCTACTGTTCCCGGTGTGGGCGAGCGTGCTGGGTTTCGGTGCCTCGCGACCCGTTCACCCCGTGCCCGGTCGGTCCAGCGCCCGTGAGGCGCGCGGCGGCGACGATCTGCAGTCGTTCTCGGCGCAGTTCGACCGTGGCCACGACGACCTGGCCGCCCGGCGATCGGTGCCGTCGCCGTCGGCGTGGATCCCGCCCGCGCCGCCCATGCCCACCGTCGGGCCGTCGCCGGCCGCCGCGCCCGCGTTCGGCGCCGACGTCGCCCCGGCGCCGGCCTGGGGAGAGCCCTACCGTGCCCCCGCGGCCGCCGTAGACCCCTTCGTCGTGCCCGCGGCGGATCCGTACGTCGCGCCCGCCGTCGACCCGTACGCGACGCTCTCGGCCGACGTCTACGCCGCGGCCGTGCAGTCCGCCCCCGCCACGGACCCCTCCGCGTCGCCCGGGGCCGACCCGTACGCGCCGCCCGGGGCCGACCCGTACGCGCCGCCCGGGGCCGACCCGTACGCGCCGCCCGGGGCCGACCCGTACGCGCCGCCCGCCGCCGAGCCTGAGACCCCCGCGCCGCAGGTCATGTCGTGGTGGCAGCCGGCGATCGTGGAGGAGGCGGACGAGTCCGATCGGGCCGACGACGCGGGGGAAGCCGCGGTCGACATCCCCGACTGGGCGCGTCCGGTCCCCCCGGCCCAGGCTCCCGCAGCCGACGCGGTCGCAGCGAGTGCTCCGCCGACGCCAGAGGCGCCCGTCGCGCCGGCCGACGCCCCCGTCGCGGAGTCGTCGGCGGGTTTCGCACCCCCCGCATCCCCTCCGGTCCTGCGCGAGTCGTACCTGCCCGAGTCGGATGCCTTCCCCGAGGCCTCGGGCGAGGTGTCGGCCGTGGTCGGCTCGCCGACCGCCGGACCGCCGCGGTCGGCGACCGCATCCGTCTCGGCCTCCCGGCCGGGAGTCGGCGATTTCGTCGAGGACACCGTCATCGCCTCCCGTCGTCGCCCGAAGTGGGCTCTGCTGCTGCCGGACGGCACGCCGTTCGAGCTGTCCGGCGACAGCGCGGTGCTCGGACGTCGTCCCGTGCCGGTCCACTCGGCCCCGGGAGCGCAGCTCGTGCTCGTCGTCGACGAGACCCGCACCGTCTCGAAGACCCACGCCCTGCTCCGTCGCCGCGCGGACGTCTGGATGATCGCCGACCTCGGCTCCACCAACGGAGTCGTCGTGCTCGAGGGTGACGCGGAGGTCGAGGTCGCCCCGGGCGTCGATCGCGAGGTGCAGGGGACGTTCCTGCTCGGCGATGCGGTCCTGCGCCTCATGCGCGCGGACGCCTGAGACGACTCGCGTTTGACCCCTTCCCCCGGGGGCGCGTATCATTGACCGGGTGTGCGCTCATGCGCGCCCAGTGTCGTGCCTCGGTGCGATGCGGAGCGCCGGAGCCGCCATCTCAGGGAAGGCTCTGCGAACAGGGCACCCCCACGGCATATCCACCACGAACAGGCGTCAGTCATTCTGCCGTCTCGGTGGGTCCGCGTGAGCCCGAACCGACACGGAGCGCAAGAATCCGGGTGGATCGGGGGAGACCACGACGCTGTCACCGTGCAGCACAAACAAGGAGAGAACGTGCCAACCATTCAGCAGTTGGTTCGCAAGGGCCGCTCGCCGAAGGTCTCGAAGACCAAGGCGCCGGCTCTGAAGGCGAACCCGCAGCAGGCGGGCGTCTGCACCCGCGTGTACACGACCACGCCCAAGAAGCCCAACTCGGCGATGCGCAAGGTCGCCCGTGTGAAGCTCCGCAACGGCACCGAGGTCACCGCCTACATCCCGGGTGAGGGCCACAACCTGCAGGAGCACTCGCTCGTGCTCGTGCGCGGCGGTCGTGTGAAGGACCTTCCGGGTGTCCGCTACAAGATCGTCCGCGGCGCCCTGGACACCCAGGCCGTCAAGAACCGCAAGCAGGCCCGTAGCCGCTACGGCGCGAAGAAGGGTTAAGGAAGATGCCTCGTAAGGGTCCCGCCCCGAAGCGCCCCGTCGTCAACGACCCGGTGTACGGTGCCCCCATCGTCACCCAGCTCGTCAACAAGATCCTCGTCGACGGCAAGAAGTCGCTCGCCGAGTCGATCGTCTACGACGCCCTCCGCGGCGTCGAGGCGAAGAACAGCCAGGACGCCGTCGCGACGCTCAAGAAGGCGCTCGACAACGTCCGTCCCACCCTCGAGGTCAAGAGCCGCCGCGTCGGCGGCTCGACCTACCAGGTTCCGGTCGAGGTCAAGCCGCACCGCGCGAACACGCTCGCGCTGCGCTGGCTCGTCAGCTACGCGAAGGGCCGTCGTGAGAAGACGATGACCGAGCGCCTGCAGAACGAGATCCTCGACGCCTCGAACGGCCTCGGTGCCGCGGTCAAGCGCCGCGAGGACACCCACAAGATGGCCGAGTCGAACCGGGCGTTCGCGCACTACCGCTGGTGAGCGAAGCTCAGCAGCGGTAGCCGGGGGCCATCTCTGGCCCCCGGCTACCGCCCCGGGTCGTGTCTCGCGACCCGGCGCCGGAGATCAACCATAGACACCCGTCTGACCATCAGATAAGGACACCCCGTGGCACAAGAAGTGCTCACCGACCTCCACAAGGTCCGCAACATCGGCATCATGGCGCACATCGATGCCGGCAAGACGACGACGACCGAGCGCATCCTGTTCTACACGGGCGTCAACCACAAGATCGGCGAGACCCACGACGGTGCGGCGACGACGGACTGGATGGAGCAGGAGCAGGAGCGCGGCATCACGATCACGTCCGCCGCGGTGACCTGCTTCTGGGACAAGAACCAGATCAACATCATCGACACCCCCGGTCACGTGGACTTCACCGTCGAGGTGGAGCGCTCGCTCCGCGTCCTCGACGGCGCCGTCGCCGTCTTCGACGGCAAGGAGGGCGTCGAGCCCCAGTCCGAGACCGTGTGGCGCCAGGCCGACAAGTACGACGTCCCCCGCATCTGCTTCGTCAACAAGATGGACAAGCTCGGCGCGGACTTCTACTTCACGGTCGACACGATCATCAACCGCCTGAAGGCGAAGCCGCTCGTGCTGCAGCTGCCGATCGGTGCGGAGAACGACTTCGTGGGCGTCGTCGACCTCGTCGAGATGCGCGCGCTGGTGTGGCCGGGCGATGCCAAGGGTGACGTGACGATGGGCGCGAAGTACGAGATCCAGGAGATCCCGGCCGATCTGGTCGACCGTGCCGCGGAGTACCGTCAGCAGCTGCTGGAGACCGTCGCAGAGTCCGACGACGTGCTGCTGGAGAAGTACTTCGGCGGCGAGGAGCTCACGGTCGCCGAGGTCAAGGGCGCCATCCGCAAGCTCACCGTCGCGGGCGAGCTCTACCCGGTCCTGTGCGGCTCCGCGTTCAAGAACCGCGGTGTGCAGCCGATGCTCGACGCGGTCGTGGACTACCTGCCGTCGCCCCTCGACGTGCCGGCCATCGAGGCGCACGACCCGAAGGACGAGGAGATCGTCATCGAGCGTCACGCCGACCGCGAGGAGCCGTTCGCGGCGCTCGCGTTCAAGATCGTGACGCACCCGTTCTTCGGCCGCCTCACCTACATCCGCGTCTACTCGGGGCACCTCGACTCCGGCGCCCAGGTCGTCAACGCGACCAAGGGCAAGAAGGAGCGCATCGGGAAGATCTTCCAGATGCACGCCAACAAGGAGATGCCGGTCGACTCCGTCACCGCGGGCCACATCTATGCGGTCATCGGTCTGAAGGACACCACCACCGGTGACACCCTGTCGGACTCGAACAACCAGGTCGTCCTCGAGTCGATGACGTTCCCGGAGCCGGTCATCGAGGTCGCGATCGAGCCGAAGACCAAGGCGGATCAGGAGAAGCTGGGCATCGCGATCCAGAAGCTGGCCGAGGAGGACCCGACCTTCCGCGTCGAGCAGAACGGCGAGACCGGCCAGACGGTCATCAAGGGCATGGGCGAGCTGCACCTCGACATCCTCGTGGACCGCATGAAGCGCGAGTTCAAGGTCGAGGCGAACGTCGGAAAGCCGCAGGTCGCGTACCGCGAGACGATCCGCAAGGCCGTCGAGCGCCACGACTACACGCACAAGAAGCAGACCGGCGGCTCCGGCCAGTTCGCCAAGATCCAGTTCGCTCTCGAGCCGCTCGAGGTCACGGCCGAGAAGACCTACGAGTTCGAGAACAAGGTCACCGGTGGCCGCATCCCGCGCGAGTACATCTCGCCGACCGACCAGGGCTTCCAGGACGCCATGAACGTCGGCGTGCTCGCCGGCTATCCCATGGTGGGCGTCAAGGCGATCCTGCTCGACGGCGCGTCGCACGACGTCGACTCGTCCGAGATGGCGTTCAAGATCGCCGGCTCCATGGGCTTCAAGGAGGCCGTCCGCAAGGCGAACCCGGTCATCCTCGAGCCGATCATGGCCGTCGAGGTGCGTACGCCCGAGGAGTACATGGGCGACGTCATCGGCGACCTGAACTCCCGCCGCGGTCAGATCCAGTCGATGGAGGATGCCGCCGGCGTCAAGGTCGTCCGGGCCAACGTGCCGCTGTCGGAGATGTTCGGCTACATCGGCGACCTCCGCTCGAAGACCTCCGGCCGCGCCGTGTACTCGATGGAGTTCGACAGCTACGCGGACGTCCCGCGTGCCGTGGCCGACGAGATCGTCCAGAAGAACAAGGGCGAGTAGCCTCCGCCGGAGGCCTCGCCCGGGATGCGGCGGTCCGCCGCCGCATCCCGGTTCCGCTGGTTCCCGTCGGGAGTCGATCGAAGCCTCCCGACGGGCTCACAACTTCACACCGCACTCTCTACTAAACTGAGAACCAACCCCGTAGCGAACCGGTCGCAAACCAGTGCCCGGGATCCCTACACAACCGTCCTGAGGAGGACCCAGTGGCTAAGGCCAAGTTCGAGCGGACCAAGCCGCACGTGAACATCGGAACGATCGGTCACGTCGACCACGGCAAGACCACGCTCACCGCCGCGATCTCGAAGGTGCTCGCCGACACGTACCCGTCGGCCACCAACGTCCAGCGCGACTTCGCGTCGATCGACTCCGCTCCCGAGGAGCGCCAGCGCGGCATCACGATCAACATCTCGCACGTCGAGTACGAGACCCCGAAGCGTCACTACGCCCACGTCGACGCCCCGGGCCACGCCGACTACATCAAGAACATGATCACCGGTGCCGCCCAGATGGACGGCGCGATCCTCGTGGTCGCCGCCACAGACGGCCCGATGGCCCAGACGCGTGAGCACGTGCTGCTCGCCAAGCAGGTCGGCGTGCCCTACCTGCTCGTCGCGCTGAACAAGTCGGACGCCGTGGACGACGAGGAGATCCTGGAGCTCGTCGAGCTCGAGGTCCGCGAGCTGCTCTCCAGCCAGGACTTCGACGGCGACAACGCCCCGGTCGTCCGCGTCTCGGCGCTGAAGGCGCTCGAGGGCGACGAGAAGTGGGTCCAGTCGATCGTCGACCTGGTCGCCGCGGTCGACGAGTCGATCCCGGAGCCGGTGCGCGACAAGGACAAGCCCTTCCTGATGCCGGTCGAGGACGTCTTCACGATCACCGGTCGTGGCACGGTCGTCACCGGTCGTGTCGAGCGCGGCATCCTGCCCATCAACTCCGAGGTCGAGATCGTGGGCCTGCGCCCGACGACCAAGACCACGGTCACGGGTATCGAGATGTTCCACAAGCAGCTCGACGAGGCATGGGCGGGCGAGAACGCCGGTCTGCTGCTGCGCGGCACCAAGCGCGACGACGTCGAGCGCGGGCAGGTCATCGTCAAGCCGGGTTCGGTCACGCCGCACACCGACTTCGAGGGCACGGCGTACATCCTCTCCAAGGAGGAGGGCGGCCGTCACAACCCCTTCTACACGAACTACCGCCCGCAGTTCTACTTCCGCACGACCGACGTCACCGGCGTCATCACGCTGCCCGAGGGCACCGAGGTGGTCCTCCCGGGCGACACCGTCGAGTTGACGGTCGCGCTGATCCAGCCGATCGCCCTCGAAGAGGGTCTCGGCTTCGCGATCCGTGAGGGTGGCCGCACCGTCGGCGCCGGCACGGTCACGAAGATCGTCAAGTAGCCGCGAGAATCCGCAGGATGAGCGGCCCCCGGACCCTCGGCCCGGGGGCCGCTTCCTTCCTGCCGGACGTTTCGCGCAGGTAAAGAAACGTCACGGCCCCCCGCAGAACTTGTGAATCGGCTGAACATGCCGCTAGTCTTCGGGTGGGGGTAGAAACCTATGATTCGTCGTAGACCGCTCCCATGGCCTATTCCACGTCAATGAGGCTTCGCCTCAGACCCCCACGGAGATCATTATGAAGAGCCTTCGCACAAAGATCGCTGCGGTCGTCATCGCGGTCGCAGCCATGGTTGCTGTCCCTGCCGCCGCCAACGCCTACACGCCGGTCGCCCCCGGCGGCACGAGTGTGACCGTCGCCCCCGGCGGCACCGTCACCGTCCCGTTCACGGGCTTCGCGCCGAACGAGAGTGTCAACTTCACCCTGACCGGTGAGAACGCCGCGGGCGCCACGCTTGCGGCCGTCAAGACGGTCGTCAACTCGACGTCTCTCACGAAGGCAGCTTCGTCGACGGGCGCCGTCTCGGTCACGGTCACGCTTCCGAGCAACGCGACCGGCACGTACACCCTCACTGGTACGGGTGCGTCCTCGAACGCCTCCGCCACGGTCACCATCACGGCGTCGGCCGCCGGCGGCGGCCTGCCGGCCACCGGTGTCGACAGTGCGTCCCTCATGGGCGTCTGGATCGGCGGCGGCGTGCTCCTGCTCGGCGGTCTCGCCGTGACGGTGTTCGCGGTCCGTCGTCAGCGCCAGGGCGTCTGACGCCTCACGTAGACACGCAGAACCCCCGGGGCCATACGGCCCCGGGGGTTCTGCGTGTGTCCGGACGGTGTTCCGACCGCCCGGCGCCGCGGACGAGCCCGGCATCCTCCAGGATGCCGCGACACGCCGATCGCGACACGCCCGAGTTTGCGACACGCCCGGGCGACACGTAGACTGTTCAGGTTCCACATTCCGGCGGCTCACGCCCCGGATCACTGCCAGGGCAGTGCATAGGCGGCGCGAGAGCGCGACGGCCTAGGCCGCGGGCAGCAGAACTCGTACTGAGCGAAGGCGTAAGCCCGAGACGAAGTGCATCACATCCCACACCACGCGACCCGGAGACGGGCGCTTCGCGCGTGCGAGGTGCGGGACCGGGGCCACCGGCTCCGGTCTGACATGAGAACAGTGGTGCCGACTCCCCGTGAGAGCGGGGGGAGTGCCCTGGCGCGAAAGCGTCACCGTGCGTCCGATGCCCTGCCGCCGAACAGGCGCAGAGGTATGACGCGAGAAAGAGAGTGAGCAGACAATGGCGGGACAGAAGATCCGCATTCGCCTGAAGTCGTACGATCACGCGGGGCTCGACAGCTCGGCGCGCAAGATCGTCGACACCGTGACCCGTGCCGGCGCGACGGTCGTGGGCCCCGTGCCCCTGCCGACCGAGAAGAACGTCGTCGTCGTCATCCGGTCGCCGCACAAGTACAAGGACAGCCGCGAGCACTTCGAGATGCGCACCCACAAGCGCCTCATCGACATCATCGACCCGACGCCCAAGGCCGTCGACTCGCTGATGCGTCTCGACCTCCCGGCCGATGTCAACATCGAGATCAAGCTCTGAGGCTCGACATGGCTGACATCAACTCCAAGATCTCCCAGGGCCTTCTCGGCACCAAGCTCGGCATGACGCAGGTCTGGAACGAGCAGGGCAAGCTCGTCCCGGTCACGGTCATCCAGATCACCCCGAACGTCGTCACGCAGGTGCGCACGCCCGAGAAGGACGGCTACAACGCCGTCCAGATCGCCGCCGGCCAGATCGACCCGCGCAAGGTCACGAAGCCCCTCGAGGGCCACTTCGACGCAGCGGGCGTCACCCCGCGTCGCCACGTCACCGAGATCCGCACCGCGAACGCCGCTGACTACTCACTCGGTCAGGAGCTCACGGTCGACGGCGTCTTCGATGCCGGACAGCGGGTCGACGTGGTCGGCACCAGCAAGGGCAAGGGCACCGCCGGCGTCATGAAGCGCCACAACTTCAAGGGTGTGTCCGCCTCGCACGGTTCGCACCGCAACCACCGCAAGCCCGGCTCGATCGGCGCATCGTCGACCCCGAGCCGCGTCTTCAAGGGCATGCGCATGGCCGGCCGTATGGGTGGCGAGCGCGTGACCGTCCTCAACCTGACGGTGCACGCCGTCGACGCCGAGAAGGGTCTGCTGCTCGTCAAGGGCGCCGTCCCCGGCGCGCGTGGCCGCATCGTCTACGTCCGCAACGCAGTGAAGGGGGCCTGAGCACATGGCTGACTCGACTCTCGCGCTCGACGTCCAGGCCGCCGGCGGAAAGACGACCGGTTCGGTCGAGCTGCCCGCCGAGCTGTTCGACGTCAAGACGAACATCCCGCTCATCCACCAGGTCGTCGTGGCGCAGCTCGCCGCGGCACGCCAGGGCACGCACTCGACCAAGCGTCGTGGCGAGGTCTCCGGCGCCGGCCGCAAGCCGTTCAAGCAGAAGGGCACCGGTAACGCCCGTCAGGGCTCGATCCGCGCCCCGCACATGACCGGCGGTGGCATCGTCCACGGTCCGAAGCCGCGCAACTACTCGCAGCGCACCCCCAAGAAGATGGTCGCAGCGGCCCTTCTCGGCGCGCTGAGCGACCGCGCCCGCGGCGAGCGTCTGCACATCGTGGAGACCTTCGGCATCGAGGGCGTGCCCTCGACCAAGACCGCCGCGACCGTGCTCGCCACCCTCGCGCCGACGAAGAACGTCCTCGTCGTCATCGAGCGTGGCGACGAGATCAGCGTGAAGAGCGTGCGCAACCTCGCGTACGTCCACGTGCTGACCTTCGACCAGCTGAACGCCTACGACGTGCTCGTCTCCGACGACATCGTCTTCACCAAGGCCGCCTTCGACGCCTTCGTCGCGTCGAAGACCGCCACCGAGGAGGTCTCGGCATGACCGCCGTGAACAAGGACCCGCGCGACATCATCCTGAAGCCGGTCGTCTCGGAGAAGAGCTACGGTCTCATCGACGAGGGTAAGTACACGTTCTACGTGGATACCCGCGCGACGAAGACCGAGATCAAGCTCGCCATCGAGAAGATCTTCGGCGTCAAGGTCGCTTCGGTCAACACGATCAACCGCGTCGGCAAGGTCCGCCGCACCCGCTTCGGCGCAGGCAAGCGCAAGGACACCAAGCGCGCGATCGTCACGCTGAAGTCGGGCACCATCGACATCTTCACGGCAGTCGGCTGACGGTCGGGATAGAGGACACAGATTATGGCTATTCGCAAGTACAAGCCGACGACCCCGGGTCGCCGTGGCTCGTCGGTGGCGGACTTCGCCGAGATCACGCGATCGACGCCTGAGAAGTCGCTGCTCCGTCCGCTCGCCAAGACCGGCGGCCGGAACAACCAGGGCCGCATCACGACCCGCCACATCGGCGGTGGGCACAAGCGTCAATACCGCGTGATCGACTTCCGTCGCAACGACAAGGACGGGATCAACGCGAAGGTCGCTCACATCGAGTACGACCCCAACCGCACCGCGCGCATCGCGCTCCTGCACTATCTGGACGGCGAGAAGCGCTACATCCTCGCGCCGAACAAGCTGCAGCAGGGCGACATCGTGGAGTCGGGCGCCTCGGCCGACATCAAGCCCGGCAACAACCTGCCGCTGCGCAACATCCCCACCGGTACCGTGATCCACGCGATCGAGCTGCGTCCCGGCGGCGGAGCGAAGCTGGCCCGTTCGGCGGGCGCCTCGGTGCGTCTGGTCGCCAAGGACGGCCCGTACGCTCAGCTGCGTCTGCCCTCGGGCGAGATCCGCAACGTCGACGCGCGCTGCCGTGCGACGATCGGCGAGGTCGGCAACGCCGAGCAGTCGAACATCAACTGGGGCAAGGCCGGCCGCAACCGCTGGAAGGGCATCCGCCCGACCGTCCGCGGCGTCGCGATGAACCCGGTCGACCACCCGCACGGTGGTGGTGAGGGCAAGACCAGCGGTGGACGCCACCCGGTCACGCCGTGGGGCCAGCCTGAGGGCCGTACCCGTCACGCCAACAAGGAAAGCGACAAGTACATCGTCCGCCGTCGCACCGCCGGCAAGAAGCGCAAGTAGGGAACAGAAGATGCCACGCAGTCTTAAGAAGGGCCCCTTCGTCGACGAGCACCTGCTTCGCAAGGTCGTGTCGCAGAACGAGGCGGGTACCAAGAACGTCATCAAGACCTGGTCGCGGAGATCGATGATCGTCCCGGCCATGCTCGGCCACACGATCGCCGTGCACGACGGACGCAAGCACATCCCCGTGTTCGTGACCGAGACCATGGTCGGCCACAAGCTGGGCGAGTTCTCGCCCACCCGCACCTTCCGCGGCCACGTGAAGGACGACAAGAAGGGCCGCCGCCGCTGACGCGGAGGCGCATAGAGGAGAAGAAATGGTGGAGTCCATCGCACGCGTGCGACACATCCGCGTGACCCCTCAGAAGGCTCGTCGTGTCGTCGCGCTCATCAAGGGGAAGCAGGCCGAAGAGGCCCTCGCCATCCTGAAGTTCGCGCCGCAGAGCGCCAGCGAGCCGATCTACAAGCTCGTGGCCTCGGCGGTCGCCAACGCTCGGGTGAAGGCGGACAAGGAGAACGAGTTCCTCGACGAGCAGGACCTGTTCATCAAGAACGCGTTCGTCGACGAGGGCACGACGCTCAAGCGGTTCCGGCCGCGGGCCCAGGGTCGCGCCTTCCAGATCAAGAAGCGCACCAGCCACATCACGGTCGTCCTGTCGACCCCCGACGTGGCAGAGTCCGCTCCGGCAAGTTCCAAGAAGGCGAGCAAGTAATGGGACAGAAAGTCAACCCGTACGGCTTCCGCCTCGGCATCACCACCGACCACGTGTCGCGGTGGTTCTCCGACTCGACGAAGCCGGGCCAGCGCTACGCCGACTATGTGGCCGAGGACATCAAGATCCGTAAGCTCCTGCTGACGAGCCTCGACCGCGCGGGCGTCAGCAACATCGAGATCGAGCGCACGCGCGACCGCGTCCGCGTCGACATCCACACCGCGCGTCCGGGCATCGTCATCGGTCGCCGCGGCGCTGAGGCGGAGCGCATCCGCGGCGACCTCGAGAAGCTGACCGGAAAGCAGATCCAGCTCAACATCCTCGAGGTGAAGAACCCCGAGGCCGACGCCCAGCTGGTCGCGCAGGGCATCGCCGAGCAGCTCTCCGCGCGTGTGGCCTTCCGCCGCGCGATGCGCAAGGGTCTGCAGGGCGCGCAGCGCGCCGGGGCCAAGGGCATCCGGATCCAGGTCTCGGGTCGCCTCGGCGGCGCCGAGATGAGCCGGTCGGAGTTCTACCGTGAGGGTCGTGTGCCGCTGCACACGCTGCGCGCGAACATCGACTACGGCTTCTACGAGGCCAAGACCACCTTCGGCCGCATCGGCGTGAAGGTCTGGATCTACAAGGGCGATCTGACCAACAAGGAGCTCGCCCGCGAGCAGGCCAACGCCCCGAAGTCCCCGCGCGGTCGTGACGACCGCGGCGGTGACCGTCGTCGCGGCCCCCGCAACGAGGCCCCTGTCGCAGAAGGAGCGTCTGCCTGATGCTTATCCCCCGTAAGGTCAAGTACCGCAAGCAGCACCACCCCGGGCGATCCGGTCAGGCGACCGGTGGCACGAAGGTGTCGTTCGGCGAGTACGGCATCCAGGCCTTGACCCCCGCCTACGTGACGAACCGTCAGATCGAGTCCGCTCGTATCGCCCTGACCCGTCACATCAAGCGCGGTGGCAAGGTGTGGATCAACATCTACCCGGACCGTCCGCTCACCAAGAAGCCGGCTGAGACCCGCATGGGCTCCGGCAAGGGCTCGCCCGAATGGTGGGTTGCGAACGTCAAGCCGGGTCGTGTGCTGTTCGAGGTGTCCGGCGTCGATGAGTCGCTGGCCCGCGAGGCTCTGACCCGTGCCATCCACAAGCTGCCGCTCAAGGCACGCATCATCAAGCGCGAGGAGGGCGACGCATAATGGCGATCGGCACCAAGCAGCTCGCCCCGAGCGAGCTCGACACGTTCGAAGACCAGCGCCTCGTCGAGGAGCTGCGCAAGGCCAAGGAAGAGCTGTTCAACCTGCGCTTCCAGTCGGCCACCGGCCAGCTCGAGAGCCACGGCCGCATCCGCGCCGTGAAGCGCGACATCGCACGGCTGTACACGGTGATCCGCGAGCGCGAGCTCGGGATCCGTGCCACGCCCGTCGCGGCGGCGCCGGCTCCCTCGAAGGCGAAGAAGACGAAGGCGAAGAAGACCGAGGACGCCTCGGCCGACGCCGAAGGAGAGGCTGAGTGATGGCCACCACGAAGAAGGCTGCCGCCGAAGAGCAGACCACCGGGCACGAGAGCTCCGCGCACGACGTCCGCGACGTCAACGCCCGTGGCTACCGCAAGGCGCGCCGCGGCTACGTCGTCAGCGACAAGATGGACAAGACCATCGTCGTCGAGGTCGAGGACCGCGTGAAGCACCCGCTGTACGGCAAGGTCATTCGCCGCACCTCCAAGGTGAAGGCGCACGACGAGACCAACTCGGCCGGCATCGGCGACCTCGTCGTCATCAACGAGACCCGTCCGCTGAGCGCCACCAAGCGCTGGCGCCTGGTCGAGATCGTCGAGAAGGCCAAGTAAGGCCCCCCAATCCGGTCCCTGCCCTTCGTCCCGCTTCGCTCGCTCAGGAATCGCGAGACGAAGGCAAACCCAAGGAGTAAGAAGTGATTCAGAACGAATCCCGCCTGAAGGTCGCCGACAACACCGGCGCCAAGGAGCTGCTCACGATCCGTGTGCTCGGCGGCTCCAACCGGCGTTACGCGGGCGTGGGCGACGTCATCGTCGCCACCGTCAAGGACGCGATCCCGGGCGGAAACGTCAAGAAGGGCGACGTGGTCAAGGCCGTCGTCGTCCGCACTGTCAAGCAGACCCGTCGTCCCGACGGTTCCTACATCAAGTTCGACGAGAACGCCGCCGTCATCCTGAAGAGCGACGGGGAGCCTCGCGGCACCCGTATCTTCGGGCCGGTCGGCCGTGAGCTTCGTGACAAGAAGTTCATGAAGATCGTCTCGCTGGCCCCGGAGGTCATCTGATCATGGCGAAGATCAAGAAGGGTGACCTGGTTCAGGTCATCACGGGCGCAAAGCCCGAGCGCGGCGGCGACCGCGGCAAGCAGGGCAAGGTCCTCGAGGTCCTGGCCGAGCAGAACCGCGTCATCGTCGAGGGCGTGAACTACGTCACCAAGCACACCCGCGTGGGCCAGACCCAGCGCGGCACCAAGACGGGCGGCATCGAGACCTTCGAGGCTCCCATCCACATCTCCAACGTCGCCGTCGTAGACCCCTCGACCAAGAAGCCGACCCGCGTCGGCCATCGGGTCGAGGAGCAGACGAAGGACGGCGTGAAGCGCACCGTCCGCGTGCGCTTCGCGAAGAAGTCAGGTAAGGACCTCTGATGAGCACCGACACTGCCGCGGTGGCTGGCAAGATCCAGCCCCGCCTGAAGCAGAAGTACCGTAGTGAGATCCAGCAGAAGCTGCAGGAGGAGTTCGGCTACAAGAACGTCAACCAGATCCCCGGTCTCGTGAAGGTCGTGGTGAACACCGGCGTCGGCGAGGCGGCTCGTGACAGCAAGGTGATCGATGGTGCGGTCGACGACCTCACCAAGATCACCGGCCAGAAGCCGGTCGTCACCAAGGCCCGCAAGTCCATCGCGCAGTTCAAGCTGCGCGAGGGCCAGGCCATCGGCGCACACGTCACCCTCCGGGGCGACCGGGCCTGGGAGTTCCTGGACCGGCTCGTGAACCTCGCGCTGCCCCGCATCCGCGACTTCCGCGGTCTCTCGCCCCAGCAGTTCGACGGCCACGGCAACTACACGTTCGGGCTGCAGGAGCAGGCGGTCTTCCACGAGATCGATCAGGACAAGATCGACCGCGTGCGCGGTTTCGACATCACCGTCGTGACCGACGCGACGACGGATGCAGAGGGCCGTGCGCTGCTGCGTCACCTCGGCTTCCCGTTCCGTCAGGACGACAAGGCGTAACACCCATCCCGGCAACCGCCGGATCCCACCACAGGTCGGCCGTCGTGTAACGGCGGTCGAAACCTGGTGAACGAAGGACGATCCACATGACCATGACAGACCCGGTCGCAGACCTGCTGACCCGTCTGCGCAACGCGAACTCGGCGCACCACGACTCCGTGTCGCTGCCGAGCTCGAAGCTCAAGACCCACATCGCCGACATCCTCAAGCAGGAGGGCTACATCTCCGGCTGGGAGATCGCCGATGCCCGCGTCGGTCAGACCCTGACCCTGACGCTGAAGTACGGCCCCAACCGCGAGCGGTCCATCGCCGGCATCAAGCGCGTGTCGAAGCCGGGCCTGCGCGTGTACGCGAAGTCGACCGAGATCCCCAAGGTCCTCGGCGGTCTCGGCGTCGCGATCCTGTCCACCTCCTCCGGTCTTCTGACCGACCGGCAGGCCGAGTCGAAGGGCGTGGGTGGGGAAGTCCTCGCCTACGTGTGGTGACGAACAATGTCGCGTATCGGACGTCTTCCCATCGACATCCCCGCCGGAGTCACCGTCTCGGTGGCCGGTAAGGACGTCGCCGTCAAGGGCCCCAAGGGCGAGCTCTCGCTCACCGTGGCCTCTCCCATCGAGGTGAAGGTGGAGGAGAACCAGGTTCTCGTCACCCGCCCCGACGACGAGCGCGAGTCGCGGTCGCTCCACGGCCTGACCCGCACGCTCATCAACAACAACATCATCGGTGTCACCGAGGGCTACTCCAAGGGCCTCGAGGTCGTCGGTACCGGTTACCGCGTGGCGCAGAAGGGCTCGTCCGTCGAGTTCGCGCTGGGCTTCTCGCACCCCGTGCTCATCGAGCCGCCGGCAGGCATCACCCTGACGGTCGAGGGCAACAACAAGGTCACCGTCAGCGGCATCGACAAGCAGGCCGTCGGCGAGGCGGCTGCCAACATCCGCAAGATCCGCAAGCCCGAGCCCTACAAGGGCAAGGGTGTGCGCTACGCCGGCGAGATCGTGCGGCGCAAGGCCGGAAAGGCTGGTAAGTAACCATGGCCGTGACTTCGAAGTCAGACGCGCGCGCGCGTCGTCACGCCCGTCTTCGCAAGAAGATCGCGGGCTCCGCCGACCGTCCCCGTCTCGTCGTGACCCGCTCGGCCCGCCACGTCTTCGTGCAGGTCGTCGACGACAGCCAGGGCCACACCGTGGCCTCGGCCTCGACGCTCGAGACCGACCTGCGCGGGTTCGACGGCGACAAGACCGCCAAGGCGCGCAAGGTCGGCGAGCTCGTCGCCGAGCGCGCGAAGGCCGCCGGCGTGTCGGACGTCGTGTTCGACCGCGGTGGCAACCGCTACGCCGGTCGCGTCGCCGCGATCGCCGAGGGCGCCCGCGAAGGAGGGCTGAACCTGTGAGTGACGCAGTGCAGAATCAGAATGGGGAGACCGAAGTGACCACCGATGCCGCTCAGGCAGCGCCTGAGGCTGCTGCCGCAGAGGCGCAGCGCGAGCCCCGCGAGGCCCGCCGTGGCGGTCGCGAGCGCAACCCCAACCGCGACCGCAACTCGCGCGACCGTTCGGAGAGCCAGTTCCTCGAGCGCGTCGTCACGATCAACCGCGTGTCGAAGGTCGTGAAGGGCGGACGTCGGTTCAGCTTCACCGCTCTCGTGGTCGTCGGTGACGGCAACGGCGTGGTCGGCGTCGGCTACGGCAAGGCCCGCGAGGTGCCCCTGGCCATCTCCAAGGGCGTCGAGGAGGCCAAGCGCAACTTCTTCCGCGTGCCGCGCTCCGGCTCGACCATCCCGCACCCGGTGCAGGGTGAGGCCGCCGCCGGCGTGGTGCTGCTGCGCCCCGCCGCGGCCGGTACCGGTGTCATCGCAGGCGGTCCCGTGCGTGCCGTGCTCGAGTGCGCCGGTGTGCACGACGTGCTGTCGAAGTCCCTCGGCTCGTCGAACACGATCAACATCGTGCACGCGACCGTCGCCGCGCTGAAGCAGCTCGAAGAGCCGCGTCACGTCGCCGCCCGTCGCGGTCTCGACTTCGACCAGGTCGCCCCGGCCCGCCTCGTGCGCGCCGAGGCCGAGGCCGCCGCGGCGCAGAAGGTAGGTGCCTGATGGCCGAGCGTCTGAAGGTGACGCAGATCAAGTCCAAGGTGAGCGAGAAGCAGAACCAGCGTGACACGCTGCGCAGCCTCGGTCTCAAGCGGATCGGCGACTCGGTCGTCCGTCCCGACGACGCGCAGACGCGCGGCTACGTCAAGACCGTCGCCCACCTCGTGAAGGTTGAGGAGATCGACTGATGGCTGAGAACGACAAGGTCGAGGCCGAGGGCGCCGAGAAGGCCCCCGCCAAGAAGCCTGCCGCACGCAAGCCGGCGGCGAAGAAGGATGCGGCCCCCAAGGCCGCGAAGAAGGACGTCGCGGTCTCGCGTCCCGGCGTCCTGAAGGTGCACCACCTGCGTCCGGTCCCCGGATCCAACACCGCCAAGACACGTGTCGGCCGCGGTGAGGGCTCGAAGGGCAAGACGGCCGGTCGCGGCACCAAGGGAACGAAGGCGCGCTACCAGGTCCGTCAGGGCTTCGAGGGCGGCCAGATGCCGCTGCACATGCGCACCCCCAAGCTGCGCGGGTTCAAGAACCCGTTCCGCGTCGAGTACCAGGTCGTGAACCTGGACAAGCTCGCGGAGCTGTACCCGACCGGTGGCCAGGTCACCGTCGGCGACCTCGTCGCCAAGGGCGCGGTGCGCAAGAACGAGAAGGTCAAGGTGCTCGGCACCGGCGACATCTCCGTGAAGCTGAACGTCGAGGTCGACAAGGTCTCGGGTTCCGCTGAGCAGAAGATCGTCGCCGCCGGCGGCACCGTCAAGTAACCCACGGACAGGGGTCGGAAGCTCGCTTCCGGCCCCTGTCGTCCTTCCGGAGCAAGGTCCGCCTAAGCCGAACGCCGCCGCGTGGGATAGCCTGGTGATCTGTGTGCGCACCGCGCGCCGGAACCCTTTCTGGAGGAACCCACGTGTTCAGCGCTATCGCGCGCGTGTTCCGCACGCCTGACCTGCGGCGGAAGATCGCATTCACCCTCGGCATCATCGTGCTGTACCGACTCGGTGCACACGTGCCCTCGCCGTTCGTGGATTTCCCGAACGTGCAATCGTGCCTCGCCGACACCTCGAACACCCAGGGCGTTCTGTCGCTGGTGAACCTGTTCTCCGGCGGCGCGCTGCTTCAGCTGTCGATCTTCGCGCTCGGCGTCATGCCCTACATCACGGCGACGATCATCGTGCAGCTTCTTCGCGTGGTGATCCCGCACTTCGAGACCCTGTACAAGGAGGGCCAGGCCGGCCAGGCCCGCCTGACGCAGTACACCCGGTACCTCACGATCGCGCTGGCGCTCCTGCAGTCCACGACGCTCGTCACGGTCGCCCGCAGCGGCCAGCTGTTCGGCACGACCGGCGTCGCGGCCTGCGAGCAGCTGCTCACGAACGACGCCTGGTGGGCGCAGCTGCTCATGATCATCACGATGACCGCCGGCACCGGCCTCATCATGTGGTTCGCCGAGCTCGTCACCGAGAGGGGCATCGGCAACGGCATGTCGCTGCTGATCTTCACCTCGATCGCCGCGACCTTCCCCGCCGCCATGTGGACCATCTGGCAGGCGCAGGGCTTCGAGGTCTTCCTTCTCGTGCTGGCGGTCGGAGTCGTGATCGTCGCGCTGGTCGTGTTCGTGGAACAGTCGCAGAGACGCATCCCCGTCCAGTACGCGAAGCGCATGGTGGGCCGGCGCACCTACGGCGGGACGAACACCTACATCCCGATCAAGGTGAACATGGCCGGCGTCGTGCCGGTCATCTTCGCCTCGTCGCTGCTGTACATCCCCGCCCTGATCTCCCAGTTCAACCAGACGCCCAACGCCGACGGAGAGCTGCCGGGCTGGGTGGTCTGGATCCAGAACTACATGACCCGCGGCGACCACCCGCTGTACTGGCTCGTCTACTTCCTGCTCATCGTCGGCTTCACGTACTTCTACGTGGCGATCACCTTCAACCCGGTCGACGTCGCGGACAACATGAAGAAGTACGGCGGGTTCATCCCCGGCATCCGTGCGGGCCGCCCGACGGCGGAATACCTCGATTACGTGCTCACGCGCATCACCCTGCCGGGATCGATCTATCTGGGCCTCGTGGCGCTGATCCCGCTGATAGCCCTCGCCACGGTCAGCGCCAACCAGAACTTCCCGTTCGGCGGCACGTCGATCCTGATCATGGTGGGCGTCGGACTCGAGACCGTGAAGCAGATCGACGCCCAGCTGCAGCAGCGCCACTACGAAGGACTCCTCCGATGACCGCGACCCCTCGACTTCTGATCGTCGGCCCCCAGGGGTCGGGCAAGGGAACGCAGGGCCTGCGTATCGCCGAGGCCTTCGGCATCCCCGCTGTCTCCACCGGAGACGTGTTCCGCGCGAACATCGCGGAGGGCACCGACCTCGGCCGTCAGGTGCAGGCGATCATCGCCGCCGGCGACCTCGTGCCCGACGAGCTGACCAGCGCCGTGGTGCGGGACCGGCTCGCGCAGGCGGATGCGGCCGTCGGATTCCTGCTCGACGGCTACCCGCGCAACCTCGGACAGGTCGCCGACCTCGACGGCTTCCTCGAGTCGCGCGACGAGAGCCTCGCGGCCGTCGTCGAGCTGAGCGTGCCGCGGGACGAGAGCATCTCGCGTCTGGCCCGTCGCGCCGAGGAGCAGGGGCGCACCGACGACACCGAAGAGGTGATCGCGAACCGCCTGGCGATCTACGAGCGCGAGACCGCGCCGATCCTCGACGTGTACCGCGAGCGCGGCCTGGTCGACGCGATCGACGGTGTGGGCTCGCTCGACGAGATCACCGAACGGATCCTCGTCGCGCTCATCGCGCGGGGCCTGAACCCCGCATCCTGACCCGTGCTGCGTCGTTCGATCTACAAGTCGCCGGCCCAGCTGCGGGCGATGGTCGAGCCGGGACTCATCACGGCCGCGGCGCTGCAGGCGGTGCGCGACCTGATCGCGCCGGGGGTCACGACCGGTGAGCTGGACGCGGCGGCGGCGGGTGTCGTCACGGGACGGGGCGCGCAGTCCAACTTCCAGCTCGTCCGCGGATACCGGCACACGACGTGCGTGTCCGTGAACGAGCAGGTCGTCCACGGCATCCCCGGCGACCGGGTGCTCGAGCCCGGCGACATCGTGTCGATCGACGCGGGGGCCCAGTTCGGCGGCTGGAACGGGGACGCGGCGATCACGATCGTCCTGCCCGACCCGGCCCGCCCGGAGATCGTGTCGCTCCGCGAGGAGCTTTCGAGGGTGACCGAGGGATCGCTGTGGGCGGGTATCGCCGCGATGGCGCGTGGCGCTCACATCGGCGAGATCGGTGCCGCGATCGAGGACCACGTCCACGCCGCCGGTCACGGATACGGGATCCTGCGCGACTACGTCGGTCACGGCATCGGGCGGAGGATGCACGAGGCGCCGTCGGTGTTCAACTACCGCGTGCCGGAACCCGGCCCGCGGATCCAGCCGGGTCTCGTGCTCGCGATCGAGCCGATGATCGTGGCGGGGTCCGAGGAGACGTTCGTGGAGGACGACGACTGGACGGTCTCCACCCGGGACGGCTCAGCCGGCTCACACTGGGAACATAGCGTCGCCGTCCATGATGGTGGGATCTGGGTTCTCACCGCGCCCGACGGGGGAGCCGCAGGGCTGGCGCCGTTCGGCGTGCGCCCGGTCGAGATCGAGTAAGGACGGACGATGGCAGCCGCACAAGGCAGGACGAACTGGTTCGCGGTCTGGGTGAGCGTGGCGGCGGTCGTGGTGATCGTGGGGATCGGCGCGCTCGTGGTGGTCATGAACAACATCGCCTCCGACCCGGGCGTCGCGCCGGAGGCCTCCAACGTCGACTCGGACACGGGAGCGATCTCGTTCGGGACGGGCGAGAACACGGTGGACACCTACGTCGACTTCATGTGCCCCTACTGCAACCAGTTCGAGCAGACCGAGGGTCCGGTGATCCAGGACCTGATCGCCTCCGGCGACATCACGCTGAACGTGCACCCGGTGGCGATCCTCGACCGTCTGTCGCAGGGCACCGAGTTCTCGAGTCGTGCCGCGAGCGCGATGTATGCGGTCGCGGCCGCGGATCCGGCGAACGCCTACGCGTTCCTGCAGGCCATGTACGAGAACCAGCCCGACGAGAACTCGACCGGCCTGACCGACGATCAGATCGTGCAGATCGCCCGGGACGCGGGTGTGGACGTCACGGATGCGCTCGAGGAGTCGATCACCTCGCACGAGTACCTGCAGTTCGCGCAGTCGCGGGCGCTGCCGGACGGAGCGACCGGCACTCCGACGCTGGTCGTCAACGGTGAGCTCGTCAGCGTCACGTACGACGCGCAGACCGACATCGTCGCGCGGCTGCAGTAGCACCTCCGGTCGCATGTTCTGTGTGCTCCCTGCATCGCGAGAAACCACATCCGTCGCGAGAATCGCCACCATACGTGATGTTGTCGCGGGGATGTGGTTTCTCGCAGTCAGCGGGAGCGCGGGTTGTGCCGCAGTGTGGCGAGGTACGCGGCGTGGGGAGCGGCGATGCGGGGCACTCGCGCCCGCATGAGACGGCCTTCGAGCGGATCGACCGCCATGGCGTCCGACCAGTCCCAGCGCATGAAGGAGTCGCAGGAACGGCGCAGCCGATCTTCCCTTCGCTTCTCGTGCACCATCCGGCTGACGGTGGCGTCGACTGTATCGCCGGCGTACTTGCCGTAGCCGTCCGATTCGCCGATGGCGCGCACCTGCCGCCAGAAGAAGTCCACCCGGTCCTCGTGGGCGCCGTCGAAGAACGAGACCTGTACTTCCGGCGCCTCGAACCCCAGCCAGATGATGACGGCTCTGCTGACGGATTCGCCGACCGACTCGGTCGCGGGCTCTACGAGCGGTAGGAGCGCGGCCATCTGGCGGCGACCGCGTGTTCCGATCCCGGCGCTGGCGCGCACGCGCATCTCTGCGACGGTCGTCGCGTCGGCACGGGCGCTGGCGGTGGCCGCGTCGCCCACCGCCAGCGCGAACGCCGGAGGAAGGACGCGCATCAGATCGATCCCGGTGTCCAGGAGCGAGGTGAGCAGCATCCCGTCCGCCGCGATGACCTCACGCTCGTCGCGGCTGGTGTGCACGCAGACATCGCCGAACCGACGGGACCGCGTGCGCTCCGTATCGAACACGTGGATGTCGCGCGGTTCGCCGAACAGAGGGAGCCTGTGCAGAGCGGCTGCGGATTCGTACGCGAGCGCGGCGGACGGATGCTGCAGCGCGAACGCGTGCACGCGGGCGAGGTAGCGCTGCCATGGCTTCAACGAGAGCCACGCGTCTCGAGGCGCGTACACACCGCTGCGAACGCGGACGTAACGCCGATCGTCGTGCAGGCGGACACGGGTGATCATCGCCTCCGCGGAGAGGAACAACGGGACGGGGCTGGGCGCGGGCGAGAGCATCCGTGAAGTCTGCGCCGAGACCCTCCGCATCCCGATGCTGTTCCCGGCGTCTGGGTAAGGATGCGGCCTTCCCTGACCTCGGGAGAACAAGTGCGCTCCGTGAGAAATCACACGTAGGCCGAGACATCACGCTATGCGCCGCGTGTCAGGACGGAACTGGTTTCTCGCGGTGGGGTGGCAAAGGGAGCCCCCGAGTGGCGGGACCGGAAACTATCACGTATAGTCGATCTTTGGTGCTTTGCGCCCATGTTGGCGTGTCGTAACGCCGAATCCCCATCCACCGCAGATCGACCGGTCTGCACTAGCGACAACGAGGCTATGGCTAAGAAAGACGGTGTCATCGAGATCGAGGGCACGATCTCCGAAGCTCTGCCGAACGCGATGTTCCGCGTCGAGCTGAGCAACGGACACAAGGTGCTCGCAACGATCTCCGGAAAGATGCGGCAGAACTACATCCGCATCATCCCGGAAGACCGTGTGGTCGTGGAGCTCTCGCCCTACGACCTCACCCGCGGTCGCATCGTCTACCGCTACCGCTAGACCGGTCGAGAAGTAACGGCCCGGATTCTCCGGGCACGAAGACAGCGAACAGGAACATCATGAAGGTCAAGCCCAGCGTCAAGCCGATCTGCGATCACTGCAAGGTGATCCGTCGTCACGGACGCGTGATGGTCATCTGCAAGTCCAACCCCCGCCACAAGCAGCGCCAGGGCTGACGACCGGTTGACGGGTGCGGCGTCCGTGCCGCACCACACCCACAACTCAATACACATCGGCAGGATCGATGACTCCGCGCCCGCGCGGAGGACACCTCGGGTCGGAGGCCCGGGCACAGATCCTGCTCCACACCTCCACCGACTCCTAGGAGAGCCGCATGGCACGTCTTGCCGGCGTCGACATCCCGCGCGACAAGCGCGTGGTGATCGCACTCACGTACATCTACGGCATCGGCCGTACCCGTTCCGTCGAGATCCTCGCATCCACCGAGATCGACGAGAGCATCCGCGTCAAGGACCTCACCGATGAGCAGCTCATCGCGCTCCGTGACCACATCGAAGGCAACTACAAGGTCGAGGGCGATCTTCGCCGCGAGGTTGCCGCCGACATCCGCCGCAAGGTCGAGATCGGCTCCTACGAGGGTCTGCGTCACCGTCGCGGCCTGCCCGTGCGCGGCCAGCGCACCAAGACCAACGCGCGCACGCGCAAGGGTCCCAAGCGCACCGTCGCCGGCAAGAAGAAGGCGCGCTAGGTCGCGCCCCCAGGTTTAGGAGAACACGCATATGGCACAGGCCAAGTCCGCGGCGCGCAAGCCCCGTCGCAAGGAGAAGAAGAACATCGCGCTGGGCCACGCCCACATCAAGTCGACGTTCAACAACACGATCGTCTCGATCACCGACCCGTCGGGCGCCGTCATCAGCTGGGCCTCCTCGGGCGGCGTCGGCTTCAAGGGCTCGCGCAAGTCGACCCCGTACGCGGCCGGCATGGCCGCCGAGTCGGCAGCCCGCCAGGCGGCCGAGCACGGCGTCAAGAAGGTCGACGTCTTCGTGAAGGGGCCGGGCTCGGGCCGCGAGACCGCGATCCGCTCGCTGCAGGCCGCAGGCCTCGAGGTGGGTTCGATCCAGGATGTGACGCCGCAGGCGCACAACGGCTGCCGTCCCCCGAAGCGCCGCCGCGTCTGACGCCGGGAGCCGGGGTGCCGCACGGCACTCCGGCCGTCCGCACGTCCGGGGGCGCGGTGCGTCCGCGTCCGTCCGGTAACAACTCAACACCTCACCCACGCAAGTGTCATATAGCGGGCACTTAGCCGAAAGGAACACATCGTGCTCATCGCACAGCGTCCTACCCTGACCGAGGAGAAGATCGGGGAGTTCCGCAGCCGTTTCGTCATCGAGCCGCTCGAGCCCGGCTTCGGTTACACCATCGGCAATGCGCTGCGTCGCAGCCTCCTGTCGTCCATTCCGGGCGCCGCCGTCACCAGCATCCGCATCGACGGCGTGCTGCACGAGTTCAGCACCATCCCCGGCGTGAAGGAGGATGTCACCGAGATCATCCTCAACATCAAGCAGCTGGTCGTCTCCAGCGAGCGTGACGAGCCGATCACCGCGTACCTGCGCAAGACCGGTGCAGGCGAGGTCACGGCAGCCGACATCTCGGCGCCCGCGGGCGTCGAGGTGCACAACCCCGAGCTCGTCATCGCCACGCTGAACGACACCGCCCGCTTCGAGCTGGAGCTCACCATCGAGCGCGGTCGCGGCTACGTCTCGGCGACCCAGAACCGCAACGAGTACGCGGAGGCGGGCCAGGTGCCCATCGACTCGATCTACTCGCCGGTGCTGAAGGTCAGCTACCGCGTCGACGCCACCCGTGCGGGTGAGCGCACCGACTTCGACAAGCTCGTGCTGGACGTCGAGACCAAGTCCTCGATCGCTCCCCGCGACGCCGTCGCGTCGGCCGGTCGCACCCTCACCGAGCTGTTCGGCCTCGCCCGCGAGCTCAACGTCGAGGCCGAGGGCATCGAGATCGGTCCCGCGCCGGTCGAGACGGTCCTCTCCAACGAGCTGTCGATGCCCATCGAGGACCTCGATCTCTCGGTGCGTTCGTACAACTGCCTCAAGCGCGAGGGCATCAACACCGTCTCGGAGCTGGTCGCCCTCTCCGAGACCCAGCTGATGAACATCCGCAACTTCGGGCAGAAGTCGGTCGACGAGGTGCGCGACAAGCTCGTCTCGCTCGGTCTGTCGCTGAAGGACTCGGTGCCCGGTTTCGACGGCGCCCACTTCTACGGCGGCTATGACGACGAGAACGTCTGATCCGACCCTCCCCTGCGAATCCTGGAGTAACTGAGACATGCCCAAGCCCACGAAGGGTCCCCGCCTCGGAGGCGGTCCCGCACACGAGCGTCTGATGCTGGCGAACCTCGCCGCAGCGCTCTACACGCACAAGTCGATCACGACGACCGAGACGAAGGCCAAGCGTCTGCGTCCGCTCGCCGAGCGTCTGATCACGTTCGCCAAGCGCGGCGACCTGCACGCCCGTCGCCGGGTGCTGTCGGTCATCGGCGACAAGAACGTCGTGCACGTTCTGTTCACCGAGATCGCGCCTCTCGTCGCCGAGCGCGAGGGCGGCTACACCCGCATCGTCAAGGTCGGGAACCGCAAGGGCGACAACGCCCCCATGGCCGTCATCGAGCTCGTCCTCGAGCCCGTGACCAAGAAGGCATCGTCAGCGAAGCCCGCCACCGCGGCCGCAGCTCCGGCCGCGGATGCCGGAGCGGAGTCCTCCGAGGAGGGCGCGGCCGCTGAGGCTGCAGCCGAGGACGCCGTCGAGACGACGGCCGAGCAGGAGACCGCCGCGGACGCCGCTGCGGAGATCGCAGCCGACGACGACGCTGCCGAAGAGGCCGCCGTGACCGCCGAAGAGGCGACGAAGTCCGAGTGATCGTGCCACCGGGTCTTCCCGGTATCTGACGACGAAGCCCCGTGGGACTCTCGAGTCCCACGGGGCTTCGTGGTGCGCGGGGTGCGGCTCACCCGCCGTTTCCTGCGCGTCAGCTGCTCAGCGCCCCTGCGGGGCACTCCGTGGGGGTGGGAAAGCCCAGGCAATGCGCCTGTTCAACAGAACCGGGGCGGGGAGACTTTCGGGTCAGCGGCCGGGGTCGCTGACGACCAACGAAGGAAGCGAAATCTCCCCACTCCGGGGAGACTTTCGGGTCAGGAGGCGTGCGGGGCGCCCGGCGGCTGGAAGAGCTGTTCGCGCCGCAGCTCCTCGGCGTACTCGCGCCGCTCGGTGAACTCGGCGAGTCTGGCGCGAGCGCGCTCGGCTCGCTGCACGGCCTCGTCGACGGCTTCGGCGAAGACCCGGCCCCCGGCGGCACCGGGGTGGATCTGATCGCCCGCCAACAGATCCAGGTGCGGCGCGATGGCGTCCGACCAGTCGGCGACCTGGACCGCCGGACGTGCGCGGGCGAACGCTGCGAGGTCAGCGTTCACGCCGTCGGTCCACGACCGCGGTGCGTAGGCGTTCACCAGGATGAGCTGGCGGTCGGGACCGATCACCTCGAGGACGTCGTCGAGCGTGCGCGGCGAGATCGGCCCGTTCGTGCCGAGCGCGAGCACCACGAAGGGCCGGAGCTGTCCGGCGGCAGCGAGATCACGAAGGATTCCCGGAGCGGCATACATCGACCGCGACACGGCCGCGTCGACGTGGATGCCGGGGAAGTGCTCGAGGAGCCCCGGGGCGGAGGCCAGCATGACCGAGTCGCCGACCGCGGTGATCTGATCACCGCTCACGACGGCGCCCGTGCCCGGCGTCTCGGTCGGGGTGGGGAGCGGCTGCTGATCCTCGAGCGCCGCGATGCCCGCCTCGACGACCGCCTGTCCGCTGGAGACGGACGGCGCGGTGACGACGGCGGCGGTGGTGCCCGCGAGAAGGGCGACGGCCGCCGCGGCTGCGCCCCACGCGACGGCTCGGCGACGGGCGGAACCGCGCAGCGCGTCGCGGAAGGCGCGAGCGGTACGACGGAATCCGCGCCGCCGGACGGGCGTCTCCACCAGTCGGTACGATGCCTCCGCGGCGATCAGCGTGACCGCGAGCGCCACCGCTCCGACCCACGCCGGGAAGGGCTGATCGATGCCGGTGTCCTGGACGGCGGCGACGAGCAGGACGAGAACGGGCCAGTGCCAGAGGTAGATGCCGTAGGAACGGTCGCCGACCCAGCGCAGGGGCGCGACGTCGAGGGCGCGGCCGAGCCGGGAGCCGGGCCAGGCTCCGGCGGCGATCGTGATCACCGTCAGTCCGCTGGCGGCCAGAAGCGCTCCGGGGAAGGTCGCGATGGAGTGGGTCTGCGGCAGGAGCGAGATGAAGATCAGGCCCGCGAGGGAGGCGGCGCCGACCGCGGCGACGGCGACGCGAACCGTGCGCCGCTGCATCCATTCGCGATCGCGAGCGGTGAGCGCGCGCCAGAAGACGGCGAGCGCCACACCGAGAAGCAGCCCGAAGGCATGCGTGTCCGTGCCGAAATAGGCGCGTGTGATGTCGGCGCCGAGCGTCTGCGGCGACGCCGATCCTGCCAGGACGACGGCCGCCATCCAGGCCGCCGAGCCGACGGCGAGGACACCCGCGGCCGCGCCGCGCATCCAGGTCCGCGGCAGCAGCAGGAGCAGTGGCACCAGGAGCGGCCAGAGCACGTAGAACTGCTCCTCGACCGCGAGCGACCAGAGATTCCGGAACAGCTCCGTGCCGCTTGCGCTGAAGTAGTCGGTGCCGCCGAGGATCGAGAGCCAGTTGTAGCCGAAGGCCGCGGCACCCAGAAGCTGTCGTCCGAGATCGACCAGCACGTCGCCGCCGATCACCCACGCGGCCGAGGAGCAGACGACGAGCAGGAGGGCGAGCGCGGGGAGCAGCCTCCGTGCGCGACGCGTCCAGAACCCTCGCAACGAGATACGGCCCTTCTGCGCGTGCTCGCGCAGAAGGAGCGAGGTGATCAGGAAGCCGCTGATGACGAAGAAGACGTCGACGCCGATGAAGCCGCTCCCCAGCCACCAGCGCGGGAACAGGTGGTACACCACGACGAGGGCGACCGCGACGGCGCGGAGGCCGTCGAGTCCCGCGTAGCGGGCGCGCGGAAGGGCGGAGGTTCGGTGGGGGAGCATGACCAGGGACAATCCGGTGGAGATCCCTCAGTCTACGCACCGGCGGGAGGACGACCGGATGTACGCGGGCCCGTAGGCTGAACGGGTGCGCCTCCGTCTCGACATCGCCTACGACGGCACGCATTTCCGCGGCTGGGCCCGCCAGCCGGGTCTGCGCACCGTCCAGGGGACGCTCGAGACGGCGCTCGCCCGGATCCTCGCGGGAGCGCCCGCGCTCGTGGTCGCCGGACGGACGGATGCGGGCGTCCACGCGAGCGGCCAGGTCGCGCATCTCGACCTCGATGCGGCGCAGCAGCTGCGGCTCGCGCGGGGCCGGCGCACACCGGCCGATCCGGTCGGAGCACTGGCGGGACGTGTGCGCGGCGTGCTCGGAGCGTATCCGGATGCGACGGTGCGGCGGACCTCGCTCGCGCCCGTGGGGTTCGACGCCCGGTTCTCCGCCGTCTGGCGACGCTACTCCTACCGGATCGCCGACGACGCGACCGGCTACGACCCGCTTCAACGCGAACGGACGACCACCGTGCGCGGAATCCTCGACGTCGAGGCGATGGATGCGGCCGCGGGATCGCTGATCGGTCTCCACGACTTCGCGGCATACTGCAGACCGCGCGAGGAGGCGACGACGATCCGCACGCTGCTCGAGTTCGGCTGGCACCGCGCGCCCGACGGCGCCGTCGTCGCGAACGTCCGCGCGGATGCGTTCTGCCACAGCATGGTCCGCGCACTCGTCGGGGCGTGCGTCGCGGTCGGGGAAGGGCGCCTGAGCATCGCGGACGCCGTGGCGCTCCGCGATGCCGGCGAGCGCACGAGCGCGTTCAAGGTGCTCGCCGCCCGCGGTCTCGTCCTGGCCGAGGTGGGGTATCCCGACGACGACCTCCTCGGCACCCGCGCGGAGCAGACACGGGCACGACGCGGGCAGCACTGAGTCGTCGCCGAGTCTTCGCCGAGCCGGTGCTGAGCCTCCACGAGGTCGGGGCTGAGCCCCTGCTAGGTGATCGTCAAGACGACACGGAGAGGCGGTGCGCCGGGCCTATGGTGGAGACCTGATGAAGGTCATCTCGTACAACCTGCGCAAGCACCGGGCCGCTGGGGAGATCGCGGATCTCGCCGAGCGGCACGGCGCTGACGTCCTGTGCCTCCAGGAGGCCGACACCACGGACATCCCCGCACGAACCGGCGGCCTGAGGCTGGCCGACGCGACGCACCGCAACCGTCTGGGTCTTGCCGTCTACTACCGCGAGAGCAGCTTCCGGCTCGAAGACGTCCGCGCTCTGTCGCTGAAGAAGTCGTTGCACGACCGGGTGCTCAGACCCGCCGAGGAGCGGATGCTGGGCGTTCGTCTGCACGACATCGACGCCGGTCGCGCAATCATCGTCGCCTCCTTCCACGCGGCTCCGCTGACCGCGCTGAACTCGCTGCGCCGCCACCAGATCCGCACCGCGCTCGCGGAGCTCCAGAACCTCGGCCCGAGGCTGCCCGCGCTCATGGTCGGGGACTACAACTATCCCGTCTTCAAGGAGAAGCTCGGCGAACGCGTGCGCGACCAGGGATACGAGCTGACGCTCAGCGACGTCCGGACCTACACCCGGTACCGCTTCTTCCGCGGGCACTACGATTTCGCGACGTCGGTCGGCTTCGAGATCGCCCACATCCGCACTCTGCCCCAGGGACTCAGCGACCACCTGCCGATCCTGGTGACCGCGGAGCTGTCCGCTCGCACGGCGGCGGCGGGCGTCGCCGAGAGCTGATCGCCCCTCCGCCGGAGACGACCCGAACCGGGCTCGGACCGCCGACGACTATCGCGTGCGCGCGATCATCCCGTGACGGCGCAGGTGGCCTCGACCGTGCCGGACTTCCCGGGGAGCACCGGGGTCGTCTCGGCCACCAGCGACGGCGTGAAGGGCGTCTGCACGCGCACGGTGGCGGTGGCCTCCTCGCCGGGGGCGAGGTCGGTCGCCCAGATGAGCACCGTACGCCCCTGGTCGCTGCCCGTGCCGAACCCGGGGGTGGAGGACCCGCCGGTCGCCGACGACGAGACCACGGAGGACCCCGCCGGCAGATACAGGTAGGTCAGGGTGCGGGTGATCCCCGCGGGAACGCCGAAGGTGCCGTTGCCCGTGATGTACGAGGGGAGGCTCGCCGCGTCCGCGGGCGCCTCGTCGCGCAGCCGGACCGTGAGGAGCGCGTCGGGCGATCCTTCTGTGTCGCTGCACCAGGTGACCCCGGTGTCCAGACCCATGTAGTAGTCCATCTTCGACCCCGTGCCGTCGTTGACATAGACGCCGAACGCGGTCTGCTCGGCATCCGTGACGGGCAGCAGCCCCTGCAGAGTGGTGCCGTCGAGCACGGCCTGGTCGGTCTCGTCGGCGTTCCACAGGAGCAGGCGGTTCTCCTCCCCGGCCTGCACGAGCGCCGACACGAGGGCCGTCGGGTCGCCCGAGCCGCTGGCGAGCGCGTCGAACACGGATGCGGCCGCCGCCTCGAAGAACGCGTCCTGGTCGGCGGGTCGTTCGTAGCGCTGGTAGACGTCATTGAGGAGCAGCTGGACCGCGTTGTCCGCGGTGAGCACGTCGCCGGTCGGCAGGGTGACCGGGCCCGTGGCGGCGAGCAGATAGGACAACGCCACGGGATCGAGCGAGAGCACGCCGTCGACGTGGACGCCGGTCTCCCGAGCCCACATCTCCTGGGAGATCCGAGCTGCGAGCGGGAAGGACGGGGCCTGTGTCGCGTTCTGGATGAACTGAGCGGGCTTGACGCCCGCGACGGAGGTCAGGTCGCCGATGTCGAGCACCGGATCCTCGTACTTGGTGAAGTCGGAGGAGGAGGCCTGGGCGGTGAGGGAGATCGACCCGCCCTCGGTGTGGATCATGGCCATGGCGCCGACGATCCCGCCGAGGGATCGCCACTCGGCGTTGTTCTGGAAGACGACCAGATAGTCGCGCGGTCCGTCCTGGCCGAGCATGGCCGGCATGAGGGCCGTCGCGCGGCTCACCGCATCCGCCCCGGTGTGCACCATGTCCAGGAGAGCGGCGACGTCGTCGACGCTGGAGGCGAGCGGGGGCAGCAGCGCGCCCCGGTCGACGTTCTCGAGCGAGGTCGTCGCACGAGCGATCTGGTCGGCGCTCGCCGCCGCCGCGGTGTGCATCTCGGCGAACCCGGAGAGGTCGAACCGGCCGTCGACGGGACGGAGGGCGTCGACCGAGAAGTCCGACGCGATGCCCACGAGGGGCTCGAGCGCCGACCCGACGACATCGTCGACGGCGGCAGCGACGGTGGCGACGGCGGCGAGCTGCTCACCGACCCAGGGAAGGCCCTCCGCGGCCTCCCAGATCGGATCGGAGGTGAGCTGACGCGCGGCGGCCGTGTCGGCCGAGACCGCCGGGATGCGTTCGACGACGGACGCCGGGTCGCCGATGTCGGCGGCCAGGCTCCGCGCGGCGGATTCCGCGGCGCGCAGGTGCGAGTATGCGAGATACCCGCGGATGCCGAGCCACACGGCCGCGGCCGCGGTGAGGACGAGGAGGGCGAGCAGGGCCCACACCAGCACGCGCCCGGCGGTGCGTGCGGGGCGCGGAAGCAGCGGATTCGTCACAGCTTCACCCTACGTGCTGAGGCGGGCGACGCCTCGCGCGAGTCTAGACTGGGCGAAGCACGGGACACGCGGACGGGGGGACGGATGAGGCGCAGGCGCAGGTTTGTCGTGGTCGCGTCGACCCTCGCCGGGGCGATCGCGCTCGTCGGCTGCGGTCCCGCTCCGTGGAACGAGGGCGGGAGCACCCCCTCGCCGACTCAGACGAGCAGCACGCCGGCACCGACGCCCGTGTCGAACGATCTCTCGAGCGGCTCGACGCAGCGAGAGCTCACGGCGGGTGCGGTCGCGGCGACGATCGACTACTGGTCGACGCTGTCGATGGACCGGTGGACGGCGACCGCCCTGAAGCCCGTCAGCATCTCGATGGTGACCACCGTGACGCCCGACGACGGACAGAAGGTCTACCTGCAGAAGGCCACGATGACCGCGGTGCCGGGCAACGTGTCGACCTCGTTCGATCCGCTCGCCGCCCAGACCGACCAGGCCTCGGTCAGCCCCGGGTATCTCGTCCTCTCGCCCTACAGCTATTCGCAGACGTTCAACATCGGCGATGTGCCGGCGGAGGCCACGTTCGTGACGGTGCAGTTCACCTACGACTTCCTCGTGCAGACGACGCCGACCTCGGCCGAGTACGCGAAGCAGACGGCCAGCGACACTCTCACCGTGGCGATCGCCGGCGGCGGCGAGTAGGGAATCGCGCCCCGGTCCCGCTTCGTCCCGGCCGAACGCGCACCCGGTTCACGCGAAGGTCACGTATACTGTCGGCGCTGTCCGGGGATTTCACGCGCGAGCGGGGCGGCACCACCCGAATTCGTCTCCGCCCCGTGCGCGGACCCTCCCGAGGAGTGGCCAGTGAGCCTTCGTCGCCCTACCGACCGCCGTGCGCGTCGGGTCGCCATCGGGGCGGCGCTCGCCCTCGTCGGCGCTCTGTCCCTGTCCGGCTGCAGTCAGATCGTGGACACCTTCAACAACCTGCAGGGCATCGGCTCCGACGGGTCGGCGAACGAGGGGACGAGCGTGACGCCGTCGGCCAGCCCGTCCGCGTCGATGGTCTTCAACTCCCAGTTCACCTACGACGGCTCGGTCTCGTTGACCACCGACGTCGCCGACGACCTCGAGGTGCGTCTCGACGTGTGGGCGGTGGACTCCAAGCGCACGCAGGAGTGGACGCCCACCCGAGACAAGACGTTCGGCTTCTCGGTCAACGTCTACGACCACCGCGTGGACGAGAAGGCGGTCCTGACCGAGAAGCGCCGCGTCTACATCTCGTCGATCCAGGTCATGTCGCAGACGGCGCAGACCTCCGGGCAGGTGCAGTCGCCGTTCCAGTTCAGCGCCGACCCGCGTACGCTCGTGCCCACCGACACGCTCCGCTCCGACCGGGGTCTGCTCCTCAACAGCTACCAGGGCGGCCTTCTCGTCCCCGAGCAGACGATCCACCAGCTTCCCGCGGACACGTACGGTGTGACCCTCGAGTTCGCCATGACGGTGTCGGTCGAGGGGACGGCCAACACCGACACGTCGTTCCAGCAGCAGGTCGTCTATCAGTACCTGCCCATCGCGATCTTCCAGGACTGACGTCGCGATACCGCGTCCGGTCACCGCGGGCAATCTTGCGGAAACCTTGCGCTGACCCTCGGACAGAACGGATCCTTGCTTGCGGGGACTGTAGCAGTCTGGACTCCGGCGCCGATCCGGCGCCTCGATCCGCCGCCCGACCCCGGCGACCATAGAGGATGTGACCGATATGACCGACCCCCGGATGGCGTATCCGCAGAACACTGCGCACGCGCTCGAAGCCGCACACGGCTTCGCGGACGACCCGATGGGTGCCGCCCCCGAGGGACATTTCGAGCAGGACTTCATGGCCGTGCTCGAGAACACCACCGTGCACCGCTCCACGATCGGCTGCATCATCCCCGCCTACAACGAGGAGGAGTCGATCGCCGATGTGCTCGAGGGCCTGCTCAAGCAGACCCGTGTGCCCGACGTGATCCACGTCGTCGTCAACAACACCTCGGACGACACGGTCAAGATCGCGTCGGAGTATGCGGGACCCCACGAGGTGACGACCGATCTCGGGGAGCAGTTCACCGAGGTCTTCGTGCACGACATCGGCAAGAATCCCGACAAGAAGGTCGGTGCGCTGAACTACGGGTACTCGCTCGTCGAGGGCTGCGACTACCTGCTGGGAGTCGACGGCGACACGATCGCCGACTCGCGCGCGGTCGAGTACCTCGAGACCGAGGCGGTGAGCGACTCCCGCATCGGCGGGATCTCCGCGATCTACACGATCGACGACCGTCCCATCAAGGGCACGGTCGCGAAGTGGCTGATCGCCGGGCAGCGCACCCAGTTCGCCGCCTTCAACCTGCAGAACCTGCTGCGCGGACGCAACATGGCGGTGCTCGGCGGCCAGTTCTCGATCTTCTCCACGAACGCGCTGCGCGACGCGATGCACGCCAACCATCAGAGCACGCCGTGGGTCAAGGACAGCGAGGTCGAGGACTCCCTGTTGTCCCTGCAGATCAAGAGCGCCGGATACCTGACGAAGATCAGCCCGTACGCGCGCGCGGACGTCGGCGGCATGACGACCCTCAAGGGATACGACGCCCAGCAGGTGAAGTGGACGTTCGGCGCGATCGAGCTCATGTGGCCGGGCCAGCGCGGTGACACCAAGGGCCAGCCGTTCCACCCCAATCTGCGGCTGCGCTGGTTCGAGAACTTCGGCATGCTCACGAACCTCTTCGTCCGCGTCGCGTTCCTCGTCCTGCTGGCCGGATCCCTGTCGATCAACGCGTTCGTGTTCTCGCCGCTCTGGCTGATCCCGGTCGGCGTCGCCATCCTGCTCAACGTCCGCATCGCCCGCACCATGAAGAACTGCAACCGGCGCGATCTGCTCTTCGCGGGTCTCGGATTCCCCGCGGAGATCTTCATGTGGATCCGCCTGAGCCACTTCCTGCGTTCGTGGAGCCGCTTCCTCTCCCGCAAGAAGGTCGACAACTGGGCCATGCAGGCCAAGGCGGAGCGCGGCGGCGGATCGATCGGCCACTGGGCGCCGTTCATCATCCTGGCGCTCGTGCTCATCGCCGTCGCCGTCATCTGGAACATGCTCGGACCCGTCGTGCAGTCCTCGATCCTCTGGGTCGGCTGGCCGATCGTCGGTGTCGTCACGGTCCTGCAGACTCTGCTCATGGCGACGAAGCTCTTCCGCCGCTACCAGGGCTACAAGGTCTGACAGCCCGCGACGCCCGGCCGACACCGCCCGTCCGGGGCGAACCGGGGAGGATTCACGTCCGGGCGTGTACCGAACTCATGACATCCCGCGGCGGATGGGTCGACACCACCGCGGGAATCCGGACCGCGCCCGCAGCGCCGACCGGAGATGTCATGAGCTGTGCACGGGTCGGCGACCCCAGGCGGAGCGGGCGCACCGCGACCCTTCGCCTCGTCGCTTACGCTCCTCGCTCAGGGACCGAAGAGGGAGCGTTCGCATCAGCTTCTCCGCGCCCCTGGCGGGGCGCTCTGTGGGGTGGGGAGAGTCCAGGCAATGCGCGCGCCTGTTCAACAGAACCGGGGCGGGGAGACTTTCGGGTCAGGGGGAGACGAGCTCCGTCGTCAGACGGTATCCGACTCCGCGCACCGTCTCGATGTAGCGGGGGTTCGTGGGGTTGTCGGCGAGCTTACGTCGCAGGTTCGTCATGTGGGCCTCGACGGCGCGCTTGTCGGCCTCGCCGACGTAGTACGACGTGACGTAGGACTCGCCGCGCAGCACCAGCGTGAGGTCGGCTTTGCTGCGCACCCGCCGCTTGGACTCGAGGAGCGTCGCGAGCAGGTCGAACTCGGTGCGGGTGAGCTCCACCTCCTGACCCGCGGTCAGCACGATGCGCGTCTCCGGGTTCAGCTGCAGGTCGCGATGCGTGACCCAGTAGCCTCCGCCGGGGACGACGGCACGGCCCCCGGCCGGCACCATCTCGGTTCCGGGCGCCGCCGCATGCGGCGGGAGGACGACGGGGGCCACCGCAGCGGGGACGACCGGCTCGGGCATCGCCGCTGCGGGCGGGTAGTCGTGCACGTCCGGGTAGCCAGACGGCGGCTGAGGCTGCACGGGAATGCCCTGGGTCTGCGGGCGGGCGCCCGGGAAGGAGGGCCCGACGCTGTCCTGGCGGGGGTTCGCGTTCGCCCCGGCCTCGGGGCGCGGCCGGCGCAGAAGCGCCTCCACGCGCGCGCGGAACTCACGCGGACGGAACGGCTTGACGATGTACTCGTCCGCTCCCGCGCCGAGCCCGAGCACGACATCGGCCTCGTCGGCGAGACCGGTCAGCATGATGATGAAGGTGTTCGACTTCTCCCGGATGCGGCGGGCGGCCTCGAAGCCGTCGATGCCCGGCATGTTCACGTCGAGCGTCGTGATCAGCGGCTGGTAGGCGAGGACGGCACGCACGCCGTCGATGCCGTTGCCGACGGAGACCGTCGAGAATCCGGCCGCCTCGAGGACCTCGGCCAGAAGGTGCCGTACGTCGGGATCGTCCTCGACGATGACGGCTGTCTTCTGCCCGCCCGAAGCATCGCTCATAAGATCGAGATCCCCGTCTTTGACTGTCGACCGCGGTTCCCCTGTATGGGATCATCGCGCGTCGCCAATTGTTCCACAGATCGGGGGGATCATCTCCCGCCGCAGCCGGTCAGCGGACGTCCTGCGTCAGCTCTACGGATGCCTCCGGCCACCATGCTCCCGCGGCCGGACCGCCGTTGCACTCGCCGTCGCTCTCGCCCGGCGGCTTGATCCACAGGTTGGTGTCGACGACGTCGTCGCCGTAGGTGCCGCTCGTGTCGCCGACAAGGCGACCGGGAGGGTTGCACCAGTCCGACGTCGCCCCTGCGCCGTTGCGCGAGGTGTCGATGAGGGCGTGCCCGCCGCCGAGGATGCGGGCGATCTCGTGGGCGTACGCGAACTCGTCGACGGTGGGGTTGAAGTTCGATACGTTCGTCGCGAAACCGCGCACGTCGTCGAGGACGTCGACCTGCGAGATGAGGTCGGCCATCTCGTCCGAGGAGAGCCAGTTCGAGTGGCCGCCGTCGAGGTAGATCCAGGTGTCGGTGCCCTTCAGGCGCCCGACGGCGTCGTGCAACTGCGCCGTGCGCTCGTCGGTGTTGCCGCACTCGGGGGCCAGGGCGAGGCTGTCCGGCTCGAGGACGACGATCTTCTGCACGTCCTTGACGGAGGCGAGCGCCTGGCCGATCTCGGTGGTCCAGGCGTCGTAGTCGGCGTCGTCGAGCCCGCCGGCGGAATGGTTGCCGCAGTCGCGCTCGGGGAGCCCGTAGACGACCACGGTGAGCGAGGCGTCCTGCTCACGCGCCTCGGCGGCGAGGTTGAGCACACGTGCGCCGGCCTTCCCGATCGGATCGATCTCGGGTGTGAGCCAGTACGCCGTCTGCTGGGACGCGAGGTACTCGGCGGCCTCCTGCTGCTCTCCGCTCAGGGTTCCGGATGCGGCGGCCTTCGCCGCCTTCGACTCCTCCGGCGCGACGATCGTCGTGCCCACGCCCGGCGGCTGCGCGCCGAGCGCCTGCAGACCGCTCGTGATGAGCCAGCCCACCGTGCCGATGATCGCGAGGACCACGACGAGCGCGGTGACGAGGATCGTGATGAGCAGCCACCTGGGCAGGCCGCGGCGACGTCGCGGAGGGGCGGTTGCGGTCACCCAAGGACTCTATCGCGCGGGCGTGTCCTCCCGAGCGCGCTAGCCTGACAGGGAACCGGAAGGACACGCCATGTCGGGAACGATCATCGTGGGTGTGACGGATGCGGCATCATCGCGGAGCGCACAGGAATGGGCGCTGCGTCGAGCGCGCGAGACGGGGCGTCGGCTCGTCCTGTTCGCCGTCGTCGGTGGTGCGGTCGGTGCAGTCGGCGAGGACGAGGTCGTGACCCGGGTCGTCTCCCGGGCCCGTGACGCGCTGGAGCGTGTCGTGGCGGAGGTGTCCGCATCCGGTGTCGCCGTCGAGGCGCGCATCGAGTCCGGCAATCCGGTGGCCCTGCTCGTGGACGCGTCGACGGATGCGGAACTGCTCGTGATCGGCGGCGAGCCGCGCGGTCACGGGCACCGCGGCCAGCACGGCGCCCGGATCGCCGCGGGCGCGCACTGCCCGGTGGTCGTCGTGCCCGAGGCGGACTCGGCGGACCGTCGCGGTGTGGTCGTCGGCGTCGACGGCTCGGAGGTGTCGGACGCGGCGATCGACTTCGCGGCCGCCGAGGCGCAGCGGGCGGGAGAGACGCTGACGGTGGTGTCGGCATGGATGCCCGTCGCCATGCCCGGTGACTTCGGGGTCTACCCGGACCTGTATCTCACCGATCTGCAGGGCATCACGCAGGCAGGCGTCGACCGGGTGCTCGAGCGCGTGCGAGCCGACCACCCCGGGCTCGACGTGGTCGCCGCGGTGGCGGAGGGGGAGCCCTCGACCGTGATCGGCGATCACGCGCGGTCCGCTCGGTTGACGGTCGTCGGCTCGCACGGACGCGGCGCGTTCGCGCGCTTCCTTCTCGGCTCGGTCAGCGAACAGGTCGTCGCGAACCTCGAGAGCGCGGTCGCCGTCGTGCGCTGACCGTGCGTCGGGCCACCGGCGATGCGGCCCCCGGCACTGGGTGGTTGCCGGGGGGGCCGCGGGCGCCGTCAGCCCCGATCGGGATGCCGGAGCATCCAGCGGTCGAGGCCCAGGGTTGACGGATCTACCGCGGACACCATACCGCGTTCTCGACGAGGACGAACGGCCGCGCGGTTCCGCGCCGGTGACAGCCGGGGGCGAGATGAGGACCCCCTCCGGCTGGGGGACCGGAGGGGGCTCTCCTCGCACGGGGCTCTCGCCACGCCGTGCCTTCGCTCACCGGGGGTGACCCGAACACCATCGGTGTGCGGTGTTGCTGAATCCAGTATCCGGGCCATACCGCGACGCGGCGAGGGCTTGACATCCGGGGCAACTCTGGTCCGCGTTCGGCTCGGCGCGCACATGGGGCGACGAAAATGTCAGTACGATGCTGGCTATGGCGCGTGAGGGGCAACGCAACCCGGAACCGAACAACACGAGATGGCTCGTGTATGTCGGGGTGACCCTGTTGGCGCTCGGCGTCGGGGCCCTCGTGTACGCGTCGATCATCAGTTATCTGAACGCCATCCTCTAGGCTCCGGAAGCCCCTCTCCGGGATCGTCGGAGCGGGCCCGGGCCGACCGGCGCGCCACCATCGGCGCCGTCGGAGTGAGCGCGCGGGTGGCGCCGGCAGTTCCTGCGCTCCGGTCTCGCGCCGCTCGTGCCACGCGCGGACCTCGCCGAACCGCGAGCGCAGTGAGACGAAGCGCCTCACCGGGACGAGCGCACCGCGACCCTTCGTCTCGGAGCGTTGCTCCTCGCTCAGGGACCGAGAGCGGGGACTTTCGGGTCAGCTTCTCCGCGTCCCTGCGGGGCGCTCCGTGGGGTGGGGAAAGTCCAGGCAATGCGCCTGCTCAAACAGAACCGGGGCGGGGAGACTTTCGGGTCAGCGCATCGAGCCGAGGGTGAGTCTCATAGCGTGGTGTTACTTCCCGCGGGGCTCTCGTCGTCGTTGACGTAGAGGAGCCATCGTGGGAGCCCCAGTTGTTTCCGGCAAGAAGCAAAGAAGTGATCCCACGATGACCCACAACCAGTCTGCCTTGACGACCCTGATTGGCG
>NZ_CACSKB010000013.1 GCF_902706225.1 Microbacterium sp. 18062
TCCACGGATCGCGCGGCGGGCGACCGCGCGGGGCGTGAGGGCGGGATGCTCTCGCCATGGACACGGGGAACGGCTTCGGCGGGGGCATGCGCGGTCGCGAGAGTGTGGACACGACGGACACCGGCACGCGGACCGGCAAGGACACCGGCACGCGGACCGGAGAGCACACCGGCGCGCGGACCGGTACGGAGCCCACCCCGGCGGGCACCGCCGTGGACGCTGCCCGCTCGCTGGTTCTCACGACGCCTGCGCTCGAGCGCAGCGGCCTGAGCATCTCCGCCATCCGTGCCGCCGTGCGCACAGGGGACCTCGTCACGGTGCATCGCGGACGCTTCGTGCGTCGTGCGGACTGGGACGCCGCGTATCCGGAGGCCCGGCATCTCCTGCGCGTCGTCGCGGCCGACTCCCGCCGGCGCACCGACGCCGTGACGTTCTCGCACGGCTCGGCGGGCGTCGTGCGGGGGCTGCCGCTGTTCCGGTATTCCCCCGGCGGCGTGCACGTGAGCGGACCGCGCACGAACGGCGTGGCCTGGACCGGCAACGGGATGCGCCGCCATGAGCTGGCCGTTCCCGAGGCGGATCGGACGGTCATCCAGGGCATCCCGTGCACGACGCTCGAGCGCACGGTCTACGACGTGATCCGCACGGTCCCGCCGGAGACCGCGATCGCGTTCGCCGATGCCGCTCTGCGCGCCGCCGCGTGGGACGCGACCGCTCGCGTCTACGACCTCGAGAAGGCCGAGTCCTGGCGATCGATGCTGACGGAGCGGATCGCACGGAACCCGGGCGCACGCGGCATCCGCCAGGCGCGCTGGGTCGCCGCGTTCGCGGACGGGCAGGCGCAGCTTCCCGGGGAGAGCGTCAGCCGCCTCTACCTCGCCGATCTCGGCTTCGCGCCGCCGCGGCTGCAGGTGCCGTTCCGCGGCCCCCGGGGCGAGCGGTTCGAGATCGACTTCGGTCTGGAAGACGTGCCCGCGTGGGGCGAGTTCGACGGTGTCGGGAAGTACTTCGATCCGGCCATGCTCGGCACGCGCACCACGCGCGAGGCTTTCGTGCGCGAGAAGGAACGCGAGGACTGGATCCGCGGTCGCAGCAAGCGCCCGTTCGCGCGCTGGGGGATGCCGCACATCGACACCGCCCTCACGCTCGGCCGACGGCTCGCGGCGTTCGGCGTCGTCCCCCCGCGTTGACCGTCCATCGATACCGCGAACCCACATGTTCCGCGCGAACCCACTCGTTCCGGCGCATTAATATATGTGGGCTCGCGCGATGAGTGTGGGCTCGGCGAACAGGAACAGGAACAGGAACAGGAACAGGAACAGGACGTCGAGGGGGTCAGCGCAGCGTCGAGGCCCGGACGACCAGCTCGGGACGGAAGCGGATGCTGCGCTCGTGACTGCTCTCCGGCTCGGCGACCTCCCGCAGCAGCAGGTCGACCGCGGTCTCGCCGAGGAGCGAGGCGGGCTGACGGATCGAGCTGAGCGGCACGACCGCCGCCGAGGCGAAGTCGATGTCGTCGTAGCCGATGAGCGCGATGTCCTCGGGCACGCGGAGGTCGCCGACCATCACCAGGCTCTGCAGGATCCCCAGCGCGAGCAGGTCGTTGGCGGCGAAGACGGCGTCGGGCCGCTCGCCGGGCGGTCGTTCACGCAGCCGGCGGCCGACCTCCCGCCCCTCCTGGACGGTGAGCGACCGGGTCACGACCGGTTCCAGGATCGCCCCCGGCGTCGCGGCGACCGCCTGCTGCGCCCCTCTCAGGCGGTCGGCGACCTGACGGATGCCGGCGGGCCCGCCCACGAACGCGAGCCTCTGCCGGCCGAGGTCCAGCAGATGCTGCGCGGCCAGCCGCCCGCCGGCGACGTCGTCGACCGAGACGGAGGGGAAGGTCGCGTCCGAGGACTCCCGGTCCACGAGCACGACCGGGATCCCGCGCTCGCGCAGGCGGCGCAGACGCCGGAGGTCTTCGGACACGGGGGTCACCAGCACGCCGAACGCCCGCTGCTCCTCGAAGAGCGACAGATAGGTGTCCTCGCGCGCGCTCGTCTCGTCGGAGTTGGCGAGCAGGACGGCGAGCCCGCGGCCGGCGGCGCGCCCTTCCGCGCCGCTCGCCACATCGGCGAAGAAGGGATTGCGCGCGTCGAGCACGACCAGCCCGATCGTGCGGCTGCGCCCCGCGCGCAGCTGCCGCGCCGCGTCGTTGCGCACGAACCCCAGCTCGTCGATCGCGCGCATCACGCGCTCGACAGTGGCCGGCGCCACCTTCTCGGGGCGGTTGAGCACGTTCGAGACGGTCCCGACCGAGACGGACGCACGCTCGGCGACGTCGCGCACGCTCACCGACACGGGTCGCATCCCTTCACAGGCCGAGCATAGGCTATCCCGCCGCGGCTTCTCGATCGGAGCGCCCGTGGCGGGGCGGCAGCGACGTCATGCCGGCGCGCACCGGAACACGTGCTCGCCGCCGCGCACCTCTCGGACGCTGCCGTCGGGCAGCACGACGTCGGCCGGGACGCCCTCGGGAAGTCGCACCTCCAGCTCGAAGCCGTCCGCGGCTGCGCGCCAGGACGCCTCGACGGTGCCGTCGGCCGACTCGTAGGACGTCCGGGCCCAGTCGATGCCGGTCCCGGGAACCGGCTGGATGCGCACGCGCGCATAGCCGGGCTCGGCGGGACGGATACCGCCCACGACCTGGTAGACCCAGTCCACCACCGCGCCGAGGGCGTAGTGGTTGAAGCTCGTCATCTCGCCCGGGTTGATCGTGCCGTCGGGGAGCATGGAGTCCCAGCGCTCCCAGATCGTGGTCGCCCCCATCGTCACGGGGTAGAGCCACGACGGGCAGGAGCGCTCGAGCAGCAGCCGGTAGGCGTCCTCGACGTGACCGGTCTCCGAGAGCGCCCAGGTGACGAAGGGCGTGCCCGCGAATCCGGTGGTGACGCGGTAGCCCGTGGCACGGACGATCTCGGCGAGCCGGTCGCCCGCCCAGGCGAGGTCGTCGTCCTCCAGCAGACCGAAGCGGATGGCGAGCGCGTACACGGTCGCGCAGTCCGAGACGATCCGGCGGTCCTGCACGTAGTGCTCGGCGAACGCCGCCCGGGTGTGCGCGGCGAGCGCCGTCCAGCGCTCGGCGTCGGCGGCCTCGCCGATGATCTCCGCCGTCTCCGCGGCGAACGAGGCGGTGCGGTACAGGCACGCGGTCGCGACCACGCGCGGGTCGGCCTTGGCCGCCGCGGGGTCGTGCGGCGAGGCATCCGGGTCGAGCCAGTCGCCGAACTGAAAGCCCTCGTCCCACAGTCCCGTCGGCGACAGCACGCGCTCCACCGACTCGAGGTGGAGGACCATCGCCGGATAGTGGGCGGCGAGCCGCTCGCGATCGCCGTACGCGGTCCACAGCGCCTGCGGCACCCACGCGGCGGCGTCGCCCCAGATCGCGGTGGCGCCGACGTCCGGGAACGCGAAGTCGTCGCCGAAGTGAGCATACTTGAGCGGGTCGGGCACGACCATGGGAACGGCGCCGTTCGGCGCGTGCGCCGTCTCCTCGTACAGGTCGCGCAGCCAGTTGTCGAGGAAGTCCGCGGTGTCGAACTGGAACGACGCCGACGCCGCGTACGCCGCGATGTCCCCGGTCCAGCCCAGCCGCTCGTCGCGCTGGGGGCAGTCGGTCGGCACGCTCAGGAAGTTGCCCTTCTGACCCCAGACCGAGTTGTGCACGAGTTGGTTCACGAGCGGCTCGGAGCACTCGAAACGGCCCGTGCGCCGCATCTCGGAGTGCACGACGACCGCCTCCAGGCTGTCGACGGCGAGCTCGCCCGGCCACCCCTCCACCTCTGCGTAGCGGAAGCCGTGGAACGTGAGGGTCGGCTCGAAGGCGTCCACGCCGCCGGAGAGCACGAAGACATCGGTCGCCTGCGCCGCGCGCAGCGGACGGGTCCCCAGCTCCTCGTGCTCGAGCACCTCCGCGTGACGGATGGTGACCTCGGTGCCCGCCGGGCCCTGCACGGCGAACCGGATCCATCCGACGAGGTTCTGGCCGAAGTCGACGAGCGTGCGCCCGCTCGGCGACGTCCACACCCGCACCGGACGCACGACCTCGTGGCGGACGATCGGCGGTCCGCTCTGGGCCACGAGCGTTGCCCGGTCCACCTCCACGGCGCGCACCGGCAGGGGCTCGGCGACCGCATCGCGCAGGCGCGCATCGATCGTCTGACCGTTGTAGAGCGAGTTGCGGACGACGTCGGACGCCTCGGCGGACCAGTCGGTCGAGGTCGCGATGCGCTGGGTCGCGCCATCCGCGTACACGATGTCGAGCGCCGCGCACACCGCGATCTCGTCGCCGTAGTTCGCGTCCGCGCCCTCGAACCCGAGGTCGCCGCGATACCAGCCGTTGCCCAGCAGCAGCTCGATCCGCACGTCGCCGTCACCGGCGGCGAGGATCGCGGTCACATCGTGGCGCTGCACGTTGAGCCGCCACTCGTAGGAGGTCCAGCCCGGGTCCAGCACGGAGCCCGAGACCGCCTGCCCGTCGATCCGTGCCTCGTACACGCCGTGCGCGGTCGCGGTCAGCACCGCGTGCGCGATCTCCGTCCGCGGCCGGTCGGGCGCGGAGAGGGTCCACAGCCGGGGCGCGGTCCCCGCGGCGGCCGCAGCGGAGATGAAGGTCGCCCCCTCCAGCGCGGCGGTGCTCTCACGGTCTGCGGTCAGGGGCTCGGACGACATGGTGATGCTTCCTCTCGAAGAGTTGTCCTCGTGTCCGCGCACGGCCCGGTGATGTCGCCGAGCCGTGCGCGGGGGTCGTGTCGTGCGTCAGGACTGCGAGGCGGCAGTCCCTGCGCCGGCCACCTCGCCTGCGCCTGCGGCCGTCTCGCCGCCGGCGACCGCCGCCGGGTCGATCGAGGCCTCGACGTCGAACTGGTTGCCCCGATCCTTGCGGAAGGTGAGCCACGCCACCAGCAGGCCGATGCCGACGACGACTCCGAGTCCCGCGTACAGCCCCTGGGGGCTGATGGCGACCAGCGCCGGGGTGGCGAAGGCGAGCAGGGCGGCCACGACGCGGGCGACGGCGATGATGGTGCCCTGCGAGGTGGAGCGCAGCAGCGTCGGGAAGGACTCCTGCGTCCACACCTTCATGATCCCCTCGAACGCGAACGCGCCGCCGGACGCCCCCAGGACGTTCATGATCACGATCGTCACGATGCTGAAGCCGAAGACCGCCGGCACGAGGTAGGAGCACAGCAGCAGGACCGCGCCGATCGTGAAGAAGGTCATGCGGTGCTTGCCGCCCACGATCTTCATGAAGAGCAGTCCGCCGGCGAGGCCGATGGGGAACGAGAGCAGGCCGATGAGCGAGTTGGTGGCGACCGAGATGCCCGCGACGTTGACGGCGAGGTAGGTGCCGAACTGGCCGCCGGTGTTCGCGCCGACGTTGACCAGCGCGTAGAAGACGACGAGCGCCACGAACGGCGCGAGGTATGGCGCGCGCAGGAGATCGCGCACCTTCGCCCGGTCCGCGCGGATGGTCTCCACGCCGCGGTCGCGCTCGTCGCGCGCGGCGCGCCACAGGTTGGACTCGGGGATCGTGAGCCGGCAGACGAAGACCGCGATCGCGATGATGCCGACCTGGCCGAACAGCAGCTGACCGCCCAGGTGTCCCGCGTCGCCGAAGATGGTGGCGATCAGGATGGTGCCGAGGATGCCGAGGGTCCACAGGATGTTCGAGAAGCCGATGATGGCGCCGCGGTTCTTGTCGTTGGCGGCCTCGGCGATCGTGGAGAGGGACACCGGCAGGTCGGCGCCGGTCCCGAGGCCGGCGAGGACGATGCCCACGAGCAGCAGCGGGAAGGTCGTGCTGAACACCAGCAGTGCGATTCCCGCGATGATGATGACCATCGTCGTGAGGAAGACGTTCCGGCGCCCGTACCGGTCGCTGAGGCGTCCGCCGAAGATCGCGCCGACCGCGATGCCCAGCGTGAGAACTCCCGACAGGATGCCGATCTCGGTCGGGGTGATGCCGATCGTGTACTGGTAGATCACGAGGGCGATACCGGTCGCGACGATCGTGGCGGCATCGATGTAGGACGCCATTCCGCAGACGACGCCCACCCACCACGCGTTGGGCTGCCTGCCCGCCGGGGCTGCACTGGCCATTGAGTTCTCCCTTGAACAGTCGGCCCTCGAGTTCCGCCGGGCGGCGGTGCGGGCACGATCACGATGCTGATCGAGCACGCTACCAGCAAATGAATCGATTCACAACAATCCTGTCGGATGCCGTCCAAGGCATATTGAACCGATTCATGCTTCGCAACCCGGGAACGAGGCGCCCGCGACCGTCGTCGCTCCTCGTCGCCCGGGGTTGCGCGCCTCGCCGTCTAGGGCCCGGCCAGCAGCTCCGCCTCGAACGCGTATGCCTCGGCGTCGAAGCCCGAGTGCTCGTCGAACACCATGGCGCCGCGCACGCTCTCGGACGCGGGCGCCCACGGCACGCGCGCCGTCCGAGCGAACTCGAGCCATCGGCCGTGCATCTCGTCGGCCAGCGCGGACGGAGCCGCCTCGCCCAGCACCCTCTCGACGCCGTCCGCGTGCAGCAGGTCCCAGGCGAACGGCAGGTCGTAGCAGTGCGCGGACAGACCGTCGACGGGCGAGTGGTAGGCGAAGTCGTACAGCCAGGTGCGCTCGCCCGCCCCGCCGGCGACGCGCCGCGAGGCGACGTGCACCGCCGGCGCACGGAACGTCGACACGACCGACAGCTGGCTGTCGGCGAAGGCGTCGCCGACCCGCTCGACCTCGGTCGTGTAGCGGGCGATCGCCGCCTCGTCCACGCCCGCCGCGCGCACGGCTCCCACGATGTCGGCCAGGGGCGTCGCCGAGGGGAAGGCGAACTCGTTGCGTGTCGCCCCGAGCATCAGGCTCAGGCCGCCGCCGACGCCGGCGGCCACGGCATCCGCCACCGAGACGACGCTGTCGCCGTCGACGACGGGCGCGAACGCCAGGCCGGTCGTGGCCATCGGATCGTCGGCGAGCACCGCGAGGACCCGATCGGCGGGAGCGCCGGGCGCCAGGGCCCCCGGCACCTGGGTGAAGTCGCGCTCGTGGTCGAGGATGCGATCCTCCGGCACGTCGAGCCAGCCCTCCCTCGTCGGCGGCACCCCCAGCGCCGCCGCGAGCCCCCGACCGATCGGCTCGACCGTGTCGGCCGCGAGGTGGCCCGCCGCGCCTGAGTGCGAGACGACACCGCGGAAGAGACCTGCCGCGCGCGGCGAGGTCATGAGGGTCAGGACGCTGCCGCCACCGGCCGACTGGCCCGCGATGGTGACCCGATCGGGATCCCCGCCGAACGCGCGGATGTTCTCCTGCACCCACTCCAGCGCAGCGAGCTGATCGAGGATGCCGCGATTGAGCGGGGCGTCCCGCATCCAGCCGAAGCCGTCGAAGCCCAGTCGGTACGAGAGCGTCACCACGACGACGCCGTCCCGCGCGAACGAGCGGCCGTCGTACCAGGGGCTGGCCGGCGAGCCGGCGAAGTACCCGCCGCCGTGCACCCAGACGAGCACCGGCAGCGCCGCCGCCGTGTCGCCGGGCGCGGGGGTGAACACGTTGACGCTCAGCGTGTCGTCGCCCGGGATGGAGGGCTCGGGGATCGTCGTGACCGGACCGAACGGCCGCCGCTGCGGGGTCGCCCCGAACCGGTCGCAGACACGCACGCCGTCCCACCGCTCGGGGCGCTGCGGCGCGAGGAAGCGGCGCGACCCCGTGGGCGAGGCGGCGAACGGGATGCCGAGGAACGTCGCCGCCTCCCCGCGCCACGCCCCGCTCACCCGCCCGGCGGTCGTCGCGGCCTCGGGGATCGTCGCAGCGGTCGTGGACGGCTCGACAGTGGTCATGTGTTCCTCCGCATCGGGTGGTTCGGCGTCCGCGGCCTCAGCGCACGGACTTGATCGGGAAGACGAGCACCGACGACAGCAGCACCATGAGCGCTGCGAAGCCGAAGATCGACGCGTAGTCGCCGGCGAAGATCCCGAGCAGCGTGGCGGCGACGAGGGGGGTGATCGCCTGCGGGATGTTCGTGGCGACGTTCAGCACGCCGAGGTCCTTGCCGGCGTCGCCCTGCGAGGGGAGCACGTCGATCATGAGGGCCACGTCGACGGCCATGTAGGCGCCGTAGCCGAGGCCGACGATGAGCGAGTAGACGATCATGGCGGGCACGGTCGGCACGAACAGCGGGATCGCGATGCCCACCGCCATGACGACGCTCGCGGCGAAGACGAACACCTTGCGCCGGCCGAGCTTGTCGCTGATGCGGCCGAAGACGAGCGTGCTGACCACGAGGGTGACCATCGAGACCAGCGCCAGCACACCGGCGATCCCCCCGGCCTCCGCCGGGGCGAGCCCCAGGCGGTCGGTCAGGATGTAGAACTGGTACGCCTGCACGCCCTGGTAGCCGAGGATCATGACGAAGCGCCCGGCGAACGCCCAGGCGTAGTCGGGGTGCTTGCGCGGGCTCACCCAGAAGCTCTTGGCGAAGGCGACCCAGCTGAAACGACCGACCTGCAGCAGCCGGGAGTCCCCGTCGCGATTGACGAGCACGAACAGCACCGAGACGACGATGATGCCGAGGCCGAACACGGCGTACGCGACGCCCAGCTGAGCGAGCAGCTGGCCTGCGACCACGATCCCGATGGTTCCCCCGATGGCGGTGCCGGCGCCGGCGAAGGCGGATGCGGTGGCCCGGCCGTCGCGGGAGACGCGATCGGCGATGACAGCCGCGAGGGGACCCTGGAAAGCGTTGAGCAGAACCTGCGCGGCCACCCACACGGCGGTGATCCAGAACACGTTCGGCGCGAACTGCAGCACGATCGTGAGCACGCCGCCGCCGACGCCGCCGATGATCAGCCAGGGGGAGCGCCGTCCGAGCCGGGCCCTGGTGCGGTCGGAGAAGGCGCCGACGACCGGCTGGGCGAAGAGGGTGAAGAACGACGAGGTGCCCGTGACGATCGCGAGGTTGGTGATCTTGTTCGCATCGTCGAGCAGGGCGAGCTGCTGCGGGAGGAGGATCGCGATGACACCCGCGTAGGTGGCGAACAGGAACACGTTCGCCACGAGCATCGACACGATCAGCCGCTGGCGTGCGGCACCGGTGACCGGCACCGTGCTGGTCAGCGTCGAGGGATCGATCCCCTCGGCGGCGGCGGGGGCCGGACGCGTCTGCATCGCCGGGCCGGATACGGCCTCGGGCGGGACGCCCCGCTCTGTGTCGTCCGGGACGTTCGACATTTTCTCCTCCTTGAGATCTCCTGCGACGGCGACCTGGCCGTCGCCTCACCGTAGTCCCGGAGTCGTGGTTATTTCAAGTGTTGAATTTATTGTTCCCGCCCCACCCGGCTCCCACCGCCCGGAGCCGGTCCGGGGCGAGCAGGAGCTCCCGCCGGTCGTGCAGCACGGCACCGTCCACGCCCGAGAAGAGGCCGTGCACGGCTGGGCGCACCCCGACGGCGACATCGCCCTCGGGACCCGCGCCGGGCGCGAGCCCGCCGAGCGAGCTCAGCCAGGACCGCGGCATCCCCCGCAGCTCCTCGACGAGGTCCGCGAGGTAGCCTCCGACCACCACGAACTGCGGCTGCAGCAGCGCCACGCAGTTGGCGAGCACGAGCCGGATCCACCCCAGCGCCTCGTCGAGCGCGGCGACGGCGCCCGCCTCGCCCGCACGGTACCGCCGGACGAGCTCGTCGAGCGCCTGCGGCAGGCCGTGCGCATCGCGGTATGCGGCCAGGCCGGCACGGGTGAGCACGATCTCGGGGCCGGCGACCGTGACGAGGCATCCGCTCTTGCCGCAGGCGCACGGATCCCCGTCGGGCACGACCACCACGTGCCCGGGTTCGAACGCGATGCCGTCCGGTCCCGCGAGCATCTCGCCCTCGACGATCGCCCCGCCGCCGATGCCCGTGTCGGACTTGAGGTAGACCATGTCGGTGACCATGCCCGGGGCCCATTCGGCCTGCAGCTCGGCGAACTCCGCGTACGCTGCGGCGTTGGCGTCGTTGACGACCCGGATGCCCAGCGGCGGCTCGTCGATCCGCGCGCGCAGGAGCGCGGCGAGGTCGACGTCGATCCAGCCCAGATCGATCGCCACGGGGATCGTCTCGGACGAGCGCGTCACGGGGGCGGGGACCACCACGACCAGCCGGGCGGGGGTCACCCCCTGCGCGCGCAGGCGCCCGGCGATGTCGTCGATCACGGACGCGAGCTGCTCGACGAGCGCATCGGGATCGCCGTGCGGGGTGCGCATCCCCCTCGCCTCGCGCAGCAGCGGACGCCCGGCGAGGTCCACCGCGGACATCAGCACCTCGTCGACGACGAACTGCAGGCCGATCAGCGCGATCGCGTCGCCGTCGACCTCGAGTCGTTCTCGGGGGCGGCCCGGACGGGGGGCGTCGGAGGTCCCGGCAGGGGCGTCCCGCACGAGACCCGCCTCTCTCAGCTCCGACACCAGCAGCGTGATCGCGCCCCTCGCGAGCCCCGTCGAGCGTGCGAGCTCGCTGCGTGCGGCCGCTCCGGCCCGGTCGAGCTGCGAGAGCACGAGGCCGAGGTTGTGCGCCCGCACGTCCGTGCTGGAGAGCCCCTCCGACCGCGCGCCCGTCATGCGTCGATCCTGCCACGGCACCGGCTCGGCCCCGTCGTCGGCGCCGGCCTCACGCCTCCCGGGTGATCGTGACCTTCACGTGCAGGTTGGACTTGAACGGCCCGGCGTACACGCCGCGCAGCGGCGGCACGTCGTTGTAGTCGCGCGCACGTCCGACGAGCACGTGCCGGTCGCCGATCTCGATGTTGTTGGTCGGGTCGAAGCCCGTCCACTCGCCGGCGAACCACTCCACCCACGCGTGCGACTCCCCCGCCACCGGAGCGCCCACCTCGGCCTGCGACGTCGGATGCAGGTAGCCGGAGACGTACCGCGCGGGGATCCCCACCGCGCGGAGGGCCCCGAGCGCGATGTGCGCCAGGTCCTGGCACACGCCCTTGCGGGCCTCCCACGCCTCGCCCGCCGTCGAGTGCACGCCGGTCACCCCGTGCACGTACTCGACCGCCTCGCCGATCGCGACGCAGATGTCGTGCGCCGCCCGTCCCGGGTCGTCGTGGCGACCCGCGATCGAACTGGCGATCTCGACGACCTCCGGGTGCGGCTGCGTGCGGGCCGACTGCGTCAGCTGCTCGACGGTCTCGATCCCGCGGTCCGCCTCGGCGCGCAGGCGGTCCCAGGTGATGCCGGTGTGCTCGATCGGCCGCGGCCGCACCTCGACGAGCGACCGCGCGGTGATGCGCAGCGCCCGATGCGGCGAGAGCACGTCGAACGTGCTCACCCGTGTGCCGAAGTAGTCCACGTAGCTGTTCACGGCGGTCGACGGCTCGATGTCGAGCGACGAGCTCAGCACGAACTGGCTGTCGGTCGTGCCCGGAAGCATCCGCGCCTCGTTGTACGAGGCCGACACGTCTCCGCCGTAGCTGAACCCGGTCTCATGCTCGATCCGCAGGCGCTTCATGAGGTCTCTCCGATCCAGCTGGGTTCGGCCTGCGTCGGGAAGAAGCGCTGGCGGATCGCGTCGGACGCCTCGCGGGTGACGGTCTGCACGCGCCGCATGTGCCCGGGCAGCTCGGTGAGGATCTCTCCGATCGGCTGGTACTCGAGGTCGTTGCGGATGCGCCCGAGCGCGCGCAGCACCTGGTTCGAGTGCCCGACGCGGTCCTCGCGCGGGTCGATGGCGCTGATGCACTCCTCGGCCCGCGAGATCGAGTAGATGATCGAGCGGGGGAAGAGCCGGTCCAGCAGGAGGAACTCGGCCGCGTTCCGGGCGCTGGGCATGCCGCGGTAGGTGCGCAGATACGCCTCGTACGCGCCGCAGGAGCGGAGGATGGTCGTCCACGACGGCCCCGACGCCTCGGTCAGCGACCGGGTGGCCAGCAGCCGCGCGGTCATGTCCGCGCGCTCGATGGACCGCCCCAGCGTGAAGAACTGCCAGGCCTCGTCGCGACTCGTCGAGGAGTCCACGATGCCGACGGCGAGCGCCGAACGCTCGCGCACCCACTGGAAGAACTCGTGCACCTTCTCGATCTGCAGCCGCCGCGGCATCCGGGCGTTGGTCGTGTTCAGGCACTCCCACAGCTCGGTCGAGACGATCTCGCGCGCCCGGCGGGCGTTCTCGCGGGCAGAGGTCAGCGAGTAGAGGATGCTGGCCGGGTTCAGGCGGTCGACGGCGAGCCGCGCCAGCACGTGCTCGCGGGAGACGGAGTCGATGCCCTCGGGAGGCGACGAGCCCATGACCGACAGGAGCGACCGGCAGGCGGTGTCCTCGTCGATCCAGGGGTCCTCGAGCAGCAGCTGCAGGTGCACGTCGAGGATGCGGGCCGTGCCGTCGCTGCGCTCGATGTAGCGGCCGATCCAGAACAGGCTCTCGGCGATGCGGCTCAGCAGCATGTCGAGCCCCCGTCCTGCTCGGACGCCGGGGCGGTCCGGGCGGACGGTGCGGGATGCCGCACCGCAGCCTGTTGCTGTTGCTGTTGCTCTTGCTGCTCGACGCGCGAGCGCGGACGGTCCTGCGGCGAGTGGCTGACCTCGGGGACGGGCTGAGCGGCCGACGCGGCGGCCTGCGACTCGGGCTCCGTGATGATCGGGATCGCCTGCGTCACGGTCGACGCCTGATCCGCGACGAGGCCCGCGAGCCCGTGCCCCTGGCCGTACTCGACGTGTCCCGGTGCGGAGCCGCCGACGACCCAGGTGTCCTTCGACCCGCCGCCCTGGCTGGAGTTCACCACGAGCTGCCCCTCCGGGAGCGCCACGCGGGTGAGCCCGCCCGGCAGCACCCAGATGTCGTCGCCGTCGTTGACCGCGAAGGGACGGAGGTCGGCGTGGCGGGGCCGCATCCCGTCCTCGACGAGGGTCGGGATGGTGGAGAGCATGACGACCGGCTGCGCGATCCAGCCCCGGGGGTCGGCGAGGAGGGTCTTGCGGAGGGTGTCGAGCTCGGCCCGCGAGGCGTCGGGACCGACGACGAGTCCCTTGCCGCCGGAGCCGTCGACGGGTTTCACGACGAGCTCGTCGAGCCGGTCGAGGACCTCCTCGAGGGCGTTCGGGTCCTCGAGCCGCCAGGTGTCGACGATCGGCAGGAGGGGCTCCTCCGACAGGTAGTAGCGGATGAGGTCCGGCGTGTAGGTGTAGAGCAGCTTGTCGTCGGCGACGCCGTTTCCGACCGCGTTGGCGATGGTGACGTTGCCCATGCGGGCGGCGAGCATGAGGCCGGGGGCGCCGAGCATCGAGTCGGCGCGGAACTGCAGCGGGTCGAGGAAGTCGTCGTCGACGCGGCGGTAGATGACGTCGACGCGCTTCGGGCCGCGGGTCGTGCGCATGAAGACGCGGCCGCCCATGCACAGGAGGTCCCGCCCCTCGACGAGCTCGACGCCCATGAGGCGAGCCAGGAGGGTGTGCTCGAAGTAGGCGGAGTTGTAGACGCCGGGGGTGAGCACGACGACGTTCGGGTCGTCGATGCCGGGCGGGGCGGACGCCCGGAGGGCGGCGAGCAGCTTGTTCGGGTAGTCGCCGACCGGACGCACCCGCATCGAGAGGAAGAGCTCGGGCAGCGTCTGCGCCATCACCCGGCGGTTCGAGATGACGTAGCTGACGCCGGAGGGCACCCGCACGTTGTCCTCGAGCACACGCATCTTGCCGTGCTCGTCGCGGATCAGGTCGATGCCCGACACCTGGATGCGGACGCCGTTGGCCGAGCGGATGCCGTAGGCCTGCCGGTAGTAGTACTGGCTGGAGGCGATGAGCTTGGCCGGGATGACACCGTCGCGGACGCAGTTCTGCCGGCCGTAGGCGTCGTCGAGGAAGGCCTCGAGCGCCCGAACCCGCTGCTTGATGCCGGCTTCGACCTCGGACCACTCCGCGTAGTCGATGATGCGGGGCACGGCGTCGAGCGGGAAGGGGCGCTCCTCCCCCGCGAAGTCGAATGTGACGCCCTGTGCGAGATACGAGCTCGCGAGCGAGTCGGTGCGACCGCGCAGCTCCTCCTGCGTCATCCGGGCCAGCGCCTGGTACAGCTCGCGGTAGGCGGTGCGGGACTGGGCGAGGCCGCCGACGTGGTCGGGATGGCCGAACATCTCGTCGAACGCCGGCAGTCCGGTCGGTGTCTTGCGGGGCGCCAGCGTGGAGCCGTAGCCGTCGAAGAGGTCGCCCATGTGCTGAGCCTAGCCCCGGCCGTGTTGCGGAATTGTTTCCACGGACCGGGCCGTGATGCCGGGGCACGAGCCCGTCTCAGCCGACGACGATCCTCACGCCGTTGCCCCAGGGATCGGCGACCTCGAGCGCGTCGTCCGAGCGTTCGTAGGCCGCGCCGGCGGCATCGAGGCGTTCGGCCACCTCCTCCACGTCGTCGCGCGTGGGGAGGACCACCGTCACGCGCTCCAGACCGATCGCACCGGAACGCGCCCCGGCGCCCGCGCTCTGCCACGTGTTCGTCGCGAGGTGATGGTGGTACCCGCCCGCCGAGTAGAACAGGGCGCCGTCCGCCTCCGCGGTGACGTCGAACCCGAGCGTCTCGGAATAGAAGGCACGCGCGGCGGACGCGGGCCTCAGCCCTCGAGCACGACGCGCAGCTGCTCGATCGCCCAGTCGAGCTCGGTCCCCCGGATGACGAGGGGCGGGGCGATGCGGATCGTCTGGCCGTGGGTGTCCTTCACCAGCACGCCGCGGCCGAGCAGGCGCTCGGCGATCTCACGCCCGGTGCCGACCGCCGGGTCGATGTCGATGCCCGCCCACAGACCCACGACCCGCACGGCGGTCACCCCCTTGCCGACGAGGTCGGCCAGTCGCGACTCGAGGTGCTCGCCGAGCGCCAGGGCACGCCGCTGGAACTCGCCGGTCGCGAGCATCTCGACGACGCGGTGCCCGACGGCCGCGGCGAGCGGGTTGCCGCCGAAGGTCGAGCCGTGCTCGCCCGCGCGGATGACGCCGAGCACGTCCCGGTCCGCGACGACCGCCGACACCGGCAGGATGCCCCCGCCCAGCGCCTTGCCGAGCACGTACACGTCGGGCACGACCTGCTCCCGATCGCACGCGAAGGTGTGGCCGACCCGGCCGAGGCCGGACTGGATCTCGTCGGCGACGAAGAGCACGCCGCGGCGCGTGCAGATCTCGCGCACGGCGCGCAGGTACCCCTCCGGCGGGACGACGACGCCGGCCTCGCCCTGGATGGGCTCGATCAGCACGGCCGCGGTGTTCTCTTCGATGGCGGCCTCGATCGCCGCGGCGTCGCCGTAGGGGACGGTCGCGAAGCCCGGGGCGAACGGCCCGAAGCCCTCGCGCGCGGACGGGTCGTCGCTGAAGCCGACGATCGTCGTGGTGCGGCCGTGGAAGTTGCCCGCCGCCGTGATGATCGTCGCCCGGTCGGCCGCGACCCCCTTGACCCGGTAGGCCCAGGCGCGGGCGACCTTGATGGCGGTCTCGACGGCCTCGGCTCCGGTGTTCATCGGCAGCACGAGGTCCTTGCCGCACAGCTTCGCGAGCGCGTCCGCGAAGACGCCGAGCTGGTCGTTGTGGTACGCCCGGCTGGTGAGGGTGAGACGGCCCAGCTGCTCCTGCGCGACGGCGACGATCGCCGGATGCAGGTGCCCGAAGTTCAGCGCCGAGTACGCCGACAGCAGGTCGAGATAGCGCTTGCCCTCGACATCGGTCACCCACGATCCCTCGCCGCGCGCGATGACGACCGGCAGCGGATGGTAGTTGTGGGCGAGGTGGTCCTCCTCGGCCGCGATGATGTCGATCGTGGCGGTGTCCAGGCGCGGGGTGGTCATGATGCGTTCTGCCTTTCTGAGCGCAGTTCGAGGGTGCAGCACTTGATGCCGCCCCCGCCGAGGAGGAGTTCGGAGAGGTCGATGAGGATCGGGTTGTAGCCGCGCTCGCGCAGCTGCGCCTCGAACCCGGTCGCCCGGGGCGAGATGAGCACGTTGAGCCCGTCGCTGGCGGAGTTGAGGCCGAACACGTCGCCGTCCGCATCCGAGACGAGGATCGCGTCGGGGAAGCGCTCCTCGAGGATCGCGCGACTGTCGGCGTCGAACGCGCTGGGCAGGTAGGCGATGTTGGCCCTCTCGACGCCGTCCGCGCCCTCGACCGGATCAAGCACGGCGATCGCGGTGTCGAGGTGGTAGAAGCGCGGGTCGACGAGGGTCAGCGAGACGACCTCCCGGCCGAACACCTCACCGACCTCGCGGTGACTGTCGCCGGTCGAGCGGAATCCGGTGCCGGCGAGGATCGTGTCGCCGACGAGCAGGAAGTCGCCCTCGCCCTCGTTGACCTCGACGGGCTCGGCGACGCGGTAGCCGTTCGCGGCGAACCATGCCATGAAGGGTTCCGCTTCGCCGGCGCGCTCCGCGAAGCGGAACTTGGGACCGTAGGCGACCCCGTCGATGAGGAAGCCGCCGTTCGCGGTGTAGACCATGTCGGGAAGCCCCGGCACGGCGTCGACCAGTCGCACGTCGTGGCCGAGCGCGACGTAGACGTCGTGGAGGGCCTGCCACTGGCGCAGGGCGAGCGCCGTGTCGGTGGGCTTGGCCGGCTCCATCCACGGGTTGATCGAGTAGCTGACCGTGAAGTGATCCGGGCGGCACATGAGGTAGGTGCGGTGCTGGGCGATGCGGCGGGAAGGCACGGGGAGGGACATGTTGATCCTTGCGTGGACGGTGGCGGACGCTGTCCTCCAGGCCCGGCGGAGCACATGGATGCCGACGCACGGGCACGCCGTCACCCATTCTCGCTCGAAAACCCCGGAGAGGGAATTCGGACACGGGTCTAGGAGAGCGCCTCCGCCCATCGACCCATCAGGCCGCGCATCGCGACCTCCAGCCACGCACGGTACCGACGCTGCGACCAGCCCGCCTGCACGACGAAGAAGTCGTACGCCTCGGGCCCGATCACGAAGCTGATCTCGTCGGCGGCCTGCTCCGCCGCCTGCTCCGCCAGTAGTCTGCGCGACACCGCCCACCCCGCCGCGAGCCGCATGTCGCGCCGCCGGCGGCGGTTGAGGTCGGCCACCGCCGCGGCCGCGGTCTCGTCGACCTCTCCCGCGGTCACCATCGCGCGCGACAGCCCGGCCGTCCGCGCATTGGCGGCAGCGACGTAGTCGAGCCAGCCGGCCAGCACGTCGTCCACGCTCTCGCGCGCCATGATGTCGGCCATCTGCGGCCGCTCGCTCAGACTGTGCTCGCCCTCGTCCCCGGCGAACGACAGCTCGAACGCCGCGATCAGCAGGGCGGACTTGGAACCCGCCAGGTGGACCGACTGCACCGAGACGCCCGCCTCCTCGGCGATCGCCTTCATCGTGGTCGCCGCGTACCCGTCGCGCGCGAACCGCACGCCGGCGGCGGAGACGATGCGCGCGCGCGTGCGGGCGGCCTCGGCCTCGCGCAGCGGCGAGGAGTAGCGACGTGGCGACATCCGGCGACCTCCTGTCTCTTTACGGCGTTCCGTCATTATGGTTAGATTCAGAATCTATCCAATAGAACCCGGAGCCCACAATGGCAACCTACCTGCTCGCCTCCAGCCCGATCCACGGGCACGTCGGTCCCGTGCTGCAGGTCGGAGCCGCGCTCCTCGACCGAGGTCACGATGTCACGATGCTGACCGGCACGCGCTTCCGCGACGCCGTCGAACGCCGCGGCCTGAGCTTCGAGCCTCTCCCGGGACGCGCCGACTTCGACGACCGCGACCCCGACACGGTGATCCCCGACCGCGAGTCGTACACCGGCATCCGCCGCGCGCAGTACGAGATCCGGTCGTTGTTCGTCGAGACGATCCCCGACCAGTTCCGCGCCGTCTCCACGCTCGTCTCCGACCTCTCGCCCGATGCGGTGCTCGTCGACAACGCGTTCGCCGGCGCGATCCCCCTCACCCGGGACCCGGGCCCCCGGCCCGTCGTCGCGGCACTGGGCGTCACCCCGCTCAGTCAGTCCGACGTCGGCGTCGCGCCGCACGGACTCGGTCTCGCGCCCGCGCGCACCGCATGGGACCGCTGGCGGTACCGGGCGATGGGGGTGCTGGCGCAGAAGGTGCTGTTCCGCGGGGTGCAGCAGGCGGCCCGGCGCGTCCACGCCGAGATCGGGCGCACGCTGGACTTCCCGATCATGGAGGTCGCCGGCCGCTACGACCTCTTCTTCCAGACCGGCCCTCGCGCGCTCGACTACCCTCGCCCCCGCCTGAGCCCCAACGTCTCGTACGTGGGCGTGATCCCGCAGGACCCGACCGCGGGCGAGTCGCCCACCTGGTGGGGCGACCTCGACGGATCGCGGCCCGTCGTGCACGTCACGCAGGGCACGATCGACAACCTCGACTTCGGCCGTCTGGTGCGGCCCACCCTCGACGCCCTCGCCGACGAGGACGTGCTCGTCGTCGTCTCGGCCGGCGGGCGTGCGGCCTCCGAGATCGGGCCGCTGCCCGCGAACGCCCGCGCGTCGAGCTACCTCCGCTACGACCGGCTGCTGCCGTGCGCTGACGTGTTCGTCACCAACGCGGGCTTCGGCGGCGTCCAGGCGGCGCTGTCGCACGGCGTCCCGCTCGTGCTGGCCGGCGTCACCGAGGAGAAGCCCGAGGTGACCGCGCGCGTGGCCTGGACCGGCGCGGGCATCGACCTGCGCACCGGGACCCCGTCCCCGGATGCGGTGCGCGCGGCGGTGCGCAGAGTGCTGACGGAGCCCCGGTTCCGCACCGAGGCCCGGCGGCTGCGCGACGACATCGCCCGCCACCGCACGATCGACGAGATCGAGCAGGGACTCGCACGGGCCGTCGCAGCCGGCGCGCCGACCCGCTGACCGGGATCGCTCCTGCTCCGCGCCCCCGACATGGCAGGGTGGCGGGGTGCGCCGCAATCGAAGGAGTCGGGATGCCGCGATCACGATAAACCCGTCTTCTTCGCCGCGCAGGAGCGCAGGCACTACGATGAGGCGTTCCGCTCCCCGCGGGACACCGCCGGGCGCTGCGCGTTCCGGCCGCTCGATCCCCCGCGGAGGTCCCATGTCCGAGAACGCCCAGCCGGCCGCATCCGGCCAGCCCGTGATGACGCACCGCGCCATCCTGCTCGTGATCTTCGGCCTGATGGCCGGGATGTTCCTCTCGGCCCTCGACCAGACGATCGTCGGCACCTCGATCCGGACGATCGGCGACGACCTCGACGGTCTGAGCCTGCAGGCGTGGGTGACGACGGCGTACCTGATCGTGTCGACGATCTCGACGCCGATCTACGGCAAGCTCTCCGACATCTTCGGACGGCGCCCGCTCTTCGTCTTCGCGATCGCCGTGTTCATCGTCGGGTCGGTGCTCTCCAGCTTCTCCACCGACATGGTGCAGCTCGCGGCGTTCCGCGCCGTGCAGGGCCTCGGCGCGGGCGGGCTCATGTCGATGCCGCTCGCGATCATGGGCGACATCCTCGCGCCGCGCGAACGCGCCAAGTACCAGGGGTACTTCCTCGCGGTGTTCGGCATCTCGAGCGTCATCGGCCCGCTCATCGGCGGCGTCTTCGCCGGGGCGAACGAGATCCTCTTCATCGCCGGATGGCGCTGGGTCTTCCTCATCAACGTGCCGATCGGCATCATCGCGCTGATCGTCGTGCTGCTCTTCCTGCACATCCCGCGCCACCCCCGCGAGTCGGTGCGGATCGACTGGTGGGGTGCGACGTTCGTGGTCGTCGCGCTCGTCCCGCTGCTGCTCGTGGCGGAGCAGGGCCGCGAGTGGGGGTGGACGTCGCCGCTGTCGATCGGCTGCTACCTCGTCGGCGCGATCGGCGTGGTGCTGTTCGTCCTCGTCGAGCGCGCCATGAAGGACGACGCCCTCATCCCGCTCACGCTCTTCCGGTCGCCGACCTTCTCGATGGCGACGGTCATCGGCGTGCTCGTCGGCTTCGGCATGTTCGGCGCGATGATGACGCTGCCGCTCTACCTCCAGCTCGTGCTCGGCGCGACCCCGACCGAGAGCGGCCTGCAGATGCTGCCGATGATCCTCGGCCTCATGATCGCCTCCATCGCGAGCGGTCAGGTCATCGCCCGCACCGGCAGGTACCGGATGTTCCCGATCCTCGGCACGCTCTGCCTCTCCGCGGGCTACCTCGCTCTGACGTTCCTCCGCGCCGACGGCTCGTACGCATACCTCGCCGGAGCGATGCTGCTGCTCGGCCTCGGGCTCGGACAGCTCATGCAGACCCTCACGATCGCGAGCCAGAACTCGGTGGGCCTGCGCGACATGGGGGTCGCGACGAGCGCGTCGACGTTCTTCCGTCAGATCGGCGGCACGCTCGGCACCGCCGTGCTGCTGTCCCTGCTGTTCACCCTCGTGCCCGCGGGCATCCAGACCGCCTTCGCCGACGAGACGACCCTGAGCGACGCCCTCGACGCCGCCCTCGACCCGGCGGTCGCGACGGCCCCCGAGAACGCCGCGATCATGAGCGAGATCTACACGCCGATCGTGTCGAGCCTCTCGGATGCGGCGAGCGCCTCCTCCGTCGACCTCTCCGACGACGACCAGCGCAGCGCCTTCGTCGCGTCGGTGCTGCCCCAGGTCGAGCAGTCCCTCACCGGCGGCGGCGACGAGAGCTCGTTCGGCGGCGCGGTGATGGACGACACCTCCTTCCTCACGGGGGCCGACCCACGGCTGGCGAAGCCGATCCTCGTCGGCTTCAACGACTCCGCCGTCGTGATCTACCGCGTCGCTCTCGGCGTCGTGCTGCTGGCGTTCCTGCTGTCGCTGTTCTTCCGGACGCCGCCGCTGCGCGCGAAGTCGGCGCTGCAGGAGGCCGCCGACGACGCGGCGCTGCTCGCCGCGCAGGCCGCCGCGGACACGGGCGCTCTCGTCTCCCCGGACGCCGATGCCGATGCCGGCGCCGACGGCGACGCCGGCACGACCGGGAGCGCGGATGCCGGGGGCACCGGGCGCCCGCTCACCCGGCGAGAGCTGCGCGAGCGCCGCTGAGGGCGTCTCCGGCGGACTGCGGCACCCCCTCCGACGCCGCTCAGACGACGGCTTCGCTCCAGGGGTCGGGGTTGCCGAAGCGGTGCGCGGTGATCGAGATCGCCTGTTCGTGCAGGAACGGCAGCAGCTCCAGCCGTCCGGCGGTCGTGACGGCACCGGCGCGGATCGCGAGATCGGGGTCGCCCTCCACCGCCTCGGCGAGAGCGCGGTGCAGCGCCCGCACCTCGTCGGCGGGGCCGATCAGCCGGGCACGCGGCGGACGCGGGGGCGCGGCATCCCTCCCCGTAGCGGTGAGCGCGACGGCCGCGTCGATGCCGGCGTGCGTCGCCCGCTCGATCCACTCGGCGTCGGTCTCGACGTGCACGGTCACACCCGCCTCGGAGAGCGCGCGGCGGATGCCGCCCGGCAGCCCCGCGGCGACGCTCAGGGTGAAGGCGGACCCGGCGCGGATGCCGGCGAGCGCGACGCGCAGCACCTCCTGCACCTCGGCGCCGCGCGTGCCGCGCACCGAGACGTCGACCGGCCGGTACCGGAAGAGGTTGCGTTCCACGCCGAGCTTCGACACGTCCTTGATACGGCCGAACTCACGGTCCCACTCGACCGCGTCCGACAGCGCCGCGCGCCGCAGCCACTCGAACCGTTCGTAGTCCAGCGACGGCTGCGCCGCCTCGATGATCGTCGTGATGCGGGAGTCGAGACCGCGCAGGTGCAGGGTGCTCGATGCGGCGCCGGATGCGGTCGGCCGCCACGATCCGAGGCCCACGAGGTAGTTCGGGCCACCCGCCTTGGCGCCGGCACCCACCGACGACCGCTTCCACCCGCCGAAGGGCTGCCGCTGCACGACGGCGCCGGTGATCCCGCGGTTGACGTAGAGGTTCCCCGCCTCGACCCGCTCCAGCCACAGGGCGAGGTCCTCGGGGCTCTGCGTGTGGAGTCCCGCCGTCAGCCCGTAGGCGACCGCGTTCTGCAGCTCGATCGCCTCGGCCAGCGACGAGGCGTGCATGATGCCGAGCACCGGGCCGAAGAACTCCTCGAGGTGGAAGCGCGAGCCCGGCTGGACCCCGGTGCGGATGCCGGGGCTCCACAGGCGTCCGGCGAGCTCCGGCGACGCATCGAGCCGCTCGGGGCGGATCAGCCACTTCTCGCCGTCGTCGAGCGTCTCGAGCGCCCACGCGAGCTTGTCCTGCGGCACCTCGATGATCGGGCCCACCTCGGCGAGCGGGTCGGCGGGGGTCCCCACGCGCAGCGAGCGCGTCGCGTCCTGGAGCTGCCGGGCGAAGCGCGCCGACCGGCCCACGGAGCCGACGAGGATCGCGAGCGACGCGGCCGAGCACTTCTGCCCGGCATGCCCGAAAGCGCTCTTCACGAGGTCGGCCGCGGCGAGGTCCAGGTCGGCCGACGGCGTCACGATCATCGCGTTCTTGCCGCTCGTCTCGGCCAGCAGCGGCAGGTCCGCCCGCCAGGAGCGGAACAGGCGCGCAGTGTCCCAGGATCCGGTGAGGATCACCCGGTCGACGTCGGGGTGCGCGATCAGGCGCTCCCCGAGCTCGCCCTCCTCGATGTCGACCAGCGCGAGCACGTCGCGAGGCACCCCGGCGTCCCAGAGCGCCGCGGCGACGACCGCGGCCGAGCGTCGCGCCTGCGGGGCGGGCTTGAGCACGACGCCGGACCCGGCGGCGAGGGCGGCCAGCACGCCGCCGGCGGGGATCGCGAGCGGGAAGTTCCACGGGGGAGCCACGACCGTGAGCCGCGAGGGCTCGAAGACCGCGCCGGTGACCCGATCGAGCTCGCGGGCGGTGGCCGCGTAGTAGTTCGCGAAGTCCACGGCCTCGCTGACCTCGACGTCGGCCTCGGCGAGCACCTTGCCGGTCTCGGATGCCGCGACCTCGATCAGCTGCCCGCGACGGGCCTCCAGCATCCGGCCGGCGGACTGCAGGACGACGGCGCGATCCACGGCGGGGAGGGCACCCCAGGTCTCGGCCCCGCCGCGCACGCGAGCGACGATCCGCTCGAGCGCGTCGGCGTCGTCGACGCGCGCGGCCGCGATGTCGGCGTCGCCCGCGGTCGAGCTCTCGACGCGGGCGAGGATCTCCCGCGCCCACTCGCGACCCGCGGGCAGCGCCGGGTCGGAGTCGGCGGCGTTGCGGAAGCCGGGGGCGCCCGGGGCCCGGGCGGCGGACTCCCGGTCGGAGAAGACGGCGGTCTCGACGAACTCGGCGCCGCCGAACAGCACCGACCGCACGTCGGGGTCGGCTCGGTCTGCGGCGATGCCGAGCACCGCCTGGGTGAGCCCCTCGATCTCCTGCGTCGGTGCGGGTGAGCGGAGGATCGTCGGGTCGGAGGAGTCGGCCGGAAGCCGCCCGCGGTCCTGTCCGCGCCGGGGACCGACGCGCAGACCCGGGTCGTCGGCGCGCTCGAGGGATGCCAGGAACCGACCCCGTTCCCGCATCCACAGCTCGGGCCGGTCCTCGAGGTCGAACGCGGCGGAGAGGAAGTTCTCCTCCGCCGCGTTCTCCTCGAGGCGGCGGACGAGATAGCTGATCGCGACGTCGAACTCGTCGGGGCGGACGACCGGGACGTAGAGCAGCACATGACCGACCGTGCGGGCGACCGCCTCGACCTGGCCCTGCGCCATTCCGAGGAGCATCTCGAACTCGACCCGCTCGCGCACGCCGCGATCCCCGGCGAGGAGCCACGCGTAGGCGATGTCGAACAGGTTGTGGCCGGCGACGCCGATGCGCACCGCGTCCGTGCGCTCGGGCCGGCACGCCCAGCGCAGACAGCGCAGATAGTTCGCGTCGGTGTCGAGCTTGGTGTCGTACGGGGCCTGCGGCCAGCCGTGCATCGCCGCCTCCACCCGCTCCATCGCGAGGTTCGCGCCCTTGACCAGACGGACCTTGATGGGCGCTCCCCCGCCGTCGACGCGCTGGCGCGCCCAGGCGGTGAGCTGCTGGAGGGCGGGCAGCGCGTCGGGCAGGTACGTCTGCAGCACGATGCCCGCCTCGAGCCCGGCGAGACGCTCATCCTCGAGCAGGCGGGTGAAGACAGCGATCGTGAGATCGAGGTCGCGGTACTCCTCCATGTCGAGGTTCACGAACGTGCCGTCCGTCGCCGCCGCGAGATACAGCGGCAGGAGCCGCTCGACGACCCGCTCGACGACCTCCTCGAACGCCCACATCGAGATGCGTCCCGCGATGGCGGAGACCTTCACCGACACGTAGTCGACGTCGGGGCGGCGCACGAGCTCGTGGATGCCGTCGAGGCGGCGGCGGGCCTCCTGCTCGCCGAGCACCGCCTCACCGAGCAGGTTGAGGTTGAGCCGCGCGCCGGAGGCGCGCAGCCGCGCGATCGCGCGGCCGAGCCGGTCGGGGCGGGCGTCGACGATGAGGTGCCCGACCATGTCGCGCAGGACCCGCCGAGCGATCGGCACGACCGGCGACGGCACCGCGGGGGCGACGGCACCGCCCACCCGCACGGCGGAGCGCAGGTACCAGGGCAGGAAGTCCGGGACGAGCGGGGCGACGCGGTTCAGGTTGGTCGCCGCTGCAGCCAGGCTCTCGGGCCGCATGACCCCGTCGACGAAGCCGATCGCGAAGGGGAGGCCCCGGGGGTCGCGCAGGATGCCGGCGAGCCGTTCGGCGGCCGGATCCGCATCGACGGCGGCCGCTTCGGCGACCCAGCTCCGGGCGAGCGAGACGGCGTCGGCGGCGAGAGACGCCTCGGCCTCGGTGCGGGGCGCGGGCGAGCCGTCTTCGTTGCTCCGGGACATGGCCTCAGCCTAAGCGCGGCGGCCCGTCCTCCCGCGGAACGACGGGCCCCGCGGGACGTACTGGCACCGCATCCGACCGGGTCGCGGCTCTATGCTGGGCGCCATGTCGGAACCCGCGGCTCCCGCGAGCCCCCAGCCCGAGCCGCCCCGCCGGTTCCGCTGGGTGCGTGCGGCCGCCGACCGGGTGCCGACGAAGTGGTTCGCGGGGATCTCGACGGCGCTGTTCCTCGCCGCGACCGCGTCGTTCGGCGGACTCGCCACGGTCGAGGCGGCGGGGCCGGCCGAGCTGTCACCCGGCGACGAGCACCGCAACGCCCAGCTCTCCGTCATGGTGGAGCGCGCCGTGCTCATCGACGAGCTTCCGGAGGCCGGGATCTCGGTGGAGGACGGCGAGCGCGTGCTGGTCGTGGTCGTCGTCGCCGAGAACCTCTGGGACCGCCCGCTGCCGACCCGGACGCACGAGAGCGTCTCGGATGCACTGCGCATCGAGGACATGCCGGATGCCGCGCCCGACGGCGTCGCCCGGCTCGACGACGGCACACTCACCCCGTGGCTGCAGCCTGGCGTGCCGGCGGAGCTGGTGGTGGCGTGGGCGGTCGACGGCACGCGATACGCCGAGGGCAAGGCGCTGCGGATCGTCCTGCACGACGAGACGCTCTACACCGGGTCGATGGTTCTCGACGAGCAGTTCTGGGACGACCCGCGGCCCGTCGCCGTCGTGACCGCCGCGCTCCGGGACGTGGGGGCGGGGGTGGATGCGGGATGAGACCGTGGCTGACCTGGACGATCGGCGCGGGCGCGCTGATGGCGGCGTGGCTCGTCGCCCTGGCGACGCCGTCCCAGGACGACGTCGAGAGCCCCTTCGCCGTGCGGCTCGAGCTCGGGCAGGCGGCCGCGGGGCGCAATCTGGAGGTCACCGTCATCGACGTCCGGATGGCGCGGGAGGTCGCGGCCGGCGCGTGGAGCGCCGAGGGCACCTGGCTCGTCGTCGACCTCGACGCCCAGGCCGTCGTCGCGGAGGACGACGCCCTGCTGACGGCGGCGACCCTCGAGGTCGGGGGGACGACCTATCGCGCGAGCGAGCGGCCGGCCTCCCTCCTGGGGGCGGCGCTGAGCGTCGGCATCCCGCGCACCGGCGGCCTGGCGTTCGAGCTGCCGGGCGACCCGCCGACGGGCACGGCGACGCTGAGCCTGGGGCTCGACGCGGACACGCGGCTGGACTCGTTGCTCGAGCTGCCGATCGCCCTGGACGCCGTGCCGCGCGTGGCACGGGCGGACCTCGTGCCCACCGGCTGGGCCGCGCCGTGACCCGGGGGTGGTGGCGCCGGAACGCCGTGGCGCTGTGCGCGCTCGCGGTCGTCGTGCCGGCCACGGCGGCGGCGCTCACGCTGCCGGCCTGGAACGATCGCCACGGCGCACTCCCGTCGGTGCCCGTGACGGCGGATGCCGGCGACCGCGTCGAGTTCTCGGGCGATCTCTGGGGGCCGGCGACGGCGGAATGGGCGCCGGCGACCGCCGACGGCATCGAGGCGCCGGACGGCGCGCGCGTGCTCGAGGTCACCGTCCCCGTCAGCCCGGACGACCCGCCGGCATCGTGCGCACCGCCGATCCTGCGCGAGGACGGGGGCGACGGACGGCAGTGGAACGACACCCGGCCGTTCTCGTCCTTCGGGCCGGGCGGCGCGACGTCATGCGACGCCGACGCCGACGCCCCCTACACGATCGTCGTCTCCTTCATCCTGCCGGACGACGCCGCCGGACCGTTCGTCGTCGACATCGCCCCGGCGGAGGAGCTTCCCCGCTTCCTCCGCCTCCCCGTCGCGCCCTGACGGCATGCTCGGCGTGCTCACCGGGGGCAGCGCGGCGAGCGTCGCCGTCTGTGGCAGTGTGAGCACACTCCGAATGAATACTGCCGACCTCGGCGCGCTGCCCCGCGGCCGCACGGTCGTGTTCGTTTCGAGGCATCGGCGACGCTCGTGGAGACGTTTCCCTGGATGGATGGTCCGCACGCGGCCGCGCTACGCGCCTCTATCGCCGCGCACGATCCCTCTCACGACACCGCGGTGACCGCCGTACAGCTTCCGGCGTCGACGATCGCGCCGACGCCAGATATGTCGGATGTGTGAATCAACGACGCGACCCGGACGAAGTAGGGCGCGCGAGTGAGTGCTCGATGACTTCCGTGACGACCGTGGATCGAACGATGTCCCTTCGCAAAGTCGAAGGACACGTGCGAGTGGGGTGGCCCAATGCCGTACACGGCGCCGCGGCAGAGTGAGTGGTTTCCGGACCTGCGGGGAAGATGCGACGGATCCCAGTTGAGGCGAAATCCCAGCGCGATCATCCACTCCCACACCTCCGGGCTGTACGCGATGTTGCCCGGGTATCCGTCGGGATACCACCCCTCCATGACGCAGTTCTCGATCACGAGCGAGACCCCGTGCTCGCGCGCGAAGTCGACCAGGGGGAGCGCGCGCTCGGCCTCCGCCATGTTCTCCGGGACGCTGCGACGCACATCCCGCCTGAGGAAGGTGCCGACGTAGGGCACTCCGAGCCGAGACGCCGAGACGATCGCGGCGCGGAGATGGCCACCGTGGGCGCGAGCCGTCTCGCGGTCGATGTCGCCCCCGCCCCGCACGCGTGGAACGGCTCAGCGCGGCGCGCTGAAGTTTACGTGCTGGGCGAGTGCGGCAGGATTGACCGCTCGATCGTCAGTGGCCCAGTCGGCCCTGAAGTGATAGCCCCTTCAGCCGCGTCACGGTTTCATCGTCGAGCGGTGGGGAGTTCAGCGCCGCGAGGTTGGCATGTAGTTGTGCGACAGAACTGACCCCGATGATCGCACTCGCTATCGTCGGATCCCGCATCACCCATTGAAGAGCGAGCTGCGCTACAGTCTGACTCCGTTCGGCCGCAACGTCGGCCAGTGCTTGTACGTAAGCGAGATACTCCTGAGTGAGAAAATCAGCAGTCAGGAAGACACTGGATTCGGCGCGTGCTCCACTCGGCACCCTTCCGGTCAGATAGCGGTCGGTGAGAAGCCCCTGCGCCAGAGGCGAGTAGACGATCCCGCTGATGCTGTTCTCACGGAGAGTTCTGTGAACCCCATTCGTTTCTGGATCGCGATGCAGCAGGGAGTACTTGTGCTGGTGCAGAACGAGTGGAACCCCCAGGGACGCGAGCAGTCTCGCGACCTCCGCCGTAGCCTCCGCCCCATAGTTGGAGATCCCGACGTATAGCGCCTTACCACTCGTGACCGTGTGCGCGAGCGCAGCGACCGTCTCTTCCAGAGGCACATCCTTGTCAGGACTATGCGAATAGAAGATGTCGACATGATCGAGGTTCAGCCGCTTGAGGCTGTCATCTAGGGACTCCAGCAAGTGCTTGCGTGATCCACCCCGTCCGTATGGACCGTTCATGATCGGATTCCCGGCCTTCGTCGACACGACGAGCAAGTTGCGATATGCGGCGAGATCCTCACTGATGACTCGACCCAGCACCTCTTCGGCCCAGCCATGCGGGGGCCCATACCGATTGGCGTTGTCGAAGTGCCAAACGCCCGCCTCGAACGCGGCGAGGATCAACTCACGTTGCGACTCAAACGAGCGGGTCCGGCCAAAATTCTGCCAGAGCCCCAGCGACAGCGGAGGGAGCATGAGCCCGCTACGACCCGCGCAACGAGACGGAAGGAAATCTGGTAACGCAGCGTCTGACATCCGCGACTCCTCAGTCGAAGGGGATTGCGCCGACAACGCGCTGGTCACGTGGCTGACGAATCGGTTTTTCAAAGGATACATATCGCGTGTTTCCAGCTGGTTTCACCTGGACCCATCAGCGAGCGAACTCCGCTGGCACCCTTCATCCCACCTCTGGCGACAGCGACAGCGACCCTTGACCGAAATAACCCGGAAACGCAACCTAGATAGGCTTGCAAAACCGGTTTGTCAGGAGTGGTCTCAGATGCGCGGGAGGATAGAACGTGGCGGCAATCTTTCGGTCATTGAAGGTTCCCGGCTATCGCGTGTACTTCTTCGGGGCCCTTGTCTCCAATGTCGGGTCTTGGATGGACCGCATCGCGCAGGATTGGCTGGTTCTAGCGATCCTCACCGACAACAACGCGTTCGCCGTCGGGATCACGATGGGTCTACAGTTCACTCCAGCGTTGGTTCTAAGCCCGCTCGCAGGCACCGTTGCCGATCGCTTCGACCGCAAGACCGTGCTGCTGATAACCCAGACCTTGATTGCGCTGTTCAGCCTCGTTCTCGGCGTCGTCACACTTCTTGGCGCCGCGAACCTTCCGCTCGTTTTCGCTTTCGCTTTCCTCTCTGGCGTCGTCTCCGCTTTCGACGCACCGGCGCGACAAGCAGTCATCGGTGAGTTGGTACCGTCGAGCCTGCTGTCCAACGCCGTCAATCTGAACTCGTCTTCCTTCAATGCGGCTCGTATGGTCGGCCCCGCTGTTGCGGGTCTCCTCATCGCGCTCATCGGCCCAGGCTGGGTCTTCCTGATTAACGCCGCGATGTCGGTCGCGGTCATCATGGTGCTCGTCGGGCTCATCCGCACAGCCCGCACCGCTGGGACGAAAAGGACGGGCGCACGATCTGCAGACGTGCGCGGAGGCCTCCGGTACCTGCAAACACGACCCGACATCCTGGTGATCTTCGCGATGGTGTTTGTCGTAGGAGCGCTGGGGCTGAACTTTCCCGTCTATATCGCAGCGATGGCAAGGATCGAGTTCGGGGCTGGGTCGGCAGCCTACGGCCTGATGTCGTCGATGATCGCTCTCGGCTCGCTCGCGGGTGGGCTGACATCTGCTCGCAGAGACCGGCCACGATTGAGGGTAATCACTGTGGCGGCCGCCTGCTTCGGCCTCAGCTTGGCCCTCGCAGCCGTCATGCCGAACATGGTCCTGTTCGGGGCCGCGCTGATCCCCGCCGGCTTCTTCTCTCTCACGATGCTCACGTCTGCCAATGCGTATGTACAGACGACCACCCCATCAGCTCTGAGAGGGAGAGTCATCTCCTTCTACATGGCGATCCTCATGGGTGGCAGTCCGATCGGATCACCGCTCATAGGGTATGTTGCAGAAGCGGCGAATCCTCGGGTCTCGATGTTGCTGGGAGTCACCGCAGGGCTGGCTGCCGCAGGAATTGCAGCGTCGTGGTACCTGATCGATCGCCATCGGAGAAGGTTAGCGGCTGGCCCCGCATGAGAAACCGCGTCCTTGACCCTCTCGTTGACATGGATTGAGCTGTCCGCCGGGTCAATGGGGAGAGATGCCCTTGGGAACGAAGCTGCTCTCACTCGTCAAGAAATCACCGGTCCCTTCTGCGCCCAAGCCCGGCTGCAAGTTGAACCCATCGAGATGCCGACAGCGGTGCCGATCGACTGCACCGACGGACACGCTGCAACCGGCTCGAGATTCCGGCCAGGTGTCATGTGCTGCGCTATCCGGTGCCACAGACCGCCCGAGCACCACTACGCGTCAATAACGCGCTGGCCATGCTGAGTGGTCGGGCCTGCCACGCCGATCGAGACATCCGCACCACGCCAGAGGCGAACCTGGACGACGAGGAGGGAGATCCGCGCCGAGTTGACCTGGGAGGACGTCGTCGACATCGTTCGCGTGTTGCGCCGACGACAAGCGGATCCGCCTGGAGTGCATCAGGGCATCTGTCGCTCCGAACCGGCTGCATCAGGATCGCCAGCGCCGGGCCGAACGGTCCACAGCGGCACGATCTGCACAACACTACGCGGCTGACTCTTCTCGCACCGCCCGATCAGGTTCGTTACGTCTGCGCTTGTAGGCCCACAGCCGGCCCATCCAAGTGCCTGCGGCGGGCGGAGGGAGTGGTGAGCGAGGGCGGCGCGTAGCCGGCGTCGGCCGCGTTGATCGTGACGCCCGGGAGAACGATCGCGTCGATCGCGTCGAGCACATCGTCACCGAGAACCACGCTCGGAGCCTCTAGTTGGTCCCGCAGCTGTTCCATCGTGCGCGGACCAATGATCACGCTCGTGACCGCCGGGTGGCGGAGCACGAAGCCGAGCGCGAGCTCGACCATGCTGAGCCCCGCCGATTCGGCGATATCAGCGAGATCTTCTGCGGCTTCACGTTTGATTCTGTTCACCTCGAGTTCGGGGTCATGCCGCCAGATATTGTGTTTCATCCGCGTCGAAGACGCTGGCACATCAACGCCGCGACGCCACCGTCCGGAAAGCCACCCTCCCGCCAGCGGACTCCACGTCAGCACGCCGATGCCGTATTGCTGCGTGACCGGCAGCACAGCGCGTTCGGCTCCTCGAGCGAGGATAGAATACGGCGGCTGCTCCGATACTGCTCGCACGTAGCCGCGGCGCTCGGCGAGATGCTGGGCTTCGACGAGTTCGTGCGCCTCGAACGTCGTTGTCCCGAAGTAGCGGATCTTGCCGGCACGAACCAGGTCGGAGAGCGCACCAAACGTCTCATCCATGTCGATGCTCGGATCCGGACGGTGTACCTGATAAAGGTCGATATAGTCAGTGCTCAAACGGCGCAGGCTGTCCTCGACAGCACGATAGATCCAGCGGCGTGAGTTGCCACCGTGATTGGGGTCGGACCCCATGCTCCCGTGAAACTTGGTGGCGAGCACGATGTCGTCTCGACGGCCTCCGAGCGCCGTACCGACGATCTCCTCCGACTCGCCCCGGGAGTATACGTCCGCCGTGTCGATCAGGTTTATCCCGCCATCGATCGCGGCATGGATCATCCGTGTCGCTTCAACGTGGTCACCGTTGAAGTTCGCTCCGAAGTTCATCGCCCCCAGAGTGAGTGGGCTTACCTTCACACCTGTCCTGCCCAGAGTACGATACCAATTGCTGCCGTCCGTCATGATGGCCTCTCTCGTTAGATGTCGATTTCGCTCTGCACTTCGCTCATTCACAATCAGCATCCACACGGAGCCCGATCGTCAGAGCGCCAGACACTCCCGTCGGCCCGATGCGATCGCATGCGCGCAACTACGCGATAGGAGAAGCCGAGGCTTCACTCTTCGGGCGGAAAGCGCCCGCGACATGTCGATCAGGAAGGCGATCGCCATATCCCATCAACCGTGAGCGGAAAGTGGTACCTTGCGGTTCTACCCGCCGGCCACGGGCTTCCAGCGCTGGCAGCACGTTCTCGATGAATGTGCGACACGTGTGCAAGTCATAGACGAGATCGATCATCACTCCATCGAGGTTGTTCTCGTCCACGTACTCGATAATTCGGTCCGCGACCTCTTCGCCGGTTCCGGTGATGGTGGAGCCGGAGGGCGCCATGTAGGTACGAAGGATCTCCTCCACAGTGATCTCCGGCTCACCCGGCAAGGCAATGCACCTATCGACGCTCGACTGCCCTGTCTCGACTCGCAGCTTCTCGGGCGGGAGTTGCGTAAGGGGCAGTTTCGGGTCGAGCTTGAGAAGGTCAATACCGGTGAGGGTACGGAATCCAGCTGCCGTCTGCTCCGGAGTGCGCCGGGAGGTCCAGCCAGAGAGATCCTCCGCCGCCTCTTCTGCAGAAGCTCCTGTGAAAACCCTAATGTCGCTGAAGAACTTGATGTCGCCAGGGTGACGCCCGAACGCAACTGCACGCTCTTGGATTGCGTGGATGCTGTTCGGGATGTGACCTTGGACGAAGACGGCCTCCGCGTAGCGCGCCGCGAAATCCATGCCTGCTTCGGAGTTTCCTGCCTGCACGAGGGCCGGCGTGCGTTGCGGTGAAGGATCGCCAGTGAGGTACCCGCTGGACTCATAGAAGCGCCCATTGTGTTCGATTCGGTGGAGTTTGTCACGATCCGCAAACACTCGGTTCACGCGGTCCTCCAGGACCGCATCATCTTCCCAACAGCCCTCCCAGTATTTCATCGCCACCTCGAGGAACTCCGAGGCACGTTCGTACCGCTCGTCGTGCGGAATGGTGGACCCGTGACCGTACAGTTGGGCGACAGAATCCTGCGCGGCTCCCGTCACCATGTTCCAGGCGAGTCGTCCACCAGTGATGTGGTCGAATGAAGTCAGTGTTCGTGCGAACTTGGCCGGATGCTCAAGTCCGGTCGTCATAGTGGAGATGAACCCGAGTCGATCGGTCACCGCCGCCATCACGGGGATCACGGCGAGTGCATCCATACGCGGGACAGAGCCACCACCAGCTACACCGCTTCTCGAAATGCGCCCGTCCTCATCCGTGCCATATCCGAGGACATCAGCGAGGAAGACGAAGTCGAATCCGGCCTCATCCAAGAGCTTCGCCTTCTCGATCCAGTAGTCGATGTCGCGATATCGCAACGACTCGCTCTTGGAGTGAGCCCAATCTCCGCGAATTCCGAAGCGGTCAAAGACACCCAAGTAGATCCGATTGCTCATCTCGTTCTCTCAATCTGTTTCTTGTGGTTCGTTCGCATGTCTGGACTGGCGGACGTCAGCTGCACCGATGGAGGCATATGATTCACTACATGTCCGTTCGTGTGCCCACTGGGAGGTCGAGGGCAACCATCGCTGATGTGGCGCGAGCAGCCGGGGTCTCGAAGGGCGTCGCTTCGATGGCGCTGAACGGGAAGGGAAGGATGACCCCTGCGACGCGGGAGCGGGTCAGGAAAGTCGCGCGCGACCTCAAGTACGTTCCCGACATACGAGCTCAGCGCCTTGTCGGAGGACGTTCCTACGCCATTGCAACGGTGTCGAGCATGCCGGCCGCGGTGCTCGCCAACGAGTCGCAGTACACAGTGATACTGCAACTGGCAACGAGCTTGGCGCCCCTTCTGCTCGACAAGGGATACTCGCTGGTCGTCGCGCCGCCTATCTCTGAACCGCGATACTTCGACAGGATCGACGTCGACGGAGTCATCATGACCGATCCGATCGACGACGACCCGATCCTGGAGAGGTTCATCGACCGAGGTGTCGCCGTCGTGACGATCGGAAAAGTGAAGACTTCGGAGCCCGTCAGCTATCTGGACCGAGGCTACGCCGGCGCCGATGTCGCCGTCGAGCACCTTCGGTCCAAGGGCGCACGACGAATCGGGTTCATTCTGTCCGAGGAGCCGTTTGTGTCGACCATTGCGGCCGCTCGATACGCCAAAGAGCATGGCCGCGACGACGACCTTGAGATTCACATCGCGACCGCCTCGATCGCCGGTGGCGGCGGAGCGGCAGGCGAGGCCTATGAACACTTGCAGAACTTGGCAGGTCGGCTCGATGCCATTTATGCCCCCATCGACTTGCTCGCCGCCGAGGCGACGTCGAAGATCATTTCGCTCGGGTTGGAGATTCCCGGCGATGTCATGGTCATGACCAATGCCAACAGCACCCGATCTCGGAACACCAAGCCACCCTTGACTTCTCTGACCGTGGACAACCAAGAGCAGGCGCAACGGGTCGCCGAACTCATGTTCGAGCAGCTGGACAGTGATTCCAGTACGACATCCCATTCGAGTTTCCTCCCTCTCTCGGTCATCGAACGTCAATCAACGGCAAGGTGACCGTCGTCGGCGGGAGCCTCGTCCCGTGTGCCATAGGTCCCGCCGACAACTTGCCGTTTCTCGCTACTCGTTCCAGGAGAGCAGCTTGTAGCGGAGCGCCACATCACTCGTGAAGGAGATACCCAACTCCGGTACCGAAGCCATCGTCACTCCGGTGATGAGTATGGGAATCGCCGGCACATCTTGGGCCATCTGTGCCTGAACTTCTCCGTAGGCCTCAGCGCGAGCTTCTGCCTGGTCACTCTGTGAGAATTCCAGGGTTACAGACTCGAGCAGTTCGCCCTCATAGCGAGTCCACGCGTTCGTGCTAGCCACGGTGAAGGAATCCAGCTGGTTGGAAGCATCAAGCAGCCAGGTTGTTCCGGAGCTGAGAGCGAGTCCCGTGTGATCCGATTCTTGACCCGTCGATCGCGCCCTTCTCTCTGATGAGAAGGTGGCAGCATCCTGTCCGCGCAAGTCGAGCGTCACGCCGATCTGCTCGAATGAGTCCTTGATGAGCAGTGCCACGTCCTCGTTGTCGGAATCTCCCGTGCTGTAGAAGAGGGGAACCGTAATCGGACCCACCCCGGACTGCTCTATGAGGTCGGCCGCCGTCTCGAGATCTGTGTCGTAGATGTTCCAAGCGGGAACGTACCCAGGAGATGCAGGGTTCACCACGGAATAGTCGCGCTCGGCGCGACCATAGAACACGACGTCATTGATCTGCTCGTAAGGGACCGCATACGCAAGCGCCTGACGAACCAGTTGGTTCTCGAGGATGGGATCGTCCGTCGCCACAAGGATCTGCATGCTCGTCGGAATGCGCGTCGAACCGGTGCGCACATGGAATCCGCTGCTCTCGAGCTCAGTGAACTGCGCCTGAGTCGGGCCGTTGCGAACGAAGTCCACCGAACCACTCTTCATCAGAGCGACCTGGTCGCCACTGCCCGTGATGCGAGCGATCACCCGTGAGAACTCCGGATCTCCCGCATAGTGGTCAGGGACAGCATCGAAGATCATCTCCTGTCCCGGAGTGCGGGACGAGACGTAGTAGGGGCCCGAACCCAGAGCGTTCTCCGCGAGATACTCGGTCGCCCACTCGTCGTCCTCCGTTGCATGGGTCTTCGCCTCGACGGAGTCGATGATCGCGAAGTGCGGGAATCGCATGATGGGCAGGGCCAGCGGAACCAGCGTCTCTTCGCCCAGCCGGTTCCGGAAGGTGATCGCGACGGTGTGCTCGTCGATCACCTCGATCTGTTCCTCTGGTTCGTAGATGCCAGCGAGGGACGCGTTGAAGACGGCATACTGCGACGGCTCATGCAGAATGCGGACGAACGACCAGTAGACGTCGTCGGCGGTCACCGGATTTCCACTCGGATAGAACTGCGCGTCGGGATTCAGATGGAAGGTCACGGTGGCCCCGTCGATATCCCACGACTGAGCGAGACCCGGCTCATACTCACTGGGCTGCCACAGCTGATCCGCCCCATCCTCAACATAAGAGTGACTCAAGAGGGTTTCGTAGACATTCAGGCTGAACTCGTTGTTCCAAGTGTTCGATTGGTTCGGCGGGTCCATCGAGTTGATGTCGCCGGACCAGCCCATCACGATCTGGTCAGGAGCGCTAACGGCGCTCGTACCAGTCTCTGGGGAACCGGTGGTACAACCGGTGAGCGCCATCACCACGACGATGGCCGCTGCTGCGATCGGACGAACTGAGCGGAGTGCGTGTGGCCGTGCTTTGCGATGTGCAGAGTCGTGCATTCTTGCTCTCTTTCTCTTGTCTTGTCGGGCGCTGACTTGTGGTGCGGGTCGTATGGGTCGGGGAACCGATCTGGGAGTTACTTACGGCTGAGCACCCTGCGAGAATGACGACGCGAGTCCACTTCCCAGCGCGGAACGGGAACGGCGCTGAGAAGCTGCCTCGTGTACGCGTCCTTCGGGTCTCGATAGATCTCCTCAGCCGGCGCTCGTTCGACGACACGGCCTGCGGTCATGACGAGCACTTCGTCGGCGATTCGTCGGACAACGGCGAGATCGTGAGTAATGAAGAGATAGGCGAGCCCCAGTCGCTCCTGAAGGTCTTCAAGTAGGTCCACTACATGAGCTCGAACCGAGACGTCCAATGAGGACGTCGGTTCATCGAGAACGAGGACCTTCGGGTCGGCTGCCAAGGCCCGGGCGATCCCGACCCGCTGGCGTTGCCCGCCGCTCAATTCATGAGGGTAACGCTTCAGATGATCGGGGTGCAGATGAACGAGTTCGATGAGTTCTCGCATGCGGACTTCGCGTTCGTTGGCGCGCATCTCGAGCAGGTTGTACAGTGGCGCTTCTAGGGTCCGCCTCACGTCATGCCTGGGGTTCAGAGAGGCATGCGGATCCTGGAAGACCATCTGGATGCTGCGGTGCTCAGCACGTGTACGCGGCTGCTTGAGTTCGTGCCCATCGAGCTTGATCGAGCCACTGTCGGGAGCGGTCAGTCCCAGTAGGCAGCGCGCGATCGTCGACTTTCCGGAACCGCTCTCCCCCACGAGCGCCACCGTCTGCCCGGGCCAGAGCTCGAAACTAACGTCGTCCACCGCTACAGTTCTGTGTTGCCTGAACACGCCAGATCCATAGGTCTTGCCGAGTCGCTCAACGCGTAGTGCAGGAACGCTCATGGCTTGCTCCCCTCAGACATCTCCTCGCTGGCGCGAATAAGAAGCTGCGTGTATTCGTGGATTGGGCGCTCGAACACATCTCGCGTCGAACCCCCTTCGAGCACCTGTCCGTGACGCATCACGATGACTTCATCGCACGCCTCTGCGACAACACCGAGATCGTGAGTGATGAGGCATCCCGTCATTCCGCCATCGACCAACTCGAGGATCAGGTCGATGATGCCGGCCTGAATTGTCACGTCCAGACCGGTCGTGGGCTCGTCGAGGATCACAAGCTCTGGCTGGCAGATAAGCGCCATCGCGATCATGACACGCTGCGCCATTCCCCCAGAGAACTCGTGCGGATACTGCTTGCTGCGTCGTCGAGGTTCCTTGATGCCCACCCTCTCCAACGCCTCACAGACAATGAGGTCAGCCTCTCGCTTCGAAACCTTGCGATGGAGCCGGCAAACCTGCGACAACTGAGTACCCACGGTCATCAAAGGGTTCAGTGCAGTCCGCGCATCCTGAAACACCATTGCGATGCCTGCGCCTCGCATGGACTTGATCTCGGCGTTGTCCATACTCAGCAGATCCACGCCACAGAAACGGATGACGCCACTATCGACAACGAAGTTCCTCGGGGCAATCCTTAAGGCGGACAGCGCGGTGAGGGATTTCCCACTCCCGGTCTCACCGACGATCGCGGTGAGACCGCCTTTCCGCACCGAGAACGTGACTCCTCGAAGAGTTGAGCTACTCTGCCCCTCGAAGTGCCCGGTCAGATTGTCAACTTCGAGAACGATGTCATCATTGAGAGCACCCGTCATGCCCCTCTCCTTCGCGGGTCGAAGAGATCACTCAGGCCGTCACCGATAAGATAAAAGGTCGCAGCAAGTCCGGAGACGGCGATTCCGGGGAACACCAGAACCCACCACTGACCGGACATGATGGCGTCACGGCCGGACTCAATGATCGAACCCCACTCGGGCATCCCCGGAGGAAGACCCACGCCTACGAAACCCAGACTGGCGATGATGAGGACGGACCAAGCCGCGTTGATCGATGTATATGCGACCAGTGGTCCGATCGCATTCGGCAAAAGGTGTTGGAATGCGATTCGAAATGGGGGAACACCTGCCAGACGCGCAGCATCCGCGTATTGTGCCGTTCGCAGAGACAACATCTGTACTCGCGCTAACCTGACATAGTTTGGAATCCCGCTGATCGTCAGCACGATGACAATGGTGGCGACTCCGGGACCGGCAACCTGCGCAAGGAAGATTGCAAGAAGGAGGCTAGGAAAGGCTTGAAGAACCTCGAGAACTCTCGTCGTGATCACATCGAGATATCCTCTGAAATACCCAGAGAGCACTCCTGCGACGGAACCGACGACGAATGATGTCGCTACCGAGATGAGAACGATCCCCAGATCGAGGTGGGTTGCGTAGATCGTTTGGCTAAAGATGTCCCGTCCTAAGCGATCCGTCCCAAACCAGTGAGTTTCCTCAGGAGGAACTAGCGTCGGGCCCTGCCCCGTCAGCCGCGGATCGAACGGAGTCCAGACCAAGCCGATAACCGCCACCACGAAATAGAAGGCCATCATCGCTCCCCCGATCTTCAGGGACAGAGGCAGCTTCTTCCGCGAGACCGCGAGGCCTCCGCTCACCGACGGCTCGTTCGACCTTGCTGGCTCTGCGGCCGCCTGCTGAGACTGCTCTATAAAGCGGGCAGCTGGGGCATGCTGAGTCAAACTCGCACCGCCGTTCTGGTTCTCGGGTCGATCAGCATGTACAGGACGTCTGCAATGAGATACGCCAGGACAGTGAGGAACGCTGCATAGAGTACGACCCCCTGCAACGATGGAAAATCCGACGCCAGCGTGACTTGAAGCGTGTACTGGCCAATCCCAGGCCATCCAAAAATGCTCTCTACCAGGATGGCTCCGCCGAAAGTGAAACTGAATGCCTCAGCAAGGAGCGTCACCGTTGGAAGCAGTGCGTTGCGGAGAGCATGATCGAACCAAACTCGCGTCTGGCCATGCCCCATAGCCACCGACGTGCGAACATACTCCGACTGCAGCGACTCAACCATCGCGCTTCTGACCACACGTGCGACTGGCGCCATCACACCTATCGTGAGTGTGGCAATCGGTAGAGCGAGATGCGCGAGGCTATCCCAGAACATGTCCATGTTTCCAGCCAGGAGGCTGTCGACGACGTAGAACCCTGTCACTTGGGGCGGCGGCTCCGAACCGACCGACCGACGCCCCACGGGTCCCGGGAGAACACCAAGCGTCACTGCGAATACAAGCATCAAGATCAGACCAGTAACAAAAGACGGCATCGCCATGCCGCCGATGACGATCCCGCGAGCGAACCAATCGACGATCCCGTCTGGTCTGACGGCAGCTATCACACCAATGACGATGCCGAAAATCGTCCCGAAAGTCAGGCCAAAGATCGCGAGTTCCAGGGTCGCGGGTAAGCGGCTGAGAATGTCATTGAGAACAGGCTGTCCCGTGCTCATCGACTCTCCTAGATCAAAGGTGAAGACCCCTGCCAGGAAATTCAAATACTGCTGCCATAGAGGCAAGTCCAGTCCATAACGAGCGGCTATCGCATCCCTCAACGCGTCGTCCGATGCCTCCAGCGGCAGATACTGCCCAATGGGATCGCCACCGAAGATTCGCGCGAAGAAGAAGGTGAGCGTTGCTACACCGAGAGCAACTGGTATCACCCACGCAGAACGTCGCGCGATCAAACCCAGCAGTTGCATAGATTTCCTAGTTCTTGCGAAGTGGCGAACCGGTTCTTCACAAGATATGGTCTGCTCGTTTCACTGGTGTTTCGATCAGAAACGAGGGTTGTAACGTGACTCCCACCGTTCAGCGGCGGGCTCAGCTCCGGATCCGCGATGTAGCAGCGTCCCAAGCGTTTGATGGGTCTCACGATCCCGGGGAAGGAGGGTCATGGCCGCGCCGCGGAGGTACGGCTAGTTGTAGTTCGGGTTGCGGGCGCGCCACGAACGTTGGATCGCACACCGGAATCGACCATGCAATGCCGAGGCAACCAAGCGCATCGTGGACTTGTGCACCATCCACGCCTGACAGGCTGCGTACCAGCGTCAGACAGGCCGAGTTCGACACGAGAGGAGCATCCCGCGACCACCACCGCGGGCTTGGAAGCACGCCGCCCATCGGCGTTGCACCCGACGGTGTAGCCAGACCGCGCGCTGAGGTCGGCCAGATGGCGGGCCGGATTCGAGGCGATCCGCACGGTTCTACGCAAAGCAGGGCTTCAAGATCACCCCGCGCACCTACTGCGGCGTCAAGACGCACCCATCCTTCGTGAGGGTACCCAAACACACGCCCTTGATCGACGGCACCCGCAGCATGCACAAGACAGGTCTCACTCTCGGGTACACGACGTGACTGACCTATCCATACACCCACGCCCCGGGATTGATGACGGGCCGCTGCCCTCCCCGGTATCCGTCGACACGCTCGGCGGTGCGTTCGCGAGCGGCATTCAGCACACCCCCTTGCTGCGTCCACCACCGGTCCACGACTTCGATTCCTGCACCGAGGCCTCCCCCAATAGCTGCTGGGAGAACTCGATGAGGATACGTAGAGGGCAGCGCCCTGAACTGGCGCTCCGCACATCGAGGGCGATGTCGATCAGCGCCACGTGTGTCGGTCAGCGTCCACTCGCAATGCGCGATGCTCCGGTCCCGATGGGGCGAGTAGCGGAAGAAGCCTCTGGCGACCTCCTTGTATGCCGCCGCCCGGTCAGTTCACCTCGTTCGGGTGAGCGGACACGCGCCCGCCGCGCTCGAGCGAGATGATCGCCGCCTGCTCGGCGTCGGTGAGGGCGAAATCGAACAGGTCGAGGTTCTCGCGGACGCGCTCGGGGCTGTTCGACTTCGGGAACACGATGTTCCCCTGCTGCAGATGCCAGCGGAGCACCACTTGAGCCGGGCTCTTGCCGTGGGCGCGCGCTGCGGCCGCCACCGGCTCCTCCTCGAAGAGCGGGTACTTGCCCTGCCCGAGCGGGCCCCACGCCTCGATGCGGATGCCGCGGGCTGCGGCGTAGTCGGTCACGTCGCGCTGCTGATACGCGGGGTGCAGCTCGATCTGGTCGACCGCCGGGACGACGTCGGTGGCCTCGATGACGGCGGCGAGGTGCTCGGGCAGGAAGTTCGAAACGCCGATGGAGCGCGCCTTGCCGGCGTCCCGGATCTCGACGAGCTTCTGCCACGCATTGACGTAGTCGCCCTTGGCCGGGGCCGGCCAGTGGACGAGATACAGGTCGACGTGGTCGAGGCCGAGCTTCGCCAGGCTCTCGTCGATCGCGCGAAGAGGCTCGTCGCCGCTCTGCCGGTCGTTCCACAGCTTGGTCGTGACGAACAGCTCCTCGCGCGGGATGCCGCTGCGGGCGATGGCCGCGCCTACGCCCTCCTCATTGTCGTAAAACGCGGCGGTGTCGATGTGGCGGTAGCCAGCCTCGAGGGCATCGAGCACGATGCGCTCGGTGCCGGCCGGGTCGACCTTGAAGACGCCGAAGCCGAGTTGGGGGATGCTGTTGCCGTCGTTGAACTGCACGGTGGGGATCGTCATCCCTCCACCCTAGCCAGCGACGAACCCAGAGCATCGACGGGGTCATTCACGAGTTCCTCGAGAAGAGGACGCCTCTCAGCTACTCCGCCGCCGCGACCACTCCTTTCTCCCAGCATGCCAGAGTGCTGCCTCATGCAGCGACGACATCCGCCACCCGGTGGAGGTCCGAGGACGACGTGAAGTAGTGTGGCGAGAAACGCACTCCTCCGCCGCGCAACGAGCAGCGCACTCCGTTGTCCAGCAGTCGACGATGATACCCCGCATCGTTTCGCCCGCTGGACGCGATGAGAATCCCGGACCGGTGCTCGTCGCCGTAGTCATTGAGGACTCTCCAGCCAAGATCGCGAAGAAGCTTTGCCAGGTAAGCGCCAGCGTGAAGGATGTGCGACTCGATGGCCGCCGGCCCCGCCTTGAGCACGAGATTGACCGCGGCGCTGATACCGACGATGCCCGCGGCGTTCTCGGTGCCTGACTCATACCGACGCGCGTCCACCGCCAGCTTGGGCTCGTGGTCGAAGTCGAATGGCCTGTCGACACTCAGCCACCCCGTGGTCGATGGGTAGAGGCTGTTAAGGGCTCGTTCGGAAAAGTGCGCGAACCCGATTCCCAATGGTCCGAGCATCCATTTGTGGGCACTGACGACGAGGACATCTATCAGCGACGCTCGGACATCGATGGTCATCGCACCCAAGGCCTGAGTTCCGTCGACAACGAGGAGGGCGTCGAGCTGACGACAGAAGTCTCCCAAAGCGCGAAGGTCGTATCGATAGCCGGAGGAGTACTGCACTGCGCTGACGGCAACCACCCGGGTGCGATCGTCGATCAGTTTCCCGAAGTCGGAGATGAGGGCATGCCCCTCAGCCATGGGTACTTCGCGAATCTCGACACCGTGACGACGAAGCTGTGTCCATGGGTAGAAGTTCGACGGGAACTCGTTGACTGGAACGACAATGTTGTCGCCATGACGCCACTGGATGCCGTTGGCAACGATGGCAAGACCTGTGCTCGTGTTCTGCGTGAGCGCGATCGATGAGCGCGAACCGTTCACGAGCGCGGCGAGCCGTTCGACCGCGAGGGCTTTCTGGGGATCTGCCCCGGCAATCCAGGCCCCGATTCCGTTCGCTTCGTGATCCGCGGTGATCTGCAGTATGGCTTCTCGCACATCCGAGGAGATGATGCCGACAGCAGCCGCATCGAGATATGGCGCTTCCTGGGTACCGGGATATAGGGAGCGATGTATGCCGTCGAATTCCTGAGTCATCTCGTTCTCGCTATTTGATAGGGGCGATAGATCGTACCGGGGCAGACCGTTTGCCGCGCGGGCGTCACCCGGGCTCGGTGGCAGTACTCTTGGGCTCGAGCTCGCTGAGGTAGTTATAGATCGTGAAACGGGTGACGCCGAGCGCCTTGCCGACCGTTTCCACGGAGTCGCGCAGCATGAACATCCCCTGAGCTTCCAATGTGGCGACCACGCGAACCTTGTGGTGTTTCCGCATTAGCTCCGGGGCGACGCCCACTTCAGCGATCGCTCGAGAGATGAGCAGCTGTGCAAGTTCGTCGATGCTCCGGGGGAAATGCTCGACGCTGGATCGGGACATTGGCTCTTCGGCGGGGGTCTCGGTGGTTGGGGTGCTGCCCCTCGCGGTCGCGATGGTCGAGGGATCATCCTTCAGGGCGAGATTGGCGATGTCACGCACTCGCCGCCAGAGCGATACATCGTGGTTGAGGCACAATGCCCCCACCGGGCTGCCGTCCGGTGCGCGCAGTATCAGGGTGGAGCTGTTGACGATGCGCCCGTCGGGCAGATGGCTGACATACTCGCGGAGGTCTTCTGTCGCTCCCGCGGCGAAGTGGGCGAGCAGCAGGTCGGTGGGCGGGTCGCCCTTGACACGGTCTGTCAGAGCGCCGCCGACCGCGACGACAGTGGCATCGATGTCGGCGAAGTCATGGAGGATGATCTCGGTCGACGGAGGAAGGACGTCGCCCAGCTTCTCGATCAGGGTTGTCAGGCTGGCCATGGACAACGGCTGCGAGTCATGCGTGACCGTTAGCTGGTCCGACGGTGTGGTGTCGGGCGATGCGATGGGCGTACTCATAGATCACGACTTTCTCGGCTGGCATACCGCGCATGGGTGATTGGTTCTCGAGCAGCTACTCGCTCCGGCTAAATTAGGGGATGGACGGCACTCGATGGTCTTAGTGTAAGGACGGCCTCGCAGCGCCCCGTGGCGCGGTCGCCGCCCCTGAGGCCTGGGTCTGATCACGGGACCGGACGACCTGCTGCCGGTTCCTTCACCTTCCGTGGCGCGAATCACTGGTTGAGAGGAAGTCAGGCCACGACCCGACGCAGGAACTCGCGTGTCCGCGGCGACTTTGCATTGCCGAACACGTCTGCGGGAGTTCCCAACTCCCGGATCTCTCCAGCTTCGAAGAACGCGACGCGGTCCGCGACGTCTCGAGCGAACCCCATCTCATGGGTGACCACGACCATCGTCATCCCCTGCTCGGCGAGATCGCGCATGACGTTCAGAACATCCCCGACCAGTTCTGGGTCGAGGGCAGAGGTGGGTTCGTCGAACAGCATCACCTTGGGGTTCATCGCCAGAGCTCTAGCGATGGCAACGCGCTGCTGTTGGCCCCCGGACAGCTGCCGCGGGTAGGCCGATGCCTTCTCGGCAAGCCCGACTCGATCGAGCAGCTCTCGCGCCCGATCCTTCGCGACCGACGCCTTCACTGATCTGACGCCGGTTGGAGCCTCGATGATGTTCTGCAGGACGGTCATGTGGGGGAAGAGGTTGAAGTGCTGAAACACCATTCCTATGTCAGCGCGCTGACGGCAGACGTCCTTGTCGCGCATCTCTCGCAGAAACGTCTTCTCCCGGCGATAGCCGAGCAGTTCACCATCGACGAAGATCGCACCTGAGTCGATCTTCTCCAGGTGGTTCATGCATCGGAGCATCGTCGTCTTTCCTGAGCCGGATGGTCCGATCAGGCAGACGACTTCGCCTCGTGAGATCTCCAAGCTGACACCTTTGAGAACCTGCAGATTCCCGTAGCTCTTGTGGACGTTCTCGGCGTTGATCATCGGCTGTCCGGCCATTCCCGTCTGGGTCATGACGCTGCTCCTCGAGGTCGTCTGAGCATCAGGTTGCGGCTGAATCGCGCCCAGAGAGAGACGGGCGCCGACCGACTGCTTCCGCGGCTGAACCGCTGTTCGAGGAACCGTTGCCCGAAGGAAAGAACACTGACTACGACCAGGTACCAGATGCTGGCAACGACCAGCAGCGGAATGATCTGGAAGCTCTGCGAGTAGATTGACTGAGCCGAGTACAGCAGCTCCGATAACGTGATCACGCTGACCAGCGACGTCGTCTTGAGCAGGTTGATGAACTCATTGCTCGAGGGCGGGATAATCAGCCGCATGGCCTGGGGCAAGACGATCCGTTGGAGGATCCTCCTCTTGGGCATTCCGAGAGCCGTCGCCGCCTCACTTTGACCCTGGTCCACTCCGAGGATGCCGCCGCGTACGATCTCGGACATGTATGCCGCTTCGTTCAGCCCGAGCCCGAGGATGGCCGCCATCAGCGGCGTGATCAGCGCGTTAGTGGACTCACTGAAAAGGACCGGCCCCCCGAAAGGCAGCGCGATGGTTATCTCCGGTATCAGGGACGAAAGGTTGAACCAGAAGATCAGCTGCACCAGCACGGGAGTGCCACGAAAGAACCACACGTAGATCGCACTGGGAACGCTGAGTATCGGGTTCGGCGACATCCTCGCTACGGCCACCAGCGTGCCGAGGACGACGGCGATAACCATACAGACGACGGTCAGCCAGATAGTCGTCCACAAGCCCTGCAGGATCCGTGGGAAGAACAAGTACTGCCCGACCACGTCCCATTCGAAGTTCTCACTGGTGACGAGGAACTGCACCAGGAGCAACGCGAGGAACAGCACGAGAACGCTGGCTACCCACCTTCCTGGGCGCCTCGGCGCTTTGGTGCGCAGTTGCGACGCAGGAGTTTCCACGTTCGCATGACCGTCCCCGCCCAAGATGGGGTGCGACGTAGAAGTTGACATGTGATTCCTTGGAGTTGGTCCGGGTATCGCTGAGGCGGCTAGCTGCCGGCGATCACGTCCGCCGGATCGGTGAAGACGGTCGCCTCGGTGACGGTGTTCTTGCTCTGTCCCCATTCCTCGGCGAGTTGGCTGTACGTGCCGTCATCGATGAGACCCTGCAGAGCCACCCGAGTGGCAGCGAGAAGGCCATCGTTGTCCTTGGCGATCGCGAATCCGGTGGGCGACGTGGCGTAGGCCTCGCCGATGTCCTCGAGTTGACCATCGACCTGCTCATTGATGTACGCGGTCGTGGTGGAGTCGTCGAGCCTGGCTTCCACACGCCCGTTGAGCACCGCCTGCACAAGCGATGACTGGTCGGGGAAAGTCGAGACGACGATTTCCGACTCACCGCCCTCCACGCACTCGTCGTTCAAGGTCTGCACCTGCACCTCGGCTGCGCTGCCGGTCTGCACTCCGACGGTGTGACCGCACAGCGAGGAAACGCCGTCAATCCCGACGTCGCTTCCTTTGAGTACGGACACCACAGTTCCTGCGCTGAGGAACTGGACGAAGTTCACCTGCTCAAGCCTTTCCGGAGTGATCGTGAACGTCGCCATGGCGAGGTCAAAGCGACTGTTGGTCAGCCCCGTGATCTGTCCCTCGAACGGAATCTTCTGCAGATCGACCTCGAGGCCGAGGGCATCGCTCAGAGCCGCGACCAGATCGATGTCGAAGCCCTCGTTCACACCGTCCGTCGTTGTGTACTCGAATGGCGGGTAGCTCAGCGAGCTGGCAACCACGAGGGTGCCGCGATCGCTGATCTCGTCCGGCAGCAAGGCTCGCGCCTCTTGGTTCACGGCCGATGTCGACGAAGACGAGTCAGAGAGAGCAGGCGTATCGCCGTCATCCGACGCACATCCCGTCAGCGCGATCAGGGACACCGCGGCGGTCGCGGTGACAACGAACTTCGAGATTGCGGTGACACGGGACATGACGGACTCTCCTGGGGAGTCTCGGGCGGCGCTGACGCAACGCGGGGCTGATACGGGAGTGATTCGTGATTGTTCCTGCCACCCACAGTTGAGTATCTCAACACAAAGTCGCAGTATGCGATTGATAATGGCAAAGGACTGCCATCCCCCTCATGATAATCAACAGTTTGTTGACTCTTTGCGTCACTTCCGTCACCGGCTTGTTACAAGTTGTTAACAGTTCGTTACGGCACCCAGCCAGGTGATGTGACCAAGGCTTCCTCGTCCGCGCGTGAGCCTCGGGTATGGCCCGTCGCCGGGCGCCCTATCGAAGTTCGACAGGCCACCCGAAACGTCTGTGAAATCTGGAGTACATACATTGAGCAGCATGATGAGTGGGTATGGACATGTCCGCTGAACAAGACCAGTTGTTCCTCACTGATTTCTGGACGATGTCGTCGTTCGGCGCCACGGAACGCGGCGGAGTACATCGCGAAGCGGGGACAGCAGCACACGGTGAGCTCACCGACTGGTTCGCCGGGCTCCTCGCCGAGTCTGGATTCGTGGTGCGACGGGACGCGATCGGAAACGTCTATGGCCTCGCCGAACTCACTCCGGGAGCCCCGTATGTGCTGTTCGGTTCGCATTTGGACAGCCAGCCCTACGGTGGCAAGTACGACGGCGCCTACGGTGTTCTCGCGGCGCTTCACGCGGCACGACGGGTTGTGGACGCTCACCGCGTTGCCTCCACCGCTCCGAAGTACAACATCGCGGTGGTGGACTGGTTCAACGAGGAAGGCAGCCGATTCAAGCCGGGGCTCATGGGTTCGGCAGTGGTGACGGGCAAGGTCTCACTCGAGGCCGCCCTGGACTCCACCGACCCACGTGGCGTTTCAGTGCGCGAAGCCCTCGCCGCAATCGGCGGCGTTGGAGACTTCGAAGCGCCCGTCTTGGCGGGGTATGCCGAGATACACATCGAACAGGGCCCGTCGATGGCGGAGTCCGGTCACACCATCGGTGCGGTACACGCGACCTGGAGCGCATACAAGTACGACGTCCTAGTCAAGGGAGAGCAAGGCCACACCGGTTCCATGAGGATGGCCGACCGCCAGGATGCGCTCTTGGGCGCTGCGTACTTCGTCGCCGCCGTCAACGAGCTGATCGAGCACTTCCCAGTGGAGAGTCTGCACACTACTGTCGCGGAACTTCACGTCGAACCGAACTCGCCAGTGACGATTGCGCGCGAGGTGCGGATGGGTATGGACATGCGGGCGGAGTCGACCGAGGTCCTGGACCAGGCGCTCGCCTTGCTGAGGAAGCGCGTCGCAGAAATCGAAGCGAAGACGCGCACCACGATCGAGTTCCCCGACGGGGTCGTCTGGGATGCCTCCGATTTCATCGAGAAGGGTGTGAGCCTCGTCGAATCCGCCGCAGCGGACCTCAACTTGCCGGGTACCCGCGTGAAGACACTCGCCGGCCACGATGCCACCCATGTCAAGGACATCGCACCTACGATCCTGGTGTTCATCCCGAGTATCGGCGGTCTCTCGCACAACGAACGCGAGTTGTCGACCGAGGCAGACCTGCTCGCCGGCTTGAACGTCTTCGAGAAGGTCGTCGCCGGCGTCGCGAATGGCGAACTCGACTGAGCCCGCTTCACTCTCATTCAGCTGCCACCGCAGTTGAATGAGAGCGAGATGAAGCGATAAGGAGCGCCGCGGTGCGTGGGCCGAGGCGCGACGCTGCGGCCAGCTGATCAGCAGTGTCGACATCACGCCGCAGTGAGGATTCTGCGGCGATATCGAGCAGTTCACACGCGCGCGCGAGATGGCGTGCAAAGGAATCCGGCCCGAACGCGCTGTTCCATGTCACGCCGGTACGCGCCGTCAGGAACGACCGAAACCCGCAGGTCGCCCACGAATGTCGTCGCGATCTCTGTATCACCGGTCACGACGGCGACGCGCGCGACGTCCGTGCAAGCGGCGGCGGCAGAGATCGTGTCGAGCGCGATCGCGCGTGCCAGCGGCACCCGCGAGATGCCCGGCACGGCGAAGCCGCGACTTGCCGACCGCCGCGGGCTTGACCGGGATGACGACGACCCAGCCCGTGCGCGACTCCTCTGTTCCGGGGGCACGACTCGCAGACACGGCATCCGCAGCGGCGGATCGGCGGAGTCGTGCGTCGTCGGCAGCGGTCTCGGTCACGCGCCGAACCGCGCGCGCAGCCGCGGCAGCACCTCTTCACCGTAGAGGCGCAAGAACCCGGCCTGATCGAAGCCGGGGTCGTGGAACACGAGGTGACGGAACCCGAGGTCGACGTAGCGGGAGATCTGCTCGACGTGCTCGTCGGGGTCAACCCCGACGATGAACCGCGAGGCGGCGCGCTCGATCGGCAGCTCGGCGGCGCGACGCTGCATCTCGATGGGGTCGTGGATGCCCATCTTCTCCTCGGGCGAGAGGGCGAGCGGCGCCCAGAAGCGCGTCTTCTGCAGCGCCTCCTCCCGCGTCGGCGCGAGCGATACCTTCACCTCGATGAGCGTGTCGATCGCGTCGTCGGCGCGGCCGGCCTTCTCGAGCCCCTCGTACAGCGCAGGCAGCAGCGTGTCGCTGTAGAGCGACGGGTCTTTGCCGCTGGTCGTGATGAAGCCGTCGGCGATGCGGCCTGCCAGCCGGGTGGCGGCGGGCCCGGCGGCGCCGATGTAGATCGGCACGGGCGTGGTCGGCCGGTCGTAGACGGTGGCATCCGTCACCTGCCAGAAGGTGCCCTCGTAGGTGACGCGCTCGCCCGCCCACAGCCTCTCGATCAGGGTGATGGCCTCTTTGAGGCGCTGGAAGCGCTCCGGGGGGTCCGGCCAGTCGAGTCCGAGCGTCACCTCGTTCAGCGCCTCTCCGGTGCCCACACCGAGGATCACCCGGCCGGGGAACATCACACCGAGCGTCGCGAACGCCTGCGCGACGACGGCCGGATGGTACCGGAACGTCGGGGTGAGCACCGAGGTGCCCAGCAGCACGCGGGACGTGCGGGCGCCGACCGCGCCGAGCCAGGGGAGGGCGGCGGGGGCGTGGCCGCCCTCGTGCATCCACGGCTGGAAGTGGTCGGAGATGAACACCGAGTCGAAGCCGACGTCCTCGGCGAGCACGGCGAGGTCGGCGAGCTCGGCCGGGTCGAACTGCTCTGCGGATGCCTTGTATCCCAGGCGCAGGGGGATCGTCATGGTGCTCCCATCGGTGCGGGGTCGGAGAGGATGTCGGCATCCTCGGTCGGATCGGTCGTCGGATCGGTCGGGTCGTCGCCGTGCTCGCGCGTGGCGTCGCCTGCCCGCAGGAACTCGGAGCCGTCGGTGGCGGCGAGCATCGCGCGGAACGCGTCGACGGTGCCGGGCCACAGCAGGGTGAGGCGTCCGGAGCGCTCGTCGACGTACCAGTTGCGGCATCCGCCGGCGACCCTGGGCGTCGCGGCGGCGGCGCTGTCGATCTCGGCGCTGTAGGCGCGCTCTGTCTCGGAGCGCACGCGCAGCACCCCGCCGAGGGCGGATCGCCGGCCGAGCGCGCGCGAGACGTAGCCGGCCTGCTCTTCCGCCATGAGCACCGAGGAGTTGTGGCCGAGCGAGGCGTTGGGGCCGTTGAGCACGAAGAGGTTCGGGAACCCCGAGACGACCGTGGACGCGAACGAGGTCATGCCGCCGCTCCAGTGGGCGGCGAGGGTCTGGCCGCACTCGCCGCGCACCAGGTCGGCGTAGGGCTGGCGCGACGAGGCGAACCCGGTCGCGAGCACCAGCGCGTCGGCCTCGTACCGGGCGCCGCTCGCGGCGACGAGCGTGTGTCCCTGGACGGCGACCAGGGCGGACGCCTCCAGCGCGACCCGGTCGGAGGCCACCGCCGGGTAGAAGTCGTCGGAGAGCAGCACCCGCTTGCAGCCGAACGCGTAACGGGGGGTGAGCGCGTCGCGCAGCACCGGGTCGGCGACCTGCGAGCGCAGGTGGGCGAGGGCGGACGCCTCGGCCTCGGCGGCGGCCCGCGCATCGCCCGACCGCGAGGCGAACCGGGCCTCCCCCTCCGCGTACAGCTCGGCGCGCAGGGCCGCGAGCTCGTCGGGATGCCGGGCGAACCGCGCGCGCTCGGCGTCGGTGTACGAGCGCTCGTCGCGGGGCACGATCCAGGCGGGGGTGCGCTGGAAGAGCGTCACACGGCCGGCCGTGCGCGCCAGCTCCGGCACGAGCTGCACGGCCGAGGCGCCCGTGCCGACGACGGCGACGCGCGCACCCTCGAGGGGCGCGTCGTGGTCCCACCTCGCCGAGTGGAACACGGGTCCGGGAAAGCCCGCGAGGCCAGGCAGGTCGGGGATCGCAGGCTCGGTGAGCCGGCCGCACGCCAGCACGAGAGCATCCGCCTCGATCACGCCGGGCTCGGATCCGCCGGTCTCGACGCGCCACAGGGCGGCTGCGGCATCCCAGCGCGCCGACTGCATCGGCGTGCCCAGGCGCAGATGGGGTGCCAGCCGTTCGGCGATGACGATACCGCGGAGGTAGTCGTGGATCTCGGACCCTCGTGCATACAGTCCCGACCATCCCGGATGCGGGTGGTCGGCGAAGCCGTAGAGATGGCTCGGCACGTCGCACGCGACGCCGGGGTAGGTGTTGTCGCGCCAGGTGCCGCCGACCGAGGAGCCTCGCTCGATGATCGTGAAGGACTCGCGGCCGGCGCGCCGCAACGCCATCGCCATCGCCAGCCCCGCGAATCCGGCGCCGACGATCGCGACCTCGACGCGCTCGGGCGTGCGTTCCTGAGCCTTGGTCACCGCACCGCCGCCTTGCGGTCGGCCGGCGGCTCGCGGTAGTCGGTGGTGCGCTGGCGGAACGGGCGGAACAGGCGCTGCGCGATGCGTGCGGCGTCGTGCAGCGGAAGCTCCTGGCCGTGCTCGATGCCCGCCTCGGGCCGCACGCGGCCGTCGAGGAGCGTGCCGCCGAGGTCGTCGCCGCCCGCACGCAGCAGCTCGGCCGCGACCTCGCGGCCGTACCGGGTCCACGGGATCTGGATGTGAGGGATGCTGCCCGACACCAGCAGCCGGGAGACGGCGACCATCGCCCGGTGCTCGTCGAGGTCCCCGCGGCCGGCCACGAGCGGCACGCCATGGCCCGGCAGCGGGATCGGCACGAACTCGCTGAACCCGCCCCCGGCTCCCGCGGCGGTCGCGGCATCCTGGATCGCGCGCAGCCGTCTCAGGTGCGCGATGCGCTCGCCGGTCGTCTCGACGTGCCCGTAGAAAAGCACCGACGTCGAGCGGAACCCCGCCCGGTGCGCGGCGGCGATGCCCTCGACCCAGCGGTCGATCTCCAGGTCGCCGGGGGCCACGCGTGCGCGCACCCGCTCGCTCAGCACCTTGACCCCGGTGCCCGGTACGGTGTCCACGCCCGCGGCGCGCAGCGCCGCGAGCGCGCCGTCGAGCCCGAGCCCGCCGCGGTCGGCGAGATCCCAGACGTCCTGCGGGCGGTAGGCGTGCAGGTGGCTGCGGCCGGCCGCGGCCTTCACGGCGCGGGCGATCCGCAGGTAGCCTTCCGGGTCCTCGCCGGCGGGCAGCATCCCCTGCACGCACAGCTCGGTCGCGCCCAGCTCCCACGCGTCGGCGGCGATGTCGCCCGCGTCGGCGAGCGTGAACGTCGCCGGGTCGTCGCCGCGAACGCTGCGAAGCCCCGTGGAGGTGAGGTTGCGGTTCACGACGAGGCTCACCGCCTCGCCCACGGTGTAGCGGCGCACGTCGTCGGCGGCCTGGACGAGCGTGTCGAGATCGTCGCCGGTGGATTCCAGGAGCGTCGCCCACTCGGCGTCGTCGAGGCTCAGCGGGTCACTCGGCGCATGCTCGACGAGCCTGCGCCCCGGGCGCCCCGTCGACCGCACACGTCCTCCCGCGGGCCGTGTTCCGGAACCGGCGCGCTCCGTCGCCCCGGCCGGATCGACCGTGGCACGGGGTGCGGGGGATGCGGCGGCCAGGCCCGTGGCGGGCTCGGCGAGCGCGGCGACGGCGCCGTGCAGCACCGGGTCGATCCAGCGGTCGCGGTCGATCACGTACTCCGGCTGCGCGGTCAGCCGCTCGCGCAGTGCGAAGCCGAGCGACGCGGTGCGCTCGGCGAGCTCGTCGATGTGCGGCCACGGCCGCTCCGGGTTGACGTGGTCGGCGGTCAGCGGCGACACGCCGCCCCAGTCGTCGGCCCCGGCGCGCACCAGCAGCTCGAACTCGGACGGGTCGGAGAGGTTCGGCGGCACCTGGACGCGCATCCGCGGCCCCATCACGATGCGGGTCACCGCGACGGCGGCGACGTACTCGAGGAGCGCGGCATCCGCGGCCCCCGCCATCGCCGTGCGGGGCTTCGCGCGGAAGTTCTGCACGATGACCTCCTGCACGTGACCGTGCCGGGCGTGCGCGTCGCGCAGCGCGACGCGCGACTCGGCGCGGTCGCGCAGCGTCTCGCCGATGCCGACGAGGATGCCGGTCGTGAACGGCACCCGTGCCCGGCCGGCGTCCTCGATCACGGCCAGGCGCACCGCCGGGTCCTTGTCGGGCGAGCCGTGGTGCACCTGGCCGGGCTCCTCGAACAGCCGTCGCGAGGTCGTCTCGAGCATCATCCCCATCGACGGGGCGACCGGCCGCATCGCCGCCAGCTCATCGAGTGACATGACGCCGGGGTTGGCGTGCGCGAGCATCCCGGTCTCGTCGGTGATCAGCCGCGCCATCGCCTGGACGTAGTCGAGGGTCGAGGCGTAGCCGTGCTCGTCGAGCCACGTACGCGCCTCGGGCCAGCGGTCCTCGGGGCGGTCGCCGAGGGTGAGCAGCGCCTCTTTGCAGCCCATCGCCTGACCCTGCCGGGCGACCGCGAGCACCTGGTCGCCGGTCATGTAGACGGGCTTGTGCTTCTTGAGGAGCTGGCCGGGCGTGTCGACGAAGATGCAGTAGTGACAGCGGTCGCGGCACAGCGTCGTGAGCGGCACGAACACCTTGCGGGAGTAGGTGATCACCCCGGGCCGACCGGATGCCTCCAGCCCCGCGTCACGCACCCGCGACGCCGACGCGAGTACTTCCTTGAGCATGGCAGGGGCCCCGCCAAGGAGCATCTCGGTTTGTGCGACGTCAAGTCGTTCGCCTGTCTCAGCGAGTCGCAGTGCCTCACGGAGCGCTTCTCGTTCCGACATCGACGAGCGTGGCGGCTCGATAATGGTCATCGATCTCTCGTACATCGATAGTCAGATGCGATCCAGATGAGCACCTCACGCTTACCGGTGAACGGAACGATCGTGCGAACACTCCCTATCAATTCTGGGGGAAGCCCAGGTTGATGCCGCCGTGGGAAGGATCGAGCCAACGAGACGTCACCGCCTTCTCCTGTGTGAAGAAGCGGAAGCCCGCAGTACCGTAGGCCTTTGAGTCGCCGAAGATCGAGTCCTTCACACCACCGAACGAGTGGTAAGCGACCGGGACGGGGATCGGTACGTTGACACCGATCATGCCGACCTCGACCTCGTTCTGGAATCGGCGGGCCACTCCCCCGTCGTTGGTGAAGATCGCCGTGCCGTTGCCGAAGGTGCCATTGTTGATCAGCTCGACACCCTCCTCGTATGAGTGCACACGCACCACCGAGAGCACGGGGCCGAAGATCTCGTCAACATAGACCGAGGACGAGGTGGGGACGTGATCGATCAGGGTGGGACCGAGCCAGAACCCGTCGGCATCCCCGTCGACCTCGATTCCACGGCCGTCTACAACGACCGTCGCGCCATCGGCGTCAGCGACATCGATGTAACCCGCGACTTTGTCCCGATGCGCCTCGGTGATCAGCGGGCCCATGTCGCAACCGCGGCGACCATCTCCCGTCCTCAGACCCGCCATCCGCTCTTGGACCTTCGCGACGAGCTCGTCTGCAATCGTGTCGACTGCAACGAGCACTGAGATGGCCATGCAGCGCTCTCCTGCGGAGCCAAATCCTGCATTGATGGCGGCATCGGCCGCGAGGTCCAGATCGGCGTCGGGCAGCACCAGCATATGGTTCTTGGCGCCGCCGAGAGCCTGTACGCGCTTGCCGTTCTTAGCGGCGGTCTCGTAGATGTACTGGGCGATCGGTGTTGATCCCACGAAGGAGATGCTCTTCACATCCCCGTGGTTCAGGAGGCCGTCGACAGCCTCCTTGTCACCGTGCAGGACATTGAAAACTCCGTCGGGCAAACCTGCCTCCGCGAACAGCGCTGCCAGCCAGTTCGCCGCCGACGGGTTCTTCTCGCTCGGCTTCAGCACCACCGTGTTACCCGCAGCGATCGCTATGGGGAAGAACCACATCGGCACCATTGCCGGGAAGTTGAAGGGGCTGATGATCCCCACCACGCCGAGCGGCTGCTTAATGCTGTAGACATCGACTCCGGTCGAGACGTTCTCGGAATACTCGCCCTTGAGGAGGTGCGGGAAGCCGGTGGCCAGTTCGACGACCTCAAGGCCACGGCTGATCTCCCCCAGAGCATCCGAAACGACCTTGCCATGCTCAGCGGTGACGATCTCAGCGAGTTCGCTCTTCCTGCTGTTGAGCAGCTCACGGAACGCGAAGATCACCTGCTGGCGCTTCGCCATGGAAGTGTCCCGCCAGGCTGGGAAGGCCGCCTTCGCCGCGGCGACCGCGGCATCGATCTCGGTCGGTCCCGCGAGCGCGACGCTCTTGGCCTGCTTGCCGAGCGCGGGATCAAAAACGGGCGCCGTGCGGCTGCTCGTCGGGGTCAACTCTCCTCCACCGACCCAATGCTGGATCACAGGAAGCGCGTCGATTGTCGTCATTGGTTCTGTTTCCTTAGTCAGTTCTGTCAGAGCGCCGCGAATGCCGCGTCGTAGATGGAGATCGCTTTGTCGACCTCCGCCTCGGTGACGACGCAGGGCGGCACCACGTGCAATCGGTTGTCCGCGAAGAACGGCAACAGGCCTTGGGAGAGCATTGCCGATTTGAGTTTGCCGATGACTGCGGCAGGTACCGGTTCCCGAGTGGAACGGTCTGCGACCAGGTCGAGCGCCCAGAAGACACCGAGGCCGCGCACATCGCCGATGATCGGGTGCCTGTCTGCGAGATCGGCGAGTCCGAGAGCGATCTTCTCTCGCCCGATCCGATCAGCATTCGCCACGATTCCTTCCGCCTCCATCGCGTCGAGCGTGGCTACTATCGCCGCCATGGCGAGCGGATGTCCCGAGTAGGTGAGACCGCCGGGGTAGACCGCGTCATCGAAGGTCTCAGCGATCATCGATGGGATGATCACACCTCCTGCGGGGACATAGCCGGAGTTCACGCCCTTTGCGAATGTGATGAGGTCGGGCAGCGCGACTTCACCGTCCTCGGCCAGCGACTGGAAGGCGAACCAGCCGCCCGTGCGTCCGAATCCAGCCATCACCTCGTCGAAGATCAGAACGATGCCGTATCGGTCTGCGATTGCACGCACCCCAGCCAGGTATCCGGGGGGCGGAACGATCACACCTGCCGTGCCCGGAATGGTCTCGATCAGGATGGCGGCGATCGATCCGGCGCCCTCTGCCTGAATGACCCGCTCGAGGTGGTGCAGCGCGCGGTCCGATTCCTCTTCCGGGGACGCCGACCAGAATTCCGAACGATAGGTGAACGGGCCGAAGAAGTGCACGTGTCCGCGCGAGTACTCATTCGGTACGCGCCGCCAGTCTCCAGTGGCCACGATGGCTGCTCCGGTGGCACCGTGGTAGGAGCGATAGGCAGAAAGAACCTTGTCACGCCCTGTGAACAGGCGTGCCATCCGGATGGCGTTCTCGTTGGCATCGGCGCCACCGTTGGTGAAGAACACCTTGCTGAACGAGGGGCCGGCACGGTCGAGGATTCGCTGTGCGGCGTGACCGCGCGTGAGATTGGCGTGCGCAGGCGCCACGGTGGTGAGCACATCCGCCTGCTCCTTGATCGCCGTGATCACGGCGGGATGCTGATGGCCGATGTTGGTATTGACCAGTTGCGACGAGAAGTCGAGGTACTCGTTTCCTTCGAAATCCCACACAGTCGATCCGCACCCGCCGGCAATCACCAGAGGATTCAAGGCAGCCTGAGCTGACCAAGAGTGGAAGACGTGGGCACGGTCGAGTTCACGCGAGATCTGCTGGTCGGCGGGGGCGAGCGTAAGAGACATGTACTGAGTTGCTTCGCTTTCCATAACCGTGCGACGTCATCAAACCTTGGCGGGGACGTAGTCTCGCAAAGCCGGCATCACGACCTCGCCATAGACCCTGAGGGTCTCTTCCTTGTTGTCGTGGTCGAGGTAGCCCGCGAACTGATCGACCCCGAGTTCCTTCAACTCCTCGAGCTTCTCCTGATGCTGCTCTGCGGTGCCGATCACGCAGAATCGCTCAACAATCTCGTCTGGAACGAAGTCAACATGAGAGCTTCCCGCCTTGCCGTGCTGGTTGTAGTCATAGCCGGTCCTGGCCGCGATGTAGTCAGTGAACACCTTGGGCACATCGATGCCGGTGCCGTATTTCGCGACGATATCGGCTACGTGATTGCCAACCATCCCACCGAACCAGCGACACTGATCCAGCGCATGACGCCGACCCTCTTCGGTCCCGTCCGTGATGTACATCGGAGCGGCGATGCAGAACTTGACCGAATCGGGATCACGCCCGGCGCCCTCAGCGGCCTCCCGCACGTTCTTGATCATCCACTTGGCGATATCGACGTCACCACACTGCAGAATGAACCCATCGCCGACCTCACCGGCGATCTTCAACGCCATCGGCCCGTAGGCTGCCACCCAAACGTCGAGCTGAGAGTCCCGGCTCCAGGGGAATCGGATGCTAGACCCGTTGATCTCTACCGCCCTGGAGTTAGCGAGCTCCCGAATGACGTGCACCGAATCCCGGAGCGCTTTGAGCGTCGTCGGCGAACCATTCGTGACGCGAACCGCCGAGTCTCCGCGACCGATCCCGCAGATGGTTCGATTGCCGAAATAGGCATTGAGCGTAGCGAAAGTGGACGCCGTCACGGTCCAGTCACGGGTGGCCGGGTTGGTCACCATCGTGCCGACCTTGATCTGGGTCGTTTGTCCGAGGATTTGCGAGTAGAGGACGTAGGGCTCGTGCCAGAGCACGTGGGAGTCATAAGTCCAGAAGTAGCCGAAACCGTGCTCCTCCGCACGGCGGGCAAGCGCGACAACGCGCGGAGCCGGAGGGTTGCATTGAACGACAACGCCGAAATCCATAGTGAGAGCCTTCCGATCTCTAGATCAGGTACTGGCTGAGGCCACGCTTGAAGTACGCGCCGTCGCCTTTTCTGCCGAGGTAGCTGTTGCCATCAACGATCTTGCGGCCGCGAGAGAACACGGTGTCAACGTGTCCGCTAATCTCGAAGCCCTCCCAGGCCGAGTAGTCCATGTTCATATGGTGCGTCTTCCCGAGGCCGATCGAGGTGTGACCGTTCGGATCGTAGATCACCACGTCACCGTCGGCGCCGGGCTGGATGACGCCCTTCTTGCCGTAGATGCCGAACATCCGAGCCGGAGTCGTCGAGGTGAGCTCCACCCATCGCGGCAACGAGATTTCTCCCGTGACGACGCCCTGGTAGATCAGGTCCATCCGGTGCTCGACCGAGCCGATCCCGTTCGGGATCTTCGAGAAATCGCCCAGCCCCATCTCCTTCTGGCCCTTCATACAGAACGGGCAGTGATCGGTCGAGATCACCTGCAAGTCGTTCGTGCGCAAGCCCTGCCACACGTGATGCTGGTGGCCCTCGTCCTTCGATCGCAACGGCGTTGAACACACCCACTTCGCTCCTTCGAAGTCACCCCACTCGCCACCGGAGGCGCCCAGCTGGTCTTCAAGGGAGAGGTAAAGGTACTGTGGGCAGGTCTCAGCAAAGACGTTCTGGCCGTTGTCACGGGCGGCAGCTATCTGCTCCACGGCCTGCTTGGCCGACACGTGCACGATGTACAGCGGCGCACCGGTAAGGTTTGCGAGCATGATCGCCCGGTGCGTCGCCTCCTCCTCGGCCTGCCATGGACGGGAGATGCCATGGTAGTAAGGCGTGGTCTCGCCACGGTCTAGGTGCTGTTTCACGAGCAGGTCGATGACGGAGCCGTTCTCAGCGTGCATCATGATCAGTGACCCGTTGTCGCTAGCCCGCTGCATCGCCTTCACGATCTGACCGTCGTCGCTAAGGAACACACCCTTGTAGGCCATGAAGAGCTTGAAGCTCGTGACGCCCTCGTTAATCAGCTCATCCATAGCGGTGAGCGACGAGTCCTGCACATCGGAGAGAATCTGATGGAAGCCGTAGTCGACCGCGCATTGCCCGGCAGCCTTCTCCTGCCAAAAATTGTACTGGTCGAGAACGTTCTCGCCCGCGTACTGCACCACGAAATCGATGATCGAGGTGGTCCCTCCGTGAGCAGCCGCCCTGGTGCCTGTCTCAAACGTGTCGCTAGCCTCGGTGCCTCCGAACGGCATCTGCATGTGAGTGTGCGCGTCGATCCCGCCCGGGATGACATACTTCCCGGTCGCGTCCACCACCTCATCGACACTCGACGCGAGGTCAAACCCGAGAAGGGTGCTGCCGGGGGCGAGAACAGCGGCGACCGTGTCGCCGTCGATCAGCACATCGGCGGTCGCCGTGCCCGTCGCGTTCACGACGGTTCCTCCTGTGATGAGCGTCTTCATCGGGGCACGCGGCTCCAGCTGAAGTCGGTACCGCGATGGTTCTCGGGCAGTCCGGGTCCCGCTCCGAAAATGCGCTCTCGAAGCGTCGGACCAGAGGGATCCGTCGAGAACATGCCGCGCTCCCGGAATACTGGAAGAAGCAGGTCGATGAAATCGTCGTAGGTGGAAGGTGTGATGTGAGATTGGATCAGGAAGCCATCCGCATCAGTCTGTGCGATGAACTCCTCAACTTGATCCGCAATACTCGCAGGATCACCGACGAACACGGACCCGTTCAGGCCGTTCACCCGAAGATCTTCAAGGATGTCTTTCACAGCCGGAGCGGGCGCTGACTTGCCGGCGTAGCGATTCACGCTGCTCTTCCCTTCGGCCTCGACTGTCTTGACCTCGCCGGACGAACCACCCAATGGGAGATCGGGGTCCATCGTCGTCAGGTCGAGCCCGGTGACGTATGCGTAGGTCACCGCCGCCTGCTCCGTGGTAGCGAATGCGAGCTGCGCCTGCCGCTTCTCCTGGGCCTCCTGTTCAGTCTTGCCAACGACGAACATCGAGCCGATCAGAAACTTGATCGAATCGCGCTCCCGCCCGAACGAGACGGCCCGATCACGGACATCGGCGATGTTCGCTGCCATCTGTGCAGGACTGCCCCCACCGATGAACACGACCTCTGCGTTTCGTGCCGCGAAGTCCTTCCCTCTTCCCGAGGTCCCAGCCTGGACGATGAGAGGGGTGCGCTGCGGAGACGGCGGGACATTGAGAATACCCCTTGAGGAGAAGTGCTTGCCCTCGTAGGAGACCTGACGCAGTTTGGCTGGATCCGCATAGATTCCGTTCTCACGATCCTCGAGAAGTGCGTCATCCTCCCAGGATCCCTCCCAGAGGCCGAGACAGATGTCGATGTACTCCTCCGCCCGGTCATACCGCTCATCGGAGGACAGGGCAGACTCACCGAACAGATTCGCTGACGCGATCTGCGACACGCCGGTCACGACGTTCCACCCCAGGCGACCGCCCGTGAGGTGGTCCAGAGTCGCCAGTCGCCTGGCAAGAGCGGGCGGCCGCTCAACAGTGGTAGATGCCGTCGCCACCACGCTGAGGCGCTCGGTTGCCGCTGCCACCGCCGAAACAATCGCGAAGGGATCAGCGACAGGGATGTTGAAGGCGTTGCGAACCGCAGCGTCCAGTACCTCTCCGTCGATCATCGGATACCCGTAAGTGTCAGCCAAGAACAGGAAGTCGAACCCCGCCTTGTCGATCTTCTTACTCAGCCGGATCCAGTAGTCAAGATCGAGGAAGTCCAGTGACTCATTCTCTGGAAAACGCCAACTCGCCCCGATCATCCCATTGGGTGTCAGAGACTGGAAGATTCCGAGAGTCAGTTCCTTCATTCCCATACTCCTTAGGTCCCGTGGGCGCAGATAGGCGCCGGGTCGGCAATTCCTGAAGGTAGGCGATGGATACGTCCGATTCTTTGCCGCACTGTTTCCATTTTGTGACAGTGTTGTTCTGGTACAGACCTGCGTGACGATCGCCGGGGACCATCAACCGATGCGCGTCGCATACGGTTTCGACACCCAGCGATGCCCACACATCCGCGCTTCTCGAAGTCAGAGCACAGCGTCTGAACGCCCATCAGATGTTGTGGGCAGCCGTCAACTAGCTGGAACTAGCTGCACCCAGCCCGAGCCTCGCTCAGTTGTTGATCTGCTGGGCTGCCGTGCCGTCCGGACGCATAGCAATCGCGGCAGCAATGATCTCCGCGTGCTCCTTCTGGAGCGTCGCCGCGGTGATCCGACAGAATCTAGCCTGGCTCCCGACTTGGAAAGCTGCACCGTTGGCGACACCGAAGCCGCGTTGGGCCAGCGCGACTATCGCGTCGATGTTCTGCTCCAGTGGCACCCAGATGTTGTATCCGTCGCTACCGATCGTGCTGACCCCGCAGGCAGCAAGGGCAGAGGAGAGGGCTTCCCTGCGACCGCGATAAACCACCGCAGCTTCAGCCACTTTCGCCCTCGTGTCGACATCCGAGAGCAGCGCCGCGAGCATGTACTGCAACAGACGACTGCTCCAGGCAGGGCCGAGATGCCGGCGGGTCACAAGCCGGTCGATGATCGCGCCAGGTCCTGCTACGGCAGCGAGGCGGAGGTCCGGACCAAACGATTTCGAGTATCCGTGGATGCGAACCGTCGTTTCAGGCAATGAGTCCGTGCACGAGATGAGCGGGCTCGTAGAGATGTCGCCGGCACTGTCGTGCTCTATGACCAGGCAATCTCTCCCCCTCAGGAGAGACACCAGCTGGTCTCGCCGTTCGCCTGTTATCGCGACACCCGTCGGATTCTGGGCGCGCGGCTGAAAGAGAAATAGTCGGGGTTCCCTTTTCAGGGCAAGCTCGACCTGCTCGGGCCTCGGCCCGGACTCGTCGAGCTCGATAGGCAACAAGATCGCACCGGCGAGCTCGAGGAGACTGATGATCGGTGGATACGTGGGGGTCTCGATCATGACCCGGTCGCCGTGGCGCACGAGCAATCCGATGAGCCGATCAAGCGCATCCAATGACCCGTCAACGACGGTCAAAGCTTCAGGAGCGAACCGGATGCCCCAGGAATCACGGATGGCCGCGCCCAACTCCGGAACGACAATAGGCCCGTAGTAGCTGGACTGACGAACGACGGAGTCGATGGCTTCCAACCGCATCGCAGGAAGCAGATTCGCGTCCGGAGCACCCGTTGAGAGGTCAAACGGTAGCCCTGCCGAGACCTGGCGCCGCCACACGTCCGAGCTGCGCTCTACGGCTGGGGAGGCGACATAGGTCCCCCGGCGCCCCTCAGTGCGGAGGAAACCCTCGGCCTGTAGCGCGAGCCAGGCTTTGTGCACCGATGTGGGGCTCATGTCCAGCGCAGCTGCAAGCGCCCGCACCGACGGCAGCGGTGTGCCTGGCTGCACCTTCTCCGACTGGACCAAGTGCTTGACAGCCTTCACGACAGCATCTGTGGAGCGGCCTTCGACAGACCCTGCGATCACTGTCGCAATTCTCGCCTCGGACGAGCGCTTCTCGTTCAACATCGTTCGACAAGAGTGGCACAGGAATGGGGCTGTTCTGGTACACCTTCCGGGAGTGTGCAGCTAGAGAGACCTGATTTTACTTGCCCGAAACGTCTCGATCCGTTTTGTGCCACATACACACTGTTACAGCAGTGAAACATGTCGTGACGCCTCGCGAAACATCGGCGCATCACGATCAGAGCTTGCATGAGTTCCAGTTCCCTGTCACCCATCCCTGGAGATAACCATGACTCTTTCTCGCAGCAGACGACTTCTACATAAGCTTTGCCTTTTCGCAGTCGTCACCGGCGCAGCGGTCGTAGTTTCTGCGTGTTCCCCTGGCAGCACGGACACGGACGGTGGTGCCACCAACGACAACGGCACGATCGTGCTGGTGCACGACCAGCAGGCAGGCGACGGCGGCGTCATCGATAGCCAGATCGAGGGCGTGGAGCAGATTGCCGAGGACGAAGAGTGGTCGAGCCAGGCCGTATATGTTGCCGACTCAGCGAACTATGAGTCCAGTCTGCGGAACGTTGCCGATTCGGGTCCCACGGTGATTGTGACGTCTTTCTACCGCATCACCGACGCGTTCAATTCCGTTGCAGAAGAATACCCCGACATCAAGTTCATCCATCTCTACGCCGATCCGGTGGAACCGGCGATTCCCAATCTGCTCACCGTGTCGTATGACAGCTACAAACTCATGTACGCCTCCGGCGTCCTTGCCGGTACGTTCACAGAGACCGGCAAGGTGGGCATCGTTCTCGGCGACACGCAGCCGCTCCTAGCCGCGGAATACAACGCTTTCGCGGCTGGCGCGACGAGCGTCGACCCCTCGATCGAGGTGACGTATGGCGTCGTCGGGAACTTCGACGACGCCACGAAGGCACAGGAAGTCGCCGAGCAGCTGTACTCGAGCGGGGTCGACGTGATCCAGGCAGATGCTGGCGGGGCAGACGCCGGCACCATCGCTGCGTCGCAGGCCACGCCGGGTCGGTTCATCATCGGTTACGGCCTCGGCCCGCTGACAAGCGCCCCGGACCAGACTCTCGCCGTGAGTGGCCTCGAGTTCTCGGCCTCGGTGCTGGAGACCGTCCCGATGGTTCTCGAAGACGGTTTTGCAGGCGGTCATCTGAGCACCGGCATCGGAGACGTGTTGTCCTTGACCTTCCCGGATTCTGCTCCGGTCGATGACGTCGCGGATCGGTGGGAAGCGGCAAAGTCGGCCACCGAAGCAGTGATCACCGAGATCAACGACGGCACAGTCGACGTGCCGTTCGTGACCTCAATCAATTGATCGACCAGGTTCGGGGCCCGCGCCCATGACGGGCCCCGAACCTGCCATGAGGAGAAGACGTGTCCGCGAACGCCATCGACTGCTCTCGGATCACCGTCCGATTCGGCGAGTTTACCGCCCTCAACGCCATCGACGTGTCATTCGACGCCGGCCGGATCCATGCGCTGGTCGGACAGAACGGCGCAGGGAAGACAACTCTGGCAAGAGTAATCGCCGGCCTGGTACCCGCGGCCGCAGGTACGGTGGCTGTCGACGGGAACTCAATCGAAACCGGTAACGTGCTGACTTCTCGCTCGCACGGAATTGAGATGGTTCATCAGAGTTTCGCGCTGCCCCCGTCTATGACCGTTGCCGAGGCCCTCGAGTACGGCTCAACGCGCCCCAAGGGAAGTCTCTTCACACGACGCTCACTCAACGCGTACTGGCAGAAGTATCTCGACGATTCCAGCGTCGAAGTGCGCGCGAACCAGCGTCTCCATGACCTCCCTATCGAATCGCTGCAAGCCATCGAGATCGCGCGCGCCCTGGCGGGCGACGCCAAGATCCTGATCTTGGATGAACCCACTGCGGTGCTCCCGCCTGAATCTATATCCAAGCTGTTCGACCGGATCCGTCGGCTCAGGGACGCTGGCGTCACTGTCATCATCGTGCTGCACAAGGTACGTGAGGTACTCGATATCGCCGACACTGTCACGGTCCTTCGGAGTGGTGAACTCATCCTGCGCGCCGTGCCCGCTGAATCCGTCACCGCGGAAGGGTTCGCCCGGGCCATCATCGGATCATCCGATCGCTTGTCCGAGGACGACGACGCCGCCCTCGGAATCCACCGCGTCGACGAACACGTCGAGAACACACATCGAGATCACCCCCTGGGACCGGCAGCGCTTGAACTCCATGACGTGTCGAGCGCGGAGTCGAGTGGCGGGCTACCGATCCGCAACGCCGATCTCACCGTGCACAGCGGCGAGATCGTCGGCGTGGCTGGCGTCGAAGGCAACGGGCAAGTGGCGCTCGCAGAGGCGATAGCAGGAATGCTTGAGATCCGCTCCGGCAAGCTCATTCTCGCCGGAAAGGATGCGACAAAGCTCGGGACGCTGCAGCGCAGGGCAATGGGCTTCCGCGTAATCCCCTTCGATCGCAACACCGAAGGAGTCAGCGGCTCGACCCCGCTTTGGCAGAACTGGGCGATCCCGTCCCTCGTCGGACCTCAACGCCGTTCAGGACCGGTCCGGACGAAACTGCTCCGCGAGAAAGCAGACGAGGCTCTGCGCCGCTGGGATGTGAAGTTCCGCTCGGTCAATCAGAACGCATCCGAGCTATCCGGCGGAAACGTGCAGAAGGTTATCCTCGCACGGGAGCTCGACGAGGCCGCGAGGGTGATTGTCGCTGCGCAGCCGACCCGCGGTCTCGACCTGGGAGCCGTTGAGTTTGTCTGGGACGCGCTTCGCAGCGCGCGCGACAACGGCGCCGCTGTTCTGTTCATCTCCTCAGATCTCGACGAGCTGGCGGAGATATGCGACCGAATCATCGTGGTCTTGGCGGGAGAGATCGTCATGGATGCGGAAGCTCCCTACGACTTCGAGAGCATCGGCACTGCGATGACAGGGGCGTCAGCATGAATCGCAGCATCGAAACAGTGCTCCGTCGGCTCGCTCCCATCGTCGCTGCGTTCGCGATCTTCGTGATCGCGTTGCAGCTCACCGGCTTTGCCGGCACGGACGTGATCGGTGCGATCATCCGCGGATCAGTTGGAACCCCAAATGCACTCCTGCAGTCAGTGAGGTGGTCATTCCCTCTGATGCTGGTAGGCCTCGCAGCACTGGTGAGTTTCCGTGCCGGGTACTTCAACGTGGGCGGACTCGGCCAATTCTATCTCGGCGCCATAGCGGCCACAGCAGTCTCCACCAGCCTGCCCGATGCGCCACCGTTCGTGACCATCCCGCTCTCTCTCCTAGCGGGTATCGCCGCAGGCGCCCTATGGTCCGGATTTCCCGGATTCCTGCGCGTCCGCTACGGCGCCGACGAGGTCGTCACGACGATCATGGCAAACTTCATCGCCCAGCTTCTCCTGGCATATCTGGTGTCCGGCCCGATGATGGATCGATCTAGCGCCACGGCGCAGGGCGCCGCCAGCCCCCCGGTTCCCGAACAGTTCCGGATCTCGTCCAGCACCGGGATCTCTCCGATCACGATCGGCCTGGTAGTTGTCGCGGTCGTCATCATCGCCTTCGTCATCAATCGCACCTCTTTCGGAATCCTCAGCGGCATTGCCGGTAGGAACGGTCTTATGCTCGCTTGGCAGGGAATCCGAGTGAACCGCATCGGCATTCAATCGTTCCTCATCTCAGGCGGACTGGCAGGTCTGGCGGGTTCAATGGAGATTCTCGGCCCGACCGGGAAACTGGTGACCGGTATCTCCCCACAGATCGGAAATAACGCGATACTGGTCGCTTTGGTCGCAGGTCTCGCTGTCTCCGGCGCGATAGTGAGCGCGTTTTTCTTCGGTGCGCTCACTGCCGCCAGCCTCTTCCTCCCCGTCGCGGTTCAACTTCCGGCATCAGCGATCGTCGTGCTGAATGGCATCATCGCGATCCTTGTAACGGCACATGTCAAACTCCCTGCCCTCCGGCGGGCGGTTCCCTCTCCAAAACTCGACCGCCCAAGTCCTGGGTCTGACGATCACGCGAAACCAAAGGATCTCTGATGGACGTCATCGCATCCGCTTGGCAGACGGCCACGCCGTTGATCCTGGCCGCCCTGGCCGGCGCCCTTGCTCAACGCACCGGGATCTGGCATCTCGGGCTGGGCGGACTTATGTCGATCGGAGCGCTACTCGCCGTGGTGGCGGGCTCTGCGACCGGAAGCATGCTGCTGGGCGTCGGAGGCGCCGTCCTCGGCTGCATGGCTTTCTCCGCTATCATGTGGGCCGCAATCGTCCCACTGCGTGCGAACCCGATCATCGTCGGCATCGGAATCAACGCCATCGGTCTCGGCGGGACAACTCTTGCGGTTGTTGCGATCTACGGGCGAGAGGGCACCGTCTACTCCGACGTATCCCTTCCGAGGCCCCTTGATTTCCTTCCCGGAGCCTTGGGCAACTTGTCGGTGATCGCCCTTCTCGCCCCCGTGGTCATCGTTCTCGTTTGGATCCTCGCCTGCCGTACTAGGTTCGGGCTCGCCCTCACCGCTACGGGCGACTACCCCTTCGCTGCACGGAGTGCCGGGATCTCGCTGCCGAGGATGCGACTATGGGCCCTCCTTCTCGGCGGAGCGCTCTGCGCGCTTTCCGGCGCGGAGCTCGCGGCCGGTCCTCTGGGTGCATTCAGCCCGGGAATGGAAGCAGGCCGCGGCCTGATCGCGTTCGCCGCGGTGATCCTTGGCGCAGCCCATCCGCTGGGCGTTGCAGCAGCTGCTTTGTTCTTCGGTGCGGTGAACTACCTCGGGATATGGGCCCAGATCAATTGGTCTGGTGCCGTTGATCCCAACATCATGCTGATGCTGCCGTACGTAGTGACCGTCATCGCAGTGGTGGTCACGGCACGGCTTCGCGGCGCAAACAAGAAACAGAACCTCGGCGAAATGCGAAGTCTGTAAACGGGAATAGCGCGCGTTATCACGACGACCGCCGTCACAATCTCACATCCAGTGCTGAGCGGATCACAACGAAAGAAGAAAGACCATGAAAGAGGTCGTCTCCGACCCCTCGTTTGAGGCTCGCCGATTCCGTGACACGCTCGGTCACTACGCTTCCGGCATCACGATCATCGGTGGGCTGGAAGGCGACGAGCCCGTTGGTTTCACCTGCCAGTCCTTCTACTCGGTCTCGGCCGATCCACCGCTGGTGTCGTTCAGTGTCATGACCAATTCGACGACCTATCCGCGCATCCGCGAGACAGGGAAGTTCTCCGTGAACGTTCTCTCCAGCGGCCAGCACGCAGTGTCGAACCAGTTCGCCAGGAAAGGCACCGACAAGTGGGCCGGTATCGAGTGGGCACCCACCGCTCATCGAAACCCAGTTATCGCCGATACTCTGATGTGGCTTGACTGCGATCTGTGGGCCGAGCACGAAGCCGGAGACCACTACATCGTGATCGGGCGTGTCCTCGAGATGAGCCCACCGGAGTGGCACAAGCACGAGCCTCTGCTCTACTTCAAGGGACAGTACCGCCACCTGCGGGACCAAGGCACTCAAGTGGGATAGAACGAGGGAAAGCCAGACGGTTCGCGATCCGCTTGACCTGCGGCAGTGGGGTCCTTGTCGGCATCGACCGCGGCCGGCTCGTCCGATCGGTCATCCCCCCGTGCCCTCGGAGCGGAACCTCGCCGCCCACTTTCGGGCGGTGACGGGCGAGACCATGAACATCTTCGCCGCGGCTGATGGTGGCCAGCCGCCCTCGACGATCAGGCGCGCCAACCGGAGCCGTGCGCGCGGGGCCAGGGCATCGTTAGCGTGGGACACGAGGGCCCCCAGGTTCGTGAAGCGGTTGAACTCAACAGCTCCACTTCACAACCGGAGGCCCTCGCCTCTCAGCTCCTCACGGCCGTGTCGCCGAAACAACGTTCCTGGACATCACACCTAGGGCGCTAGGAACTGGACGTCTGAGATGTCGCTGCCGACGTTACGTGGGAGCGCGACCGTCACCGGCCAGGTACGTCATCAGCCCGACAACGCACGTCCGGCGCGTGATGCTCGGAATCACGCGCCCGCCTGCTTCCGAATGGTGCCGCTTGACGATCCGCGCACTCAATCCGAGACGCTCTTCGACGACCGCCTCGGCGTGCTCACCGGGGGCAGCGCGGCGAGCGTCGCGTCGTACGCGCTCGCGACCAGGCTCACCCGGATCGGCTCGACGACCGCCGTCACCGCCGTCACCAGGGCCGCATCGAACACGAACCAGAAGCCGTAGAGGTCCTGCGGGCCGATGATCCGGGTGAGCCCGTACTCGCCGAAGCCCTGCAGCGCCAGCACGACCGTGTACAGGAGCACGTACACGCCGATCAGCGCGGGGCCCGCGCGCCACATCAGCAGGAGCGCCTGCCCGATCGGCCGGAAGCGCCCCACGAGCTCGCCCCACAGGTCCCTCGCTCGCCGGCGCACACGCTCGGGCAGCGCCGCGTAGCGGGAGCGCACGCGCTCGATCCGCTCGCCCGCGAGGGCCGGCGCCTGCGGAGCAACCGCCTGCCCGTACACGACGCCCGCGATCGTCAGCCAGGCCACGGGCAGGAGGAGGATGCCGCCGGCCTCGCCGAGCAGCCATTCGACCGCCTCCCCCACCCAGGCCACCGGCACGAGCCACTGCGCGATCCAGCCGCGCGCGTCGTCGAGCCACACCATGGCCTGCCGGGTCTCGACCCACCCCGTGACGGCGGCGAGCGCCTGGGAGACGAGCGCGACCGCGAGGAAGACCCACACCGCCTCGAGGTAGACCGCGCCGACGGACAGCGCCTTCGGCATCCGGTCGCGGTACCTCTTCCACGCCCAGCGGCCCGCGAACGCGACCACGACGATCGCGATCGTGATCGGCTCGAGCCGCAGGTCGTCGACCGCGCCGTCGGACAGCGTCACGGGCTCGCCGAGCAGCGCGCTCCACCGCATCGAGTCGCGCACCTCGAGCGCACGTGCCTGATAGGCCGCGACGTCCTGGCGCAGGTGTCCCCACGCGGCGTAGACCGCGAAGAACGGCAGGACGCCGCCCAGGAGCGCGTCGACGAACGCCCGGCGACGGGCGGCGGGCTCGGACGGCGACGGGGCGATCGCGCCCAGGCGCGGCATCGCCTCGCGCAGGACGAGGAACATCGCCACGAAGCCGACCAGTCGCGCCAGCACGGCGAGCGGGAGGATGAGCAGGCCGCCGACGGCCGTGAACGCGCCGACGAAGCCGGCGAGCTGGATCACGAGGAACCGGGCGAGCACGCCGACGAGGAACCACGCGAGCAGCGCGGGCCAATGGCGGAGCAGCAGACGCCCGGTCAGCGTCGCGATCGCGAGCACAGACCCACGGTAGCGGGTGCAGGCCCGATCAGCTCCACACGCTGGGAGCGGACACCCTCGTCGACGGCAGGGCGGATGCGGCCGCCCAGTCGTGGATCCAGTCGGCGATGTCGGGCAGCCCGTCCGGGCGCTCAAGGGCCGTGAACAGCTCGTCATGCGGGACGATGCCGCCGGACCGGCGGAGGAATCGCGCACGGACGATCATCTCGGCGTGGATCTCGCCGTCGACGACCGCGCGATGGATCATGTAGACCGACTTCTCGTCGTGGCCGAGGAGCCGCGTCTCCACGTCGAAGCGCTGCCAGAGGTTCAGGGACTTCCGGAACGTGATCGTCTCGCTCGCCACGACCGCGTACCAGCGCTTCGCGTCCATGGCATCCCAGACGCCGGTACGGATCAGCAGGTCGAACCGGCCGAGGTCGAACAGCGAGGCGTACCGGCCGTTGTTCATGTGCCGGAGCAGGTCGATGTCGGTGGGAAGCGTCCGCAGTCGGATGCGGCCGACGGACTGCAGCGGGATGCGGCCGTTCCGCCGCAGCCGTGCTCGCGCACGCCGGATGATCAGAAGGGTGCGCCAGATCACGTTCACGAGGAGCGATCGTAGTGTTCCTCGTACGGTTGCCGCACCTCGTTGTGTGATCTCCACAGTGCGGCGCACTGCATCCGGGGCCCCGATGGCGGCCTCCGACGACGGTCGTCGGCCGATTTCCCGTCCCGATGCGCCGCGCGTAGAGTCTGGCCATGGAAGCCGACACCACCACCGACATCATCGTCCGACCCGTTCGGGACGTGGATGCCGAAGCCCTCGGCCGGGTCCACGCGACGTGCTGGCACGAGACCTACGATCACCTGATCAGCAAGGCCGCTCTCGAGCGGGTCTCAGCGAAGAGGCTCGCCGAACTGTGGACGCACTGGGCCGCGCAGGGACCGGAGTTCCGCATGAGCGCAGCGCTCGTCGACGGCGAGATCGTCGGGTTCGTGGGGTCGGGTCCGGCCCGTGACCGCGATGCGCCGCGCCAGCGCGAGCTCTATTTCATCTATCTGCTCGACGCGTGGCACGGCACGGGCATCGGCCAGCGGCTCTTCGACGCCGCGGTCGAGAAGGACGAGGGCATCTATCTCTGGGTCGCCGACGACAATCCGCGTGCGCACCGTTTCTACACGCGCAACGGCTTCGTCCTCGACGGGGCGACGCACACCGAGCCGTTCCTCGGCGAGACGCTGACCGAGGTGCGCTTCGTCCGCTGAGCCGGCGCGGGCGCCACGTCGGAGAAGGACCGGCCGAGCGAAGGCTCAGCGACCGCTGACGGTGCCGAACAACCTCGCGATCGGGGCGAGCACGAGCGGGCGCGCCGCCACCCACCCGGCGACGATGACGGCCATCGAGCCGACGAAGATCCAGAAGCCGCCCCAGTTCGCCGCGTAGGCGCCGGGGTCGACGGAGCCCTGCGCCGCGTACATGTGGTTGAGGTTGCGCAGAGCCCCCGTCGCGAACACGAGCGCGACGTGCACGATGATGAACACGACGAAGTAGATCATCACCGGGAAGTGCACGGCGCGCGCCCACTCGATCGGATAGATCCGGTTCAGGGTCGTCGCCTTCTTCGGCCAGATTCCCGACATGCGCACGCCCGTGATCGTGGCGAGGGGCGCCGCGACGAACACGGTCGTGAAGTACGCCAGCTGCTGCAGGCCGTTGTAGTTGACCCATCCGTTCTCGGTGGGCCAGTCGAGCGACGCGTACTGCAGCGCCGCCGAGAGCGCGTTGGGGAACACCTCCCAGCTCGTCGGAACGATCCGCATCCACTGCCCCGTCACGAACAGCAGCACGACGAAGACCACGCCGTTGACGAGCCACAGGATGTCCAGCGACTGATGGAACCACAGCGCGAGGCTCATCTTGCGCTTGCGGTTCCATCGCGGCGTCCAGAACGCGCCTGGTCGCTTCTCCCGGCGCACCTGCAGCCCCGACCGGATGATCAGCACCATCAGGAACACGTTGAAGAAGTGCTGCCACCCGATCCATGCCGGGATGCCGACCGGCGCCGTCTCGGGCAGGTGGTACTCGCCGGGGTAGGCCGCCAGGAAGTCCTGCAGCGCATCGAGCGAGAGCAGCCAGCGCACCGCGAGAACGACCATCGCCGCGGCGAAGAGCATGCCCGCGCCGGCGACGACGACCGCGCCCGCCCACTGCCCGCGGGTGAACGGCCCGTACCGCTTCGGCTCGGGTCGGGTCGCCGGGCGCGCGAACGCATACCGGCCGGCGACCACCGTCGGCTCGAACGGCAGCGGGACGCGCGGGACGGATGGGGCGACGACGACGGCGACGAGTTCGAGCGACCCGGCCGATGCGGGGGCGGACGCCGCGCCCACCGGCTCGACCGCAGCAGGCTCGACCGGCTCGGTCGCATCGGCGGTCGGCTGGACAGGGGCGCATGTCTCGTCGGGCGCGGCGCCGGCCGCACCCGCGGCGGCGCCGCGGGTGCGCGGGACGGAAACCGTGTCCGCGGGCGGCCAGGGCTCGCCGGCGGCCACGCGCGGCAGGCCCCGGCGCACACGCGCCCCGGATGCGGCGGGCGCGACGTCCGTCGCCCCCACCGCCGATGACGGCGGCCAGGGCTCGCCGCCCGCGGCCCGCGGCAGCCCCCGGCGCACGACCCGCACGCCGATGTCCTCGGGGTCGCCCGCCGCCGCGGCAGCGTGCGGCGCGACGACCTGCGTGCGCGGCGGATGACCGTCGAGAGGCAGCGCAGCGCCATCCGCGGCCGCGTCGCCCACGGCACCGGCACCCGCGAGGTCATGCGTCGCCGCGATAGGACCCTGCGGCGCGACGACACCGGCACCGGCACCGGCGGGCGGCCAGGGGTCGCCGCCGGGCGTGCGGGGCAGTCCCCGCCGCAGCGATCGCGCGTCCGTCACCACCTCAGGCCCGCTTCTTCGCCTCGAGCGCCTCGACCAGCTGGGGCACGACCGTGAACAGGTCGCCGACGACGCCGAAGTCGGCGATCTCGAAGATCGGAGCGTCGGCGTCCTTGTTGATCGCCACGATCGTCTTCGCGGTCTGCATCCCGGCTTTGTGCTGGATCGCCCCCGAGATGCCGAGCGCGATGTACAGCTGCGGCGACACCGACACCCCGGTCTGCCCGACCTGGTACGACGAGGGCACGTAGCCGGCGTCGACCGCGGCGCGCGAGGCGCCGATCGCGGCGCCCAGCGCGTCGGCGAGCTGCTCGACGAGCACGAACCTCTCGCCCGAGCCGAGCCCGCGGCCGCCCGAGACGACCTTCGCAGCGCCGCGCAGCTCCGGGCGCGACGAGACGGACGTCACCGGATCGACCGAGACGACGGATGCGGCCGCCGCTCCGGATGCGACGACCTCGAGCGTCTCGACCACCGGCGCCGCGACCGCCTCGGCCCGCGCGTCGATCGCGCCCTGGCGAACCGTCACGACGGGGGTGCCGTAGGTCGCGGCGGACTCGACGTCGTAGGCGCCGCCGTACACGGAGTGCTGCGCGACGATGCCCTCGTCGTCGCGTGAGAGGCCGACCGCGTCGACGGCCAGGGCCGAGCGCGTGCGTGCGGCGAAGCGGCCGGCGACGTCACGGCCGTCCACCGAGTGGGAGAGGAGCACGGCGTCGGGGCGCACGAGCGCGGACGCGGACGCGAGGGCGTCGACGGCGGGGACGCCGAGCCGCGTCGCATCGCCCGGGGCGACCAGGACGGAGGCGGCGCCGAGGGCGGCCGCATCCGCGGCGAGTGCGGCGTCGCCGACGACCAGCGCGACGGGCGTGCCGATCGCGGCGGCCGCACCCAGCAGCCCCGCGCTCGAGGAGGCGAGCGCGCCGTCGGCGGTGACGTCCAGCAGGACGAGGACGGAGTCCGGAGCGAAGTCGGTCATCGCAGCCACCTCACACGAGTCGGTTCTGGACGAGGAAGTCGGCGAGCCTCGCGCCGGCGTCGCCCTCGTCGACGATGACGGTGCCCGCCGCCCGCGGCGGCTTGGCGGTGATCGCGGTCATGATGGACCGGGGCGCGAGGGCGGGATCCGCATCGACGCCGAGATCGGCGAGCGTGACCTTCTCGAAGGGCTTCTTCTTCGCCGCCATGATGCCCTTGAAGTTCGGAAAGCGGGCGTCCGGCAGCGCCTCGGTGATCGAGATCACGGCCGGAAGCGCCGCCGACACCCGCACCTCGGCGCCGTCTGCCGCGCGGGTGCCGGTCACCGCGTCGTCACCGATCTCGACCGACGACAGCGACGTGGCGTGCGGCACGCCGAGCAGCTCGGCGACCATCGCCGCGATCACGCCGCCCGACCCGTCGGTGGACTGGTTGCCGGCGATCACGAGGTCGAATCCCGCGCGCGACACCGCCGCGGCGAGCACCTCGGCGGTGAGGCCCAGGTCGGCACCGAGCAGGACCTCGTCGACGACCTGCAGGGCGGATGCCGCTCCCATCGCGAGCGCCTTCCGCACGGTGGCGGTCGCCTCCTCGGGCGCCATCGACACGACGACGACCTCGGTGCCGGCGTGCGCGTCGGCGTACGAGAGCGCCACCTCGAGGGCGCGTTCGCCGATCTCGTCGATCACCCGCTCGCTCGCGCTGCGATCGGCGAGGCCGGTCTCGAGGCCGAGCACGCGGTCGCCGTAGGTATCCGGCACCTCTTTGACCAGGACGACGATCTTCATAGCGCGGGACTCCTTCGACGGGTCGATTCTATTCACTCCGAGAGTGAGACGCAGTTTCAGCTATGGTGGAACTTAGGCGCACGCTTCTCGCGGAAGGCGGCCATGCCCTCCTTCTGGTCCTCCAGCGCGAACAGTCCGGCGAAGACCTGCCCCTCGAAGCGCAGCCCCTCGGCGAGCGAGGTCTCCTGCGCGGCGCGCAAGGCCTCCTTCGCGGCGTAGACGACCGGCAGCGACTTCGCCGCGATCGTCTCGGCGAGCGCCTGCGTCTCGTCGAGCAGGTCCGCCGCCGGCACGACCCGTGAGACGAGTCCCGCCCGCTCCGCCTCGGCGGCATCCATCGTGCGACCGGTGAGCACCAGCTCGGCCGCCTTGTACGCGCCGACCGCGCGGGTGAGTCGCTGCGTCCCGCCGAGCCCGGGGATCACGCCCAGGTTGATCTCGGGCTGCCCGAACCTCGCGCTGTCGGCCGCGAGGATCACGTCGCACGTCATCGCGAGCTCGCAGCCGCCCCCGAGCGCGAAGCCGGCGACGGCGGCCACGAGCGGCGTGCGCGCCCGCGAGATCGACTCGAGCGGCGCGAACGGGCTGTCCATCAGCATCTCGCGCGAGCTCTTGTCGGCCATCTCCTTGATGTCCGCTCCGGCGGCGAAGGCCCGCTCGCTGCCGGTCAGCACGATGCATCCGACGCCCTCGTCGGAGTCGAAGGCGGCGACCGCCGCGGCCAGCTCCCCCGCGAGGACGGAGTTCAGGGCGTTGAGTGCCTGCGGGCGGTTCAGGGTGATCCATCCGACGCGTCCGCGCTGCTCGACCAGGATCGTCTCGTAGGAGGTCATGGCGCCATCGTGGCACGTCGGGGCGCGCCCACGCTCACCCCTGCTCCTCCGCGCGCGCCGCGGCCACGAGATCGGCTGCATCCGGGACGTATCCGGGGATGTGCCGCTCGGCCGGCCCGTCGTACAGCGACAGGGGCCGGATGAGCGCGTTCGAGGCGAGCTGCTCGGCGATGTGCGCGGTCCATCCGGTGACGCGCGCGGCGACGAACAACGGCGTGAAGGTGAGGGTGTCGAAGCCGATGAGGCTGTAGGCCGGCCCGGAGGGGTAGTCGAGGTTCGGGTAGATGCCCTTGCGGGCGACGAACTCGCTCTCCAGCGCGTCGTAGAGCGCCGCGACGTCAGGCCGGTCGTAGTGGGCGACGAGCTCGTCGAGCGCCGCCTTCATCGTGGGCACCCGCGAGTCGCCGCGCTTGTACACGCGGTGACCGAAGCCCATGATCTTGCGCTTGGAGGCGAGGGCCTCCTCCAGCCACCTGTCGACGTTCCGCGCATCGCCGATCTCGTCGAAGATGTGCAGCACCGCCTCGTTCGCCCCGCCGTGGAGCGGGCCCTTCAGGGCGGCGATCGCGCCGACGACGGCGGAGTACAGGTCGCTCAGGGTGCTCGTGATCACCCGCGCCGTGAACGTCGACGCGTTGAACGAGTGCTCCGCGTAGAGGATCATCGAGCGGTTGAACGCGTCCACGACGACGGGGTCCGACTCCTCGCCGAAGGTCATCCAGAGGAAGTTCGCCGCGTAGTCGAGGTCGTCGCGCGGCGCGACGGCCTCCTGGCCGCGCCGGCGTCGCTGGCCGTACGCGACGATGGCGGGGAGCGCGGAGAACAGCCCCATGCTCCGGGCCAGGTTGTCCTCGACGCTGCCGCCGGCATCGAGCACCGATCCGGTGCCGGCGAGCTCCGCGGCCCCCAGCACGCTCACCGCGGTGCGCACCTCGTCCATCGGGTGGGCACCCAGCGGCACCAGGTCGATCGCGGCCTGGACGGCGGCTGTGAGCGGACGGTGCTCGCGCTCGACCCGCCGCAGCTCGGCGAGCTCATCGTCGGTCGGCAGCTCGCCGTGCCAGAGCAGGTATGCGACCGCCTCGAAGGGCTGCGTCGCGGCGAGCTCCTGCACCGGATACCCGCGGTACAGCAGCGAGTTGGTCTCGGGGTTGACCTTGGACACGGCGGTGACGTCCGCGACGACGCCGGCCAGGCCCTTCTTGATCTCAGGTGTTTCGGTCATGATCACTCCTTCGTGGGGACTGCCGGGTTCAGCGTGCAGGGGACTCGGGGATCAGCGGGTGACCTCGAAGTCGAAGACGCTCTGGTCGAAGCGGCTGTACTGCGGATAGTCGATCAGGTCGTACAGCTCGGCGCGATGCTGCATCTCGCCGAGCCTCGAGGTCAGGTGCCCCTCGTCCTGCAGCGTGTCGAGCGCGCGATCCGCCGCCCCCATCGCGATGCGCAGCAGCGACACCGGCCAGATCACGATGTTCACTCCGGCGTCGCGCAGCTGCGCCGTCGAGAAGAGGTCGCTCTTGCCGAACTCGGTCATGTTGGCCAGGATCGGCACGTCGAGCGCCGCGCGGACGGCGTCGAACTCGGCGAGATCGCGCATCGCCTCCGGGAAGATCGCGTCGGCACCCGCGTCGACGAGGGCCTTGGCCCGGTCGATCGCCGCATCCAGTCCATCGACGGCCCGGATGTCGGTACGCGCCATGATGAGGAAGTTCGGGTCCCGGCGGGCGTCGACGGCCGCGCGGATCCGCTTGATCGCGGTGGTCTCGTCGACGACCGCCTTGCCGTCGAGGTGACCGCAGCGCTTCGGGTTGATCTGGTCCTCGATGTGCGCACCGGCGAGTCCCGCGTCCTCCAGCGTCTGGATGGTGCGGGCCACGTTCATCGGCTCGCCGAAGCCCGTGTCGGCGTCGATGATCGCCGGCAGCTCGGTCATCCGGGCGATCTGCTGCCCGCGGCCGGCGACCTCGGTGAGTGTCGTGAGGCCGATGTCGGGAAGACCGAGGTCCGCGGCCAGCACAGCGCCCGAGATGTAGACGCCCTCGAACCCCTTGCGTTCGATGAGTCGCGCCGAGAGCGGGTTGAACGCGCCGGGGAACCGCAGGAGCTCCCCCGCGGCGAGGCGTTCCCGGAACAGCCGCCGCTTCTCGGCGGCCGGGGTGGTCGCGTACAGCATCAGAAGAGCCCCTTGGGCGCGGGGGCCGAGAGGATGACGCCCGGCTTCGCGGTGATCGTCAGCTGCCGCACCTCGTCCACGGTCAGCTCCGGCAGCCGCTGCACGAGCGCGAGGAACCGCTCGATCTCGGCCTCCTCCAGCACCGGCTCGGCGAGGATCCGGAACTTCCGGATGTAGTCCTCCCGGGCGAACGGACGCGCGCCCAGCGGATGGGCGTCGGCGACCGCGATCTCCTCGACGACCGTCGATCCATCGGCGAGACGGATCTCGACGCGGCCGCCGAACGCCTTCTCGGCGGGGTCCTCGGAGTGGTAGCGGCGGGTCCATTCCGCATCCTCCGCCGTCGCGACCTTCTGCCACAGCGCCACGGTGTCCGGTCGCGCCGCGCGCTCCGGCGCGTACGAGTCGACGTGGTGCCAGGCGCCGTCCTGCAGGGCGACGGTGAAGATGTACGGGATCGAGTGGTCGAGCGTCTCGCGGGACGCCTCCGGGTCATACTTCTGCGGGTCGTTCGCCCCCGAGCCGATCACATAGTGCGTGTGGTGGCTCGTGTGCAGCACGATCGACGCGATGTTCTCCGGGTCGCGCAGGGCCGGGTTCTCGATGCCGAGCTTGCGGGCGAGGTCGATCCACGCCTGCGCCTGATACTCGGCCGAGTGCTCCTTCGTGTACGAGTCGAGGATCGCCCGCTTGGGCTCCCCGTCGGCGGGCAGCGGCACATCGTAGGAGGCGTCCTTGCCGTCGAGCAGCCACGCCACGACGCCGTCCTCGCCCTCGTAGATGGGCGACGGCGAGGTCTCGCCGCGCATCGCCCGGTCGACGGCCTCGACCGCCATCTTGCCGGCGAAGGCGGGGGCGTGGGCCTTCCAGGTGGAGATCTCGCCCTTGCGCGACTGCCGCGTCGCCGTGGTCGTGTGCAGGGCCTGTCCGATCGCCTGATAGATCGTCTCGACCGGCAGCTCGAGGAGGGTCCCGATGCCCGCCGCGGCGGAGGGTCCGAGGTGCGCCACGTGGTCGATCTTGTGCTTGTGCAGGCAGATCGCGCGGACGAGGTCGATCTGGATCTCGTACCCGGTCGCGATGGCCCGAACGAGCGCCGCGCCCGCGGCGCCGACGTGCTGGGCGACCGCGAGGATGGGCGGGATGTTGTCGCCCGGGTGCGAGTATTCCGCCGCGAGGAAGGTGTCGTGGTAGTCGAGCTCGCGCACGGCCACGCCGTTCGCCCACGCCGCCCACTCGGGGCTCGTGCGACGCGTGATCGCGCATCCGAAGACGGTGGCGCCCGAGCCGCCGGTCGAGACCGCGTGGTCGAGCGCCTGCTGCCGCGCCGCGCTCACCGGGCGCCGGGTCAGGGATGCGGCGGCGACCGCCGCGTTGTCGATGAGGCGGTTGACGATCATGTCGACGACCTCGGGCTCCACCCCGACCGGGTCGGCGGCGACCTCGGCGATGCGCCAGGCGAGCTGCCCCTCCCGGGGGAGGTCCTCGTCGCTCGTGTGGACGCGCAGGTGATGCGTGATGGTCATGCTGCTCCCAGTGCTGATCGGTCGGCGCCCTCCGCGCCGGGGACGTCGGCGTCCGCGAGGGACGCCAGGATGCTGACGAGCGCGTTGTGCAGGTGCACGTGCGTCGCGTGTGCGGCGAGCTCTCCGTCGGCACCTGCGATCGCGGCGGCGATCTGACGGTGCTCGGCGACGGATGCGGCCAGCCGCTCGGGGTTGTCGCGCGCGAGCCGGCGCACCCGCACGAGGTGGGTGCGAACGGTGCGCAGGGCCGCGGTCAGGTAGTCGTTGGCGACGGCGGCGTCCAGGGCCGCGTCGAACCGGGCGATGAGGGCGTAGTACCCGTCGGCGTCCCGGGCGGGATCGACGGCGGCGAACTCGTCCGCCAGCTGCGAGAACTCGGCGGGATCGGCGCGCTCGGCGGCGAGCCGCGCGGCGGTCTCCTCGAGCGCGCGGCGCACCTGGAAGAGCTCGCGGATGTCGGTCGCGTCGATGTCGGTGACGACCGTGACCCGCGGGGACTGCTGCGCGACGAGTCCGTCCGCGGCAAGACGGCCGAGTGCTTCGCGCAACGGCGTGCGGCTCACCCCGAGCCGCGTGGCCTGCTCCACCTCGCCGAGCACCGCGCCCGGGCGCAGGGCGCCGGACTGGATCTCCTCGAGCAGTGCGCGGTATGCGCGATCGCTCGCCCGCATCGCACCTTCGTCGCCGCTCACACACATAGTGTATACACAATTCGATGAATACGCGCCATGAGGGCATCAAGAGGCAATCTTCGTATACAGAGAGTCCTGCTCGATCTCCTCGCTCACCCCGCAGCAGGCAACACGTCCGCCGCTGGGCGTACAGCGCCTTCCGCATCACCGTCATCGTGGTCCGACGCCTCAGCCCCGGGTTCATCCGGATCACGCTCGGCGGCGGCCCTGGTGGTGGCGCTGGGGTGAGCCGGTCGGCGGCAGGACCGCCGACAGCGCCGAGCCCTGTCGAACTTCCCGCCCGCTCGCGGCCGAGGTCGCACCCGGTCGTCGGATCGAGCACGGGTTCGGGCACCTCACCCGCCTCACGCGGCAACATCCGCCCCACGAATCCGACGACCGGTGAGCCACCCGCCCACTCGGAGACCGAGGACGAGTGACTCCCCGCTGGCGCAGGGGCGACCGCGCTTACCCGAGCGTGAAATAACGGAAAAATTAACGACCGCCGAGTCGGAGATCGCCCGAGAACCTTCCGTAACGTCGTGTCCGAGCACTCCGCCGAACCGGAATCACCCGAACGGAACCGGTCGCACCCATCCCGACGAACGCGGTCGGCACCCGTCCGACGACCCCGAGGAGACCGATCGTGCCGAACGCCCCGGCCCCGGCCCTCCCCGCGCGGCGGGCCGTCTTCTTCGTCTCCGACAGCACCGGGGTGACGGCCGAGACGCTCGGAAGCGCCCTGCTGGTGAACTTTCCCGGCGTCGAGTTCGCCCGCCGGACGATCCCCTTCGTCGACACCCCCGAGGGCGCCGAGAACGTCCGGCGGGAGATCGAGCAGGCGGCGCGCAGCGGTGAGGAGCCGCTTCTGTTCACGACGGTGAAGGATCCCACCGTGAGCGAGGTGCTCGACCGCGCCGGGTCGACGCGGATCGATCTGCTCGGCGGTCACCTCATCGAGCTGGAGCGCGCGCTCGGCGTGACCGCCTCCGAGCAGCAGGGCCAGTACCACGGGGTCGGCGACGTCGAGCGCTACTTCGCCCGCATGCGCGCCGTCGAGTACGCGATCGAGCACGACGACGGACAGAGCACCCGCGCTCTCGACCTCGCCGACGTCGTCATCATCGCCCCGTCGCGCTGCGGCAAGACGCCCACCACGATGTACCTCGCACTGCAGTACGGGCTGCTCGTGGCCAACTACCCGCTCACCGACGACGACTTCCCGACCGACGGGCTGCCGCGGGCGGTGGCCCCGTACGCGGCGCGCTGCTTCGGCATCACGACGACGCCGCTGCGGCTGAGCCAGGTGCGCCACGAACGGCGCCCGAACTCGCGGTACGCGAGCCTCGCGCAGTGCACCCTGGAGCTCCGCCGCGCCGAGGAGCTCTACCGGCGCACGCGGGTGCCGTTCGTGAACTCGTCGACCAAGAGCGTCGAGGAGATGTCCGCCGTCATCATGCAGTCCCTGCGGATCCGACCATGACAGCCTCCGCCCCGCGGCCGGCCCGACAGAAAGGCGCCCCATGACCAACATCCTGTGGTTCGACGAGATCGGCATGGACGACGTGCCCCGGGTGGGCGGCAAGAACGCCTCGCTCGGCGAGATGGTGTCGCACCTGTCCGCCCTCGGCGTCCGTGTCCCGAACGGGTTCGCCACGACGGCGGACGCGTACCGACGGTTCCTGGAGGCGGAGGGGCTCGCCGGCCGCATCCGGGACCGCATCGCGACGCTCGACGTCGAGGACGTCGCCTCGCTCTCGAGCGCCGGCGCCGACATCCGCGCGTGGGTCGAGGAGCAGCCCTTCCCCGCCGACGTCGAGCGCGACATCTTCGCCGCCCACGACCGACTGGTCGACGAGTCGGATGCGGACGTCACCTGGGCCGTGCGCTCCAGCGCCACCGCCGAGGACCTGCCCGACGCGTCCTTCGCCGGTCAGCAGGAGACGTTCCTGAACATCGCCGGCGCCGAGAACGTGCTGCGCGCGGTGCAGACCGTGTTCGCCTCGCTGTACAACGACCGTGCGATCGCCTACCGCGCCCACCAGGGGTACGACGGCGAGGAGGTCGCGCTGTCGGCGGGGGTGCAGCGGATGGTGCGCTCGGACCGCGGCGCGTCGGGCGTCATGTTCACGGTCGACACCGAGTCCGGCTTCGACGACGCGGTGTTCGTCACGAGCGCGTACGGTCTCGGCGAGGCGGTCGTGCAGGGCGCGGTCAACCCGGACGAGTTCTACGTGTCCAAGCGCGCCCTGCGCGCCGGCCGCCCCGCCGTCCTGAAGCGGTCGGTCGGCGAGAAGGCGATCGCCATGAGGTACACCGACGCGTACCACGCCGGCGCCAGCACGGCGTTCGAGGACGTCGACGAGCACAGCCGCGCACGCTTCTCGCTGGACGACGCCGACGTGGAGGAGCTGGCGCGCCACGCGCTGACGATCGAGACGCACTACGGGCGGCCGATGGACATCGAATGGGCGAAGGACGGCGTCGACGGGCTGCTCTACATCGTGCAGGCGCGGCCCGAGACGGTCGTCTCGCGGACCGAGGCAGGCGTCATCCGGCGCTTCGTGCTGGGCGAGCGCGGCGAGGTGGCGGTCGCCGGACGCGCGATCGGGCAGCGCATCGGAGCGGGTTCCGCCCGCATCCTGACCAGCATCGACCAGATGGACGGGTTCCGGCCCGGCGAGGTGCTCGTCGCGGACATGACCGACCCCGACTGGGAGCCGATCATGAAGCGGGCGAGCGCGATCGTGACGAACCGCGGCGGCCGCACCTGCCACGCCGCCATCATCGCGCGGGAGCTCGGCATCCCCGCCGTGGTGGGCACGGGCGACGCGACCCGCACGATCGCCGAGGGCGACGAGGTCACCGTCTCGTGCGCGGAGGGCGACACCGGGTTCGTGTACCGGGGCCTGCTCCCGTTCGAGCAGCAGGAGACGTTCCTCGACAGCCTCCCGGAGGTGCCCGTGAAGATCACGATGAACGTCGGCACCCCCGACCAGGCGTTCACCTTCTCACGGCTGCCGAACCACGGGGTCGGGCTCGCCCGCCTCGAGTTCATCATCAACCGCCAGATCGGCATCCACCCCCGCGCGCTGCTCGAGGCCGACACGCTGCCGGACGAGATCCACAAGCGGGTGCTGCGGATGACCGCGGCCTACGCCACGCCGCGCGAGTACTTCGTGCGGCGGGTCGCGGAGGGCGTCTCGATGATCGCGGCGGCCTTCTGGCCCGAGCCGGTGATCGTGCGGCTGAGCGACTTCAAGTCGAACGAGTACGCGAACCTCGTCGCGGGCGAGCTCTACGAGCCCCACGAGGAGAACCCGATGCTCGGCTACCGCGGCGCCTCGCGGTACATCTCCGCCGACTTCCGGGCGTGCTTCGACATGGAGTGCGAGGCGCTCCGGTACGTCCGGGACGAGATGGGCTTCACGAACGTGCAGCTCATGGTCCCGTTCGTGCGCACGGTCGGCGAGGGGCATGCGGTGATCGAGCTGCTCGCGGAGAACGGCCTGCGCCGGGGACAGAACGACCTGCGCGTGCAGATGATGTGCGAGCTGCCGAGCAACGCGCTGCTCGCCGAGGAGTTCCTCGAGTTCTTCGACGGCTTCTCGATCGGCTCAAACGACATGACCCAGTTGACGCTGGGCCTCGACCGCGACAGCTCGCTCGTCGCGCAGACCTTCGATGAGCGGGACCCCGCGGTGCTGAAGCTCCTGTCGATGGCGATCGCCGCGTGCCGCGCGAAGGGCAAGTACGTGGGGATCTGCGGACAGGGCCCCTCGGACCATCCCGACCTCGCCGAGTGGCTCGTCGCACAGGGGATCGAGTCGATCTCGCTGAACCCCGACACGGTCGTCGAGACCTGGCTGAGACTCGCCGCGTCCCCGAGCCCGGCCCAGGCCCGGGCGCGCTGAGCGGTCGAGGCCCGCCCTGCACCCCTGCCTATCCGCCCTCCTCCTATCCGCCCCCTGCCTATCCGCGAGACTGCAGCGGGGCGCCGAGACAGCGGGGTAACCCCACGGTCTCGGCGCCACCGTGCAGTCTCGCGACCCCGGCCCGGCCCCGGCACGCCTCCGAGACCGGGTCAGAGCGCGGATCAGAGCTCGGAGAGCGCGCGTTCGAGCGCGTCGAGAGCGGGGCGCTGGCCTTTCACGAGCAACTCGCGCGCGGCGTCGAGCGTCACCCACTCCACCCGATCCACCTCGGGGAAGGATGCGGTGAGCCCGGAGCGCGGCGGCCACTCCATCTCGAACTCGCCGAAGCGCACGTCGTCGAGCGGGAGGCCTGTGCCGTCCGCGACGAAGACGGTCACCCGCTTGCCCGACGCGTACGGGAAGGTGCCGAGCTCGGCGTACGGCCCCTCCGGAGGGTCGACACCGAGCTCCTCACGAAACTCCCGGACCGCCGCGTCGAGCGCGGCCTCCGCATCCGGGTCGTACTCGCCCTTGGGGAGCGACCAGGCCCCCGCATCCTTGCGGGCCCAGAACGGCCCGCCCATATGCGCGACGAGCACCTCGACGCCGGCCGCCCCGAGGCGGTGCAGCAGCAGACCCGCGCTGTGCACGGTCATCGCGACGGCCCCTCCGGGCCTCAGGCGCCGGGGCGGCTCTTCGGCGACACCTCGTACGTCAGCGCCGGGTCGGTCTCCGCGACGCCCGCGAGGGCCGCGTCGATCGCCGCGAGGGCGTCGGCGTCGAGGGTCACGCCCGAGGCCTTGACGGTGTCGTCGAGCTGCTCGGGGCGGGAGGCGCCGACGAGCGCGGCCGACACGTTGGGGTTCTGCAGCACCCAGGCGATGGCCAGCTGCGGCAGCGTGAGCCCCGCCTCGTCCGCCACCGGCTTCAGCCGCTGCACCGCCTCGAGCACCTCGTCGCGCAGGAACCGCTTGATGAACGCGGCGCCGCTCTTGTCGTCGGTCGCCCGCGAGCCGGCGGGCACGGGCCGACCCGGCAGATATTTGCCGCTGAGCACGCCCTGCGCCATCGGCGACCAGACGATCTGCGAGATGCCGAGCTCCTCCGAGGTCGGCACGACCTTCTCCTCGATCACGCGCCACAGCGCCGAGTACTGCGGCTGGTTCGACACCAGCTGGAACCCGAGCTCGACGGCGAGCCGGTGCCCCTCGCGCAGCTGCTCGGCCGTCCACTCCGACACGCCGATGTAGAGCGCCTTGCCCTGCCGCACGACGTCGGCGAACGCCTGCATCGTCTCTTCCAGCGGGGTCTCGTAGTCGTACCGGTGCGCCTGGTACAGGTCGACGTACTCGACGCCGAGGCGCTCGAGCGAGCCGTGGATGCCGTCGAAGATGTGCTTGCGGCTCAGTCCCTGGTCGTTCGGACCCTTCGGGCCGATCGGCCAGTACACCTTCGTGAAGATCTCGAGCGACTCGCGGCGCTGTCCCTTGAGGGCCTCGCCGAGCACGACCTCCGCCGCGGTGTTCGCGTAGGTGTCGGCGGTGTCGAAGCTCGTGATGCCGAGGTCGAGCGCGCGGTGCACCGTCGCGATCGCCGCATCGTTCTCCACCTGCGAGGCGTGCGTCACCCAGTTGCCGTAGGTGATCTCCGAGACCTTGAATCCGCTGTTGCCGAGATACCGGTAGTTGACCATCCCTCCACGCTACTGCTCCGCTCCGATATCGGGGGCCGTCGCGGTCGGCCTTCCCCCGCCCCGCCCCCCACCCCCGTCTCCTATACACCTCAGACCCTGCCCAC
>NZ_CACSKB010000014.1 GCF_902706225.1 Microbacterium sp. 18062
GAGACAGGTGGGGGCGGGGGCTGCGCTGGGAGTCTCGACCGCGTCCTTGTGGGCCTCGGCGCTCGCGGTCAGGTCGGCGGGCGTGTAGGCCTCCAGGACCGGCCACCACGACTTGTCGACCGAGTTCCTGTCGACCTTGAACTGCTCATAGAGTTCTTCGACGAGCCATTCGTTCGCCCCGAACTCTCCGTCGTTCGACACTCCGACGCCCGTCACCTGGCTCGACACCCTCGATCGCCTGCTTTCGTGAGATTCGTTGGCATTGCGGGGCCATCGTGGTGCCCGCACACACGACTACCAAGGGTAGCCCAGTCTTCCCCGGGCGGCACGGGGAACGGCGCGTCCCCGCTGTCACGACCTGCATCATTATCCGGACTGTCAGGAATCGCTAACCTTGACAGACATGGAGTTCCACGGCGAAGACCCAGAACCGGACCTGACGTACTCGGATGTGTTCCTCATCCCTCGCCGGTCCGCCATCACGAGCCGGCTGGACGTCGACCTATCGCCGGGCGACGGCACGACCGCCCGCATCCCGCTCGTCTCGGCCAACATGAACTCGGTGACCGGTGCACGTCTGGCCGCGACGCTGGCCCGCCGTGGCGGGCTGGGCGTGCTGCCGCAGGACATGCCGCTGCAGGAGCTGGACGCCGCCGTCCGCTGGGTCAAGCGCCAGCCGGTGCGCTGGGACACGCCGCTCGTGCTGCCGCCGGGCGCGACCGTCGGCGACGCGTCGAGACTGCTCCCGGCGACCCCCGGACACGGGATCGTCGTCGCCGACGACCCCGGTGAGGCGCTCACCCTCGACCGCATCACCGGGGTGGTCCCGGCGTCGCGCCTCGCGAGCGCGCTGGCGGACGCCGTGCTCGGCGACCTCGTGCGCGGGCGGCCGGTCGCGATCGACGCCGACGACATCGCCGACGCGCGCGCCGCGTTCGACCTGCTCGTCGCCGCCGACGTCGAGACGGTCTGCGTCGTGCAGCACGGCCGGCTCGTCGGGACGCTGTCGCAGCGCAGCGCCCTGCGGTCGACGCTGTACCGCCCCGGGGTCGACGCGGACGGGCGGCTCATCGTCGCGGCAGCGATCGGCATCAACGGAGACGCCTCCGGCAAGGCGCGGGCGCTCGCCGCCGCGGGCGTGGACGTGCTCGTGCTCGACACGGCGCACGGGCACCAGGAGGGGATGCTGCGCGCCCTGCGCGAGGTGTCGGCGCTGGGGCTCGGCCTCCCGATCGTCGCCGGCAACATCGTCACGGCCGAGGGCGTCGGCGACCTCGTGGCGGCGGGGGCGACGATCCTGAAGGTGGGGGTCGGCCCCGGCGCCATGTGCACCACCCGTATGATGACCGCGGTCGGGCGTCCCCAGTTCTCCGCGGTGCTCGAGACCGCCGCGGCGGCGCGGGAGCTCGGCGCCCACGTCTGGGCCGACGGCGGCGTGCGCTACCCGCGCGATGTCGCGCTGGCACTCGCGGCGGGCGCCGCGTCCGTCATGATCGGGTCCTGGTTCGCCGGGACGATCGAGGCGCCGGGCGAGCTGCTCGCCGACGCGGAGGGCCGGGTCTACAAGGAGTCGTGGGGGATGGCCTCGACCAAGGCCGTGCAGGCCCGCTTCGGCCGTCTCGACGCGTACGAGCGTGCGCGCAAGGAGCTGTTCGCCGAGGGCATCTCGTCGTCGAGGATCTATCTCGATCCGCTGCGGCCGGGGCTCGAGGACCTGCTGGACATGATCACGTCGGGCGTGCGCTCATCGTTCGCCTACGCCGGCGCGTCGACGGTGGCCGGGTTCCACGAGCGGGCCCTCGTCGGGCTGCAGTCCGCCTCGGGCTACGAGGAGGGCAAGGCGCTCCCCGTCAGCTGGTGACCGCCGGGTCAGCTGGTGATCGCCGGGCCTTCGCGGTGTCGTCTTGTGGCGCCCCGGGCCTGTGGTGGTGTCCTGGAGCGGCGATGGCGCCTTCGGCCTGCGATGGCTGTTGAAGCTTCGATAGCCATTGCGGATTCTCGGCGCCGTGTTCCGGATCTGCGCAGCGGGCCGATCCGTGGATCGCGCGATGTGTCCTCCCCAGAGCCGCTCGTACGGCGGGTCATCCCCATCGCGGGGTGCGGCCCGCATCCGGATGCGGCACGCCGCCATCGTGGACGGATGCAGCTGCCGCGCACCGAGCCCGGATCGAGATCTTCCGTCGCCGCGAGAACGACGGTGTGCCCGTCGACGACCGGCGCCTCCGTCGTCTCGTAGAGTCGGGCGAGTTCGTCCGCATCGTCGGCGGCTCCTATGCGCGCGCCTCGCAGTGGCGGGCGCTCACCCCCATCGACCGGCACTATGCGCGGGTCATCGAGGCGGTGGATCGCACCCGCGGACCGGTGACCGTCTCGCACTTCGCCGCTGCCGCCGCGTGGGGGATGGACATGGTCGGTGCGTGGTCCGAGCGCATCGATGTACTGGTGCCGCGCACGAGCGGCGGGCGTTCCTCGGGGGCGTTCCGCCGCCATACGGTGCAGAGCTCGGATGCGCAGACGATCCCGTGGCGTGGCCATCGGATCACCACCCCGGCGCAGACGGCATGGGACCTGGCGCGAGTCCTGTCGTTCACCGATGCCGTGGTCGTGTTCGACCAGGCGCTGTGGCACCGCCGTGGTGGTGCCTTGTATCCCGCGGTGGTGCTGACAATCTGCGATGGCGCTACTTTCCCGCGGTGGCGGCCGCATCCTGCGATGGCGTCACTTGTTTCGGTAGCCGCGGCAGGTTTCGGTAGCCATGCCGGGCACCCCTGGGATGGCTACCGAATCCTGGGATGGCGCCAGCGGTTTCGGTAGCCACGACAGGTTTGTGCAGCCGTCACCGGACCCGGCACCGGGTGATGACCTGGTGACGGGCGACCGAGCGGCGCCGGGCGCACGCACGGTTCGCTAAAGTGGTCGGCACGATGGACGACCCTCCCAGTTGCAGACCCTCGCCCCACCGACCCGTCTCCCGCCAGGGAGGTGATGTGTGATGGATTACGTCATGCTGGGCGTGGGGCTCCTGCTCACGGTCGGAACCGGCCTGTTCGTCGCGAGCGAGTTCGCGCTCGTGAACCTCGACCGTGCCGACCTCGAATCCCGTCAGGCCGCCGGGGAGACGCGGTTGTCGCTGACGATCAGCGCGCTGCGGATCACCTCGACCCATCTGTCGAGCGCTCAGCTCGGCATCACCTTGACGACGCTGCTCACCGGATACACGATGGAGCCCGCGATCTCGAACCTGCTGCGCCCCGTGCTCACCTCGTGGGGACTGCCCGAGGGGGTCGTGGTCGGGCTCGCCGCCGTCATCGGCATCACGATCGCGACGATCGTCTCCATGATCCTCGGCGAGCTGGTGCCGAAGAACTTCGCGCTCGCCATCCCCCGCCGGACCGCGAAGCTCGTGATGCCGTTCCAAGTCGCGTTCACGACGGTGTTCCGCCCCGCGATCGCCCTGCTCAACGGCAGCGCGAACGGCATCCTGCGCAGCATCGGGATCGAGCCGAAGGAGGAGCTCTCCGGCGCGCGCACGGCCGAGGAGCTCTCGAGCCTCGTCCGCCGCTCCGCCAGCGCCGGTGTGCTCGAGGAGGACACCGCGTCGCTCCTGGACCGCAGCCTGACGTTCGCCCGGCTGAGCGCCGACGACGTGATGACCCCGCGCCCGCGCGTGCACGCGGTGGCCGCGTCCGACTCGGCCGAGGACGTCATCCAGCTCGCCCGTACGACCGGTCACAGCCGCTTCCCCGTCTTCGACGAGTCGATGGACGACATCGTCGGCATCGTGCATCTGAAGGCCGCCGTCAGCGTCCCGCGCGACCGCCGCGACGACGTGCCGGCCGCGGCGCTCGCCAGCGAGCCGCTGCGGGTCCCCGAGACCGTGCACCTGGACGCGCTCGTCGCCGAGCTGCGCGCCCGCGGCTACCAGATGGCGGTCGTCGTGGACGAGTACGGCGGGACGGCGGGTGTGGTCACCCTGGAGGATCTGGTTGAGGAGATCGTCGGCGAGGTGCTCGACGAGCACGACCGTCGCCGCGCGGAGGTCGTGCGCGGTGCCGACTCGCTCACGTTCTCCGCGGCGCTGCGCCCGGACGAGCTGCGCGACCGTGCCGGTGTCGAGGTGCCCGAGGGGGACGTCTACGATACGGTCGGCGGATTCCTCATGAGCGAGCTCGAACGCATCCCGCGCGTGGGAGACGAGGTCGAGATCGAGGACGGCACGCTCGCCGTGGCACGGATGGACGGTCGTCGCGTCGACCGCGTGAAGTTCACGCCCAGGCCGATACCCGGGGGCGCCGGTGCCGATGTCGAACGCGAGATCCGAGGGGGTGAGTCCCGATGAGCGATTGGGCCGGAATCGCCTGGCTGGTCGTGCTGCTGGTGTTCAACGCGTTCTTCGTGGGCGCGGAGTTCGCGGTCATCTCCGCCCGGCGGTCGCAGATCGAGCCGCTCGCGGAGAAGGGGTCCCGCGCGGCCAAGACGGCGCTGTGGGCGATGGAGCACGCGACGCTGATGCTCGCCACCTGCCAGCTGGGCATCACGATCTGCTCGCTGGTGATCCTGAACGTCTCGGAGCCGGCGATCCACCACCTCCTGGCCGTGCCGCTGGAGCTGACCGGATGGGGGACGGGCGCGGTCGACGTGATCTCGTTCGTCATCGCCCTCGTGCTGGTGTCGTACCTGCACGTCGTGTTCGGCGAGATGGTGCCGAAGAACCTCGCGTTCTCGGTGCCCGACCGCGCCGTGCTCATGCTCGCGCCGCCGCTCGTGTGGGTCTCGAAGGTCTTCCACCCGATCATCGTCACGCTCAACTGGATCGCGAACCACGTCGTCCGTCTCTTCCGTGTCGAGCCGAAGGACGAGGCCGCCTCCACCTTCACGCTCGAGGAGGTCGCCACGATCGTGACCCAGTCGCGCATCGAGGGGGTGCTCGACGACTCCGCCGGCACCGTGACCGCGGTGGTCGAGTTCACCGACAAGAAGGCGATGGATGCGGCCGTGCCGCTCGCGGAGCTCGTGACGCTGCCGCAGACGACCACCGCATCCGAGATCGAACGCGCGGTCGCGAAGCACGGCTTCTCGCGATACGTGATCGTCGACGACGCCGGCGTGCCGGTCGGGTACGTGCACCTGAAGGACGTGCTACGGGTCGCCGAGGGCCCCGCCGACCCGCACATCGACCGGCCCATCCCGGCGAAGCGGATCCATCAGATGGTGCCGTTGCAGGAGACGACGGACCTCGAGGACGCCCTCGCGCTCATGCGCCGGGCCGGCCGCCATCTCGCCCAGGTGCGAAACAGCACCGGCGAGACGACGGCCGTGCTGTTCCTCGAGGACATCATCGAGGAGCTCATCGGAGAGGTGCAGGACGCCACCCGCCGCGCCCGCTGAGGCCGCCTCCCGTGCCCTCTCGCGGTCCGGGGCGGCCCTGGGAGCGCGAGAGGCGCGGGCGCGCGCGGGCGGAGGCCGGTCAGTGCCGGCGGGCGCGGGCGTACTGCGGGGGCCACGGCGCGTCGGACACGCCCAGCTCGCCGGCGGCGCGCAACCCGAAGTGCGGATCCCGCAGCCACTCGCGGCCCGACATCACTGCATCCGCATCGCCGTCGACGAGCACCTGCTCGGCGTGGGCCCCGGAGTCGATGAGGCCGACCGCGTTGACGGCGAGACCGGCCTCGCGCAGCCGCCGGGCGAACGCCACCTGGTAGCCGGGGCCGAGCGTGATCCGCTGGTGCGCGACGAGGCCGCCCGACGAGACGTCGAAGAAGTCCGCGCCCCGGTCGGCGGCCCACTGCGCGACCTGCACGGTGTCCTCGACGCTCCAGCCGCCCTCGGCCCAGTCGGATGCGGAGAAGCGCACGAAGAGCGCGATGTCCGGCGTCTCGCGGCGCACCGCCTCCACGATGCGCAGCAGCAGGTGCGCGCGGCCGGCGAGCGGGCCGCCGTACTCGTCGGTACGCGTGTTCGACAGCGGCGAGAGGAACGTGTGCAGGAGGTATCCGTGCGCGGCGTGCACCTCGAGCACCGTGAAGCCGGCGTCGGCCGCGCGCCGGGCCGCCGCGATGAAGTCGGCCACCACGGCGTCGATGTCGGCGGGGGTCATCTCCCTCGGCGTCGCGTATCCCTCGTACGCGATGGCCGAGGGGCCGAGCGTCTCCCACCCGCCCTCGGCGACCGGCACGCTGCCGCGGCCGTCGGTGAGCGGCGACCAGGTCGAGGCCTTCCGGCCGGCGTGGGCGAGCTGGATGCCGGCGGCCGCGCCTCGTGCGCGGATCGCCGCCGCGATGGGCGCCCAGGCGTCGCGGTGGGCATCGCTCCAGATGCCGGTGTCGTCGGGGGAGATGCGTCCCTCCGGCGACACCGCGGTCGCCTCGGCCATGACGAGCCCGGCGCCCCCCGACGCGAACTGCGCGAGGTGCACGTGGTGCCATTCGCCGGGCAGGCCGTCCTGCGCGCTGTACTGGCACATGGGGGACACCCAGAGTCGATTGCGCATCTCGGCGGCGCGGATGGTGAAGGGCGTGAACAGAGCGGCCACGGATCTCCTCGGGGATAGGGTGTCGCCATGACGGCGGTGGAATGGGATGCGGCGCGGACCCGTGCATCTCTGCGTGAGCCAACGGCCGATGACGACAAGTATTCCCGTGGCGTGGTGGGCATGCGCACCGGCTCGCAGGAGTATCCGGGCGCCGCCGTGCTCGGCGTCGAGGCTGCGTGGCGGACCGGCACGGGGATGGTGCGTTACGCCGGGCCGTCGCGCCCGGAGGGTCTGGTGCTCGCGCGACGGCCGGAGACGGTCGCCGCGGAGGGACGTGTGCAGGCGTGGGTGATCGGCTCCGGCACGGATGCCTCGGCGCGCACGTCGCCGGAGCGGGCCGCGCTCGTCCGCATCCTGGCCGGCGACGTGCCCGTCGTCGTCGACGCCGGCGCCCTCGATCTCGCGGCATCGGCGACCGCGCCGATGGTCGTCACGCCCCATGCGCGCGAGCTCGACAGGCTGCGGCGGAGTCTCGGTCTCGAGCAGCTGCCCCCGGGCGCGGACGAGGAGCGGCGTTCGGCCGCAGCGCAGGAGACCGCGGCGGCGCTCGGCGCGGTGGTGCTGCTGAAGGGGGCGACGACGCTCGTCGCGGAGCCCGGCGGCGCCGTGCGGGCGGTGCGCAGCGGGTCGCCGTGGCTCGCGACCGCGGGCACCGGAGACGTGCTGGGCGGCGCGCTCGGCGCGGTGATCGCCGGCTGCTCCGCGCGCGGTGCGACCGCGCTCGCCGACCTCGCCGACGGCGCCGCGTCGGCCGCGTGGCTGCACGGCCGTGCCGGGGGCATCGCCGCGGAGCGGCTCGGGGCCGTCGGCGGACCCGTCACCGCGCTCGACGTCGCCGAGGCTCTGCCGTCCGCCGTCGCCGAGGTGCTCGCCGCGCATCGACGGTGACCGCCGGGGCCGTGCCTCCCGTCCGCGGGACGTGCGTGCGGTCCGGGAGTGCGCGCATGTCGCCCGTAGGATGAAGCGGTGTCGAAACGGGCGGTGCTGTGGATCGCGTTCCTCGTCGTCCACGTCGGCGTCTCGATCCTCGGCTGGGTCATGCCGAACGAGCCGATGGGCGATGTCTACCGGGTGTACGAGCCCTGGTCGGGTGCGTTCCTGAACGGCGGGTGGTTCACCGAGCTCGACTCCGCCACCGGACAGGAGATGCGCACCGAGGTGGGTTTCGTCGGGATCACCGAGTCCTGGGTGTACCCGCAGCTCGCGCTGCTGCCGATGCTCGCCGCCTGGGCGTTCGCGTGGGCGGTGTCGTACACCCCGGCGTGGGCGATCATGGTGGGCCTCGTGGATGCCGCCGCCTTCGCGGTGCTCGTCGGCCGGGGCCGCTCGACCGGACGGAACGCCGCCGCCTGGTTCTGGCTCGCCTTCGTCGCGCTGATGGGGCCGGTCGCGCTCTACCGCCTCGACGCGATCACGGTGCCGCTGGGCATCCTGGGCTGCCTCTGGCTCGTCCGGCGACCCTGGCTCGGCTCGATCCTGCTGGCGGTCGCGACCTGGATCAAGGTGTGGCCCGCGGCGTTGCTGGCCGCGGCGGTGATCGCTGTCCGACGCCGGTCCGCCGTGATCGGCGGGGCGGTGGCGGTGAGCGTCGTGACGCTCGGGGCGGTCGTGCTGGCCGGCGGAGCCGCGCACGCCTTCGGTTTCGTCGGCGACCAGACCGGGCGCGGCCTGCAGGTCGAGTCCCCGGTGAGCACGTTCTATCTCTGGGACCTGATGCTCGGCGGGCCCTCGCGCGTCTACTACAACCCCGATCTGCTGACCTTCGAGGTGCTCGGTCCGTACGTGGACCCGGTGATCGACGCGATGACGCCGCTGCTCGTGATCGCGGTGGTCTCCATCGCGCTCCTCGGCGCCTACAAGGCCTGGCGCGGCGCGACCTTCGTCACGCTGTTCCCGCCCCTCGCCCTCGCCCTGGTGACCGCGTTCGTCGCTTTCAACAAGGTGGGCTCGCCGCAGTACATGGTCTGGCTCGTCGTGCCCCTCGTCGTCGGCCTCGTCATCGACCGGCGCTGCTGGTGGAAGCCGGCGCTGCTCGGCCTGGTCATCGCGCTCGCGACGCAGATCATCTACCCGATGACGTACTTCGACCTCCTGGTCGCGATGCCGTTCCCCGTCGTCGTCATCACGGTGCGCAACCTCCTTCTCGTCGTGCTGACGGTCTGGTCGGTCCTGCTGCTCGCGCGGGTGCGCACCCGCCGCAGCGTGGGGCGGACCGCGCCTGTTCCCGTCGGCTGATCGCTCCGCATCCGTCCGTCCGTCCGTCCGATCCGAAACGAGGTCCCCATGCTCGTCGCCTTCTCCGTCGCACCGTCCGGAAACGGCCGCGCCGACGGCTCCGTCCACGACGCGGTCGCCGCCGCCGTCCGGGTCGTCCGCGCCTCCGGGCTGCCGCACCGCACCACCTCGATGTTCACCGAGATCGAGGGAGAGTGGGACGAGGTCTTCGCCGTCGTCAAGGCCGCCACCGAGGCCGTGCAGCCGTACGGCTCCCGCGTCTCGCTCGTGCTGAAGGCCGACATCCGCCCCGGATACTCGGGCGAGATCGTCGCGAAGGTGGAGCGGCTGGAAGAGGCGATCGCCGCGGACCCCGACGATTGACGCGGATGCTCGCGACCGTCGTCTCGAATCGATTCGACTTGCGCGTCTCCCGCTGACTAGCATGGGCCGGTGACCTCTTCGACTCGGACGAAGGGGGCGGCGATGTGGGCGCTCCTGTCCCTCGCCATCGGCAGCTTCGGCATCGGCATGACCGAGTTCACCGTGATGGGGCTCCTGCCCGACATCGGTCAGGAGCTGCTGCCCGGCTCGTGGACGGCGAACCCCGACGAGGCGATCGCGCAGGCCGGCTGGCTCATCAGCCTGTATGCGCTCGGCGTGGTGGTCGGCGCCCCCACGATCGCGGGATCGGTGGCGCGCTTCCCGCGGCACCGGGTGATGGTCCTCCTCGCGCTCGCCCTCACCGTCTTCAACGCCCTCACCGTGTTCGCGCCCACCTTCGAGCTCGTCGCCGCGTCGCGGTTCCTCGCGGGCCTGCCGCACGGCGCGTACTTCGGCATCGGCGCACTCGTCGCCGCGGAGGTGCTGGGCCCCGGAAACCGGGCCAAGGGGGTCGCGTTCGTCCTGACCGGCCTGACGGTCGCGAACGTCGTCGGCGTGCCGCTCGGCACATTCCTCGGCCAGCAGTTCGGATGGCGCGTCGCCTTCGCGCTCGTCGCCCTCGTCTTCGCGCTCGCCACGGCGATGATCGCGATCTTCGTGCCGCGCCGCCCCGGCCGGCCCGGCCAGACGCTCCGCGCCGAGCTCGGGGTCTTCCGCATCGGGCAGGTGTGGTTCGCGCTCGGCACGGGGGCGATCGGATTCGGCGGCTTCTTCGCCGTCTACTCCTACGTGTCCCCTCTCGTCACGGACGTCGCCCGCTCGCCCGTCTGGGCGGTGCCGATCGTGCTGATCGTGATCGGGCTCGGGATGACGGTCGGCAACCTCGTCGGCGGACACCTCGCCGACATCGACCTGCGTCGCACCCTCCTGTGGGGGCTGACCGCGCTCGCGGGGGTCCTCGTGATCCTCGCGCTCACCGCCGCCTGGATCGTCACGCTCGGCGTTCTCGTGTTCCTGGTCGGACTCGTCTCTGCGGCGCTCAGTCCCCCCATCCAGTCTCGCCTCATGGACGTCTCCGGCGACAACCAGTCGATCGCCGCCGCGCTCAACCACTCGGCGCTGAACATCGGCAACAGCCTCGGCGCGTTTCTCGGAGGTCTCGTCATCGCCGCCGGATGGGGCTTCGTCGCGCCGACCTGGGTCGGGGTGGGGCTCGCCGTGGGCGGTCTCACGATCGCCGCGACCGGCTACGCCGTCGAGAGTCGCGCCGGCACGCCCGCGCCCGTGCTGCATCCGCACGAGCCGCTGTCCGACTGACCGCGCGGGCGGGGGACTCAGGTCGCGAGCAGCCGGCTCAGGTGCCGGGCGACCGCGTCGGTCTCGATGAGGAAGCCGTCGTGGCCGAAGTCGCTGGAGATGACGACCGTCTCGTCGCCCAGAGCGTTCCGGATGCTGCGCGCGATGCGGTGCTGTCCGTCCACAGGGAAGAGCCGGTCGCTGTCGATGCCGAGGACGAGGGCGGTCGCGGTGACGCGTCGCAGCGCCTCCTCGACGCCGCCCCGGTCGCGCCCGACGTCGTGCGAGTTCATCGCCTCGACGAGCGTGATGTAGCTGTTCGCGTCGAAGCGGCGCGTGAACTTGTTGCCGTGGAAGTCGAGGTAGGACTCTACTGCGAACCTGCCGCCGTGTCCGAGCGGGCTGACCCCCGACTGCCACGAGCGCTGGAACCGCTGGTTCAGCTCCGTCGGACTGCGGTAGTTGAGCAGCGCCATGCGGCGCGCGAGTGCGAGCCCCCGGTGCGGGCCGTCGCCGGCGAGCGCGTCGTAGTACTCACCGCCGACGTAGCGCGGATCCATGCGGATGGCCTCGATCTGCACCGAGTTGAGGGCGATCTGGTCGGCCGTGGTCACCGGGGGAGCCGAGAGGACGGCCAGGCGCGCGACCCGCTCGGGATGGGCGACGCTCCACTCGAGGGCATGCATCCCGCCCATCGAGCCGCCGACGACGGCGCCCCACCGATCGATGCCGAGGGCGTCGGCCAGCGCGACCTGCGCGGCCACCTGATCGCGGATCGTGAGGTACGGGAACCGTGCGGCCCACTCGTAGCCGTCCGGCGAGATGCTCGCGGGGCCCGTCGAGCCCTGGCATCCCCCCAGCATGTTCGGAGCGATGACGAACCAGCGGTCGGTGTCGATCGCGGCTCCCGGGCCGACGATGTTCTCCCACCAGCCGGCCGTCGCGTGGCCGGAGCCGGCGGGACCGCGCACGTGGCTGTCTCCGGTGAGCGCGTGCAGCACCAGCACCGCATTGTCGCGGCTGTCGTTCAACGCCCCCCAGGTCTCGTAGGCGAGACGGTATGCCGGCAGCTGTTCGCCGCCCTCGGTGCGGAAGCCGGCGAAGGCGGTGAACTGCCGGTCGCCGTTCGGGTCGCCGTCGCGCCATGCCCCGGTGGCCGGAGGGCGCCCGCGCAGCAGACGCGTGTCGGCCTCCGTCACCAGCGCGCTCGGCACGGTGTCCTCGGAGGTCTGCCAGTCCATGTGCTCCATTCTTCCGGGCTTCGCCGGGTGTGCGGGCACGTGTTACGTCGCCGGCCTCGACGACGGGTCGGCGTGTGCTCGGGTGAGACGACGGATGCTCCGGACCCGCGCGGGTCCGGAGCATCCGTCGTCCTTCGAGATGCGCTCAGGCGCGTGCGGCCTCCGAGAGGCGGCGGGCCGCGGCGAGGGCCTGCTCGAGGTCGGCCTTCAGGTCGACGACGTTCTCGATGCCCACCGAGAGGCGCACGAGGCCCGGAGTGACACCGGCGGTGAGCTGCTGCTCCGGCGTCAGCTGCGAGTGGGTGGTCGAGGCGGGGTGGATCACCAGCGAGCGGACGTCGCCGATGTTCGCCAGGTGGCTGAAGAGGGTCAGGCTGTTGACGAACTCGCGACCCGCGCCCACGCCGCCCTTGAGCTCGAACGAGAGCACCGCGCCGACGCCTTTGGGCGCGTACTGGTTGGCCGCCGCGTACCAGGGCGAGGTGGGGAGGCCGGAGTAGTTCACCGAGGCGACGTCGTCCTGGTTCTCGAGCCACTCGGCGATCTCCTGCGCGTTCTGCACGTGACGCTCGATGCGCAGCGACAGCGTCTCGATGCCCTGCAGCAGCAGCCAGGCGCTGATCGGCGCGATCGCGGCGCCCAGGTCGCGCAGCAGCTGCACACGGGCCTTGGTGATGTAGGCGACGCCGTCGCCGAGCACGCCGGTGTAGCTCAGGCCGTGGTACGAGGGGTCGGGCTCGGTGAGACCGGGGAAGCGCTCGACGTTCTGCGACCAGGGGAACTTCCCGCCGTCGACGATGACGCCGCCGATGGTCGTGCCGTGCCCGCCGAGGAACTTCGTGGCCGAGTGCAGGACGATGTCGGCACCGAACTCCAGCGGACGGATGAGGTACGGCGTCGCGATCGTGTTGTCGACGATCAGCGGCACGCCGGACTCGTGCGCGACGTCGGCGACGGCGCGGATGTCGAGGACGTTGATCTGGGGGTTTCCGACCGTCTCGGCGAAGAACAGCTTCGTGTTCGGCTGCACCGCACGACGCCACTCCTCAGGGTCGTCCTGGTTCTCCACGAACGTCGTCGTGATCCCGAGCTTCGCGAGCGTGTACTTGAACAGGTTGTACGTGCCGCCGTAGATCGAGCTGGAGGAGACGATGTGGTCGCCGGACTCGGCGATGTTGAGGATGGCGAAGGTCTCCGCCGCCTGGCCCGAGGCCACCAGCAGTGCGGCCGTGCCGCCCTCGAGCGCCGCGATGCGCTCCTCCACGACGCTCTGCGTCGGGTTGATGATGCGGGTGTAGACGTTGCCGGGCTCGGCGAGCGAGAACAGGTTGGCGGCGTGATCGGCGTTGTCGAACACGTACGACGTGGTCTGGTAGATCGGGGTCGCCCGCGCCTTGGTCGTCGGGTCGGGTGCGGCGCCAGAGTGGACCTGCTTGGTCTCGAAACGCCAGTTCTCGGGTGCGGACATCGCGGTCTCCTGAAACTCCGTGGGTGCCGCGGCGGGTGTCGCGGACACCTCGAGATTACGGGCGGGCCCGAGGCGCGACAACGCATGGGACACGTGACGTAACACCCTCGTCGCCCGGATTGCGTAGCGTGGAGCCATGGCGAACAGACGTGCTGTGGTGACCGGAGCGAGCTCGGGGATCGGTGAGGCGACCGCGCGGGCGCTGCGCTCCCGCGGATGGGATGTCGTGGGAGTCGCGCGTCGCGCCGACCGCCTCGAGGCCCTCGAGGCGGCGACCGGCGTCGTCGCGTACGCCGCGGACCTCACGGTCGAGGCGGACGTCGAGGCCCTCGCGAGCTGGCTGGCCGGTTCCGGCCCGGTGCATGCCCTGGTGCAGGTCGCCGGCGGCGCACGCGGCACCGACCGGGTCGCCGAGGGGACCGCTGCCGACTGGCGGTGGATGTACGAGGCCAACGTGCTCTCCTCGCAGCGGCTCGTCGCGCACCTGCTGCCGCTCCTGCGGCGGGCGGCCGCATCCGATTCCCACGCGGACGCGTTGTTCGTGACCTCCACGGCGGCGCAGGTCGCCTACCCGGGCGGCGGCGGCTACAACGCGGCGAAGGCCGCGGAGTCGATGCTCGTGAGCGCGCTGCGGCTCGAGCTGAACGGCGAGCCGATCCGGGTGATCGAGATCGCCCCGGGCATGGTGCGCACGGAGGAGTTCTCGCTGAACCGGCTGGGCGGCGACGCCGCAGCCGCGGACGACGTCTACGCGGACGTGGAGCAGCCGCTGTCGGCGGACGACGTGGCCGATGTCATCGCGTACGCCCTGGGGGCGCCGGGGCACGTGAACCTCGACCTGGTCACGGTTCGGCCGGTCGCCCAGTCGGCGCAGCATCTGCTGGCGCGCGGGCCGTTGCGGGTGCGGGAGTCCTGACCCGAAAGTCTCCCCGCCCCGGTTCTGTTCAACAGGCGCATTGCCTGGACTTTCCCCACCCCACGGAGTGCCCCGCCAGGGGCGCGGAGAAGCTGACCCGAAAGTCTCCCCGGAGTGGGAAGATCTCGCCTCCTTCGTCGGTCGTCAGCGACCCAGGCCGCTGGCCCGCGTCAGATGATCTGCGACTCGCCGGCGGCGGCGGCCGCCTCGGCGGTGTCGGTGTCGGCGAACGCGACCTTCGGCACCGCGAAGAGCACCGCGGCGGCGACGAACCCGCCGACCGCGCAGATCGTCCACACCGCGAGGTAGCCGCCGAGCGATGCGGCCGTCTGGCTTGCCACGGCGCCGAGGCCGGCGGCGAGCACGACCCCGAAGACAGCGGAGGCGAACGTGCCGCCGATCGTCTTGGTGGTGTTGGTGAGCGCGGAGGCGACCCCGGTCTGCCCACGCGGCGCCGCGGCGGCCGCGGCGGCCGGCAGCGCCGCGACGAGCGCACCCGAGCCGAGGCCCGCGATCGAGAGGTTCAGCAGCACCTGCCAGAGCTCGAGGTGGAACGGGAGGAACAGCAGATACCCGATGCCGACCAGCAGCGATGCGCCGATGAGGATCAGTCGCGGGCTCGCCCGGCGCGAGGTGAGGGAGAACACGACCGCGCCGACGATGAGCGACACGAGGTACACGCCGATGACGTTCGAGCGTCCGGTCGCGTCGAGGCCGAGACCATAGCCGAGCGAGGAGTCCGTGCCGGCGTACGTCGAGAGCGGGCCCTGCGCGCCCAGCAGGCTGATGCCGACGAGGGCGGCGGTCGCCTGGACCGGCCACATCTCGGGACGTCGGAGGACGCGGATGTCAATGGCCGGGTCCTCCTGCCGGAGCTCGAACCGGACGAACCACACGAACGCGGCGAGCCCCGCCGCCAGCAGCGCCCAGGTCCAGACGAACCCGGGTCCGTTGAGCCGCAGGAACGTGAGCGCGCTCGTGACCAGCAGCAGCGCGACGGCGAGGATGACGAAGCCTCCCGCGTCGAGCCGTCGTCCCGGGAGCGGCTCGGACTCGGGGACGCCGAACCAGATGACGAACCCGATGAGCGTCACCGCTATGGCGGGGATCATGAGGGTCACGGTGAGGTTCTCCGCCGTCGCGGCGAAGATGCGCCCGGCCGCCAGGGCTCCGACGATCGCGCCGGCCTGGAGGCCCACCACGAGCAGGCCCGCCGCCCGTCGAGTGGCCGAGACGCCGCGGCCCTGCCGGCGCCCGCGTTCGAAGATGAGCGCGATCTCGAGGGGCAGCCAGACGACGTAGAACCCCTGCAGCGCCCACGCGATGAGGAACCCCCAGAAACCGTCGGCGAAAACGATCCACCAGGTCGCGCCGGCGGTGAGGACCGTGGCGACGAGCAGGATCCGCTTGTGGCCGTACATGTCGCCGAGCTTCGCCAGCACGGGGACGACGAGCGCGGACAGCAGCAGCTGCGCCGCCTCGAACCAGTTCACGTCGGAGTCGTGCACGCCGAGGTGCTCCACGATGTCGCTGAACAGGGGCACATAGTATCCCTGCAGGATGCCGCTCGTGATCTCGACGAGGACGAACCATCCGATGAGCGAGGCGGTGATGCCCAGCGCGGAGGAGCGCAGTCGGCCGCGGGCGTCGGTTCGGGTCATGGCGACACGTTACTGGGCGCGGGCGCGGGCGTGCGTCCCGGAGGCCGGGAACGACCACGCGAGGCGCCCGCCGGCCGTAGGCTGGACGGGTGACTGAACAGAGCGCGGCGCCCGAGCGCGAGACCCTGACCTGGGACCGCTTCGGCGACGCATCCCGGGATCTTGCCCGCGACGTCATCGCCGCGGGGTTCGCGCCCGAGGTGGTCGTCGCGATCGCCCGCGGCGGGCTGCTTCCCGCGGGGGCGATCGCCTACGGGCTCGGCGTGAAGAACTGCGGTGCGATCAACGTGGAGTTCTACACCGGCATCGGCACGGTGCTCGACGCCCCGGAGCTGCTGCCGCCCGAGCTCGACCTGACCTACCTCGACGGCCGACGCGTCCTGCTCGTCGACGACGTCGCCGACAGCGGCCGCACGCTCGACCTCGCGGTGCGGCTGCTCACCGGGCGCGGCGCCGACGTGCGCTCGGCGGTCATCTACACGAAGCCCACGACCATCGTCCGCCCCGACTTCGAGTGGAAGCACACCGATCTCTGGATCGACTTCCCGTGGTCCTGGCAGGGCTCGGTCCTGGAAGAGGATGCGGGCCTGCCCGCATCGGCCTGAGCCATGGCGCGCTCGCTGCCGGAGCTCGCGGCGTCCGGACTCATGGATCCGGGCTGGGCCGAGGCCCTCGCGCCGGTGGGCCCCGACATCGCGGCGCTCGGCGAACGCCTGCGCGGCGAGGTCGCGGCGGGCCGGCGCTACCTGCCCGCGGGCAACCGCGTGCTGCGTGCCTTCGAACGGCCCCTCGCCGACGTGCGGGTGCTGATCGTCGGGCAGGACCCCTACCCGACGCCGGGGCATCCGATCGGTCTCTCGTTCGCCGTCGACGCGCACGTGCGTCCACTGCCGCGGAGTCTCGCGAACATCTATCAGGAGCTCTCCGCCGACCTCGGCATCGAGCCCGCTCCCCACGGGGATCTCACCGCCTGGACGGATCAGGGCGTCATGCTGCTCAACCGTGTGCTCACGGTCGCCCCCGGCGCGCCCGGATCGCACCGCGGCTGGGGATGGGAGCGCGTCACCGAGCACGCGATCCGCACGCTCGCCGCGCGGGACGCCCCGCTGGTGGCCATCCTGTGGGGCAGGGATGCGGCGAACCTGCGACCCCTGCTCGGCACGACGCCGATCATCGAGTCGCCGCATCCGTCGCCGCTGTCCGCGCACCGCGGGTTCTTCGGCTCCCGGCCGTTCTCCCGCGCGAACGAACTGCTCGCCGAGCGCGGCGCCGACCCCGTCGACTGGCGTATCCCGGCGTAGGCTGTTCGCCATGCTCGAAGAGGAATACGACCGGAACCGGCGGCGGATGCCATGGCATCTGCGGCGCGCCGTCGAGCCCGAACGCCCCTTCACCTACGAGATACGCCCCGCCGAGCCGCGGGACCTGCCGCACATCCGCGAGATCTACAACCACTACGTCACCAACTCGGTGGTCACCTTCGACGAGAAGAAGTGGTCGTTTGCGAAGTGGCGGGAGAAGTTCGACTTCCTGAAGAAGCTCGACCTGCCGTTCCTGGTCGCCGAGTCTCCCTCGGGACAGATCCTGGGGTACGCGCTCGCGCAGCCATGGGCCGGGAAGTCCGCGTTCCGGTACACGCTGGAGGACTCCATCTACCTCGGGCAGGCGGCGTCGGGCAAGGGGCTGGGTCGGGCGCTCCTCGAAGCCCTGATCGCGGCGTGCGAGGAGAAGGGCATCCGCGAGCTCGTCGCGGTCATCAGCGACAAGGGCGCCGAGGGATCCATCGCGCTGCACGAGAAGCTCGGGTTCGTCGAGGTCGGCCGGATGGGGCGGGTGGGCTTCAAGTTCGGCCGCTGGCTCGGCACGGTCTACCTGCAGAAGTCGCTGAAGCCGGTCAGGAAGCGCGGACTCTTCCGCCGCTGAGGCGGCCGGGACCGCTCGTGCGGTGGGTCGCGTGGCCGCGTTGTCGCGCGACGGCGTCAGTTGCTCTCCGCCGCGGTGCGCAGCAGATTCGCGAGGGGGACCGGGATCTCCTCGTGCACGTTGTGGTGCGCGTGCACGACGACGACCTCGGCATCGGGGCATCGCCGGGCGAACTCCGTCGCATCCTCCTCGGTCACGTAGCCGCGATCTGCGCGGATCAGGGTCAGCGGCGCACGGACCCCCTCGACGTCGTCCCAGCCGGCCGCCGAGAGCACGTCCCGCAGGGTGTCCGGGGCGGTCGGGGCGTCGCCGTCCGCGGTGTCTGCGCCTGGGGCGGCGGCGTTCGCCGCGGCGGCGGCGAGGTGCGCGAAGTGGTGCTTCCACTCGACCCGTCCGTCCGGCCGGATGCGCGAGTTCAGGTAGACCCCTCGGGTGGCCGCGGCGCGCGTGCCGCCCAGCCCGAAGCCGAGCGCCCGCTCCACCAGCTCGTCGCGCGTGGCCCAGTCGGTGGGGCCGGCGAAGAACTGCCGCACCTGGCGGGGACCCGCATCCGGATCGACGCCGGGCGTGATGTCGATGATCACGAGGCGCCGGACCAGATCGGGATGGGCCGCCGCCACGGCCGCGGCGGCGAGGCCGCCGAGCGAATGCCCGACGAGCACCTGCGGTCGGTCGGTCCACTCGCGCAGGGCGAGGGCGACGTCGCCGGCGAGGGTGCGCGGCGAGTAGTCGGCATCCTCGCGCCACGACGAGTCACCGTGTCCGGCCAGGTCGATCGCGAGCGCCGGGAGGCCGAGGGCGAGGATCGTCGTGTCCCACGTGTGCGCGTTCAGCCCCGCGCCGTGGAGGAAGGCGACCAGGGGCGGATCGTCGCCGTAGCGGAGCCCGGCGAGCGTCCGGCCGTCGGGGAGGTCGAGCGTCCGCCGTGCGGCGGCGGGGAGGGGGCCGCGGCGGCCGATGTCGGCGGCCTGCGCCGGGAGGAACGAGAACTCGTCGAAAGCGTCGTCGGTCACGAGGGAATGCTACGCGCAGCCATGCCGCTCCGGGACGACGATGCGCCGTATGACGCAGGATCACGGCCGTCCGGTGCCCCGGTCGGGATCGGGCGACGCTCCGCCCCGGCGCGCTGGTCGATCGGTACCCTGGGACCCATGAGCGAAGAGCGCCGGGTCCATCTCTCCAGGTCGGCGCCCGAGGCCTACAGGGCTCTCGAGGCGCTCGCCAAGACGGTCGGAGCGGTCGCCGCCGAGGCGGGCATCGACGACCGGCTCAAGGAGCTCGTGCAGCTGCACGCGTCACAGTTGAACGGATGCGCGTTCTGCGTCCGCGTGCACGTCGATCGCGGCCTCGCGGCGGGCCTGGACGCCGATGCGATCGCGCAGGTGGCCGTCTGGCGCGAGTCGGGCGTGTTCACGGAGCGGGAGCGCGCGGGACTCGAGCTCGCCGAGGCCGTCACCTTCATCGACGAGGGGGGCGTGCCCGACGAGGTCTACGATCGCGTCGGCGGCATCCTCTCGGAGACCGAGTACGTGGCGCTGAGCTGGATCCTCGTCTCGATCAACGCGTTCAACCGCATCGCCATCGCGGGACGCTACCCGGTGCCGCCGCGCGACCTGTCGTGAACGAGGTGCCCGCCCGCGCCATCGCGGGCGCCGAGAACTTCCGAGACACCGGCGGGCTTCCGGCGGCGGGCGGGACGACCCGATCGGGGGTCCTCTTCCGCTCCGGCACCCTCGCGCGCCTCGCCCCTGCCGCGCAGGCGGCGATCGCCGAGCTGGGGCTTCGGCGCATCATCGATCTGCGCGACGACGACGAAGTGCGGCGGGATCCGACGCTGCTCGAGCCCGTGGTGCTCGACACGGTGCGGGTCCCGCTGCTCCTCGGCTCGGTGTCCTCCTTCCTCGAGGCCGACCGGGGGCTCGACGAGCTCTACGCGCATATCGTCGATGAGTCGGCGCCGCAACTGATCGAGGTCGTGCATGGCGTGCTGGCGATGCAGCCGGTGCTCGTGCACTGCACGGCGGGCAAGGACCGCACGGGCGTCTCGATCGCGCTGATCCTCGCGGCGACGGGTGTGGAGGAGGACGCCATCGTCGCGGACTACGCGCGTACCGCGGCCATGCTCTCGCCGGAGCGGAATCGTCGCGTCCTGTCGTCGCTGCGGATGGCACATCCGCAGTCGGCGCATCTCGAGGAGCTCGTCACGGGCTCGCCGGAACCGGTGATGCGGACGCTGCTCGACCGCCTGCGGAGCTCCTACGGCGCCCCCGTCGAGTACCTGCGGGCGGCGGGCCTGCACGACGACGAGATCGTCGAGCTCCGCCGCATCCTGGTCGCCGCGTCCTGAGCCGTCGGGGCCGACGCGGGCGGATGCGCCGCATCCTGTGCGATCGAGAAGAATTCCCCGCGAGGGTAGGCATGCCTAACCTCGCGGGGTTATAGTGGGTGCGTCATGATCGAGCACACCGTCCACAGCCAGAGCGCCTGCCGTGCGTCCAAGCACGTGCGCGCCCAGCACCTGGTGACGGCTGACGAGACCTCGCTCTCCGACCTCGAGATGCTGCTGACGACGCTCCCGCTCTGCTCCACGGGCCGCGTGTTCGTCGAGGTCCCCGACGAGGAGCACATCGTCGACATCCGCGTTCCCGCCCGCATGACGATCACGTGGCTCGCGCGGTCCCGTCGCACGGGGGATCCTGGCACGGGACGCGCCTGCGCCCCCGGCGTCGCCCTCAGCCGAGCCGTCATCGCGTGGGCCGACGAGATGCTCTGCACCGATGACGACGCCTGCGGCACGTCGGTGACGCTGCTCGGCGGCTACCTCGGCACGGCCGACATCGTCGACCACCTCGTCGAGAACCGGGGCATCCCGGCGGTGCGCATCCACACCCCGGAGCGCTTCGGTCTGCTCACCTCGCGCTGAGGTCAGCGTCTCGGCGCCCCTGGCGGGCCACACATGTCATGAGCTATGAACGGGCCGGCCTCCCCATGACCTGGCGACGCGCCCCTTCGTCTCGGAGCTCGCGCTTTCGCTTCAGGAACCGAACCCGGAGACCTCCGGGTCAGCGGGAGGAGCGGCGCACGTAGTTGCCGTCCTCGAGGCCGGCCTCGATCTCGAAGCGGTTGCGCAGCGGGTCGCGGCCCGCGAGCGCGTACAGCACGGGCATGAGGAAGCCGTAGCGACGCCACTGACGCTCGTGGACGGCCTCGTGCGCGAGGAGCCGCGCGTTCGTGGGACCGTCGCCGGTGAGGAAGCAGTTCCCCACGCACACGCCGCCGCGGGGATACGCCCAGGAGGGCAGCCCGCGGAACACGTGGAGCGGGCCGTGCCGCTCCACCCGGCCGCGGCTCCACACCGATCCCCACATCCAGCCGACGGTGCATCCGTACAGGTAGCCGATCCGGCTGACGGGGGAGTCGAGCAGGAATGCAGGGATCCAGCGGTCGAGCCGCCGTCCCCGTTCCACGGCGCGTTCGGCACGCGCGCGCCAGTCGGCCGGCGGGCGAGCGGCGCTCACGCGAGCGCCCCCACGAGGCGCAGGATCGTCCCCAGGTCGGATGCGGCGTCCGCGGGGGAGGCGGGGGCGAACTCGGTGATCGTGGCGCCGGCGACGGGAAAGGCCTCGCGGAGGGCTCTGAGCGCGGCCACGAGCGCGACCGGATCCGCTCCGAAGGGCACCGGGAAGCCGATCCCGGTGATCGCGGACGGGTCGAGCACGTCGAGGTCGATGTGGATGTGGATGCGGCGCGCGCCGGTGGCGGCGACCGCGGCGACGAGCTGCGCGGGATCGTCGAGGGCGTCGGTGGGGAGCATCCGGATCCCCGCCTCCTCGACGAACGCCGCTTCTGCGGGGTCCAGATCGCGGGTTCCGACGAGCACGACCCGCGCGGGCGTGACCGCACCCGCGGGCAGGGCGAGACCTTCGGGGCCTTCTCCGAGGATCGCCCGCAGCACCATGCCGTGGAAGGCGCCCGACAGGCTGCTCTCGGGGGAGTTCAGGTCGGCGTGCGCGTCCATCCAGACGACGGCGAGGTCGTCTCCCGCCGTCGCGGCGACCGCCCCGGCGGCGACGCCGCAGTCGCCGCCCACCACGATGAGCGGCTCCTCCGCGTGACGCACCGCCTCTTCGACGAGCTCGCGGACGCGTCGCAGCGTCGAGAGCCGGCGTACGCCCGTGCCCAGGTCCTCTCCGGCCTCGGCCGGGACCTCGATCATGGTGCACGCGGCTCTCGGCAGATCGCCGGCGATCGCCTCGGCGCCGTCGACGAGCTGCATCGCCCGTGCCGAGGAGGAGCCCTGCCACTGCGGCACGATCAGGAAGCGCGCCATCTCCATCACCTCCGGAAGGGCGGGGCCGCGACGCGCGACCCCGCCGTCGCTCACTGCTGGTGCTGCTGCGGCAGTTGCTGCTGCGGGACGGGCTGCCCCTCGGCGCCGGCGCCGAGCGCGCCCTGCGGCTGGCCCCCTGCCTTCAGCGCGGCCAGCCGCGCCTCGACCTCGGTGAGCTCGCCGATGTCGTCGAGGCTCTCGAACTGGGCGTCGAGGCTCGACGCGGCGAGCTCCGCCTTGCCCTGGGCGAGAGCCTCCTGACGGCGGATCTTGTCCTCGAATCGGCCGATCTCGCTCGTCGGGTCGAGCACGTTGACGCTCTTGATGGCATCGTGCACCTTGTTCTGCGCCTCGGCGACCTTGGCACGCGCGAGCAGCTCGCTGCGCTTGGTCTTCAGCTGCTCGAGCTTCTGCTTCATGCCGCTGAGGCCGTCTTTGAGCTTGTCGACGACCTCGGTCTGCGCGGCGATCTGCGGGGCGGCGGCCTTCGCCTGGCTCTCCTCGGAGAGCTGGCGCTGCAGCGCGATCTTGGCGAGGTTGTCGAACTTGTCGGCATCCGTCGCGTTCCCGGCGCCGCGCAGGTCGTCGGCCCGCCGGCTGGCGGCGAGGGCCTTGCTGCCCCACTCGGCCGCGGCCTGCACGTCCTCCTGGTGGTCGCGCTCCAGCAGCCGCAGGTTGCCGATCGTCTCGGCGATGGCCGCCTCCGCGTCGGCGATGTTGTTCGTGTAGTCGCGCACGAGCTGGTCGAGCATCTTCTGCGGGTCCTCCGCAGAATCGATCATCGCGTTGACGTTCGCGCGGACGAGGGTCGAGATGCGTCCGAAGATGGACTGCTTGGCCATCGTGTTTCCTTTCCTTGAGGTGTTCTCCGGGTGGGGCGGGGTCAGAAACGGCCGCCGCCGGAGCGGGACCGGCCGCCGCCGCCGAAGCTTCCGCCGCCGCTCCGGGAGCGTCCGCCCCCGAAGCCGCCGCCGCCACGGGAGCCGCCCCCGCCGCCGCGCGAGCCGCCGCCGAACCCGCCGAAGCCGCTGTTGCGGGAGCGTCCGCCGCCGCCTCCGAGCATCGAGCCGATGAGGAGCCCGCCCAGCATGGCGCCCATGTCGTTCCCTCCGCCGCCTCCGGCCGGGGCGAACACATCGACGTCGCCCCGTGCGGATTCGGTCGCCGAGGCGGCGAGCTGTGCGGCGCGCTGAGCGGCCTGCAGGGCGCGCTCGGGGTCGGTCGCCTGCAGTCCCTGCGCCTCGGTGAGCGAGGTGCGGGCCTCGGTCAGCCGCGTGCGTGCGGTGGCGCCGACGGCACCGCGCCGGGCGGCGATGAAGTCCTCGGCGGCCGAGATCTGGGCCGCGGCCTGCGCCAGGGTGGGACCGAGCAGCTGACGGGCGTGGTCGATGCGGGCCGCGGCGTCGCGGGCGGACAGCAGGAGGGCGTCGAGCTTCTCGTCCGCGGCCTGCAGCCGCTGCAGGGTCGCCACGGGATCGCCCGCGCCCTCGCGGGCCGCGTCGGCCTCGACGCGGGCTGCGGCCACGGCGCTCGCGAGGCGGCCGTCGGCATCCGGCAGAGCGGCTGCGGAGGCGATGTCGCGGTCGAGCTCCGCTGCGAGCGCCGGGATCTGTGCGGCGGCGCTCGTCAGCTGCGCATCGAGGGTGTCGACGGCCTGCGCCAGCCCGCGCGCCTGCGCCACGGCGTCCTCGGCCGAGCGGATGGCGACCGCGGCGTCTCCCGACGCGCCGCGGGCGAGCGCGGCGGCGGCGGCGGCGAGCTGGTCATCTGCGAAGCCGAGACGATGGCGGGCCTGCTCGATGTTGTCGGCGACGGTCACGAGCGCGGACGCGGCATAGGTCGCGCTCAGCTGTGCGATCCGGGCCGACGCGGGGGAGACCTCGTCCTCGGCGTTCTTGCGCTCTGCGCGCACGCGGTCGAGTGCGGCCGGGGCGTCCTGCTCGAGCCGACGCAGCTCGTCGAAGGCCGCGGCCTGCTCGTCGAGGCGCGCCTCGGCGCTCTCGCACAGCGCGAGCACCTCGGTGTGCCACGCGCGCACCTGCTCGTCGCTGTCGGGGATGTCGTCGTCGAGCTGCTGACGCAGGGAGAACGCCCGGTCGAGGTCGGCCCGGGATGCGGCGAGGGCGGCGACGAACGGCGCGGTCGCCGAGTCGGGGAACTGCGCTGTGGCGAAGCCGAGCTCCTGCTCGCCCGTGCGGAGGGCGTCGTCGGTACGGACGAGGGCCGCGGCGGCGCGCCGCCCGAGATCGGCTGTGCTCTCGGCGGGCTTCGCGGCTGCACCGTCGCCCTTCCGGCGCGAGCGCACCACGAAGAAGATGACGACGGCCACGATGGCGGCACCGGCGATGACGGCGATGATCACGCCGACGTCGATGCCGGAGCCGTCCGCGGGTGAGACGGAGCCGTCGTCGTCGGACGAGACGGTGCCGCCGACTGCGACGGTGATGCCGTCGGCGGCCGCGTCGATCGCCCCCGCCCAGTCGTCGTCACGGAGGGCGGGCAGGATGCTCTGCTGTTCGATCGTGGCGAGCTGGTCCTCGCTCAACGGCCCTGCGGAGTCGCCGGAGAGGTAGAACTGGCGCGAGTCGACCGCGACCGCGAGCAGGTACTGGCTCGGCCCCAGCCCGTTCTGCTCGGCCGTCGTGTTCGCCCAATCCTCGGCGGCGGCGGGATCGCTGAAGCGATCGACGTAGACGACCCACAGATCGAGGCCGGTCTCGTCCGTGAGACGTTCGAGTCGCGCCTCGGCGGCGTCGACCTCGGCGGAGCCGAGAACCGCGGCGTCGTCGTAGACGTAGCCGGATCCGAGGGTGACCGGTGCCGCGGCGAGGGCGGGGCCGGCTCCGATGAGGACGAACGCGAGCGCGGCGAGAAGAGTAAGAGCCCAGCGCTGTCGCATCGATCGTCTCCTCCGAGGGGGGTGGGACACGTCCCGTCACGAGTCTATGCAGTCCGACTCGAAAATCCCCCGAGAGACGGCTTCCGAGTCCTCCGCGAGGGGCAGTGCTCCGGCGCCGCTGATCAGGGGCCGCCGATCCGGCGTGTGCCAGGGACGCGCGCATCGGCGGGTCGCTCCGCGGCGCGCGGCCGACGAGTGGGTACGCTGGCGCACCGATGGACGACCGATACGGATCAGATGTGCTCGCCGCCGGCTGGCGCGAGCGCTCGCAGCGCACGCTCGCCCGCGTGGAAGCGCAGCGTGATCTCGTGGTCGAGGTCGCCGAGGACGGCTACTGCGGTGCGGTGGTCGGGATCACCGGCGGGCTCGTCGAGCTCGAGGACCGCCATGACCGGCGCCGCGTCTTCCCTCTCGGGCCCGGATTCCTCGTCGACGGCGAGGCGGTCGTGCTGGTCGCCCCCGCACGATCGGCGCCCGCGGCGTCCCGGCGCACCGCGTCCGGCTCGTTCGCCGTGGCCGAGGCACGTGCCCGGGTGGCCCGGCCGAGCCGCATCCTCGTCGAGGGGCGTCATGACGCCGAGCTCGTGGAGAAGGTCTGGGGCGACGACCTGCGGGTCGAAGGCGTCGTCGTGGAGTACCTCGAGGGGGTCGACCTGCTCGCCGAGATGCTGGACGCCGAGCCGCCCACCGCCGAACGGCGTTACGGGGTGCTCGTGGACCACCTCGTGCCGGGATCGAAGGAGGCGCGCATCGCCCAGACGGTGGAGCGTGGACGCCACGGCGCACACGTGCGGATCGTCGGCCACCCGTTCGTCGACGTGTGGCAGTGCGTGACCCCGCGTGCGCTCGGCATCCGGGCGTGGCCGGAGGTCCCGCGCGGGATCGACTGGAAGACGGGCGTCTGTCGCGGGCTCGGCTGGCCGGCCGCCGAGCAGGCCGACTTCGCCCGCGCGTGGAAGCGGATCCTCGGCTCGGTGCACTCGTACCGCGACCTGGAGCCGACACTGCTCGGACGCGTCGAGGAGCTCATCGACTTCGTGACGGCCTGACCCGCCACGGAGCGCTCAGCAGGAGCCCGGGCCGCTGAGCCGGAGAGTCGCGGAGCCCGCGAGACTGCAGCGGGGCGCCGAGACAGCGGGGCAACCCCACGGTCTCGGCGCCCACGTGCAGTCTCGCGGTTCTCGCCGCCCCGCGGAGGCCCCTGAGCGACGAGCCCAGCTCCGAGACGAAGGGCGGCGACCGGGCCGGTCGCCCCGGCGACACGGCTGGCTACCCTGGGAGGGTGACCGAACCCGCGCCCGGAGTCTTCCGCGACCGTCCCGTCTCGTTCGTCCGCCGCAGCGGCAGGATGTCCGAGGCGCAGGAGCGCGCGTGGAGCGAGCTCGCCCCGGCGTTCGTGCTGCCGGTGCCGCGCGACACGGCCGCGACGAGCGTCGCCCGCGGCGCCGAGCTGGATCCGGTCGCGGTATGGGGGCGCACGGCGCCGCTCGTGGTCGAGATCGGATCCGGGCAGGGGCACGCGATCGTGCATGGGGCATCCTCCCGGCCCGACGACGACTTCCTCGCGGTCGAGGTCTTCCGGGCGGGCCTGGCCCGCACGATGCTCGATGCCGAGCGCGCGGCCCTGCGCAACCTCCGGCTCGTCGAGGCGAACGCCCCCGAGGTGCTCGAGCGGCTGCTCCCGGCGGGCTCCGTCGACGAGCTGTGGGTCTTCTTCCCCGACCCGTGGCACAAGAAGAAGCACACCAAGCGCCGGCTCGTGCAGCCGGAGTTCGTGCCGCACGCCGGCCGCGCGGTGCGACCGGGCGGGATGCTCCGTCTCGCGACCGACTGGGAGGACTACGCGCGGCAGATGCGCGACGTGCTGGATGCGGCGCCGGAGTTCGAGCGGGCGTTCGAGGACGACTGGGCGCCGCGGTTCGACGGGCGGGTGCTGACCGCCTTCGAGCGCAAGGGCGAGCGCGCGGGGCGCGCCATCCGGGATCTCGTCTACCGCCGCGCGGGTGCCTGACGTGCCGGCTGCGACATCGGCGATCCCGTCGACCGGGCGCCCGCTGTGGACGTGGGGCATCCTGCCCGCGTTGCTCGTCTGCCTCGCCGCGCCCGCGTTCTTCGTGCTGCTCACGCCGTGGCTCGGCTGGCTGCTGCTCGCAACAGGGCTCGCTGCGGCGTGGTGGCTCGACCGTCGCGGGGAGCCCGTCGACGCGGGCATCGGCTCGTCCCGGCGCCCCTCGTTGCTGCGCGACCTCTCGCTCATCGGCCTGGGCCTTCTCATCGTCAGCGCCATCCCGCTCGCGGCCGAGCTCGACAACGCCGCCATGCTGCGCTTCACGCTCGCACTCGGCGGCGCCGTCGCCGTGCCCTATCTCGTCTCCCGGTTCGTCTACCGTGATCACGGCATCCGGTTCCCGTGGCGCGGCGGCGGGCGCTGGACGCTGTTCCAGTGGTCGTGGCTCGCCGCCGTGCTGGTGCTCGGCTGGTTGATCCTGCCGTTCTACTTCATCACGTCGGGCGTGTACCTCAACTGGCCCGTCGTCGACACTCCCGATCTCATCGCGCGCCTGTTCGTCGGCGTCGGCACCGTCGGCATCTGGGACGAGCTGTTCTTCGTCTGCACGGTCTTCGCGCTGTTGCGCCGACATCTGCGCGATCCCGTCGCGAACGTCCTCCAGATGATCGTGTTCGTCTCGTTCCTGTGGGAGCTCGGCTACCGCGCCTGGGGCCCGGCGCTGACCATCCCCTTCGCGTTGCTGCAGGGCTTCATCTTCTTGCGCACCCGATCGCTCGCCTACGTCGTGACGGTGCACCTGCTCTTCGACGCCGTCGTGTTCGCCGTGCTCGTGCACGCCCACAACCCGGGCCTGCTGGACGGCTGGTTCCTGGTCTGACCCGCGCGGAGCGGGGCTCTGTTCGCCCGCATGACATCCCGTTCACCCGGATGAGGGGGCGGGCATGGCATGATCCTCCCAGCGACGCGGCGGCTCGCCGCATACCCGTCGGCTCCAGGCGTGCACGGCGCGCGGGAAGGACCTCGTGACCTCGACCGACTCCGCGCGCCGGCCGCCGGGAGCGACCGCGCCCGACGGGTCTCTGCGCGGTCGTCTCCGCCGGGCGGGGGCGGGCGTGAGGGGCTGGGTCGAGGACGCGATGCGTCCCGACCCGCGCGTGCGGCGCGTCACCCGCCGCGACCTCGCCGCCGTGCTCCGGGTCTGGGCGCTCGGCCGTGCGGTCAGCCTCGCGCTCCTCGGTATCGGCTATGCGCTGTCGAAGACCTTCGACTGGGGGTTCGGAGCGCAGGGTCTCCCCGCGGGGGACTTCCTCTCGTTCCTCACCGCATGGGATGCCGACCGGTACGGCCGCATCTCGCGGATCGGCTACCCCCTCGAACTGCCCATCGACGCGAGCGGGACGGTGTATCCGAACGACTGGGCCTTCATGCCGGTCTTCCCGCTGCTCGAGCGCGCGGTCGCGGACGCGACCGGCTGGGGCTGGCAGCTCAGCGGCATCGTGCTCGGCGTCGTCTTCAGTGCCGGCGCGACGGTCGCGCTCTTCCTCTTCCTGCGCGCAGTGACCTCGCCGCGGCAGGCGTGGTGGGCGGTGGTCCTCTTCTCCCTCGGGCCGCTGTCGTTCATCTTCATGGTCGCCTACGCCGAGTCGCTGTTCCTCATGCTCCTGTTCGCGGGGCTGCTGCTGGCAGTGCGACGGCGGTTCATGTGGATCGCACCGATCGGCGTCCTCGCCGCGTTCGTCCGACCGGGCGCGCTCACGCTCGCCCTCGCCCTCGGCATCCTCTTCGTCGTGCGCTGGGCGCGCCGCCGGGTCGACCCGTTCCCGGCGGCGCAGATCGTGGGCCTGCTCGTCGCGGGGCTCTCGATCGCCGTGGCGGGGCTCTCCTGGGCGTGGATCGTCGAGATCGTCACGGCCACCCCGCACGCCTACGTCCTCACCGAGACGTCCTGGTGGCGTCCGTACCTCGGCGAGGTGCACTTCGTCCCGCTGACCCCCTGGTTCCTGTTCGCCGGCACCTACCTCGGGGTCTTCGGCATCCTGCTGGTGCTCGTGGCCATGGCCCTGTGCGGGATGCTGATCTGGTCGCGATCGGTCCGCCGCCTGGGCCTGGTGATCGGCGCATTCGTGCTGAGCTACGGCCTGTACCTGTTCGGGGTGTTCCTGCCGCAGCAGAGCCTGTTCCGACTGCTCCTGCCCGCCTCGCCCCTGCTCGCCCACGAACGGCTGAGCTCGACCCGGGCATGGCGCCGCGGGACGCTCGGCGCCGCGATCGGACTGCAGGCGCTCGCCGTGCTCGTGCTCTGGACGATCGGGTATCCCTGAGGCGTCAGGAGGCCGGTTCCCGGGTGATAGTCTCGATCGGTACGCCTCCGTAGCTCAGTGGATAGAGCGCCGGTTTCCGGTACCGTAGGTCGCAGGTTCGACTCCTGTCGGGGGCACCCGTTGTTCGATGTTCGAGACTCCGGCACGTTGACTCGTGTCGGAGTCTCGGCTTCGGCGTCCGCGCGTGGCGTTCCGTCCAGGGGAGGGTCTCCTGCCGGATCTCAGGGGCGAGGATCACCGGCTTCGCGAGGGCGGCGTAGATCTCGTCTCCTTCGCCGATGCGCATGCGGGTGGAGAACTCCTGGTTCGCGAGTCTGCGGTGCTGATCGCTGCAGCCGGCGCGGATGCGGCCGATGTCGGCGGCGAGCTCGGCGAGGACCCTGTCGTGGAACTGCGTGAACTGCGTGAACTGCTCCAGCCGGCTCGCCCTGGAGATGACGCGACAGGGCGCGGGGCCTTTGACGCTCAGGACCTCACGAGCCGGGCGATCGCGGCCGACGCCTCGGCGATCCTCCGGTCGGCTTCGGGGCCGCCCTCCGCGGCCGCGTCGAGGACGCAGCGTCTGAGGTGGTCGTCGAGCAGTCCGAGGGCGACGCTCTCCAGCGCCGACGTGAGGGCGCTGATCTGGGTGAGGATGTCGATGCAGTAGGCGTCCTCGGCGACCATGCGGTGGATGCCTCGAGCCTGGCCCTCGATCCTCTTCACTCGCGCGAGGTAGCGGTCCTTGTCGGTGACGTGGCCGTGCGCGCCCGCGGTCGGCGTCATGGTCGTGTCTCCTTCCGGCGGCGTGAGCGCGCTCCGCGGGCTCGGAGCGGGCGGGTCATGACGGCCGAGCCTCGATGAACGCCCGCGCGGTGTCCTCGGGTCGCAGATCGAGGCGGCGCAGCAGCTGGGCGTTGAGTGCGACGACGACGGTGGAGCCCGACATCAGGATCGCTCCGACGCTCATGGGCAGCACGAACCCGATCGGGGCCAGGACGCCGGCGGCCAGGGGGACCGAGACGAGGTTGTAGCCGGCCGCCCACCAGAGGTTCTGCGCCATCTTCCGGTAGGTCGCCCGCGACAGCTCGATGACCGAGAGCACCGCGCGGGGGTCGGATGAGGCGAGGATGACGCCCGCCGATCCGATGGCGACGTCCGTGCCGGCACCGATCGCGATGCCCACATCGGCCTGCGCCAGAGCCGGGGCGTCGTTGACGCCGTCGCCCACCATGGCCACCTTCCTGCCCTCGTGCTGGAGCTCTGCGACCTTGGCGGCCTTGTCCTCGGGGCGGACCCCGGCGAACACGCGGTCGATGCCGAGCTCCTTCGCGACGGTGTCGGCCACCGCCTGCGCGTCGCCGGTGATCATCACGACCTGCGCGCCCGCGGCGTGGAGCGCATCGACGGCCTCGCGGGACTCCGGTCGGATCTCGTCGGACAGGCGCAGTGCGCCGACGACCTCGCCGTCGGCGACGACGTGGAGGATGATCGCGCCCTCCTTCCGCCACGTGTCGGCGACGGGAAGCTCATCGAGCCCGTGCCGCTCGAGAAGGTACGGGCCCCCGACCTCGATGACGGCTCCGTCCACGGTCGCTCTCACGCCCACCGCCGGAGAGGACGAGAAGCCGGCGGCGGCGGCCACCCGGAGCCCTCGGCCGCGGGCGGCGCCGACGATCGCCCTGGCGAGCGGGTGCTCGCTGTCGCTCTCGGCCGCGGCGGCCCGCGCGAGCACCTCGTCGTCGGCGTGCGCCGGCGCGGACTTCACGCCGCTCACGGCCGGCTCCCCCCTGGTGAGGGTTCCGGTCTTGTCGAAGAGCACCGCGTCCACGGCGCGCATGGACTCGAGCGCCAGGCGGTCCTTGATCAGGACGCCGCCGAGGGCGGCGCGTTCGGTGGCGATCGACACCACCAGCGGGATCGCCAGACCGAGGGCATGGGGGCAGGCGATGACCAGCACCGTGATGGTGCGCACCACGGCGACATCGGGCAGACCGACGAGCGACCAGACGACCGCGGTGATCGCGGCGGCGCCCAGGGCGAACCAGAACAGCCACGCGGCGGCGGTGTCGGCGAGGCGCTGGGCTCGGGAGGACGAGGCCTGTGCGTCGGCGACCAGCCTGCGGATGCCGGCCAGAGCGGTGTCGTCGCCCGTCGCGGTGACCTCCACGCGCAGCCCGGAGTCGGTGGCCACGGTGCCGGCGACGACCGTGTCGCCCTTCTGCCGGCGGACGCTTCTGGACTCTCCGGTCACCATGGACTCGTCCATGCTCGCGCTGCCGTCGACGATCCTGCCGTCGGCGGGCACGGTCGAGCCCGGGCGGACGAGGACGACGTCGCCGACCGCGAGATCGGCCGGTGAGACCCGCACCACCTCGTCGCCCTCGATCCTCTCGGCCTCGTCCGGCAGGAGTGCGGCGAGGGAGTCCAGAGCCGAGGCGGTCTGGGCGAGCGAACGCATCTCGATCCAATGACCCAGCAGCATGATGACCACCAGCAGGGCGAGCTCCCACCAGAAGTCCAGCTCGTGATCCAGCACATTCAGGCTCGCGCCCCACGAGGCGACGAACGCCACCGTGAGCGCCAGGCCGATCAGCAGCATCATCCCGGGCTTGCGGGCGCGGATCTCGCCGACCGCTCCGGTCAGGAACGGCCGGCCGCCCCAGGCGTAGACGACGGTGCCCAGCAGCGGTGAGATCCACGGCAGCCACTCGGTCTCGGGCAGGCGGTAGCCGATGAGGTGGGAGAACATCCCGTTGAAGCCGATCACCGGCACCGCGAGGGCGAGCATGATCCAGAACAGCCGGCGGAACTGCCCGACGTGATCGCCGTGATCGTGCCCGCCGTGCTGATGGTCGGGATGGCCCTCGTGTCCGGGATGGCGTGCATGCCCGTGGGCAGCGTCGGCGCCGTCCTGCGTGCCGACGTGGTGGGCGCCGTGCGCGGACGGGGCGGAGCGCTCTTCGTGCCGGTGTGCGGGGACCGGGGGATCTTCGCGTGTCATCGGGCACGCACCGCCCGGTAGCCCGCCTCGTCGACCGCGGCGACGACCGCGGTGTCGGCGATCGGGAGTCGGGAGGTCACGGTCAGCCGTCCGGTGGCCGCGCTGACGTCGATCCGCTCGACGCCGGGAAGACGGGAGACCTCCGTGCGCACCGATCCCTCGCAGTGTCCGCAGGTCATCCCGGTGACGGCGTAGGTGGTCGTCATGCTCATGTCGCTGCTCCTCTCAGATACCCCTAGGGGGTATCTACAGATATACCCCAGGGGGGTATGGATATCAAGAGGTCGTGACGATCGTGCGTCGCGCGCCGGGCGCACCGCTGTCCTTCGTCTCGGAGCTGTGCTCCTCGCTCAGGGACCGAGAGGACGAGACTCTCGCTTCAGCGCCCGCCGCCGGCGGCGAGGCCCGCCTTCACGTGCCGCTGCGCGGCGAAGATCACTACGAGCGCGGGGAGACTCGCGACGAGGGACGCCGCCATCGTCGCCGCCCACGTGTTGAGGTTCGAGTTCGACAGCGCAAGAATGAGCACCGAGACCGGGTACATCTCATTGCGGGTCACGAGGGTCAGCCCGAACAGCAGGTCACCCCAGCTGAAGAGGAACGTGAAGACCCCGGCGGTGATGATCGAGTTGCGCGAGAGCGGGACGACCATCCGCCACAGCGTGCCGAGCGGGCCGAGCCCGTCGACGGTGGCGGCCTCGAGGATCTCGGGGTCGAGACCCAGCATGAACGAGCGCATCACGATGATCGCGAACGGGACGCCCGCCGTCGCGTTCGCGAGGATCAGACCGAGGTATGTGTTCAGCAGCCCCCACTCGTTGAACATCGCGTAGAACGAGGTCGCCAGCACGATGCTGGGGATCATCTGGGCGAGCAGCAGCAGGATGAGCGCGAGGCTCACGGCGCGCGAGCGCAGCCGGCTCAGCGCGTAGGCGGCCGGGGTGGCGACGAGCAGGCTCACCAGCACCGAGCCGAGCGACACGACGATCGTCACGCGCAGACCGCTCAGGCCCGCGTCGTCGAGCGCGGTCTCGTAGCCGCCGAGGCCGGGCTCGAGTGGGAACCACGCCGTATTGGCCGAGTTGGCGTTCGGCTGCAGCGAGGCGGACAGCATCCAGTACACGGGGAAGAGATAGACCACGAGGATGGCGACGGTGAGCACGGTCCAGCCCCACCCGCGGCGGCGCAGGGGCGGATGCCGCGTGGTCACGGCGGCGGGCACGGTTCCGGTGCGCTCGGGGGCGGTGGTGGTCATCGTTCGGAGCGCTCCTTGCGCATGGACAGCAGCGTGTAGACGATGGCGAACACGAAGCTGATGCCCAGCAGCAGCATCCCGTACGCCCCTCCGGGGCCGAACTTGAACTCCTGGAACGCGGACCGGTACGACAGCAGCCCCAGGGTCACGGTGCTGTTGGCCGGCCCTCCGGCGGTCAGCACGAGGACGAGGTCGACGATGAGCAGCGTGTAGACGACGCTCATGATGACGAGCACCGAGATCACGGGCCAGATGGCCGGGACGATGATCGACCTGAGCCGCTGCCACGCCCCCGCGCCGTCGAGCTGCGCGGCCTCGAGCTGCTCGGCCGGCACCTGCTTGAGCGCGGCGCTCAAGATGGTGGACCAGTACGGCAGGCTCGCCCACACCGCGACGACGATGACCGCGGGCAGAGCGGTGGCGGGGTTCGCGAGCCATGCCTCGGTGGGAAGCCCCAGGGTCTCGAGCACGTCGTTGACCGCACCGCCGCCGGACAGGAGCGATTTCCAGATCGTGGCGACCACGACCGCCGGCAGGAGCCACGGGATGAGGATGAGGGCCGGGAGCCATCGGCTGCCCGGGAAGCGCCGCGTGAACAGCAGGGCGAGCGCCAGACCGAGCACGAGCTCGCTGGTGACGGCGACCACGGTGATCACGAGCGTGTTGGCGATCGCACGGCCGGTGACCGGCGCGGCGAGGATGTCGGCGAAGTTCTGGAGCCCGACGAACGGGGCGCGGCCGGTGATGAAGGTGCCGGTGGTGAACTCGGTCGTGCTCATGAACACGCCGTAGCCGAGCGGGAAGAGGAAGAAGAGGGCGAAGAACGCGATCGCCGGTACGAGAAAGGCCCACAGCTCCGCGCGGCGGCGGCCCGCGAGGGACAGCCGCGGCCGGCCGGGGGTGCGCACCCCCGGCCGGCCGGTCGCCACAGACGGCGAGGTCATCAACCGGCGGATGCCTGCTGCAGAGCCTCTTCGGCGGTCTGGCCGTCGACCGTCGCGCCCTGGATGGCGTCGACGTACTGCTGCTGGAGCGTGTTCCACTCCGTGCCGAGCTCGGCGGAGTTGTACGCGCCCTGCACAGCCTCGACGAAGGACTCCGCCGCCGGGACCTCGGCGACGAAGGCGTCCTGGGCGCTGGTGAGCGCCGGGATGTAGCCGCCCTGGATCGCGGTGTCGAGCTGGTTCTCCTCCGACGCGCGGCACTCGACGAGAGCGGCGGCGGCGGCCTCGCGGTCGGTGTCGGAGCTCGCCGCGACGCCGTACGCGTAGCCCAGCAGGTTCACCCGCGGCGACTCGCCGGCCTCGGCGGTCGGGAAGGGGAAGGTGCCGTACTCGAACGCGATGCTGGTGTCGACAAGGTTCCACGGGCCCGAGACCGTGATCGCGGCCGAGCCGGAGGTCCACTGGTCGATCGAGTCCCAGCCCCAGTTCACGAACTCGTTCGAGAGGGCGCCAGCGTCGACGAGCTGCTTGTACAGGTCGACCGCCGCGACCGCACCCTCGCTCGTCGGGTCGGCGGGGTCGCCGCCGGCGGAGAGGAGGAACGGCAGGAAGTAGACGGGCGTCGAGCCGTCGCCGCCGATGCCCGGGAGCACGATGCCCTGCTGGCCGTCGGTGGTGAGCGACGACGCGAGCGTCACGAGGTCGGCGAAGGTCTCCGGAGCGGTCTCCTCGACGCCCGCGGCGGCGAAGGCCTCCTTGTTGTAGAACAGCGCGTAGTCCTCGACCTGCACCGTCAGCCCGTACAGGGTGCCGTCATACTCGCCGAGGGCGGCGACGGTGTCGTCGAGGCCCTCGGTGGACACGTCGTAGGCGGACAGGTCGGCGAGCACCCCCTGTGAGGCGAGCTCGGGAAGCTGCGTGTCGGTCGACAGCAGCGCGATGTCGGGGAGGGTCTGCGAGCTCGCCGCCTGCAGCAGGCTCGTCGTGTAGTCGCCGGACTGGGTCTGCACGTCGACGGTGATGCCGAGTTCATCGGCGCAGGACTCGAAGTACTCCTTCTGGAGCGTCTGGTACGGATCGAAGTCGATGTTGTTCCAGATCGTGAGCTCGATGCCTTCGAACCCCTCGCCGTTGGACGCGTCGTCGCCCGAGGACGAACAGCCCGAGAGGATGAGCGCGGCCGAGAGGCCGACGGCCGGGAGGGCGGCGATACGCGCGCGCCTGTGGAGAGATGCCATGGTGCAGAGTCCTTGTCTCGACCGGGGTGCACCGGTCGTCGGGGTGAAAGGACGGCGAATGCCGGTGACGGCATGATGACTCGTCGGACGCCCCGGCGTCACGTCGGAAGAAACACTCCGACATCCAGCGTCATCCTCGAGCGGAGCGGGTGCCGTCCCGGGCAGGGTAGGAAGGTTGTTCACCCGAAGGAGAGAACATGACCGTACCCTCGACCCCCGATCCGACCGCGCAGTGGATCGTCGTCGACACCGACACCGGGCTCGACGATGCGCACTCGCTGCTCTACCTGCTCGCGCAGCCGGATGTGGAGATCCTCGGGATCACGACCATCTACGGCAACACTCCGGTGCGGGATGCGGCGCAGAACGTCGCGACCGTGCTGCGGATCGCCGGCCGCGAGGACATCCCGGTGTATCTCGGCGCGGCGGGGCCCATCGAGGGGGAAGCGAGCATCGCCGACTTCGTGCACGGCTCCGACGGGCTGGGCGACCGCTTCGACCGTGCGCCTCTGCGGGTGGAGGAGGAGACCGCGGTCGAGTACCTGGTGCGGGTGGCGAACGAGCTCCCCGGGCAGGTGGACCTGCATCCGATCGGTCCGCTGACCAACATCGCCCGGGCGCTCGAGCTCGATCCCGATCTCTTCCTGAAGTACCGCTCCGTGGTCATCATGGGAGGAGCGGGTCCGTACCCGGCGCCCGGTGGGGCGACCATCACCGATGCCAACACCGCGAACGACCGTATCGCTGCGGAGCGCGTGTTCGGTGCGCGCAACAACGGCAACGTCGTGATGGTGGGGGTCAACGTCACCGCGCAAGCGCTGCTCGAGGAAGACGTCCTGGGAGTTCTCTACAGCGTCGGCACGCCGTGGGCGCGATTCGCCGGCGACGTGCTCGACGCGTACAACGACTTCTACCAGTACAAGTGGGGGAGACGGATCTCGTCGGCGCACGACGGCCTCGCGACCGCGATCCTCCACCGTCCCGAGATCGTCACCGGATGGATCGACGGTCCGGTCGACTTCACGCCGTACGGCGGTTCGCTCGCCACCCGTGTCGCCCTGACCCACGACGGGCTGCCGCTCGTGTTCGGCACCCCTGAGGGCCCGGTCACCCGCGCGATCACGAGCTTCGACGCCGTGGAGTTCCGCCGCCGCTTCGTCGGCGCGCTCGCCACCGGCGACCGTCGTGCGCCGATCGACACGGGCCGGATCGCCCCCACGGCCTGGCCCTTCGGCCGCCCCTCCGGCACCCTCGCCTGACCGGCACGGGCCCGCCGATCGTCGGGCTCGTTCGCTTGTCGGGCCCGCCGGTCGCCCGAGCCCGCGGGAGATCGGGGGCTATCGCGGGCCATCGGGCGCACGCCCGCACCGGGCGGGATCGGTCAGCTGCCTCGGCGGTACGAGGCGGCCGGATGCCCGGGCGGCAGGCGATCGGCGCGGTCCGCGCGCAGGCGTGAGCGGAGGGTGCCGTCGTGCGGGAACCGGCCGTACAGGCCGCGGACGCGGAGCTCCGGCACGACCAGTTCGACGAAGTCGTCGAGCGAGTCCGGAGAGATGAACTGGTGCAGCAGGAAGCCGTCGATGCCCGACTCGGCGACGAACGACTCGATGTTCGCCGCGATCTCACCCGGGGTACCGATGAAGCGATCGTCGGCGAACGCGGTCACCGACGCGAACTGCCGCCGCACGTCGCCGGCGAGCAGCGGCGGTGTGTCCGGGCGCGTGCCCGCGGTCTGGGTGTGGTTCGTGTTCTGCTTCGCGATGGGCTCGTCGTCGGCGTATCGCGAGAAGTCGATGCCGCTCCATCCCGCGTAAGCGGCCAGCTGTGCCTCGGACGAGTAGTGCGCCTGGAAGTCGTCGACCTTCTGCTGCACGGCGATGCGCGTGGGCGCGGTGATCACGTTGATGCCGACGACGGCGCGGATCTGCTCCGGATCCCGCCCGAGCGCCGCGGCCCGCGAACGGATGTCGGCGAGCCCGGAGCGGATGGCGGCGGGATCGGAGTCGCCCACGAAGATCAGCTCCGCGTGGCGCGCGGCGAACTCGCGTCCGCGCGGCGACCAGCCGGCCTGCACGAGCACCGGCGTGCGCTGCGGCGACGGCACGCTCACGTGGGGTCCGGCGACGCGGAACTGCTCCCCGACGTGGTCGATCGCGTGCACCCGGGAGGCATCGGCGAACACGCGCTCGGCCTTGCTGCCGCGGAAGGCCTCCTCCTCCCAGCTGCCCTCCCAGAGGGCGTACGCGACCTCGAGGAACTCGTCGGCGCGGTCGTACCTCCGGTCGTGGGCGATGACGTCCAGGCCGAAGTTGCGGGCGGCTCCGGGCAGGTACGAGGTGACGATGTTCCAGGCGACACGCCCGTCCGTCAGATGATCGAGCGTGCTGAACCTGCGGGCGTGCGCGAACGGGTGCTCGTAGGTCGTGGAGACCGTCGCGCCGAAGGCGATCCGGTCGGTCACCGCGGCGAGGGCCGGGATGTGCAGGAGAGGGTCGTGCGCGGGCAGCTCCACGCCCCATTCCAGGGCTGTCGCGGCCGACCCGCGGTAGGTGTCGTAGAGGCCCAGGACGTCGCCGAAGAAGAACAGGTCGAACCCGGCCTCCTCAGCGCGACGACCGAGGTCGAGCCAGTAGCGCAGCCCCGTGGCGGTGAGTCGCTCGTCGGCGGGATGCGTCCATAGGCTCACGGCGCCCGAGCCGTTGCCGACGCATGCCTGCTCGTACAGCCCGTAGAGCAGGGGTCTCGGATCAGGCACGGGTGTCCTCCCTCGGGTCGGCCGGGTCGTGCTTCGGGCCGGCCGTAGCGCGCCCGGGGGAGGCGAGGTCGCGCCACGGGCCGGCGGCGGCGCGCGAGCGCGTGCGGCCGTCGATGATCGTCGCGAGGGACTCCGGCGCGCCGACCTCGACCAGCTCGGCGAGGGCGTCGCGCGGGTCGCCGGCACGGATGGGGAAGACCGCGAGGTCGGCGCGGGCGCCCGACTGGAGCACGCCCGTCGCCGGCGCGTCGAGGCCGAGCGCGACGGCGCCGCCTCGGGTCGCGGCCCCGAGCAGGCGCGCGTGCAGGTCCGCGTCGGCATAGCCCTGGCTGCGGGCCAGGCTGTACAGCGCCGCGACGTCATCGAGCACGTTGAGAGAGGGCGAGGACGAGAGCGAGTCGGTGCCGACCGCGATCGGGTTTCCCTCGCGCAGATACGCGCCGATCGGCGGCGGGTCGAGTCCGATCACGGCGTTCGACCGGGGGCAGAGGGCGACCGAGACCCCCCGTCGGCGCAACAGGGCGCGATCGTCGGCGTCGACGTAGACGCCGTGGGCGAGATGTGTGCGGGGGTTCAGCGCCCCGACCGAGTCGAGGTATGCGATCACACCGTGACCGGCGCCGCCGTCCCGCAGCAGGGCGAACTCGCCGCGGCCGTGCGCTCGCGCGCGATCGGCGAGGTCGCCGGTGCCGGTGCGGACGTAGGCGTCCTCCCACGCGGATTCGGCCGCATGGATGTGCTGGCGCACGCCGAGCTCCGCGGCGAGTGCGGTGAGGTCGCGGAGCACCTCGGTGTCGAGTGAGTAGATGGCGTGCGGCGAGATCCCGGCCGTCGGCGGCTCGGGAAGCGCGCGCAGCTGCGCGATCACCGTCTCGCGGCCGTCGATTCCCCAGGCCGCGTCGCTCCAGCCGAGCACCTCCCAGTACGCGACGCCGTGCAGCCCCGCCTCGTGCGTCGCGGCAGCCGCTTCGGGGTCGGTGACGATCTCGGCGACGGCGGTCGTGCCCGTCCGGAGCGCCTGCCGCGCGCCCTCGGCGGCCGATGCGCCCCAGTCGCGCGGCACGGGATACAGCTCCATGAACGCGCTCATCCACGTCTCGAAGCCGGAGTAGCTGCCCTGACCGACCACCGCCATGTCCGAGTACTGCAGGTGCGTGTGCGCGTTGACGAGGCCGGGGACGAGCGTGCCGTCCCATTCCACGCGCTCGAACGCCGCATCCCGCAGAGCGGCCGTCAGCTCGTCGTGCGTGCCGACACGGACGACGGTGCCGCCGTCGACGAGCACGGCGCCGTCGGCGATGGGCGGCGGCGCGACGGGCAGGACGGTGCGGGCGCGGTGGAGGACGAGAGAGCTCATGGGTCGCTTGTTCGATCGGTGGCGGTCACGGGGCGGCGGGGCGCCAGGAGTCGAGGAAGGCGCGCTGGGTCTCGGAGACGGTGTCGACCGTACCGCCGAACGACGCGAGGGCGGCGGCGGCCACACGGTCGTCCGCCGCGCGGGGGAGCGCGTACACACGCGCGTCGAGCCGGTCGCGTTCCTCGATCAGATAGGCGACCGCGGCCAGCTGCACCCCGAACGACAGGTCCATGATCTGCACCGGGTTGCCCTCGGCCGCGCTGACGTTGATGCAGTGACCGTCATCGAGGATCCGGATCGTGCGCCCGCCGGGGATGCGCAACGCCGAGACCTTGCCGCTGCGGGAGACCTCGACGGCTCCGCGGCGCACCGCGTCGTCGAGCGCGATCTCCTGCGAGACACCGCCGCCGACGGCGACCGCCGCGTGCTCCGGAAGCCGCTGCAGATGCTCGAACCCGACCGTGCCCGCCACCCCGCTCGCCGAGATCAGGATGTCCGCATCCGCCACCGCGTCGACGAGCGGGAGCACGGCGTAGCCCGCGAACGCGGCCTGGAGCGCCGCCACGGGGTCGACCTCGGCGACCGTGACGCGCGCGCCGAGCGCCGAGGCGTGCCGGGCGATGCCGCTGCCCACCCGCCCGTAGCCGGCCACCACGACGTGGGCTCCGGCGAAGGGCTCGCCGAGGAGGTCCGCGACGGCGAACACGACCGTCTGGCCGGTGCCGTGGGCGTTGTCGAAGAGCGACTTCGTGCGAGCGTCGTTCGCGGCGACGACGGGCAGTCGCAGTTCGCCGAGCCGCTCCATCGTGCGTAGCGGCCGCACGCCGCTGGTGGTCTGCTCGGTCGCGCCGATCGCTGCATCCAGGACGTCGGGCCGTTCGATGTGCGCGAGCCGGATGGTGGCGGACCCGTCGTCGACGATGATGTCGGGGCGGTGGCCGAGGAGCGCCAGCACGTTCTCGCGGTCTTCGGCGGACCCGGCCGCGGCGAAGGCGTAGACGGGGATGCCGGCGTGGGCGAGGGCAGCGGCGACCGCGTCGTCGGTGTCGCGTCCGACGCACGACACGGCCACGTCGGCGCCGGCTTCGGCGAGCGAGAGGGCGAGGTTCGCCGTCTTAGGCTCGAGCACGTCCGAGATCGCGATGCGCACGTCCCGCACGGTGCCCGCCGCGGCGAGCTCGTCGCCGATCGCCCGGGTGGCGGGCATGAAGGTGCGCGCCCAGGCGATGCGCTCCGCGCCCTCCCGCCAGCGGGTGGGATCCGCGATCCGGCCGCTCATGCGATCACCAGCTCGGCGAGCTGCGCGTCGGCGCGGTCGGGGTCGATGGTTTCGCCCTGCGTCGTGAGGAGGGCGAACGCCACGATCACGTCGGCGACGTGGCGGTCCAGGCCGGAGAGCCCGTTCCCGGATGCGGCGGTGGAGATGAGGGGCGGGGGGTCCACGCGCCAGCCCCCGCCGACGACCGCGTGCACGCCGGAGCGCGCCGCATCCGCGGTCGCCGCGTCACCGTCGCCGCTGTCCGCCGCGTGCGCGGATGCTGCATCCGGAATCGCCGCGCCGGCGGGCGAGGCGTCGACGAGGAGGCGGCCCGCGCCGGGGACGGAGATCGGCTCGTCCGCCTCGCCGGAGTGGAACACGTGGTCGAGGTGGGCTGGGCCGAGCTCGTCGGGCGGCGCATCGGCGAGACCCGCCAGGCGCGCGCGCAGGCGGGGGAGCGGGGAGCCGCTCACCACGAGCACGCGACTGCCGATCCGCGTGAGCGCGGTGGACAGGGCGGCGGCGATGGGGCCGTCGCCGACGACGGCGACGCGCGCGCCCGCCAGGCTGAGGTTCGTCCGGGCGGAGAAGGCGCGGATCACCTGCTCGGCGCGCGCCTGGCCGAGCAACGCGCCCACGGCCGGCAGGCCCCAGGGATCGACGGCGCCGGGAGCGGTCGTCACGTCCAGCGCCCAGCGCTCCCGCGCGAGATCCCGGACGGCTTCCGGCAGCGCCGCGCCACCCAGATCGAGGGCGATCCCGGCCGTGGCGGGCCGCGGGGACAGCCCGGCGCGCGCGCTGAGCGGCAGTGGAACAGCGGCGGAGGGCTCGGGAGCGGGCACGCGGGTCAGGGGCACGCGCGCGAGATTATGGGCTGAGGGCCCCTCTGCGCCAATCGGCGCGCGACAATCCGGAAACTGCCGTCACCGTCGGGGTGCCGCCGAACTCCTCCGGATCCGTGCCGAATCGCGTATCGGGGGTGCCGGTGGAGCCACGGAGGAGGAGTTCGGCACGCCGTGCTCAGCGCATCTTGCCGAACGTGGCGTCGATGTCGGCCATCTCCATCGCGGCGGTCGCCTCGATGAGCTCTCGGAGCTCGCTGTCGGCCCCGGGCGAGAACTCCTCGAGCCGCTCGGGCGAGATCGTGATCGGCACGCCCTCGGGCGCCTGCTCGCTCGCGTCGAGCTCGGTGCCGTCGTTCGAGGGCGACAGTCCCTGGAAGATCTTCCCCGCCTCGGACTGCGCCGTGAGGTCGAAGGAGTACTGCTTGCTCTGCAGCCCCCGGTCCAGGAGAGCCTTGACCTCGGGGAACGCCTCGGCGTTCGTCTTCGGGATCGGCAGCGACGTGCGCCAGTCGATCCCGAGGGTCTCGAGCGCCTTCGCATAGGCGTTCTCGTGCGCCTGGTCCCGGACGATCAGGTACGAGATCGTGCTGCGCGCGGTCTTGTTGTCGGTCATCTCGTAGAGCCGGCATTTCTGCAGTCGCCCGGTGGACTCGAGCATGAGGTTGTAAAGCAGGTCGAGCACGAGGTTGCCCGAGTTGTAGACGTAGCTGCCGCTCCAGGGGTTGCCCACCGCGTCCACCGGCAGGGCGCCCTGCGCGCCGACGAGGTAGTGGTGGATGTTGCCCGCCGAGAGCGCGATCTTCAGGGGCACGGCGCCGCCCGCGCCGGGGGCGTCCACCGGATCGGTGGCCTCGCCCCGATAGCGGGGAGAACCGTCGAGGAGTCGGGAGATCGTGGTGCCGATGAGCTCGACGTGGCTGATCTCCTCGGTGCCGATGCCCTGGATGAGGTCCTTGTAGGGCTTGCCCGCGGGACCGCGGAAGTTGATGCTCTGGAACAGGTACTGCATCATCGTGCGCATCTCGCCGAACTGGCCGCCGAGCCCTTCCTGCAGCGCGCCTGCCGCGGCCGGATCGGGCTCGTCCTGAGCGATCTCGTTGATGAACTCCTGCAGATGGAAATACATGGCTGCCTCCGGGGCTGAGGGATGGGGTGCCCACAGCATCCGCCCGCCGACGCGCTCCGAGGGGCTCTCGACCGGACCTCTCCCGAGGTCTAGACTCATGCGCCCGCGTCCGGCTCGATCGCCATATCCGCAGATCGGCCTCGAGGCAACCGCGCGCGGTGACGGCGAACGGTTTGTAGCGTTCTGAGGGACGGTCGTCCCCGGCCGCCGGAGAGTCGAGGCCCCATGTCCCGCAACGTCCGCCTGGTGCGATGCTCGCCCGACGACGTCTTCCGCGTGCTCGGCAACGGCTGGCTCTTTCCGAGCTGGGTCGTCGGCGCGTCCCGGATGCGGGACGTCGGCGACGACTGGCCCGCGGTGGGGTCGCGTCTGCACCACTCGTTCGGCGTGTGGCCCGTGCTGATCGACGACGCGACGGAGGTGCTCGAGATCGACCCGCCCCATCGCATCGTCCTGCGCGCGAAGGGCTGGCCGCTGGGCGAGGCGAAGGTCGTGATCGACGTGAAGCCGCACGGGTCGGGGGCACTGGTCCGCATGCAGGAGGAGGCGGTCGCCGGGCCCGGCAGCCTCATCCCCGCTCCGGCGCTCGACCTTCCGCTGCACTGGCGGAACAACGAGACCCTGCATCGGCTGGCTTATCTGGCCGAGGGGATGTCGGCTCGACCGGTCGAGCACACCTCGATCGGTCGGGAACGCGAGGACCGGGTCCCGTGAGCGACCGCGTGGACGCGGTCGTCGTCGGAAGCGGCCCGAACGGGCTCGCCGCCGCCGTCACCCTCGCGCGTGCGGGGCTGCAGGTGCGGGTCTACGAACGCGCCGACGGCATCGGCGGGGGAGCGTCGACGCGCGAGCTCACCCTGCCGGGATTCCGGCACGACGTGTGCTCGGCCGTCCATCCGCTCGCGTTCGAGTCCCGGTTCTTCCGCGAGTTCGGACTCGCCTCGCGGGTGCGCTTCGCCGTCCCCGAGATCTCGTACGCGCACCCGCTCGACGGCGGGCGGGCGGGCATCGCCTACCGCGATCTCGACCGCACGCGCGAGGGACTCGGCGGCGACGGCGTCGCCTATGCGCGACTCATGGCGCCGTTGGTCGAGCGTGCGTCGGCGGTGGCCTCCTTCACAGGCGGGTCGCTGCTGCGGCTGCCGGCCGATCCGCTGACGGCGTCGCTGTTCGGCGCGCGTGCGATCGAGCAGGGCAGCGCCGCGTGGAACCTCCGCTTCCGCCAGGACGCGGCGCCCGCGATGATCACCGGCGTATCGGCCCACAGCATCCTGCCCCAGCCGAGCCTCGCGGCCGCAGGCGCCGGGCTCGCGCTCGCCGCCTACGGGCATGCCCGGGGCTGGCCCCTTCCGATCGGCGGCAGCCAGGCGATCGCGGACGCCATGGCCGACGACCTCCGCGCGCACGGTGGCAAGATCGTGACCGGTCACGAGGTCGTCTCCCTCGCCGAGCTCCCGGCGGCCCGGGTCGTGCTCCTCGACGTCACCCCGGCGGCGCTGATCCGGATCGCCGGCGACGCGGTGCCCGCGGCGTATCGCCGGGCGCTGGCGCGGTTCCGGTACGGCGACGGGGTCGCGAAGGTCGATTTCGCGCTGTCGGATCCCGTGCCGTGGGCCAACCCCGCCGTGCGCGAGGCCGGGACGGTGCACCTCGGCGGCACGCGCGCGGAGATCGCCGCATCCGAGAACGCGGTGGGAGCGGGCCGTCTGAGCGAGAATCCCTACGTGCTCGCCGCGCAGCCGTCGCTGTTCGATGCCGCCCGTGCGCCCGCGGGCGAGCACACGCTGTGGGCCTACACGCACGTGCCGGCGGGCTCGCCCGCGGATCGCGAGGAGGCGATCGTGCGGCAGATCGAGCGGTTCGCGCCCGGCTTTCGCGACACGATCCTCGCCTCGCGCTCGCGCAGCGCGGTCGAGGTGGCTCGGGACAACCCGAACTATCCGGGAGGGGACATCTCGGCCGGGGCGCCCACGATGGCCCAGCTGCTGCGCCGGCCGACCCTCGGCCCGGACCCGTGGCGCACCCCGATCCCGGGCGTCTACCTGTGCTCGGCATCGACGAGTCCCGGACCCGGTGTGCACGGGCTCGGCGGATGGTGGGCGGCGCTGAGCGCCCTGCGGCACGAGTTCGGCACCCGTGCGCTTCCCGACCTCTCGCCGCGCTGACCGGGGCGCGGGCTCCGGGCGGGCGCGGCTCGCGCTCAGACGAGGAGATGCTCGAGGAGGATCTTCGTGCCGATGCCGATGAGTACGAGACCGCCGGCGATCTCGGCGATCTTCTCGAACCGGCGGCCGACGCGGTGTCCGATGAGGACGCCCGCGTAGGTGAGCACCGCGGTGATGACCCCGATCACGATGACCGCCAGCACGATGTCGACGTGCAGGAACGCGAAGCTCAGGCCCACAGCGAGGGCGTCGATGCTCGTCGCGACGGCGAGCGCGAGAAGCTCCCGGACGGAGATGCGGCCGGCGGGGCGGTCGTCGTGGTCTCCGCGGAAGGCCTCCCACAGCATCTTCCCGCCGATGAGGGCGAGCAGGCCGAACGCGACCCAGTGGTCCACGGGGGCGATGAACTCGTTCAGCTGTGCGCCGACGATCCAGCCGATGAGCGGCATGAGTGCCTGGAACAGGCCGAACGTGAGGGCGATGAGCAGGGCGTCGCGCTGGACGTGCCGCCGCAGGCGCACTCCCTGCGCGAGCGAGACGGCGAATGCGTCGGCGGAGACGCCGACGGCCACGACGAACAGGTTGAACAACGACACGAAAGGCGCCTTCCTGCCGGCGGCGTCCGGAGACCCCGACCCGGCGATGGGTGTCGAGAGTCTCGTTCACCCGGGAATCCGGGCGGCGCACCGGGTGAGGTCAGTCTCACCAGCATGTCGACGCGCTCTGCGGGAACTACTCCCTCTCGTCGCGTCATCCTCACAGAATCGGCGTCGTCGCGCTGTTCGGCGGCCCGAAACGCGACGGCCCGGGACGCGGGCGACTCCGGAACCGCGGTGGCTCAGGACGCGGGTGCGAAGGACGCGAGGGCGCGGGCGACCCGCTCGGCGAGGTAGGCGTGCCCCGCGGTGGTGGGGTGGTCGCGCCCGATCTCGCCGCTGTCGATGATCCAGCCGTAGTCCTCGGCCGTGATCCACTCCTCGAGGATCGGCGAGACGTACGGCCATCCGCGAGCGCCCGCGAGGGCCGCGAGCGTCCGATCGATCTGCGCGGTCGCGCTCTCGACGGGCAGGACCTGCGGGGCGGGACCCAGGACGAGGACACGGGCGTCGGGGTAGCGGGCGGCGAGGTCGTCCCACGCGGCGGTGACGGCATCCGCGTATCCGTCGAGCGCGCTCCTGCGGTCGTTGATCGAGCCCTGCACGATGATGAGGTCGGGGTCCAGGGTCGGGTCGAGCCGGGCGATGCGCTCGCCGAACGTGCCGATGCCCTCGGCTCCCGGCACGAGGTAGCCGCTGCCGCGCACGCCCTCGACGACGGTCTCGCCATCGAGGAGTCCCGCCAGCACATAGGCGTATCCCTCGGTGGGCAGGGTCGCCGCGGACCCGTAGGTCCACGAGTCGCCGAAGACCAGGACGCGGGGATGCTCCGGCAGCTCGATCGGCGCGATCGCGGCGGCGTCGGCGGGCCCCGCCTCGGCCTGCGCGACGACCGCCTCGCCGGGACCCCAGGGGCGCCAGAGCGCGAGCGCGCAGACCACCGCGATCGCCGCCGCGACCGCCGAGATCGCGGCCAGCGAACGGCGCGCGCGGGGGCGGGACGATCGAGTCATGCGATGAGCGTATGACGAGTTCGACGGGGCCGGATCCACCGGCGTCACGAGAGGTCTCCGCGGAGTCCGGCGACATGCGAGGATTGCTCGGTGCAGCGCGTCGTGACCGCAGAGATGGACCTCGATCTCGAGTCGTGCGTCGACCTCGTCTTCCAGATCACCGCGGCCCAGACGATGCCCGTCTCGACCGAGCAGCTGACCTTCCGTCAGGGCGACCGGATCTACACGGCGACCGAGATCGTCGACCAGTCCGGCAGCCGCCTGCACCGGCTGACGGCCGAGGCCGGGCTGCTCGAGGTACGCTACGAGGCGACCGTCTCGGGTCGCGCGACGCACGCGCACACGAGCGACCTCGAGGCGATCACGTATCTGCGACCGAGCCGGTACTGCCAGTCCGACGAGGTGTTCTCGCAGGCGCGACGCCAGTTCCGGGGCGTCGAGGGCCACGACCTCGTCGACGCGGTGTCGTCGTTCGTCGCCGCGAGCGTCACCTACACGCCCGGGCTCAGCCTCGGCACCGACAGCGCCGTGACGACCCTCATGACCGGGCAGGGCGTCTGCCGCGACTACGCGCACCTCGTCATCGCGCTGCTGCGCGCCATGGACGTGCCGGCGCGCTACGCCGCCTGTTTCGCGCCCGGGCTCGATCCGATGGACTTCCACGCCGTCGCCGAGGCGTACCTCGACGGGGCCTGGTACGTCGTCGACGCCACCCGTCTCGCGCCGCGCTCGTCGCTCGTGCGCATCGCCACGGGGCGCGACGCCGCCGACTGCGCCTTCCTCAGCTACCACGGCGGACACGTCGGACTCGAGCGCCTGCGCGTGGACGCCTGGTATGCGGGCGCGGGTGCCGCATCCGTCGTCGACGACCACCTCGCCCCCGTCCAGCTCGCGTAGCCGGCCTCACCGCATCCGGCAGAAACCGCGAGACTGCAGCCGGGCGTCGAGACCGCGGGGTTGTCCCGCTGTCTCGGCGCGCCACTGCAGTCTCGCGGTCCAGGGCGACGGGCGGGCCACGCGCCCGCGCGATCGTAGGATGGAGGACGCCATGGATCCCGAACAGCTCTCCGCCGCCCTCCTCGCCGTCGTCGCCCCGCTCGCCGAGGCGCGACGCCCCGGCGCCGCGGTCGACCTGTCGGTCACCGACGTCGTGCTCGACCGCCCGAAGAACCGCGAGCACGGCGACTGGGCGTCGAACATCGCGCTGAAGCTCGCCAAGAGGCTCGGCGCGAGCCCGCGCGACCTCGCGGCCGAGATCGCCGGCCCCCTCGCCGAGGTCGACGGCATCGCTGCCGTCGAGGTGGCGGGCCCCGGGTTCATCAACATCCGTCTGGACGCGGCCGCCGCCGGCGCGTTGGCGAAGGTCATCGTCGAGGCGGGCGCCGCCTTCGGCCACAACACCTCGCAGCGCGGCAACTCGATCAACCTCGAGTTCGTGAGCGCCAACCCCACCGGGCCGCTGCACATCGGGCACACCCGCTGGGCCGCGCTCGGCGACGCGATCGCCCGGCTGCTGCTCGCCTCGGGGGCGGACCTCGTGCGCGAGTTCTACATCAACGACGCCGGCGCCCAGATGCACCGCTTCGGCCGGTCGGTGCTCGCCGCGGTCGAGGGCGTGCCCGGCCCCGAGGACGGCTACGCGGGGGCGTACATCCAGGAGCTCGCCGCACGGGTGCGCGCGGAGCGCCCCGACCTCGACGAGCTCGTCGGCGACGAGAAGCTGCACGAGGTGGGTGAGCTCGCCTACCGGCTGCAGCTCGGCGAGATCCAGGCCTCGCTCGAGCAGTTCAACGTGCACTTCGACGAGTGGTTCTCCGAGCGCGTGCTGCACGCGCCCGGCGCGGACGGCGCTCCGAGCCTCGTCGACGAGGCCGTCGACCGTCTGCGCGCGCAGGGGCACGTCTTCGACCAGGACGACGCCGTGTGGGTGCGCACGACCGACTTCGGCGACGACAAGGATCGCGTCATCCGCCGCTCGAACGGCGAGTACACCTACTTCGCGGCGGATGCGGCCTACTACCTGAACAAGGGCGATCGCGGCTACCGGCACAAGATCTACCTGCTGGGCGCCGACCACCACGGCTACGTGCATCGCCTCAAGGCGCTCGCCGGTGCGGCCGGAGACGATCCCGAGAAGGACATCGAGGTGCTCATCGGGCAGCTGGTGTCGGTCAACGGCGCGCGGCTGAGCAAGCGGGCGGGCAACATCATCGAGCTCGACGATCTGCGGACGTGGCTCGGCACCGACGCGCTCCGGTACTCGCTGGCGCGATACCCCGCCGACTCGCCGCTGACCCTCGATCCCGAGATCCTGCGCAAGCGCACGAACGACAACCCGGTGTTCTACGTGCAGTACGCCCACGCGCGCACGCACAACGTCGGCCGGAACGCCGCGACATCCGGCATCGACCGCAGCGCCTTCGCCCCCGCGCTGCTGACCCACGAGACCGAGTCGGCGCTGCTCGGGGCCCTCCAGGAGTTCCCGCGTCTGGTGGCGTTCGCCGCCGACGTGCGTGAGCCCCATCGCATCGCCCGCTACCTCGAGGAGCTCGCCGGCCTCTACCACCGCTGGTACGACAACTGCCGCGTGATCCCGCTCGGCGACGAGACCCCGACGGACCTGCACCGTACACGCCTGTGGCTCAACGACGCCACCGGACAGGTGCTGCGCAACGGTCTCGACCTCTTGGGCGTGAGCGCCCCGGAACGGATGTGAGCATGCGATGAGCGGCGACACCCAGCCGACGGTGCCCTTTCCCGACGAGTGGCGGGAGCAGGGCGCCGCACCGCGCCGGCATCGGCGCTGGCCGTGGCTGGTCGCGGTGCTCGTCGTACTGGCGCTCGCGGTCGCCGCCTGGTTCGCGGGGGAGTGGATCGCACGCGACCTCGTCACCAAGGCCGTGCGTCAGCAGATCGTGGCTCGGCTGGACCTTCCGGTCGATCAGCGGATCGACGTGGACATCCCGGGATCGATCCTCCTGCAGCTGGCCGGTGGCACGGTCCACGACGTCCATCTCGTCTCGGACGACGTGACGGTCGGTCAGGTCACTGGCGACGTCGAGGTCGATCTGCACGAGCTGGCGCTCTGGAACGGACCGACGATGGCCGACGGCACCGCCACGGTCTCGCTCGACGCCGAGCAGCTGCGCGCGCTCCTCGCCGGCGTCGACGGGTTCCCCGCCGAGACGGTCGGCCTCGCCGCGCCGAACGTGACCGCCTCGACCGAGCTGACCTTCTTCGGCGCCTCGTTCCCTCTCGGCATCGCCCTCACCCCGACGGCGGCCGACGGCGCGCTGCTGCTGACTCCGGCCGCGCTGCAGCTCGCCGGCGCCGACATCACCGCAGACGACCTGCGCGCGCGCTTCGGCGGGCTCGTCGACCCGCTGCTGCAGAGCTGGCCCGTCTGCGTCGCCCAGTACCTCCCCGTGGGCGTGCCGCTCACCGGCGTCGAGGTGACCGGCGACCGGCTCATCGCCGACTTCGCCGTGCGCGGGACGCTCCTGACGGATGCGGCGGAGCGCGCCAAGGGCTCCTGCGGCTGACGCCCGCCCCGCAGCGCATGGCGAGCGCGGCATGGAGGGTGCCCTAGACTCGAGTCACTCGCGACGGCGTGTCGTGGGGGCACGACGCTGTCGGACCCGATCACGTCGCCCAGCAGCCACCACCGATTGGGTTACCTCTGTGTCCGCTTCGACGTCTCGGCCCACCGTGCCGGCGTGGCTGGAGGTCCCCGCCGACGCGAACGACCTCGCCGCCGGCGTCTGGCCCGCCTCGGCGCGCCGCACCGCGGACGGCGCGCTCGAGCTCGCCGGGGTGAGCGCCGCCGCGCTGCAGGCGAGCTTCGGCACGCCCCTCTACGTCCTCGACGAGGACGAGGTGCGCGTCCGCGCGCGCCGCGTCCGCGCCGCCTTCTGCGCCGCCGCTGCGCGTCATGGCGCCGATGCGCGCGTCTACTACGCGGGCAAGGCGTTCCTGTCCACCGAGGTCGTGCGCTGGGTCGCCGAAGAGGGCCTCGCCGTCGACGTCTGCAGCGCGGGAGAGCTCGCCGTCGCCCTCGCGGGCGGCGCGGAGCCCGCGCGCCTCGGATTCCACGGCAACAACAAGCGCCCCGCCGAGTTGCGCCGCGCCGTCGAGATCGGCATCGGCTCGATCGTGGTCGACAGCCTCGACGAGATCTCGCGCCTGGCCGAGATCACGGCGGGGGCCGCCGTGCCCCAGAGAGTGCTGATCCGGGTAAACACCGGCATCCACGCCGAGACGCACGACTTCCTCGCGACGGCGCACGAGGACCAGAAGTTCGGGTTCTCGCCGGATGCGGCCCGCGTCGCGGCCGCCCGCATCCGCGAGGTGCCGGGGCTCGCGCTGATCGGCCTGCACTGCCACATCGGGTCCCAGATCTTCGGCTCGTCCGGGTTCGCGGCATCGGCCGCGCGGCTCGTCGAGCTGCACGCCGAGCTGCTCTCCGGCGGGGACCTGCCGGTGCTGAACCTCGGCGGCGGCTTCGGCATCGCCTACACCCGTGTCGACACCCCTGCGGTCATCGAGGAGCTCGCCGACCGCATCGTGGACGCGGTGGCCGACGCCTGCGCCGCCCACGGCATCCCCGTGCCCGCCCTGGCCGTCGAACCCGGCCGCACGATCGTCGGTCCCGCCGGCGTCACCCTCTACGAGGTCGGCACGGTGAAGCCCGTCGAGCTCGGCGACGGACTCGTGCGCACCTACGTGAGCGTCGACGGCGGGATGAGCGACAACGCGCGCCCCGCGCTCTACGGCGCGCAGTACTCCGCGCGCATCGTGTCTCGGGCGAGCTCCGTCGCGCCCGCGCTCGCCCGCGTGGTCGGCTCGCACTGCGAGTCGGGCGACATCGTGGTCGAAGCGGAGTACCTCCCCGGCGACGTCGCACCCGGCGACCTTCTCGCCGTGCCCGCGACGGGTGCCTACTGCTTCTCGCTCTCCAGCAACTACAACTACGCACCCAGGCCCGCCGTGGTCGCGGTGCGCGACGGACGCGCGCGCGTCATCGTCCGCGGCGAGACGGTCGACGACCTGCTTGCCCGCGATGCCGGCGTGACGTCCCCCACGAAAGGTGAGGCATGATCGACTACCGCCATCTGCGCGTCGCGCTCCTCGGCGCCGGGGCCGTCGGCTCGCAGGTCGCCGCTCTGCTGCTCCAGCACGGCGACGAGCTCGCCGACCGCGCGGGCGCCAGTCTGCAGCTGGCCGGCATCGCCGTGCGCGACGTGGACGCCCCGCGCGACACCGATCTGCCGCAGGAGCTGTTCACCACGGATGCGGAGTCCCTCATCCTCGGCGCCGACATCGTCATCGAGCTCATCGGCGGGATCGAGCCCGCCCGCACCTACCTGTTGCAGGCCATCAACTCCGGCGCCGACGTCGTGACCGCCAACAAGGCGCTGCTCGCGACCCACGGCCCCGAGATCTTCGACGCCGCCGACCAGGTCGGCGCCCAGGTCTATTACGAGGCGGCGGCCGCGGGCGCCATCCCGATCATCCGTCCGCTGCGCGACTCGCTCGCCGGCGACCGGGTGCAGCGGATCATGGGCATCGTCAACGGCACGACCAACTACATCCTCGACCGCATGGACACCGAGGGAGCCGCGTTCGGCGACGTGCTCGCCCAGGCGCAGGCCCTCGGCTACGCCGAGTCCGACCCGACCGCCGACGTCGAGGGCTACGACGCGGCGCAGAAGGCCGCCATCCTCGCCTCGCTCGCCTTCCACACCGCCGTGCCGCTGGAGGCGGTGCACCGTGAGGGGATCACGCAGGTCACGGCGCAGATGGTCGAGGACGCCCGCCGAGCGGGCTACGTCATCAAGCTGCTCGCCGTCTGCGAGCGTCTCACCGGGCACGGCTCCCCGACGGGCGAGGCGATCTCGGTACGCGTCTACCCGGCCCTGGTGCCGCGCAGCCACCCGCTCGCAAGCGTGCACGGCGCGAACAACGCCGTGTTCGTCGAGGCCGAGGCCGCCGGCAGCCTGATGTTCTACGGCGCCGGTGCCGGCGGCGTGCAGACCGCCTCGGCCGTGCTCGGCGACGTCGTCTCCGCCGCCCGCCGCCACATCGCCGGCGGCGTGGGCGTCGGCGAGTCGACGCGCGCGAACCTGCCGGTGCTCGAGATCGGGCACGCGGTCACCCAGTACCAGATCACGCTCGAGGTCGACGATCGGCCCGGCGTCCTCGCGACCATCGCGACCACCCTCAGCGAGGGGCGTGTCTCGATCGCGACGGTGGAGCAGACCGTCATCGCCGATGACGGGGAGACCGGCGCTCGGGCGCGACTGGTCATCGGAACGCACAAGGCACGCGAGCAGGACCTCAGCGACACCGTGGAGAGGCTCGCCGTGAGCGATGTCGCCCCCCATGTCGTCTCGGTGCTGCGCGTGGAAGGAGACTGACATGGCACACGTCTGGCGCGGAGTCCTCCGCGAGTACGCCGACCGGCTCGGCGTGACCGGGAGCTCGACGGTCGTGACCCTCGGCGAGGGCGGCACTCCGCTCCTGCCCGCCCCGGCGCTGTCGCAGCGCACCGGCGCGGACGTCTGGGTCAAGTTCGAGGGCATGAACCCGACCGGGTCCTTCAAGGACCGTGGGATGACCGTGGCGCTCTCGCGTGCCGTCGAGCACGGAGCGAAGGCCGTCATCTGCGCCTCGACGGGCAACACGTCGGCGTCGGCGGCGGCATACGCGGCGCACGCGGGCATCACCGCCGCCGTGCTCGTCCCCGAGGGCAAGATCGCCATGGGCAAGCTCAGCCAGGCGGTCGCGCACGGCGGCAGGCTGATCCAGATCCGCGGCAACTTCGACGACTGCCTCGAGATCGCCCGCGAGCTCGCCGACGACTATCCGGTGCACCTGGTCAACTCCGTCAACCCCGACCGCATCGACGGGCAGAAGACGGCCGCGTACGAGATCGTCGAGCAGCTCGGCGACGCGCCGGACTTCCACTTCATCCCGGTGGGCAACGCCGGCAACTACACCGCCTACACGCGCGGGTACCGCGAAGAGGCCGGACGGGGCGCCTCGACCCGCGTGCCCCGGATGTTCGGCTTCCAGGCGGCCGGTTCCGCGCCGCTCGTGCGCGGAGAGGTCGTGAAGAACCCCGAGACGGTGGCGAGCGCCATCCGCATCGGCAACCCCGCATCGTGGCAGCTCGCCCTCGAGGCACGTGACGCCACCGACGGCTGGTTCGGCGCCATCGACGACGACCGCATCCTCGCCGCGCAGAAGCTGCTGTCCGAGGAGGTCGGCATCTTCGTCGAGCCTGCGTCGGCCATCTCGGTGGCGGGGCTCCTCGACCGCGCGGAGGCCGGGATCCTCCCGGCGGGCGCGCGCGTCGTGCTGACGGTCACCGGGCACGGCCTGAAGGACCCGCAGTGGGTGCTCCGCAACGCCGACGGCAGCGACGTCCGGCCGACGGTCGTCGATGCGGAGGTCACCGAGGTCGCAGCCGTGCTCGAGCTCGCGCGCGAGGCAGGGGCGTGACCACGCCCCTGGGCCGCAGCGTCTCGGTGCGGGTCCCCGCGACCAGCGCCAACCTCGGCCCGGGATTCGACACGCTCGGGCTCGCGCTGAGCGTCTACGACGAGCTCGAGGTCACCGTGATCGACGACGGCCGGCTCGAGATCGAGGTGGAGGGCGCGGGCGCGGGAGACGTCCCGCGCGACGCGTCGCATCTCGTCGTCCGCGCGATCACCCACGCGTTCGCGGCGGCGGGCCGGAGGCTGCCGGGTCTGGCGCTGCGTGCGACCAACGTGATCCCGCACGGCCGGGGGATGGGCTCGTCCGGCGCCGCCGTCGTCTCGGGGCTTCTGGCCGCGAAGGGACTGCTGGCCGGGGATGTGGAGCTCGGCTCGGAGTCCCTGCTGCGCCTGGCCACCGAGCTCGAGGGGCATCCCGACAACGTCGCGCCCGCCCTGTTCGGGGGCCTCACGATCGCGTGGGTCGACGAGACCGGTCCGCAGCACAAGAAGCTGCTGGTGCACCGCGGCGTCTCGCCGATCGTGTTCGTGCCCGAGTTCACGATGTCGACGTCGGTCGCACGAGGACTCCAGCCGGCGCAGTTCTCCCGCGAGGACGCCGTCTTCAACGTGTCGCGTTCCGCCCTGCTGATCGCCGCGCTCACGCAGAGCCCGGAGCTGCTGCTGGCCGCGACGGAGGACAAACTGCACCAGAGCTACCGGGCGGCGGCCATGCCCGAGACCGACAGGCTCGTGCAGGCGCTGCGCCGGGCGGGCTTCGCAGCCGTCGTCTCCGGCGCGGGCCCGAGTGTGCTCGTGCTGGCCGACGGGCCCGGCCGCCGCCTCGAAGCGGCTCGGCTCGTGGCCTCTCACGCGGACACTCCGTGGGAGGCCCTCATGCTCGCCGTCGACTTCAAGGGTGGTACAGTGAGGGACAACGCGGAGGGTGCCACGTAACCAGCGTGTATCTGGCCTCCGTCGCAATCTGCGAACCACCGCGTGACCCCCTGAATCCGTCCTGCGACGTCGTCCTGGTGACATCGTCGCGGAGCGCCCCGCGCGAATGACGGACGCGGGCGGGCGTCCGTCCATCGGACGCCTTGTGCGGTCACGCGCATCGACTCGTTTCACAAGGGAGAACTCGTGGAGTCCGTCTCCGAGATCCAGACCACTGAAGAGAACACCGCCGCTGCAGAGCAGGATGCGGCCGCCGACGTGACCGCGACCGCGTCGAGCGAGGCGCCCGCCGACCTCGTCGCCGAGGCCGAGCTCGCCGACGCCGTCGCGAGCATCGAGACGGCGGAGGAGGGGCCCGCTGCGGCTCCCGCCGCCGAGCCGCCCGCGAAGGCGCCGCGCAAGCGTGCGCCCCGCCGCGCCAAGAGCGCCGACGTCGCCGAGAAGGCGGCCGCGGATGCTGCGGCCGCGGAGACCGCGCCCGCCGAGGCGCCCGCGGACACAGCGCCCGCCGTCACAGCGCCCACCGAGGCCGCTGCCGATGCGCCCGTCGTGGATGCCGCCGGAGAGACCGCATCGACCGCCGAGCCGACCGCCGCCGCTCAGGCCGACGTCGAGCCGGTGGAGGAGGCGCCGCGCAAGGCGCCCCGTCGCGGCCGCAAGCCGAAGGCCGAGACCGCTCCGGTCGAGGAGGCTCCGGCCGAGGCCGCTGCCTCGGCGGAGACCGTGCCGGCGGCGGAGACCGCGCCGGTCGAGACCGCCCCGGCGGCAGAAGAGGCACCCGCCGAGACCGCGCAGAACGCCGCTCCCGCCGAGGAGAACGGCGACGACGCCGAGCAGCCGAGCCGAGGCCGCAACCGTAGCCGCAACCGCAACCGCAACCGTCGTGAGAGCGGCGAGGCCCGACAGGGCGGTCAGGCGCAGAACGCCCAGACGCAGAACGCCCAGCCCGCGCCCGCCGAGGACGACGACAACGCGCAGGGAGCCGGCCGCGGTCGGCAGCGCAACAAGCGTCGCGGTCAGGGCCAGAACGACGAGTTCGACACCGAGATCGGCGAGGACGACGTCCTCATCCCGATCGCGGGTGTTCTGGACGTGCTCGACAACTACGCGTTCGTCCGCACCACCGGCTACCTCCCCGGGCAGAGCGACGTCTACGTCTCGCTCGGTCAGGTGAAGAAGTACAACCTGCGCAAGGGCGACGCCGTGGTCGGCGCGATCAAGCAGCCCCGTGAGGGCGAGCAGCCCGGGCGTCAGAAGTACAACGCCCTCGTCAAGGTCGACTCGATCAACGGCCTGTCGGTCGAGGACGCCGCCGAGCGCGTCGAGTTCGGCCAGCTGACCCCGCTCTACCCGCAGGAGCGCCTGCGCCTCGAGACGGCCCCCGAGAAGCTCACGCAGCGCATCATCGACCTGGTGGCCCCCATCGGCAAGGGACAGCGCGGCCTCATCGTCGCGCCGCCCAAGGCGGGCAAGACCATCGTGCTGCAGCAGATCGCGAACGCGATCGCGCTGAACAACCCCGAGGTCCACCTGATGGTCGTGCTCGTCGACGAGCGCCCCGAAGAGGTCACCGACATGCAGCGCACGGTGAAGGGCGAGGTCATCGCCTCGACCTTCGACCGTCCCGCGGAGGACCACACGACGGTCGCCGAGCTCGCGATCGAGCGCGCGAAGCGTCTTGTCGAGCTCGGCCGCGACGTCGTCGTGCTGCTCGACTCGATCACCCGTCTCGGTCGCGCCTACAACGTCTCGGCGCCCACGAGCGGCCGGGTGCTCTCCGGCGGTGTCGACGCTTCGGCGCTGTACCCGCCGAAGCGCTTCTTCGGGGCCGCCCGCAACATCGAGAACGGCGGATCGCTCACCATCCTTGCCACGGCGCTCGTCGAGACCGGCTCCAAGATGGACGATGTGATCTTCGAGGAGTTCAAGGGCACCGGCAACAGCGAGCTGCGTCTGTCGCGTCAGCTGGCCGACAAGCGCATCTTCCCGGCCGTCGACGTGAACGCGTCGAGCACCCGTCGCGAAGAGATGCTGCTGTCGCCCGACGAGGTCAAGATCACCTGGAAGCTGCGCCGCGCTCTGGCCGGTCTCGACCCGCAGCAGGCGCTCGAGGTGGTCCTCGGCAAGCTCAGGGAGACGCAGTCGAACGTCGAGTTCCTCGTGCAGATGCAGAAGTCGATTCCGGCGCCGACCGCGGGCGGCCACTCGCACGGGCACGAGAACAACATCCGCTGACCGGGCCCGTCGTGTCCGACACCGGCATGTTCGAGTCCGTGAGGGGACTTCTGGACGAGCACAAGGCTGTCCAGGAGGAACTGTCCGACCCCGCGGTGCACGCGGACGCCGGGCGGGCGAAGCGGGTCAGCCGGCGCTACGCCGAGCTCTCCCGCATCGTCCGCGCCTACGAGGCCTGGACGACTGCATCCGATGATCTGGAGGCCGCGCGCGAGCTCGCGAAAGAGGACGCGGCGTTCGCGGACGAGGTGCCGACGCTCGAGGAGCAGGTCGGCTCGGCGCAGGAGAGGCTGCGGCGTCTGCTCATCCCGCGCGATCCCGACGACGCGCGTGACGTGATCATGGAGATCAAGGGCGGCGAGGGCGGGGCCGAGAGCGCGCTGTTCGCCGCCGACCTTCTGCGGATGTACCTGCAGTACGCGACCGCGAAGGGGTGGAAGACCGAGCTCCTCGAGCGCACGGAGTCCGATCTCGGCGGCTACAAGGACGTGCAGGTCGCGATCAAGGGATCAAGCAGCGACCCCGCCCAGGGCGTGTGGGCGCATCTCAAGTACGAGGGCGGCGTGCACCGGGTGCAGCGGGTCCCCGCCACCGAGTCGCAGGGACGCATCCACACCTCCACGACCGGTGTGCTCGTCTTTCCCGAGGTCGACGAGCCCGACGAGGTCGAGCTCAATCCGAACGACCTGAAGATCGATGTCTTCCGCTCGTCCGGGCCGGGCGGACAGTCCGTGAACACGACCGATTCCGCCGTGCGCATCACGCACGTGCCGACCGGGATCGTGGTCTCGATGCAGAACGAGAAGTCCCAGCTGCAGAACCGCGAGGCGGGCATGCGCGTGCTGCGCGCACGGCTGCTGGCCAAGCAGCAGGAGGAGCGGGATGCGGCCGCATCCGACGCTCGCCGTTCGCAGATCCGCGGGATGGATCGTTCCGAGCGTATCCGCACGTACAACTTCCCGGAGAACCGGATCGCTGATCACCGCACCGGCTACAAGGCGTACAACCTGGACCAGGTGATGGACGGTGCGCTCGGCCCCGTGATCGAGTCCGCGATCGTCGCGGACGAAGAGGCGCGGCTCGCCGCCCTCGCTCGCGACTGACCCCTCCCGCCCGGGGCTCGTCTTCGGCGGAGTGCACGCGCAGACCCTTGTTCCGTGCACTTTCGCGAAGACGAGCAGGGATCTGGACGACAGGTCGTCTCCTCCCCAAGGGGACGAGCACGCCGTACCCGGCCCGGAAGCTGTGGAAAGCGTGTCCGTCGGAGCAGCGCGGGGCCGATCCTGAGTGGTATAGACCCACACGCTCGCGAAGGCCTCGACCGCGAGTTCTCGATGCGAGCCGCGCGCGCTGCCGGCGCGACCAGCGGCTTCCTGCGGTCCCGCCACATCGAGCGTCCGTTCCGCGGCGGCCGTGCACGGTCTGCCGCTTCCGCTCGGATGCCAGGCGCTGCTGTGGGTCGCGGTCCGCCACCCGCGGACCGCGCCCGATCGCCCGGGCGTGCGCGGGGCGCAGATCCTGCCGCACATGGTTCGGGTGGTCGAGCGCGACGGGCTGCGTGTGGCGGATGCGGCGAGCACCTGGGCGAGCCTGGGCGGTGTGCTGGGCGGGTACGACCTGACGGCCGTCGTCGACGCGGTGATCCGGCGGCCGCGGCATGCCGGTCGTGCCGAGCGGGCCCTGCGCTAGCGGCCCGAGACGAGTTGCGGGAGGCGCGGACCGCGGGGCGGCGGCGTGGCGCGGCGAAGCTCCGGCCGGCGCTCGAGAACGCCCGCGACGGCGCCTCATCCCGTCCAGAGAGCGGGGCGAGGCTGATCCTCCTCGACGGTGGTCTGCCCGAGCCCGAGCTGGATGTCGACGTGTTCGACGATCGCGGTCGATTCCTCGGCTGTTCGGAGCTCGCCTACCCTGAGCGCAGGCTCGCGATCGAGTACGAGAGTCGCGGGCACCTCACCCCGTACCAGCTCCGTCGCGATGCCGAGAAGTGCAACGACTATCAGAGCGCAGGGTGGCGCATCGTGCGGCTGACCCGCTCCGAGGTGTTCGGCGCGCGGCGGGAAGCCGTCCGCCGCGCCCGTGCGCCTCTCTCCTGAGCCGCCGCATCCCTGGGGCTCGTCTTCGTGGACGTGCATGCTCGAGGGGCTGGCGTGTGCACTTCGGCGAAGACGGAGGGGCGGGATCACCAGACGGGCGGATGCGGCAGCGGACCGCGGGCGGTCTCGAGCTGGGCGGCGAGTCCGACGAGGGCCGCCTCCCCGCCGGGCCGCCCCACCAGCTGCACCGAGACCGGGTGGCCGCCCGTCCCCGTCGTCACGGGCACGACGATCGCCGGCAGGCCCGCGACGTTCACGAAGCTGCTGTAGGGCGCGTACCGCACCTGCTGCGCGAAGTTGCGCTCGGCGTCGTCTCTGTCGAACCAGCCGATGGGGCGCGGGGTCTGGGCGAGCGCGGGGGTCAGCACCGCGTCGACGGGGGACAACGCCGCGATCGTCTCGCGCTCGAACAGGCTCGCCGCGTCGAGGGCGCCGAGCAGGTCCGTCGCCCGCAGCGACCTTCCCTCGCGGACGAGCCACGCCGTGATCGGCTCGACCAGGGCGAGGTCCGCGCCGCTGAGCGGCAGCCGCGCCGCGCTCGCACGCCAGATCGTGCGGAACATCGCCGCGTAGCCCCGCGGGCGCCAGTCCAGGTCGTCGACGCCGTTGCCCGCCGCCGACAGCATCCGTGCGGCGACGTCCACCGCCGCACGGGCGTCCCGGTCGAGGTCGATCTGTTCGTCGTCGTCCCAGGGGGACACCGTGGTGACGCCGACGCGCAGCGGGCCGGCGCCGTGGGCGAGGGCCGCGGGCAGCAGCGCCGCCGCGGGCGGGGCGGCGAGGGCGAACGGATGCGGACGCAGCCCGCGCAGCGCATCGGTCAGGAACGCCGCATCCGCGACGGTGCGGGCGAGAGGGCCCGTGACGGCGAGCCCGGCGAACGAGTCGATGCCGGAGCCGATCGGAAGCCGTCCGCGCGAGGGCTTCAGGCCCACGACGCCGACCGTCGCCGCGGGGATGCGGATGGAGCCGCCGCCGTCCGATCCCGGCGCGATCGGAACCAGGCCCGCGGCGACCGCGGCGGCGGCCCCGCCGCTCGATCCGCCCGAGCCGTGGCGCGGATCCCAGGGATCGCGGGTGGGCGGGGTGAAGGAGGTCTCGGTGTATCCGGTGAGGCCGAACTCCGGCGTGGCCGTCTTGCCGAGGCTCACCGCTCCGGCCTCGTCGAGTGCGGCGGCCAGCTCGTCGGTGTGCCCGGGCACGTGGTCGCGGCGGGCGCGGGACCCGTACCGCGTCGGCACCCCGGCGCGCGCGACGAGGTCCTTGTCGGCGAGCGGAAGCCCCCAGAGCACGCCGGCGGGCGCATCCTGCGCGAGCGTCTCGGCGCGATCGCGGGCGGCGGCATCCGTCACCTCGACGAAGGCGCCGATGCCGCCGTCGAGCGCGGCGATGCGGGCCAGGTAGTGCGCGGCGAGCTCGCGCGGGTCGAGGTCGCCCTTCCGCAGCGCCGCCGCCTGCGCGTGCGCCTCGAGATCGTGCAGCTGCGCCATCTAGAGCGCCGGCCGCGCCATGCGGATCCGCACGTCAGATGACGTACTCGGGTGCGGCGAGCAGGGCCCGGGTGTCCTCGCCCGCCCGCCGGGAGCGCGCCTTGGCGGGGATGCCGACCAGCACGCTGTCGGCGGGGGCGTCCTTGGTGACGACGGCGTTCGCCCCGACGACCGAGTGCGCGCCGATCACGACGGGGCCGAGGATCTTCGCTCCCGCCCCGACCGCGACCCCGTCGCCGATGGTGGGATGGCGCTTCCCGCCCTCGCGCTGACGACCGCCCAGGGTGACCCCGTGGTAGAGCATGACGTCGTCGCCTACCTCGGCGGTCTCGCCGATCACGACGCCCATGCCGTGGTCGATGAAGAACCGCCGGCCGATCCGCGCGCCGGGGTGGATCTCGATGCCCGTGATCCAGCGCGTGAGCTGCGACCCGGCCCGGGCGGCGAACCGGAGCCGGCGTCGCCACAGGGCGTGCCAGACGCGGTGGGCCCAGATCGCGTGGAGCCCGGGGTACAGCAGTCCGATCTCGAGGGAGCCGCGTGCGGCCGGATCCCGCAGGCGCGCCGCGGCGATGTCCTCCCGGACGCGGGACACGACCTGCGCGAGTCCCATCTCAGTTCTCGCGGAGGTCTTCGAACAGGGCGGTGGTGAGGTAGCGCTCTCCCGTGTCGGGCACGATCACGACGATGCGCTTGCCGGCGCTCTCGGGACGCCTCGCGATCTCGAGCGCGGCCCAGACCGCGGCACCGCTGGACATCCCGACGAGAAGCCCCTCGGATGCGGCGAGCTCGCGCGCGACGCGCAGCGAGTCGGCGAACTCGACGTCGACGACCTCGTCGATGACATCGCGGTCGAGGATGGCGGGCACGAAGTTCGGTCCGATGCCCTGGATCTTGTGGGGGCCGGGGTGTCCCTCGGTCAGGATGGGCGAGTCCTTCGGCTCGACGGCCACGATGCGCACGCCCGGCACCTTCTCCTTGAGCACCTGGCCGACCCCGGTGATCGTGCCGCCCGTGCCGATGCCGGCGACGAAGACGTCGACCTCTCCGTCCGTGTCGCGGAGGATCTCCTCCGCGGTGGTCGTGCGGTGGATCGCGGGGTTGGCCTCGTTCTCGAACTGGCGCACCCAGACGGCCCCCGGGGTCTCGGCGACGATGCGCTTGGCCTCGTCGACGGCGAGGGTCATGCCCTTGGTCGGGTCGGTGAGGACGAGCTCGGCGCCGAACGCCTTCAGCAGGATGCGCCGCTCCTTCGACATGGAGGCGGGCATCGTCAGGATGACCCGGTAGCCGCGGGCCGCGCCCACCATCGCCAGGGCGATCCCGGTGTTGCCGCTCGTCGACTCGACGATGGTGCCGCCCGGCTGCAGCTCGCCCGACGCCTCCGCGGCGTCGACGAGGGCGATGCCCAGGCGGTCCTTGACGCTGGAGGCCGGGTTGTAGAACTCGAGTTTGACCAGGACCTCTGCGTCGACGCCCTCGGTGACGCGGTTCAGGCGGACGAGGGGTGTGCCGCCGAACGCGGTCGTGATGTCGGAGTGGATACCGGGCATGGCTGGCCTTTCGAGAAGTCTGCGGAGCTCTCGACCAGCCTAGGGGACTCGTAGTTCCCGGATGGGGTCTCTGCGACTTGCGACGATTGCGGGGGCGATGGCGGCGAGCGTTGCGGTGAGGAGTGTGAGGATGGCGAGAGCTGCGGTGAAGGAGATGCCCGGCCAGGGGTCGCCGGTGGCGAGGAGGATGGCGGCGCCGGTGAGGGTGCCGAGGGTGATTCCCGCTGTGGTGAGGATGAGGGTCTGGGCGATCAGGAGGCTGATGATGGAGCTGCGGGTGGCGCCGAGTGCGCGGCGGCGGCCGAAGTCTTTGCGGCGCATCATGACGAGGCCGTAGAGCAGCACGGCGAGCAGTATCCCGGTCACGGCGAGCAGGGCGAGTACGAGGCCGCGGGAGAACGACACCAGTTGTCCTTGGACGAGCCCGCGGAGTTGTGCGAGGGTCTCGCTGGTCTGCACGGTCACTTTCGTCGGGTCTTCGGCTGCGAGGACGGAGAGCGCGGCGTTGGAGACGGGGGTGATGAGTTCGGGGGCGGCGGAGATGATGACGATGACGTTCACGGTCTCGGTGCCGGCGGCATCCGGTACAGGGATGAGGGTGAGCGGTTCGGAGGCGCTCAAGAAGTCGGGCACGTCGAGGCGGCCGCCGATACCGAAGGTCTCACCGGTCGTCAGGGTGATCGAGCCGGCGTCGTCTGCCATGCCGAACTGTTCGAGCGCGCCGGGGGATGCGTAGGCGAGTTGCCCGGGAACGGGGAGGCTCTGGGGGATGCCGAGTCGTTCGAGGTGTGTGCCGTATGCGTACCGCACCGGCACGCGGGTGCCGTCGGCGACGAGGGTGTTGGTGGCGTCGGTGGCGGTGGAGAACGCTCCGGCCCACTCGATGCCCTCGATCGCCGCCATCCGGTTCAGCACGTCGCTGGTGATGCCGGCGCCGTCTTCTGCGCGGATGGTGATGGCGCGCGTGCCGACGGAGTCGATGGAGCCGAGGACCTGCTGTTCTGCGCCCACGGTTCGTCCGGTCGTCAGAAGCACGGCGAGGACCATGCCGGTGACCATCAGCAAGGTCAGCGTGGAGGCCACGGGCTGAGAGCGTGCGGATGCCGCGGCCTCACGGATCAGTGTGTTCCATCTCACAGGCGGACCTCGCGATCGCAGGCCGCTGCCACGTCGGGTGAGTGGGTGACGACGATCACGGCGGCACCCGATCGGGCGTGGTCGCGCATCGCGCCGACGACGAGCTCGCTGGTGACGGGATCGAGGTTTCCGGTGGGTTCGTCGGCGAGCAGGATTCTCGGGTCGCTCAGCAGCGCACGGCACAGCGCTATGCGCTGGGCCTGTCCGCCGGAGACCTGGCCGGGCTTGCGGTCGCCGGGCACGTCCACCCCGAACCGTTCCAGCAGCTCCTCGCCGCGCGCTCGTGCCGCCGCGCGCGTCTGGCGTCGATAGAGGGCGCCTTCCGTGACGTTGTCGATCACGGATCGTGTCGCGTCCAACGCCGCGTCCTGGAACACGAACCCGAACGCCTCGGCGCGAAGCCGGGCCCGCTGGCCGTCTGACAGCTGCGCGGTGGGCCTGCCGTCGACGAGGACGTCCCCGCCGGTGGGTTTCAGCATCAGGCCGAGGAGGTAGAGAAGGGTGCTCTTTCCTCTCCCGGACGGGCCGGTGAGGGCGGTCATGGTGCCCGCCTCGAACGACGCCGACCAGGTATCGAGCACCGGCGCTGCGGGAACGTAGCCGAAGCTGACGCTGCGCGTGTCGAGGACCACATTCCCGGACATCCTCCCGGAGGAGGGGAGGGTCACGAGCTCGCCCCGGACCCGCCGGCGGGCACGCGCACGCGCAAGCCCCTGTCCACGCCCTCGACGACCGACATCCCCCGCGCGGATGCGGTGACCGAGACGGGAAGCTGCGTTCCGGTCTCGTCGATCACGGCCGCGCTGCCGTCTGCGGTCGTCACGAGCGCCGCCGAGGGCACCACCAGACCGGCGACGGTCTCGACGGTGATGATCCGCGAGGTCAGCGTCGCCTGCCCGGTGACCGGTACCTCGCCGCACGCATCGCCGCAGATCGACGCGCCGTCGTGCCCGGCGAGGGTGACCGTGACGGTCTGAGTCTGGGGATCGCGGGTCTGATCGGTCGCGTACGCCTCCCACACGGCGCCGCTGGGAGAGGTGATCTCCACCCGTGTGCCGGTCGGCATGAGGGCCGCTTGGGCATCGGTGACAGGAACCGTGAACGTCGGCGACGAGGGCAGGGCTTGCACGACGGGCTCTCCTCCGGCGAGCGTCGCGCCTCGCGTCACGACCTCCGTGTCCAGCGTCACACGGGAGGGCAGGGAAGGGACGAAGATCACGTCACCCGTTTCGACGACACCGGTCTGCTCTACCCCGAGCGACTTCTGCCATGCCGTGATCGCAGCCTCCGTGCCGGCCTCCGCTCTGCCGTCGATCTGACCGCCGTAGAACCCGAGAGCCGCGAGCATCGCCTGCAACTGGGCCACATCATCGCCCGATGTTCCCCGGGAGATGTTCCGAAAGGCGGGGATCGCGCCCTGGGCGACGACGACGGGCTCGAGGTCGACGGTGTAGAGCGCGGCGCCCTGCGAGACCTCCGTGCCCGCCTCGACACTCACCCCCGTCACGATGCCGGCAGCCTGATTCGTCCCGGCCTGCTCGGGGGCCCACACCGCCACCGTGTTCGACGTCACGCTCGAACCGACCTCGCCGTTCTCCACGGTCACGAATGTGAAGCCTGTTGCCTCGAGCGGATCCTCCGCGGGGCGCAGAACGGTGGTCAGCGCCCAACCGGCCGCCAGACCGACCACAAGCACGACCGCGACGATGACGAGCAAGAGAGCCGACGAACGAGCGCGGGTCTTCATGCCGCTACCTCAGGGGCTTCGTTGCCGTTGGCTTCGATTGCTCGCGGGTGCGGCTCCTGGCCGTTTGAGCCAGACGGTGATGGTGCGGAGGGGGCGCTGCCATAGATGAGCGTGGCAGCGGACGGCCAGCCTATCGGGCCCCCACGCCCCAGCTCAACACATCGGTCAATGCACCTGCGATCGCGAAACGGGGGAGATCCGCAGAGGCCATTGCGCTGATTCACAGCTTGTGGTCCCACCGATTTCTCCCCTTGCTGAAGAAGTCCACGTACTTCCTGCGCCTTTACCGCATCAGAAGATCGGACGGCGCGATGCCGTCAGTTCCTATTCGTCGTAGAAGTCCTCAGGCACTTGAGGGCAAGCCGCAGAGAGCGCCGCATACCGCTCCTGCGCTACGGAAATATCCTCGTACGGAGACCACGCTCCACCGGACTCAATGAACACTGATTTGCTCGGCGGGGATGACGAAGGCGGATAGCCCGCGTCCTCTAGACACTCGATCAGCGTCGTCGATCGGTAGGTGTACAAGATGCGGAGCCGCTCGTCAGTGAGGGGTTCGGTGTACTTCGGATCAACCGGATACCGTACTTCGCACGTGAAGATCGCCATGTTGAAAGCGGCTGCAGCTACCGCATCCGTGAGCGGCGGGTAGCTCAGTCCCTCGCCATCGGTCGTCACGCTGACGTTGTAGCCCTCCTCAGCGAGGCAGGCTGCCTGGGTCGATGCCCATTCGCTGAGGTCGATCAGCCGCGATGCCTCAACCTGTGGCGGGTCCGTGATCCCCAAGCTACCTGCAAGGATGCGTGCATTCTCCTCCAGATACTGCACCGTCTCAGGATCCTGGAATCTTGTGTCGCTGGAGGCGGATTGCCCAGACTCTATCGAGCAACCCGCCAACACAAGCATCAGCACAAACGCCGGCAGCGTCGCCGATAGTGCTCGTGGAGTCACGCGCAGTACACGAACGCGCTGGCTACATCCCCACCCACGCCCGTGGTGAATGCCCTCCAGTCCGAAATGCTCGGCTGTGTCGCGCTGTACCGCCACTGATACGTGGACCCGTTGTTCCAGGAGTTCCAGACCGTGACGCCGGTCTGGTGATTGATGCGCCCCTTTCCGTTCGACGCGATCGTAGTCATCGTGCCAACGCCACACGAGTATGAGCCACCCGAGATGCTCGGCGCTGCTTGTGCCGCCGTGCTTGACCCTGCAATCAGTGCGACTGCCAGGCACAGGACTGTCGCAGCTTTCGTTCTGAACCTCATGTTCTCAACGCTCCTTTGCTTGCTATATACGCATCATATCGTAATGTATCTCGAAGGTAACGTCTCCTACGCCGTCGCAACGCCCAGCCGCACGTCGGCCGCGTCACGCGCTCGCCCCAACCCACCCGCGTACTTCTCGAGCGCTCTCCTGGCTCTCGCTCGACGCGAGTTGAGTCTCCACCGACCCCGGCGTTGTGGTTCTACGCCGCGTGCGCACTCACATCTGTGAGGAAGCGGTATGTGTACTCTGCTGTCTCTCTGGCGATGTGATCGTCAAGTCTTCCGCGAACGGGCAGCGCCATTCGGACGAACAGCGGCCCAAGGAGCGTGTCGCAGAGGAACTCGTGGTCTACGTCACGACGAATGTTTTCGCCTCGAGCCCTGGCGCGCTCGACGACGAGGCCGAGGTTGTCGCGACGGGGCTGCAGAAACTTCTCGCCATAAAGCTGTCTGACGACGGGATCAACGCGGACTTCTTCAAGGAGGCCGGGCAGATTCTTCCGCATCAACGGGGAGGACAGCATGGCGACGTCTTGGCGTTGGAGCTGGATGAGATCGTTGCGCAGCGAGCCGGTATCGACCTCAGTGTTCGTTCCGGTGCCGAAGCGGTTGATGATCACCTGGTACGCGAGGTGGGCGATGTTCGGGTAACGGCGGTAGAAGGTCGGCCTTGTTGTCCCGATCTCCTTCACGAGCCCGTCAACGGTCAGGCGCCCGTATCCGTCGTTAAGCATGACCCGCTCTGCAGCATCGATCAAGGCTGCGCTGATGGTCTCATCGTGAGGTCGACCCGGGCGTACTTCAGTCATTGTCTATAACTCTACCAAGTCGACCTCCAGTGCGCGCCGGAGCGCGGCCGTCCGCGCGCCAATCAACACTTGTGCCTGCTGTATCGATTGGGTTGCTGCGGCGGCCTCGAGCATACGGCATACTCTGTAACGTGTCAGAGACTCAGGGCGTCAGGCAAAGCACCAGAGCCTCGCCGACGTTCCCCTGCTCTTTGGACGATGTACTCGGAGAAGCTGATACGCGGTTCTTCGGTGATGGCTATCGCCATGTGCGCTACGAAATCGATCGCCCCACGACCGTCGACCACAGTAGTGAGCGGATCAATGCGATCGGACGTGTGATCATTCCGCCATCGCAACACGTTGATCCAGTCGACGAAGGCGACACGACACATCTGAGCTCTGTTGACGCGATCGCCCTTCCCGTCCTCGCGTACCAACGATCCGTGCCTCCTGGGCTCTCGATGGACAGGAACTGGTACATCGCGGCGTTGGACCTACGGGGAGGCTCCTCGCCGTGGCTGGACGTGGGCCGAGTCCCTACCTCGCTCTCCGTGAGCCGGGAAGCGGCCCACGTGCTGAACATCACATCCCGAACAGGATCACTGCGCAGCACGTTGCAGCTCAGATCCCTCTCGATGCGCTCGAAAGACCCGGACCAAGCTGCAGGGATCGAAGCGTCCACCGTGGCGCCCCTGAACGTCTACGGTGAAGCGTTCCGTCATATACGTCACACCGCGACGATCACACGCTTCGACCATGATCGAGCAGAGCTCTCGGCTGAGCACCGCCTGTGGGTCGACACAGACGGGCCGAGGCCCCTCAATGGGTTGGAGTCGTCTTTCTGGCCGGCCCTGTCGATGATCGACCATCTGGTGATGCACGGACAGCTGCTGCAGGCCGTTATCTGTACGGCTCACGAGATCGATCGCGAGCAAATGGGGAACATGTGGATGCGGCAGGTCCGTATCCACATCGTGGGACCGCCCACCCCCGTTCCAGCGGCGTTGTCTACTCGGACGAGGATTATCGACGACCGGGTATTGGATCGTGCAGGGCAACGTATCCACGACATCACGATCGAATCGGACTCCTCGATCGGAGTCGGCGGAGTCGCGAAGGTCGCATACATCGAAGGATAAGCATGAACCACCACGACATTGCCGGCCTGCATGGGACTGCCAAGGCGGAGGAGAGTTTCGAGGCCTCCTCCGCGGCCGACGAAGAGGACAAGATCCTCGATGCTGCTGCGCGCCTTGTCGCAGACGGAGGTTACGAGGCTCTGACCTTTGAGCATGTAGCCGACGCCGCCAGTATCCCTGTCGCCGCGATCGAGGAGCACTTCGCTTCTCGTCACGCGTTGGCCTCCGCGATCCTCGACTCAGAGGGGGCGAGCATGCGGCGCGCGCAGCAACACGCCCGTGCTCTGAGCGATGTCCCCCTCGAAGTTCTACGCAACACATACCGCATCGTCGGCGACAATCTCGCGACAATCCCTGTTGTCCGCGCCGGAGTACGGCTGGCTACCGAAGCTCGCCGGTACTTCCCAGAACGCCGAATCGACCCTTTCCGCACCTGGGATCAGTTCGTCACGGACCTTCTCGAACAGGCAAAAGGAGCGGGGCATCTGAAGCCAGGCACCGATATCGTTGCGGCAACTTGGGTACTCGTCGCGGTTGCGATGGGAACGCGTGACCTTCTCGCGTTCCGAGACGCCTGGTCCGAGGCGCCGACCCGCCTGCACGACAGCGCAAGCGCGGTCATCGCCCTCATCTCGGCGGACATGCCATGACAACAATCATCGATCACCCCATCCCGGACTCAAACACCGCAGGTCTCGAACGCGTCGTGGTGGTGACAGGAGCAACCGGCGGCATCGGCGCCGCCATCACCCACAAACTCACCGAGGAGGGCTACACCGTCCTAGCTCACTACGGCAAGAACCATGAGCGAGCTCACAAGCTAAAGAACGAAACGCAACAGCACGGCGGCGCCATACATCCGCACTCCTCCGACTTGTCGACGCCAGACGGAATCGATCATCTCCTCACCGCCGTCCGCAACTACCTCACCGATGACCAACGCCGTGAACTCCATGGACTCGTCAACAATGCGGGCAAGCTCCTCGGCCCTTCCCTCACCGACGCCACCCCGGCCGGCTTCGACAACTACTTCGCGGTCAACACCAAAGCACCGTTCTTCCTCACCCAACAGCTGACTCCACTTATGCCGAACGGACGCGGCAGCGTTGTGAACATCTCCTCCGCCGGAGCACACTTCTCCAGCCCCGGCGACATCGTCTACGCGATGAGCAAAGCGGCACTCGAATCACTCACCGCAAATGCCGCCGAAGCCCTCGCAGCCCGAGGCATCCGCATCAACACGGTCATCCCCGGCCTCACCGACAACGGACACCCAGCTTTCCAAGACCCCCGCCTCGCGGACTACCTCTCGTCCCTGTCCGTCCTTGGCGGCGTCGCACACCCCGAACAAGTTGCCGATGCCATCGCCTTCCTCCTCTCTGACAAAGCCGCCCGCATCACCGGCGCCGCCCTCGATGTCAGCGGAGGCAGCACACTCGGAGCACGACCAACCCCGACCATCTCACTGCACACGCTGGCAAGTATGCAGACATAGCCGACAGTCCCACCCGCCAACGCGTGATCAAACGCGCGATCTCGGGTCTGTCTCGATCATCGACCGACAAGCCATCCACCGCGGCATCTTCACCTCGGTGAAGGATCTGAATGCGAAGATCTGCCAATTCATCACCGGCTGGAACGACCGCGAACACCCCTTCGACTGGACCAAGACCCCGGAGCAGATCCTCACGAAAGCCAACCGATTACCAACTTCAGAAACGCGACACTAGTACTACAGTCGCGTGGCTGAGGGGCGGTTCCGTTCGCGGACCGGGACGGCTGGAGGGGATGAGGCTACGCCCGCAGGTCTGAGGTCCGGTTCGTAGGCGGGGCGACATGCGGCAGCCGGTCACCGGGGTCGCACGGGCCTCTCCCGCGGGCGCCCGGCCCGGCCGTCTGTGACGGGTCCGGCTAAACTGGGCGCCGCCCATGCCCTCCTCCGCTCAGCCCTCGCCGTCGCGCCCGCTCTCCGTCGTGCTCGCCGAGACCGCGGCGCTGTTCGCGCGCTCGGGAATCACCGACCCCGAGGTGGACGCGCAGCTGCTCGCAGCCCATGTGCTCGGCCTCGGACGCGGCGGCGTGCAGGCGGCCGCCGTCCGGGGGGATCTCCTCGACGACGCGGCGGCCGCCCGTCTCGCCGGCCTCGCCGAGCGCCGTGCGGCGCGCGAGCCCCTCCAGCACCTGACGGGGGTCGCCGCGTTCCGGCATCTGGAGCTCGCGGTCGGCCCCGGCGTCTTCGTGCCGCGCCCGGAGACCGAGATGGTCGCGCAGATCGCCGTCGACGCCCTGTTCGCGTCGGCCTCGCCCGCGCCGGTCGCGGTGGATCTCGGCACCGGGTCCGGCGCGATCGCGCTGTCGCTGGCCACCGAGGTGCCGCACGCGCGCGTGCACGCGGCCGAGAACTCGGTCGACGCCTTCGTCTGGGCGAAGGAGAACTTCGCCCGGGTCGGCGCGGACAACGCCCGGCTCGCCTTCATCGACCTCGCGCGTGCGTTCCCCGAGCTAGACGGAACCGTCACGGTGCTCGTGTCGAACCCGCCCTACGTGCCGGATGCGGCCGTCCCGCGCGACCCCGAGGTGCGGCTGTTCGATCCGCCCGCGGCGCTCTACGGCGGCGAGGACGGACTCGACGTCGTCCGCGTGCTCGCCGGGGTGGGGTGGCGTCTCGTGCACCCGGGAGGACTGATCGTGATCGAGCACGGCGAGCTGCAGGGCGAGGGCGTGCGCGCCGTGCTGACGGATGCGGGGTGGCTCTCCGCCGCGACCCACCGGGACCTCACCCTCCGCGACCGCGCGACGACCGCCGTCCGCCCCTGAACGGGCGCTGCGGCGCCGCGTAGACTGAGCCGGTCATGTCCACACTCTTCGACTGCCACGACGAGTCCCAGCTGCTCACCGGCATGCGCCAGGCCCGTCACGCGATCGGCCGGGGCGAGCTCGTCGTGCTGCCCACCGACACCGTCTACGGCGTGGGCGCCGACGCGTTCAGCCCGGCCGCCGTCGCCCGGCTTCTCGCCGCGAAGGGGCGCGGACGCCAGCAGCCGCCGCCGGTGCTCGTGGCCGGTCTCACGACCGTGAGGGCGCTGGTGAGCGACCTGCCCGCGCCGATCGAGCGGCTCGTCGAGCGGCACTGGCCAGGCGGGCTCACGGTCGTGCTCCCCGCACAGCCGTCGCTCTCGTGGGACCTCGGCGAGACCCGTGGCACCGTGGCCGTGCGCATGCCCGCCCATCGCCTCGCCCTGGAGCTGCTCGAGGAGACCGGGCCGCTCGCCGTGTCCAGCGCCAACCTCACCGGCCGCCCGGCCGCGGTCGACGCCTTCTCGGCCCGGGACATGCTCGGCGAGAGCGTCGAGGTGTACCTCGACGACGGCCCGAGCTCGACGGGAGTGCCCTCGACCATCGTCGACGCGACCGCGATCGCGCACGGCGGCACCGGACGCGTCCGCCTCCTCCGCTACGGAGCGATCTCGTTCGCGCAGCTCGAGGCCGAGCTCGGCGACCTGCTCGAGCCGGAGACCGACGCGGACGAGGGCGCGGACGGTACCGCGTGAAGCAGTACCTCCTGATCGCGGCCATCACGGCGCTCATCACCTTCGGGCTGTCGTGGGCCGTGTGGAAGGTCGCGATCCGGTACGAGCTGCATCCGCCGATCCGCGAGCGGGACGTGCACACGCGTCCGACGCCGCGCCTGGGCGGGATCGCGATGTTCCTGGGCGTGGTCGCGGCCTTCGCGATCTCGTCGCAGAACCCGTTCTTCTCGATCTTCTGGGCCGATCCGTGGCCTGTCCTCTCGATCCTCGGGGCGACGCTGCTGATCGTGCTGGTCGGCATCGCCGACGACCTCTGGGACCTGGACTGGATGATCAAGCTCGGCGCGCAGTTCCTGGCCGCAGGCATCATCGCCTGGTTCGGGCAGATCCAGATCTATGCCCTGCCCATCGGGGGGCTCACGGTCGGTTCCAGCTGGGTCAGCTTCCTGCTGACGGTGTTCTCCATCGTGATCGTGATGAACGCGGTCAACTTCATCGACGGGCTCGACGGCCTGGTCGCGGGCGTCTGCCTGATCGCGAACGGCGTCTTCTTCGCATACTCGTATCTCCTCGCGCGCGACACGGGGGCCAGCACCTACTTCAACCTGGCGTCGTTCATCGCCGCGGTGCTGATCGGCGCGTGTGCCGGCTTCCTGCCGTTCAACTGGCACCGCGCGAAGATGTTCATGGGGGACTCCGGCGCCCTGATGCTGGGCCTGCTCATGGCGACGTCCGCCGTCGCGATCACCGGACAGCTCGACCCGGCCGTGCTCGATCCGGACCTCCTGGGCCGTTCGCAGCTGCTCGGCGCGTTCATTCCCATCCTGCTGCCGGTCGCCGTGGTGCTCCTCCCGCTGCTCGACTTCGGCTCCGCGGTGCTGCGCCGGATGCGCGCGGGGAAGTCGCCCTTCTCTCCCGACCGGAAACATCTGCATCACCGCATGCTCGACATGGGGCACTCCGACCGCGACGCGGTGCTCATCTTCTACGCCTGGACCGCCGTCATCGGCATCGCGGTCCTGCTCATGTACATCGCCACGCGCGAGGACTGGTTCGGCCAGTACTGGGTCGGTGTCGCCTTCGGCGTCGTCGGCATCGCCGCGTGTTTGGTGGTGACCGTCCTTCCGGCGCGCCGTCCGGCTCGCCCATCCGCCCCCGACGACCGGCAGCCCGCCGAGGAGACCCCATGACGACCCCCACCGTGTCGAGCAATCCGATCCTGCGCACCGTCCTGATCTGGGGATCGATCGTCGGCGCCGCCGCCATCGTCGTCGCCGGTGTCGCCGGCTTCCTGGCCGCGGAGGCGCCGGGACTGTTCAGCGGTGTCCTCGGCGCGCTCGTGGGCGTCGTCTTCCCCGCACTGACGGCGGTCAGCATCCTCGTCGCGAACCGCTGGTTCGGAACGCCCCGCTACATCGAGATCTTCTTCGGCATCGTGCTGGGCGGATGGCTGCTGAAGTTCGTGATCGTCATCGTCGCCCTCGTGGTGCTGTCGCGGGTCGAATGGATCGTCGACCTGGTGTTCTACCTCGCGCTGGTCGGGGCTGCGGTGTCGTCGCTGGTGGTCGATCTGATCGTGCTCGGACGGATGCGGCTGCCCGCCGTCTCGGACATCGTGATGCCCGAGAGCGTCGCCGACACGGACTCTCAGGACCCGGATACGATTCCGGGGCCGGAAGCGGGCTCGAGCGACCCGCGAGTTTGATAGGCTTCCATTACCTCCACGGCTGGAGCGCAGTGGCAACGCTGGTGCCCCCGGGGAGGCCCGACTTCCCATCACCCGTATCGACGCATGTCGGTACGAGAAGCTGGAGCCACTCCGTTGACTCAAGCGACCTCGATCGCCCTGGCTGCTGCGGGCGACAATGAGTTCCATCCGCCCTCGATCGGGGACTTCTTTCCCCCGGCACTGCTGTTCGAGGGCACCCCGTTCGAGTTCACTCGGATCAGCCTGGCCCAGTTCATCGCGACGGCCCTGCTCGTCGTGCTGCTGCTGTGGGGCACGCGCCGGATGACCGTGGTGCCGGGTCGGTTGCAGAGCGTCGTCGAGCTCGGCTTCGGCTTCGTGCGGGACCAGATCGTCTATCAGATCCTCGGCGAGCGCGACGGGCGTCGCTTCCTGCCGATCCTGACCGCGATCTTCTTCGGCATCCTGTTCATGAACCTGACCGGTGTCATCCCGTTCATCAACATCCCCGGAACATCGGTCGCGGGCGTCCCGCTCCTGCTCGCGCTGGTGGCGTACGTGCTGTTCATCTACGCGGGCATCCGAAAGCACGGCGGACTGCGGTTCCTCAAGAACTCGCTGATCCCGAGCGGTGTCCCGGTCTACCTCCTGCCGATCATCGCGATCGTCGAGCTGATCTCGACGTTCGTCGCGCGGCCGGTCTCGCTGTTCCTGCGTCTGCTGCTGAACATGATGGTCGGGCACATGATGCTCGTCCTGTTCTTCGCGGCGACGCAGTTCTTCCTGCTCGGCTTCAACTGGTTCACGCCGTTGGCCGCAGGCACCTTCGCCCTCGGCTTCGCCTTCACGCTCTTCGAGATCTTCGTGTGCGTGCTGCAGGCCTACGTCTTCACGGTCCTCACCTCGGTCTACATCCAGCTCGCGGTTGCGGAAGAGCACTGACGAATACCCACCCGGGTACTCGCCCTAAGAAAGGAAATCTCCAGTGGACGCTACGACGGTTCTCGCCCAGGTCACGGGAAACATCGCGACGGTGGGTTACGGCCTCGCCGCGATCGGGCCCGCCATCGGCCTCGGAATCATGATCGGCAAGACCATCGAGTCGACGGCTCGTCAGCCCGAGCTCGCCGGTCGCCTGCAGACCACGATGTTCATCGGTGTCGCCTTCATCGAGATCCTCGCCCTCATCGGCATCGCCACGCCGTTCATCTTCAACGCGCTCTGATCCACCGCGCGAACCACGAGTAAGGAGGCAGGATGCTGAACGCTCTTGTCACTGTCGCAGCCGAAGAGGCAGAAGCGGGCAACCCGCTGCTGCCCGCCTGGTACGACATCATCTGGTCGGGCGTCTGCTTCGTGATCATCCTGCTCGTCGTGGCGCGCGTGGCACTGCCGCGCGTGACGAAGATCCTGGATGCCCGAAGCGCCGCGATCGAAGGCAACATCGCCAAGGCGGACGAGGCCCAGCGTCAGGCGGAGGCTGCTCTGGAGCAGTACACCGCCCAGCTCGCCGAAGCACGCAAGGAGGCAGGCGAGATCCGCGAGGCCGCCCGTGAGGACGGCAAGAAGATCCTCGTCGAGGCGAAGGACACCGCGTCCTCGGAGGCCGCCCGCATCACCTCTCAGGCGCACACGCAGATCGAGGCCGAGCGTCAGACCGCTCTGGTGTCGCTGCGCGGCGAGGTCGGCGCGCTCGCGCTCGACCTGGCGGGTGGCGTGATCGGCGAGAAGCTGAAGGACGACGCGGCCGCGCGCGGCGTCGTCGACCGCTTCCTCGCCGACCTCGAGACCGCCGAGAAGGCAGCGAAGTAATGGGAAGCGCGACCACGCACGCACTCGCCGCGTCCACCGCGGCGTTGCACGCGGCGAAGGGCGTCGACCTCGCCGTCGCGAGCCAGCTGTTCGACGCCGCTCGCACGGTGGGCGGGTCGTCCCACCTCGCCTCGGCGTTGGCGGACGCCTCGACGCCGTCGGCGGCACGGACGAAGGTCGTCTCGGACGTCTTCGGACCGGTGTTCGCCGCGACGACCGTGTCGCTGTTGGACACGGTCGTCGAGCAGCGGTGGTCGTCGGCGGGCGATCTCGTCGACGGGATCGAGGAGCTCGCCGTGCGCGCGGCGTCGGTCGCGGCTTCCGATGTGGATCTCGAGGGGGAGCTGTTCCGCTTCCTCCAGACGGTGACGGCCAATCCCGAGCTGGAGCTCGCGCTCGGCAGCCGCGCCGGCGACGCGTCCGCGAAGGGGGCGCTCGTCTCGACGCTGCTCGCCGGACGCGCGAGCGAGGCGACGGTCCTGGTCGTGTCCTCGCTCGTGCGACAGCCGAGCGGCCGGCGTGCGCGGGGCCTCCTGGAGCGCGCGATCCGGATCGTCGCGAGCCAGAACCGGCGCACCGTGGCGACGGTGGTCGCCGCCGCCCCCTTGAGCGACGCCCAGGTCGATCGACTTCGGATCGCGCTGTCGCAGCGCTATGACACCGAGGTCTCGATCAACACCGTCATCGATCCGTCGATCACCGGGGGTCTGCGCGTGCAGATCGCCGACGACATCATCGACGCGAGCATCTCGTCCCGGCTCGCCGACCTCCGTCAGCGTCTGGCTGGCTGACAGACTTCCCGCCCCGTTCCCGAGACGGCACAGGGCGGAGACTTCGGGGCCGAGGCCCCACGAACCGAAGGAAGACAATGGCAGACATCTCCATCAGCCCCGACGTCATCCGTGACGCCCTGAAGGACTTCGTCGCGGCATACGAGCCCACCGGAGCGGTGGCCGCCGAAGTCGGCACCGTCATCGACGCCGCGGACGGCATCGCCCACGTCGAGGGGCTCCCCGGCGTGATGGCGAACGAGCTCCTGACGTTCGAGGACGGCACGCTCGGCCTCGCGCAGAACCTCGACGAGCACGAGATCGGTGTGGTCGTGCTCGGCGAGTTCGCCGGCATCGAGGCCGGCAACTCCGTCACCCGCACGGGCGAGGTCCTCTCGACCCCGGTCGGCGACGGCTTCCTCGGTCGCGTCGTCGACCCGCTCGGCAACCCGATCGACGGCCTCGGCCCGGTCGCCGCCGAGGCACGCCGCGCCCTCGAGCTGCAGGCCCCCGGCGTCATGCAGCGCAAGAGCGTGCACGAGCCGCTGCAGACCGGCATCAAGGCCATCGACGCGATGATCCCGGTCGGCCGCGGTCAGCGTCAGCTGATCATCGGCGACCGTCAGACCGGCAAGACGGCGATCGCGATCGACACGATCATCAACCAGAAGGCCAACTGGGAATCCGGCGACGTCGACAAGCAGGTCCGCTGCATCTACGTCGCCATCGGCCAGAAGGGCTCGACGATCGCCTCCGTCAAGGGCGCGCTCGAGGAGGCCGGCGCGATGGAGTACACGACGATCGTCGCGGCCCCCGCATCCGACCCGGCCGGGTTCAAGTACCTCGCGCCCTACACCGGCTCCGCGATCGGCCAGCACTGGATGTACGGCGGCAAGCACGTCCTCATCATCTTCGACGACCTGTCCAAGCAGGCCGAGGCCTACCGCGCCGTGTCGCTGCTGCTGCGTCGTCCGCCGGGCCGCGAGGCGTACCCCGGCGACGTCTTCTACCTGCACTCGCGCCTCCTCGAGCGGTGCGCGAAGCTCTCGGACGAGCTCGGCGCCGGCTCCATGACCGGGCTCCCGATCATCGAGACGAAGGCCAACGACGTGTCGGCCTACATCCCGACGAACGTGATCTCGATCACGGACGGCCAGATCTTCCTGCAGTCGGACCTCTTCAACGCGAACCAGCGTCCTGCCGTCGACGTGGGCATCTCGGTCTCGCGCGTCGGTGGCGACGCCCAGGTGAAGTCGATCAAGAAGGTCTCCGGCACGCTCAAGCTCGAGCTCGCCCAGTACCGCTCGCTCGAGGCGTTCGCGATGTTCGCCTCCGACCTCGACGCCGCATCGCGTCGTCAGCTCGAGCGCGGTGCGCGTCTGACCGAGCTGCTCAAGCAGCCCCAGTACTCGCCCTACCCGGTGGAGGAGCAGGTCGTCTCGATCTGGGCCGGCACCAAGGGCAAGCTCGACACGATCGCCGTCGAGGACGTGCTGCGCTTCGAGCGCGAGCTGCTGGACTACCTGCGTCGCAACACGCAGGTGCTCGACACGCTTCGCGAGACGAACGTGCTCGACGACGACACCGTCGCCGAGCTCGAGAAGGCCACCGACACCTTCGTCCTGGAGTTCGCAGCCGGTGACGGCCGTGCCATCGACGCACCCGGCAGCGAGCAGTTCGCCGCCGCCGACGCCGATGACGTGAACCAGGAGAAGATCGTCAAGGGCCGGCGCGGCTGAGCGGCCGAGACTCTCGATCATGGGCGCTCAACTCCGGGTCTACAAGCAGAAGATCTCTTCTGCTCAGACGACCAAGAAGATCACGAAGGCGATGGAGCTCATCGCGGCTTCGCGCATTCAGAAGGCCATGGTGCGCGTGCGCGCCTCCGGCCCGTTCGCCAGCGCGGTGACCCGCGCGGTGTCCGCCGTCGCCACCTACTCCGATGTCGACCATCCGCTCACGCGGGAGCCCGAGACCGTGCGGCGCTCCGCCGTGGTCATCTTCACCTCCGACCGCGGCCTCGCCGGCGCGTTCAACTCGCAGATCCTGCGCGAGGGGCTCGAGCTCGGCGAATGGCTGATCGGCGAAGGCCGCGAGCCGGTCTACTACCTGATCGGCCGCAAGGCGGTCGGGTACTTCCAGTTCCGCCGCAAGCACAGCGAGCGGCAGTGGACCGGCGACACCGACGCACCGCACTTCTCGACGGCGGAGAGCATCTCCGAGGCATTGCTCGGCGCCTTCCGCCGTGGGGGCGACGAGGGCGGGGTGGACGAGATCCACCTGGTCTACAACCGCTTCGTCAGCATGATGACCCAGAGCCCCGAGACGATCCGGCTGCTCCCGCTGGAGATCGTGGAGGCCGAGGAGGACGCGCCGTCCTCCGCGACCTATCCGTTGTACGAGTTCGAACCGGACCCCGAGACGGTGCTCGACGCGCTTCTGCCGGTGTACATCCAGAGCCGCGTCTTCAACGCGCTTCTGCAGTCCTCGGCGGCGAAGCACGCCGCCACGCAGAAGGCGATGAAATCGGCCAGCGACAACGCCGACAAGCTCATCACCGACTACACCCGCCTGCGCAACAATGCGCGTCAGGCGGAGATCACGCAGCAGATCGCCGAGATCGTCGGCGGTGCCGACGCGCTGGCGTCCGGCAAGTAGAAAACGAGGAAGAGACCATGACCACCACCGCACCAACGGCCGAGAAGGCGGAGACCGCCGTCGTCGGGCGCATCGCGCGCGTGACCGGCCCCGTCGTCGACATCGAGTTCCCGCACGATGCCATCCCCGACATCTACAACGCGCTGAAGACCACCATCGTCATCGGTGAGCAGTCGAGCGAGCTGACCCTCGAGGTCGCCCAGCACCTGGGCGACGACCTCGTGCGCGCCATCGCACTGAAGCCCACCGACGGCCTCGTCCGCGGTCAGGAGGTGCGCGACACCGGCGGCCCCATCTCGGTGCCCGTCGGCGACGTCACCAAGGGCAAGGTCTTCAACGTGCTCGGCGAGATCCTGAACGCCGAGCCCGGCGAGCAGATCGAGATCACCGAGCGCTGGGGCATCCATCGCAAGGCCCCGAACTTCGACCTGCTCGAGTCGAAGACGCAGATGTTCGAGACCGGCATCAAGGTCATCGACCTGCTGACCCCCTACGTGCAGGGCGGGAAGATCGGCCTCTTCGGCGGCGCGGGCGTCGGCAAGACCGTCCTCATCCAGGAGATGATCCAGCGCGTCGCGCAGGACCACGGCGGTGTGTCGGTGTTCGCCGGTGTCGGCGAGCGCACCCGTGAGGGCAACGACCTCATCCACGAGATGGAGGAGGCGGGCGTCTTCGACAAGACCGCGCTCGTCTTCGGCCAGATGGACGAGCCGCCGGGGACGCGTCTTCGCGTCGCCCTGTCGGCCCTGACGATGGCCGAGTACTTCCGCGACGTGCAGAAGCAGGACGTGCTGTTGTTCATCGACAACATCTTCCGCTTCACGCAGGCTGGCTCCGAGGTGTCGACGCTGCTGGGACGCATGCCCTCCGCGGTGGGATACCAGCCGAACCTCGCCGACGAGATGGGCGTTCTGCAGGAACGCATCACCTCGACGCGCGGTCATTCGATCACGTCGCTCCAGGCGATCTACGTCCCCGCGGACGACTACACCGACCCGGCGCCGGCGACGACCTTCGCGCACCTCGACGCGACGACCGAGCTCTCGCGTGAGATCGCGTCGAAGGGTCTGTACCCGGCCGTCGACCCGCTGACCTCGACGAGCCGGATCCTCGACCCCCGCTACATCGGCGAGGACCACTACCGCGTGGCGACGGCGGTCAAGCAGATCCTCCAGAAGAACAAGGAACTGCAGGAGATCATCGCCATCCTCGGTGTCGACGAGCTGTCCGAAGAGGACAAGATCGTCGTGTCGCGGGCGCGCCGCATCCAGCAGTTCCTCTCGCAGAACACCTACATGGCGAAGAAGTTCACCGGCGTCGAAGGCTCCACGGTCCCGATCAAGGAGACCATCGAGTCGTTCGACGCGATCGTGAAGGGCGACTACGACCACGTGGCCGAGCAGGCCTTCTTCAACGTCGGCGGCATCTCCGACGTCGAGGCCAAGTGGGCGCAGATCCAGAAGGAGAACGGCTGATCATGCCGCTCAAGGTGAGCCTCGTCTCCGCGGACGCGGAGATCTGGTCGGGAGACGCCACGCTCGTGGTCGCGAAGACCGTCGAGGGCGAGATCGGCTTCATGACCGGACACGAGCCGGTGCTCGCGATCCTCGCGGAGGGGCAGGTCCGGATCACCGAGACCTCCGGCAACAAGGTGATCGCGGACGCGCAGGACGGATTCGTCTCCGTCGAGCACGACCAGGTCACGATCGTGGCGGGCAACGCTGCGCTTGTTTGAGCCCGCGAAGCGGGCGTCGCGTGCTTCGCGCGCGATGCCCGCCGCGGCGACGCGGCTGGGGCGCGCCTGACGGCGCGGCCCAGGCACGCGGGGCGTGCCGTGGGGTGAGCGCCACAGACGGTCGCGCTCCGTGGCCTGTTGCTGCCGGCCGGATGGGGCCCGGCGAGGGCTGAGAAGAAGGACGGATCGCCATGCTGGTGCTGTTGCCGCCGTCCGAGACGAAGCGTCCGGGCGGTGCCGGGGCGCCCCTGCATCCGGGGTCCCTCGCGCTCCCGGAACTGGACGACGCGCGGGCCGCCGTCGTGGACGCGCTCGTCGCTCTGTCCGCCGACCCCGACGCTGCGGCGGGGGTGCTGTCGCTCGGTCCGCGACAGCTCGGCGAGATCGCGGTCAACGCGGCGCTGCGCGACGCGCCGACGATGGCCGCGATCGACCGCTACACCGGCGTGCTCTTCGACGCGCTCGACGCCCCCTCGCTCGACGCCCGTGCCCGCCGGTGGGCAGGGGAGCACGTGCTGATCCATTCCGCCCCTTTCGGCCCGGTCGGCGCCCTCGACCAGATCCCGGCCTACCGTCTGGGGGCCGGAGCATCGCTCCCCGGGCTCGCGCCCCTCCGCCGACACTGGAGCGGCGCGGTGACGACCGCTCTGGCGGCCGCCGATCCGGGCTTCGTGATCGATCTGCGTTCCGAGGCGTACGTCGCGCTCGGACCGGTGCCGGCCTCCGTCCCCTCGGTGTTCGTGCGGATCGTGACGGACGGCACGGACGGTGCGGTCCGGGCGCTCAACCACTTCAACAAGCACGCGAAAGGCGCGCTCGTCCGCGAGCTGGCCACGGCGCGCCCGCGGGTACGCAGTCTGAGCGGACTGCTGACCTGGCTGAGCGCCCGCGGCCACCGCGTCGAGGAATCCGGTGCCGACTGGCTCCTGTTCGAAACGCCACGCGGAAGCTGAGCGAATCCTGGGAATTACGCGCTGCTCTCGCTAGCATGAGGGTCGCGAGCGCGACGCTCGCCAGGCCGGCCGCCCCCGCGGCCTCGACGACAGGACGCAGTCATGTACAACGACTCGGGCAGCGGTGCGGCAGTTGTCGCCCTTCTTCTGATCCTCATCCCGATCATCCTGCTGTTCGCGGTGGCAGGATACGTGATCGGCTCGTTCTTCCTCATGAAGATCTTCGAGAAGGCCGGTGTCCAGGGCAAGTGGCGCGCCTGGGTGCCCGTCTACAACACCCTCGTCTTCGCCAAGCTCGGCGATCTGTCCCCGTGGGTCATGCTGGTCGCGATCCTCGCGGGCGGCATCCTGAGCAACGTCCCCGTCCTCGGCTTCGTCTTCGCGCTCCTGCCCCTCGTCGCCCTGGTGCTGGCCGGATGGCGCGTCGGGGCGAAGCTCAACAAGGAGTGGTACTACCTGCTGCTGTGGATCCTCGGTATCGGCATCTACATCTGGTACGGCATCCTCGCGTTCACGAAGGACCGCTGGAACCCGGCGATCGCCCCCGCCCCGTGGGCGAACAGCTTCCTCGCCGACAAGACGGTCTGGCAGGGCATCCCGGTGCAGTCGGCCCCGGGCGTCGCGCCGCAGGCCCCGGGCGCCTACCCGCCCC
>NZ_CACSKB010000015.1 GCF_902706225.1 Microbacterium sp. 18062
GGGAGGGTCAGCGGCCGGGACGGGACGGGGGCGACGGATCGACGACCCGGGCGAGGCGGCGGGCCAGGCGCACGAGCGCGATGTCGGTCCCGCTGCGCGAGACCAGGCACACCCCCACCGGCGCGGGGCCCTGCTGCGAGCGCACGGTGAGCAGCGGCGCCGAGAGGGCGGGGAGCCCGCCGATGGCGGCGGGCGTCGTCATCCGCAGGGTCGCCTGGCGCACGGCGTCGATGCGCGCGCCGTCGGCGGTGCGCGTGGGCGCGGGGCCCGGCGCGGTCGGCAGCAGCAGCACGGCGTCGCGCACGAGGTCCTGCACATGGGCGCGCAGGTCTTCGAGGGTCGCGCGGGCGGCCGCCTCGGCGGCGGGGGTCACCTCGCTCGCGAGCCGGAACCGCTCGGCGACCGCGGCGCCCGTGGCCCCCGGGTGCGCGCGCAGCCACTCCGCGTTGTTGCGCCAGGCCTCCGCGGCCTGCACGGTGCGGAACGGCTCGAAGTAGTCGTCGAGCGCGCCGATCTCGACCCGGCGGAGCACGGGCGGATCATCGGATGCGGCCAGCCGGGCCAGCAGCGCGTCGAACGCCGCGCGGGTGTCGGACTCGACCGCATCCATCACCTCGTCGGGCACGACGAAGCGCCAGGGCAGGTCGTCTCCGGACTCGCCGTAGACGCTCTCGGTCGAGGCCGAGCCGTCGTAGCTCAGGCACCAGTCCACGACCCGCTGGAGCGTGTCGCCGTCGCGGGTCAGCCAGCCCACCGTGTCGAACGACTGCGCGAGCGGCAGCATCCCCTGCCGCGGCACGAGGTCGTGCGTCGTGCGCAGACCCCAGATGCCCTGGTACGACGCCGGCACCCGCACGGAACCGGCGGTGTCGGTGGCGAGGCCGATCTCCGCCTGCCCGGTCGCGACGGCCGTCGCCGGACCGCTCGACGATCCCCCGGGGAGCGCCCCGGGGAGCGCCCCGTTGGGCGGGGTCCCGTAGTGCGCGTTGTCGCCGGCGATCGAGTAGGCGAACTCGTCGGTGCGGGCGATGCCGCGCAGCGACGCGCCGCCGCGGAGGAGGTCGGCGACCGCCGGGGCCGTGGTGGTCTCGGGCCGCGCCGACTCGAGGAACGCGGGATTCCCCGCGCCGATCCGATAGCCCTTGATCGCGAACAGGTCCTTCACCGCGACGGTGAGCCCGGCCAGCGGCCCCTCCCACGCGCCCTGGAAGAGCGGGTCGCCCACCGTCCGCCACACCGATCGGTCGAGGGCCTGCGCGCGCGGGGTCACGTGCGCGGCGGCGATCAGCCACCGTCCGTCGGTGCGCCGCCACACCTGCGTCTGCAGGCCGGTGCCGCCGCCGTGATACCGCGAGATCGACACGAGCAGCGCCAGGTCGTCGCCGAGCGGCCGGTACTCGATGCGTTCGATCTCGCGCGGGGGCACGCCGCCGCGGACGCCCCGGAACGCGCTGATCGCGTCGTGGCCGACGAGCAGCCCCGCCCCGTCGCCGCGGAGCGTCTCAGGGCCGGGCGCGAACATCTCGTCGAGCACGGCGAGGTCGTTGTCGAGCACGGCCCGCTCGTACCGGTCGAACGCGTCGAACAGCGCTCCGGGGATCTCCGCGCTCATCGACCGCCCTCCGCATCCGACGGGTCGCCGTGCGGGTGTGCGCCGAGCACAGGAGATCTCCCCAATACAGGACGATCGGCCGAGGATCCTCCTGTTCCCGGTAGATCTCCTGTCTCGGGCACGGCGGCGAAATCGGCGAGGCGGATGCGGGCGTGCACGCCGCAGACGATGTCCACGACCTGCGAGATGTCGAAGTCGGTGGCCGCCGACAGGTACGCGTAGGCGAGGTGCTCCGCCATCCCGTACCGGGCCTCGAGGAGGGCCAGCGCCGCGCGCACGCACCGGCGCATCGCCTCGCCGAGATCGGGGTCGAGCCCGGTCGGCACGAGGTAATCGGCCGTGCGCACGAGGGGACCCGCGACCTCACCGAACGCGGCGAGCGCCTCCGCGCGCGGCACGACCTCGAACCGGAGCGTCGCGCGCAGCGAGGCCTCGAGCGCCGTCAGCGCCACCTCTCCGTCGCCCTGCGCGAAGTGCGGATCTCCGACGTAGGCGAGCGCGCCCGGCACCTGCACCGGCAGGTAGAGCACGGTGCCCTCGACGAGCAGCTTGATGTCGATGTTGCCGCCGTGGGAGCCGGGGGGCACCGAGTGGGGGCGCTCGGCGGCGGCGACGGCGACGCCCATCGTGCCGAGGAAGGGCGCCAGCGGGAACTCCACGACACGGTCTCCGCCGTCGGCGAGCGGCAGCACGCCGACGAGCCCGCACGGCCGGGACTCGACGGGCGTGAACACGCTCACGTTGTGCGCGCCGCGCGGCAGCTCGCCGGCGAGCGCGCCCTTGCCGTGCCGGTTCGAGATCACGCCGTACGGCACGCGCGGAACGAGCGTCTCGACCGTGATCTTCAGCAGGTCGCCGACCTCGGCCCCCTCGACGTGGACGGGTCCGGTCACGACGTGCGGACCGTCGGCCGACACGTCCCGCGAGAGCTCACGGGCGATCTCGATCGCATCGTGCAGCACGGCGTCCGCCTCGACGCCGTGCCCGGTGAAGTAGGCGAGCGGATCCTTGCCCTGATCCTCGAGGATGCCCTCGTGACTGACCGTGTCGATCGTCACGGTCTCGCCCGAGGCGATCCGCAGCACCGGTGCGTCGGTCGCGCACGGCAGTCGCCCCCAGAACACCGCGCCGACGCTCGCCGGCAGGTAGTGGTCGCCCGGGGCGGGCCCGACGCCCCGCTGCAGGATGTCGAATGTCATGCTCGTTCCTCTCCGACGCGATGCACGCTCGCGCCCGGCGCCGAAGCCCCCGACCCTTCGGTCCCCGCCACCGCGGAGGGCGCGAGGAGCTCCCTCCCCGAACGGACGAGCACGCCGTCTCCGCGACGGTACACCGATTCGCCGCGCAGGTACGTCGTGTCGACGATGCCGGTGAGCGTCCGTCCGTCCCAGGGCGACATCGGGTTGCGGTACTCGAGCGCCTCGGCGCGCACCGTGAAGGTCTCGTCCGGCCGGAACACCGCGAGGTGGGCAGGTAGCCCGGCCTCGATGCGCCCGAGTCCCCCGAGGCCCGCGATCCGCGCCGGCCCGGTGGTCATCAGCGGCAGGATGCGCTCGAGCGGGATGCCGCGCGCCCGCGCCGCGGTGTGCACGGCCGAGAGCCCCGTCTGCAGTCCCGCGATCCCGCCCCACGAGAGCCCGAAGTCGGGCTCGCTCTTGAGCGCCACGGTCGAGGGCGAGTGGTCGCTCACGATCGCGTCGATCGCGCCGTCGACCACTCCCGCCCAGAGCAGGTCCTGGTTGGCGCGGTCGCGGATGGGCGGGCAGCACTTGAAGGCGCCGCCGCCGTCCGGAACGTCCGCGGCGTCGAGGGTCAGGTAGTGCGGGCACGTCTCGACCGTGATGCGCACGCCCTCCGCCTTGGCCGCACGCACATCCTCGAGGGCCGTCCCGTCGGAGACGTGCACGATGTGCACGCGCGCGCCGGTGCGACGGGCGGTCTCGATGACGAGCCGGATGGCGTCGCGCTCGCTCTCCGGCGGACGCGACGCCAGGAAGTCGCGGTAGTGCACGCCGAGCGGTCCGTCCGCGTGCAGATGGGCGGGGTCCTCGGCGTGCACGATCAGCAGACCGTCGAACGCGGCGAGCTCGGTGAGCGCGCGGTCGAGCCCCACGGCGTCGAGGTACCCGAACTCGTCGATCCCGGAGGGCGAGAGGAAGCACTTGAACCCGACGACTCCGGCGTCGGCGAGCTCGCGCAGCGACCCGAGGTTCTCCGGCACGGCGCCGCCCCAGTATCCGACGTCGACCGCGAGCTTGCCCGCGGCGGCGGCCCGCTTGGCGGCGAGGGCCGCGGGCGTCGTGGTCACGGGATCGCTGTTCAGGGGCATGTCCAGCAGCGTCGTCACCCCGCCCGCGGCGGCCGCGGCCGTGCCGGTGGCGAAGCCCTCCCACTCGGTGCGGCCCGGCTCGTCGAGGTGCACGTGCGAGTCGACGAGTCCGGGCAGCAGCACGGCGTCGTCCGGCAGCACGGTGTCCGCATCCGGGTCGAACGCGTCGATCGCGGCGATGCGACCCCCGTCGACCCGCACGGTCGCCGGGGCGAACCGGCCGCCGAGGAACACCCGGCGCGCGGCGAACGCGGCGGAGGGGGATGATGTCATGCCGCTCACGCTAGGAGACTCGCGTTTCGCGAATGTAACCAGGGCCAACATCCTCGTGCACGGCTCGTCGGCGAAACCCGCACGTCACCCGCGCGCACTAGGGTGGCCGGCATGCAGCTCGACGAGTTCAACTCCCTCGATCCGGCCGCCGCGACACAGACGGTCTCGGTCTGGGCGGCGATCCCCGGCTGGGTCGATGCGATCGTCGCCGCGCGGCCGTACCTCACGGTCGACGCCCTCGCCGCCTACGCGGGCGCGCTCGCCGAGGTGTGGTCGCGGGCGGACCTGGATGCGGCGCTCGCGCACCATCCTCGGATCGGTGAGAAGCCTTCCGGCACCGGCGCGGAGGCTGCCGCCTCGCGGTCGGAGCAGGCGTCGATGGCCGCCGCCGCGGATGATGTCACCGCCGCGATCGCCGTGGGCAACGTCGCGTACGAGGAGCGGTTCGGCCGCGTGTTCCTGATCCGCGCCGCGGGGCGCTCTCCCGAGGAGATGTTCGCAGAGCTGACCCGGCGCCTCGGCGGCGACGACGAGACCGAGGCGCGCGAGGCGACGCGCCAGCTGGCCGAGATCGCCCTGCTGCGCCTGCGCAACACGATCGAGGCGGATGCGGCCGAGCCGGAGGAGGCGGAATGACCCACCTGACCACACACATCCTCGATGCGACCGCCGGCGCACCCGCCGCCTCCGTGGCCGTATCGCTGCACCGGCACGCGGCCGGCGGCACGCTGCATCCGATCGCCGAGGGGCTCACGGACGCCGACGGACGGCTCGCCCTCGGACCCGACCTGCTCGACCCGGGAATGTACGCGCTGACCTTCGCGACGGGCGCGTACTTCGCCGACCGTGACACCGAGAGCTTCTACCCGCTCGTCACCATCACCTTCACGGTCGTCGACGATCGGCACTACCACGTGCCCCTGCTGCTGAGCCCGTTCTCGTACTCCACCTACCGCGGCAGCTGAGGCGGCGCGGGAGTCGCTACCCGATCTCCTCGACCTCCGTATGGGCGAGGGCGGCGAACCTGCGGTCGTCGAGAGACGGGTGCGCTGCGGATGCGGTCACCGGCCGATTCTACGGACGCGAGGCGTACGGCCAAGCACGAGGTGCGGCGTCACAGGCCTCGCACGCGGGCGCGCCGCCCGAGTGCCCGGTCAGTCCCGTTGCTCGCCGCCCGAGCCGGACGAGTCCGGCTCGGCGTCCTCCGTCCCGAGCAGCTGCGTCTGGATGAGCCCGGTGCCCTCGGCCTCGGGGTGCACGAGAGCCGCTGCCGCCGGCCCGCGCACCGCATCGTGGGCGCTGATCGCCGCAGCGTCCGTCTCGGTGCGGAACGCATCCTGGTTCAGCAGCAGGTTCAGCAGGATCGCGGTGATCGCCCCCGCGCTGATGCCGGAGTCGAAGATCAGGGTGAACCAGTCGGGGAACTGGTCGTAGATCGTGGGGGTCACGGTCGGCAGGAGTGCGACGCCGATCGAGATCGCGACGATCAGCACGTTCTTGTTGTTGAACCGCACCTTCGCGAGGGTCCGGATGCCGGATGCCGCCACCATCCCGAACAGGGCGATGCCCGCCCCGCCCAGCACGGCGCGCGGCACGCCCTCCACGATCATCGAGATCTTGGGGATGAGACCGAGCACGACCAGGATGACACCGGCCATGGTCGCGACGTAGCGCGAGCGCACCCCGGTGAGCGAGACGAGCCCGACGTTCTGCGCGAAGGCCGTGTAGGGGAAGGTGTTGAAGACCCCGCCGATGACCGTGCCGAGACCATCGGCGCGGAGTCCGTCGGCCAGCTGCTTGCGGCCCACCGGCTTGTCGACGATCTCGCCGACGGCGATCATGTCCCCCGTGGTCTCGGTCATGATGACGATGCCCACGATGATCATCGAGACGATCGAGGCGACCTGGAAGGTCGGAAGGCCGAAGTGGAACGGCGTCACGACGGCGAACCAGGCGGCGTCGCCCACGCCCGACCAGTCCACCATCCCCGGCACGAAGAGGGCCACGATCGTTCCGATGATCAGCCCCAGCAGGACCGAGACGCGGGCGAGGGCCGCGGGGGCGAACCGCTCGATCAGCACGATGAACAGCAGCGTTCCGACGGCGAAGGCGACGTTGACGGGAGGTGCGCCGTCCTCCGAGCCGTCGATGATCCAGTTCGCCGCGACCCGCATGAGCGAGAGCCCGATGATGAGGATGACGGTCCCCGTCACGATCGGCGGGAAGAACCGCAGCAGCTGCGAGAAGAAGGGGGCCACGACGATCATGAACAGGCCGCACGCGATCGTGGCGCCGAACACGGCCTGGATGCCCTCGCTCTGCCCGATCGCGATCATGGGCCCGACCGCGGCGAAGGTCACGCCCTGCATGAGCGGCAGCCGTACCCCGAACCGCCAGAACCCGACCGACTGGATGATGGTCGCGATGCCGGCGACGAACAGGTCGGCGCTGATCAGGAAGGCCAGGTCGGCCGAGGAGTAGCCGAGCGCGCCGCCGACGATGAGCGGCACGGCGACCGCGCCCGCATACATCGCCATGACGTGCTGCAGCCCCAGCGGGAACAGGCGTGCCAGCGGCGGGATGCCGTCGACCGTGTTCTCGTCGGGTCTGCGCGGCCTTCTGGCTCTCTTCTGCTTCGTTTCCGGGGACATGGCACTCCTCGCGTGGTCGGACGAACGGGATGTCGGTGCTCAGGAGTGAAGCTAGGACTTAACGAGGACACCCCGGCAGTGTTAAGGGAGAACTTAACGACGCTGTTACGTCCGCGAAACGGCGTCCCATCCGACCGCCGCGGAGCATGGGACGACCGTCACGAACGCCGACCGGGGCACACGGTGCTCAGCACGCGGAGTCAGCCGACAACGCCGTCGATCGAGCGCAGTGTCAGCCACACGGCGACCGCGGTGGCATCCGCCGACTCGTTCACGACACGATGCGGCCGGGTCGCCCAGAACGCGAGCGATCCGCCGGGGCCGAGCTCGACGCTGCCCTCCGAGAACTCGAACCGCAGCGTGCCGGTCACGACACTGCCCATCTCGTAGCCGGAGTGCACCAGCATCGCCCCGTCGACGCTCGACGCGGTCAACGGAGGGTACGTGGACTCGAACAGGTCGATGCCCTCGAACGCGACGGGCGTCAGCCTGCGGTAGACGACCCCCTGCCCGAGGATCGTGGAGTCGACGACTCCGGGAGCGGCGACCTTGACGCCGGGGATGGGCTCGGCGACCGCGACGGCGTCCAGCTCCACGGGCCTGAGCACGTCGTAGTCGTCGAAGATGGCCGACACCGGCACCCCGATGACGCCGACGATCTCGATCAGACGGTTGACCGAGGGCTGCATGACACCGGTCTCGATCTGCGACAGAGCGCTGGACGAGATCCCCACGGCCTCGGCGACCGAGGCGAGCGAACGCCCGGATGCGGTCCGTAGCTGTCGCAGCCTCGATCCGATGCCGATCGCCGCCTCGCTGCGTTCAGGCAACGGCGTCTCCTCAATGCTCACCGAAAGGTCTCGAGGCATCCTACGATGCGCGCCGCCCCGACTGCTGCCCCACATGCACCCCGGGGTGCATGTGATCGAAACAACCCCGTCACCGCGGCGCAACCACACGAGGGAGGTTAAGGGATAGCTTCATTCCTTAAGCGATGGCTTCATACCGCCCCGTGCCATCCGCGAACACCGAAGGAGAGCACCCATGTCCGAGACGACCGTGAGCCTGGGACCGAACAAGTACGGCAAGGCCGAGAACCGCGTCGTGCGCATCACGCGCGACACCGGCCGGCACGAGATCGCCGACCTGAACGTGACCTCGCAGTTGCGCGGCGCGGCGCTGGTCGACTCGTATCTCACCGGCGACAACGCCCTCGTCGTGGCGACGGATACGCAGAAGAACACGATCTACGCGTTCGCGAAGAAGCACGGCGTCCCCTCGCCGGAGCAGTTCCTGCTCACCCTCGCCGACCATTTCGTCGCGGGCTTCGAATGGATCGAGGGCGGGCTGTGGCAGGCCGAGCAGTACGAGTGGGCGCGCATCCTCGTCGAGGGGAAGCCGCACGACCACTCGTTCGTGCGCACGGGCCAGGGCACCCGGCTGGCCACCGTCCAGGTGATCGACGGTTCGACCCACGTCACCGGCGGCGTGAAGGACCTCGTCGTGCTGAAGTCGACCGGCAGCGAGTTCCACGGCTTCCCCCGCGACGAGTACACGACCCTCGTCGAGACGACCGACCGCGTGATGTCGACGAGCGTGACCGGCAGATGGCGGTACCTGCCGGAGGCCGTCGAGGCGGGGATCGACTACAACGGCCTCTACGAGGAGGTCACCGCCGTGCTGCTGTCGGCCTTCGCGACGGTGCACTCGCTCGCGCTGCAGCAGACGCTGTTCGAGATGGGCAAGGCGGCGATCCTCGCCCGGCCCGAGATCGCCGAGGTCCGCTTCGCGATGCCCAACAAGCACCACTTCGTCTACGACCTGTCGCCGTTCGGGCTGGAGAACCCGAACGAGGTGTTCCACGCCGACGATCGCCCCTACGGCCTCATCGAGGGCACGGTCGTGCGCGACGGCGCCGCACCCGCACCAGAGGCATGGACGGACGTGCCGACCTTCGTGTGATCCGCCGCCGCTTCGCTCCCTGGGCGAGGAGCAAACCTCCGAGTCGAAAGGTCGCGGAGCCCGTTCCGCGCGGGCGCTTCGTCTCGCTACGCTCGCTCAGCGACCGGGGCTTCACCATCCCGCGAAACGCCCCGCTGGGCTCGGAGAAACCGCCTCGTTCGTAACTCATGACATTTCGCACCGGCACTGCGGTCGTGCCCGGGGATCTCGCGGTTCCGTCCGAGCATCGCCAGCGGATGTCATGAGTTCCGCACACGTCTGGGGCGGAACGAGCCCGCACCCGATCACGCCTGCGCCATCCGTGCCCGCCACCCACCCGCGCCATCCGTGCCCCGCTCCCGCCCCCTCAGGCCGCGTGGACGAACGTCGCCGTCCCCGAGGCGACGGCGAGTGCGGCGCCCATCAGCATGGTGCGCATCGCGCGCTCGGTGCCGTCGGCGACGAACTCGGCGCCGCGCGCACAGGCCTCCTCGAGATCGACCGGCGACGGCAGGATGCACTGGATGGCGTCGATCCCCGTCGCGTACACGGCATCGGCGTGCGCGCCGATCGTGCCCGCCATCGCCAGCACGGGCTTGCCCTGGGCCTTCGCGCGGCGCGCGACCTCGGCGGGCACCTTGCCGTGCGGGGTCTGCGCGTCGATCGAGCCCTCGGCCGTCACGACCAGGTCGGCGCCGGCGATCGCGGCGTCGAGATCGATCGACTCCAGCAGCACGTCGAACCGCGGTCGGAGCCTCGCCCCGACCGCGGCGAGGCCCGCGCCCAGCCCACCGGATGCGCCTGTGCCGAGCCCCCGGCGCAGGTCGCGCCCCGCGGCCCCGGGCACGTCGCGCTCGAGCAGCTGCGACCAGCGTTTCAGGATCTTCGCGAGCCGGTCGACCTGCGCGGGCGTGGCGCCCTTCTGCGGCCCGAACACCCGGGCGACGCCCCGGGGGCCGGTGAGCACGTTCGTCGGGTTGCAGGCGACCTCGAGGGCGACGTCGGCCAGGCGCGGGTCGAGGCCGGCCGCATCGATCCGCACGACCCGGCGCAGTCCGCGAGCGCCGTCGGGCACCTGCCGGCCCTCCGCGTCGAGCAGGCGCATCCCGAGGGCCGCGAGCGCGCCCGCCCCGCCGTCGGACGTGCCGGAATCCCCGCATCCGATCAGGACGCGCCGGCAGCCGAGGTCCAGCGCGTGGCGGATGAGCTCGCCGACTCCGCGGGTCGAGGTGCGCAACGGATTGCGCGCCTCGCGCGGGACCAGGCGCAGCCCGGCGGCCGCCGCCATCTCGACCACCGCGGTCGAGCCGTCGCCGAGCACCGCGAAGTGGCTGTCTACGGGAGCGCCGGTGGGCCCGGTCACCCGCCGGCGCACGATGCGCCCGCCGGTCGCCGCCGCGAGCGCCGCCGCGGTCCCCTCGCCGCCGTCGACGATCGGGAGGCAGACGACCTCGGCGCCGGGCACGACGCGGCGGATGCCCTCGGACACCGCGGCGGCGACGGTGTCGGCGTCGAGCGACTCCTTGAAGCCGCTGGGGGCGACCAGGACGTGGAACGGGGAGCTGGTGTTCATGGGGTTCTCCTTCTGAGGGGTGGCACCGGATGGCGCCGGTCGTCGTGGGGCAGTTGCGGGTTGCGCGGGACTCAGCTCATGAGCGGCACGCCGAGCACCGGCCACCAGAACAGTGCGGCGAGCACCACCGCCGCGATCGCGTAGGGCGCGAGCACCGCTGAGAACGCCCCGAGCGTGCGCCGGTCGAAGGTCGCGACGCCGCCGACGTCCGCGAACATCGCGACGGGCTTCGCCGACGAGGTCAGCGTCAGACAGAACCCCGCGGCCGCCGTCGAGGCGAGCGCCGCCGCCGCCGGATCGAGCCCGACGGCGGGCGCCACGGCGAGAACGATGGGCACGAGCACGCTCGAGCGCGCCGAACGCGACTGCACGACCAGGTGCGCGAACGCCGAGGCGACGACGATCGCGAGCAGCGCCGTCGCGGGGTGCCCGCCCGCCAGCGGCGCGAACGCGGCGTCGGCGAGGGATGCGGCCGCGCCGCTGTCGACGAACGCCGTGCCGATCGCCAGGGTCGCGGCGAGGAACAGCAGGAGCGACCACGGCACGGCGCCGAGCGCCTGCCTCGGCGCCGTGGTTCCGGTGCCGGGCGAGATCGACACGATCGCGCCGATCAGCGCGACGACCGCCGGATGCAGGCCGTGCAGCGGCTCCGTAAGCCACAGCGCGACGACGGCGACGAGCGTCACCCCCGCCCGCCATTCGGCGGGACGCAGTCGTCCGCGGGGATGGTCCGGGGCCGCCGCGATGCGTTCGGCGACGGAGCCGACGGCGGCGGCGCGGTCCTCGCGGGACAGGAACGCGCACAGCACGACCTCGGCGGCGATGTGACAGGTGAGCACGGCGAGCGGCGCGCCGAGGGCGAGCCAGAGCAGGAACGAGATCTCCGTGCCCGTCGACACGCGCACGAGCTCGGCGGCGATGAGGTGCGCGCCCGCGCCGAGGATCGAGGCGAACGCCGACAGCAGGATCACGGCCGGGAAGAGCAGCGAGAACCCGACCTGCAGCCCGCGGGTCGGCAGGGCCGCCCCGAGCGTGCGGAACAGCGGCAGCGCGAGCGCTGCGCGGCCGCTCGTGGCGGGCATCGCGAACACGGTGAGGGTGAGTGCGACCGTGGTGAGGTGCGCGAGGCCACGCACCGTCCTCGCCCGACTCACGAGAGCGGCCGAGACCCGCTCGACCAGGCCCGACGCTCCGATGCCGGCGGCGAGCATGCACGAGCCGATCAGCAGCCAGATCGTGGAGTCGCCCAGAGCGGCGAACAGGTCGGCACTCGGCAGCACCCCGGCGATCACGAGCGCGAGGGCCGCGCCGAGGGCCACGAGGGTGTCGTCGAGGCGGCTGGCGGCCCAGGCGACCGTGGCGACCGCGAAGACGCACACGACGACCCGCTGGTCCGTGCTCCAGGAGGCGGTCGCCGTCCAGGCCGCGCCGCCGGCGAGCGCCAGCGCCACGAACGAGAGCGCCGGACGCACGAGGCGCGCGGGGGCGGCTGCGGCGGAAGGGGCCGTGACGGCGGCGGATGCGGACATGCGCTCCAGCCTCGATCCGCCGGCTAAGGCGGGGACGAGGGCTCCGTGAGCGATTCCTTACCCGGATGAGGCCGTTCTTAGCCTCGCCCGCCGAGAGGCCCGCGGCCGCCTCCGCGACCGGTGCACGTGCCGCTCACACCAGCCGGTACCCCATGCCGCGAACGGTCTCGATGCGCTCGGAGCCGAACTTCTGCCGCAGGTACCCGATGTACACGTCGGCGACGTTCGACCCCGGGTCGAAGTCGTAGCCCCACACGCGGCTCAGCAGCTGCTCGCGGCTGAGCACCTGCCCGGCGTTGCGCACGAGCTCCTCGGCGAGCGCGAACTCCCGCGCCGACAGCTCCACGGACCGCTCGCCCACGTGCGCCCTGCGCGTGCGGATGTCCAGCCGCAGGTCATGACGGCGAAGCTCGGTCGGCGCCGCCGGATCGTCGCGGGTCATGCGCAGCCGGATGCGGGCGACCAGCTCGTCGAAGCGGAAGGGCTTGCCGAGATAGTCGTCGGCGCCGCCTTCGAGACCTGCGACGGTGTCCTCGAGCTCGACGCGCGCGGTCAGCATGATGACCGGCAGCCTCGACCCGGATCCGCGCAGCTGCTCCAGCACCTCGAAGCCGTCCATCTCGGGCAGGTTCACATCGAGCACGAGCAGGTCGAACTCGCCGGTCTGCGCCAGCCGCAGCGCCTCGGTGCCGGTCGTCGCGACGCGGGTCGCGAAGCCGGCGGAGCGCAGGCCCTTGTCGATGAAGCCCGAGATCCGCGCCTCGTCGTCGGCGATCAGGATGGATGCCACGTCGTCTCCTCCGCGTTCGCCCGCGCCGGAGCCGCCGTGCGGGGTACCGACAGTATGAACACCGCCCCACCCCCCACGGCATCCTCAACCCTGACGTCGCCGCCGTGCGCACGGGCGATCACCCGCACGATGTTCAGCCCCAGGCCGCTGCCGGCGCGCCCACCGGTGTCCTCGCCGCGCTGGAACCTCTCGAACACGACCTCCTTCATCGCGTCGGGGACGCCGGGACCGTGATCACGCGCCCGCAGCTGCAGCATCCCGTCGACGAGCACGCTGCCGATCGCGATGCGCCCGCCTCCGTGGGTCACGGCGTTCTGCACGAGCTGGAGCATGGCCTGGGTGATGCGGGCCGCATCCAGCGGCACAACTCCTTCCGCGATCGCACCGGTCACGACCTCGGCGCCGGCGATGCCGGATGCCTTCCGCACGATCTGCTCGACGAGGTCGGCCACGTCGACGGGACGCACCGTGATCGGCGCGGGGCCGTGCAGCGACGCCGCCGCGGCGAGATCCTGCACGAGCGTGCCCATCCGCGCCAGCTCGTCGACCGCGAGGGACTGCGTCTGCCGCACGTCCTCGGGGTCGGCCGGATCCATGACCTCCACGTAGCCGCGGACGATCGTGATGGGGGTCTTCAGCTCGTGACCGACGTCGCTGAGCAGCTGCCGCTGCGAATCCAGCGCGCCGTCGAGCCGGTCGAGCATGTCGTTCATCGTGCCCGCGAGCTCGGAGACGTCGTCGCGACCCTCGATCGGCAGGCGCTCGGAGAGGGCGTGGGCCGAGACCCGCGCCGCCGTCTCCCGCATGCGCCGGAGGGGTCGCAGCAGACGCGTCGCGACGATCCCGCCGGCGGCGGCGATCACCGCGACCATGACGGCGGAGGCGATCAGGTAGGCCCGCGCGGCGGTGTTGATCTCCGCGAGCTCCGCGCCCACGTCGTAGGCCATCGCGTAGATCACCGCGCCGGGTTCGGCTCCCTCCTCGACCGCGATCGGCGCCGCGAGGTAGCGCCACTGCACCCCGTGCTCGGCGTAGGTTCCGATGCGCGCCTGCCCGTCGGCCGCCTGCTCCGCGGCGAACCCGGCGAACTCCGGCACCGCGGTCAGGTCGACGTCGAGCTGAACCCCCGGCACGAGCGTCACCCTGCCGTCCTCGATCCCGAGCGCTCCGGTGTTGTCGTCGGGGCTCATTCGCTGCACGACCGCGTACAGCGCTGCCGCCGAGCTGCTCCAGGCCGTCTGCTCCTCGGCGGCGGGGTCGCCCGCCGCGACGATGTAACGCGCGGTCTCGAGGTTCGCGGCGAGCCGCTCGTCGATCTGGGTGAGCACGCGGGCACGCTCGAACACGTACACGACGCCTCCCACCGACATCACCCCGATGGCTGCGACGACCGTGATCACGAGGGTGATGCGGGTGCGGACCGAGATCGCGCGCCGTCTTCGCGGAGTCGGCGCGGGCTCGTCGGTCACCTGCCCAGTATCGGGGGCGGGCCGGTGTCGTCGCGCCCATCTAAGAAAGGTCTCACGGTACGGGGCGGCATGACGTGCTCTGATATGAGGGTGTCCCATCGCGTCGCCCCGCCCGAGCCGGCCGGCCTCCTCGAGAGCACGCCGCCCGACGCGGGCGGCCCCGTCGAGAGCGCGCTGCTCGCCGACGCGCTCGGGATCCCGGTCGAGCGGATGCGGCCGATCCACCGCTCGCCGATGGGGGCGGGCTCGATCGCGGGCTTCGAGGTGCGGCAGGACGACGGCCCCCCGGTCACCGCCTACGTCGACACGTCCCGGCTGCCGGTGCCGGCGGAGACCGGCCTCGCCCTCGCCGATCATGCCAGGGTGTGGCTGCATCCCGCCGACCCGCATCTGCCCGCCCTGGCCCCGATCGCCTTCGGCTCGGCGGCGGCGGCCCTGCTCGACCGCATCGGCGTGCACACCACGGGACCCGTCCGGCTCGTCGCCTACCGTCCGGCGCGCCGTGCCGTCGCCGCCGTCCCGACCGACGAGGGGACCCTCTGGGCCAAGGTCGTGCCGCCCGACAGGGTCGAGCGGATCGCCGGCCTGCACGAGACGCTCCGCGCCGCGGGCCTGCCGGTGCCCGCCGTGCGGTGCTGGGCGCCCGACGGGCTGATCGTCCTCGAGAACGCGGCGGGCCGGGCCGCCACCGAGATCGGGTGGCGGCCCGGGCCGCTCGCCGCCGCGGTCGACGCGCTGCGCGAGCGCCTCGCGACGGTCGCGACCGGGATGCCGCCACGCGCGGGCATCGATGCCCGGCTCGACTGGTACGAGGGGCGGCTGGTGCGCGCGGCTCCGGCGTGGGCCGACACCGTCCGACGCGTCGCCGACGCCGCGCGCACGGCCGCGCCCGCCGATCGTCCGCAGACGGTCCACGGCGATCTGCATCTGGGCCAGCTCTTCCTCGATGACCGGGCACGGATCGTGGGGCTGGTCGACCTCGACACCGTGGCGCCCGGCGACGCCGCCGACGACGAGGCCGCGTTCATCGGCCACGCGATCGCCAGCGCCGGGCTCACGCCCGATGCCGGTGCGGCCGGCCGGATGCGGCGTCTCGCCGCCGGGCTGCAGGCCCGCTGGGGCGGGCACCCGCGCACCCGGTCGCTCACGCTCGTGCACCTGCTCGGCCATGCGCTGACGGCGGCCGAGAGCGGGCACGAGGAGCACCTGCGCTCCCTGCTGGGCACGGCCATGGACCTGCCCGACGGAACATAAGGAGATGCTCATGTGTGCCTTCGGGCGCCTTTACGCCGGCTCGAGAGAGTGAGGGGGGACGCACCGGAACGGTCGCGTCCGCCCGACCGAGGAGTGACGATGACGAAGAAGAAGTGGATGGCCTACGGCATCACCGGGATCACCGGGATCGGTGTGCTCGCGCTGACGGCGACCGCCGCCGCCCAGGCCATGGAACTGCGCACATCCGACGGCGAGGTGCTTCTCGGCGGCGCCATCACCGGCCGCGAGAGCGGCATCCTGTCGGGGTCGGAGGTAGAGCTCGTCGTGCGCGACGACGGGGTCTCGGTCGTGTCGGCCCCCGACCCGCGGACGTTGGGATCCGTCCCGTCCATTCCCTCCGCGCCCGCGCCCGCCCCGGCCCCCGAGCAGCCGGCGCCCGCTCCTCAGGCCCCGGCCGCATCGGCGCCGTCCGTGCCGTCGGCGCCGTCGGTCCAGTCCGCGCCGTCCGCCGCATCCGTCGTCTCGGCGCCCTCGAACTGATCCGCGCCCGCAGCGGGGGCGGGTCCCTGCGCTAGACGTGGAACAACGCGTGCAGGCCGTCGGCGCCGAGCGTGTCGCGTCCGCCGAGACCATCGAGCTCCATGAGCACGGCCGTGCCGGCGACCACGCCGCCGACGCGGACGACGAGCGCGCGTGCGGCCTCGATCGTGCCGCCGGTGGCGAGCACGTCGTCGAGCAGCAGCACCCGCGCGCCGGCCGGGATGTCGTCGTGCATCTCGATCGTCGCCGTGCCGTACTCGAGCGCGTAGTCGGCGGATGCGGCGGGCCGGGGGAGCCTGCCCGCCTTGCGGATCGGGACCAGCCCGACGCCCGACGCGATCGCGGCGGCGCCCGCGAGCAGGAACCCGCGGGCCTCGATGCCGGCGACGACGTCGAACCCGCCGGCGAACGGTGCGATCAGGGCGTCGGTGACGGCGCGGAGGGCCGGTCCGTCGACCAGGAGCGGCGCGATGTCGCGGAAGAGGACCCCGGGCTTCGGATAGTCCGGGATGACCGTGATGAGCCCCTCCGCCCGCGCGAGCGCAGACGCGGGATCGGGAGCGAGGACGGGATCGGGATGCGGCACCCGCCCACCCTAACCGCCCGGTGTCCCCCGCCGTGCCGCGGCGCTGCCCGGCCCGCCGCGAATCGAATCGTTACGAGAGTGCCGGTACCCTGGTGCGCATGACTTCGACGCAGGATGCCTCGCCCCACGTCCCTGCCGCCGGATCGCTCGCCGCCGCCCCGGGTCCCGAGTGGTGGCGCACCGCGGTCATCTATCAGATCTACCCTCGCTCGTTCGCGGACTCGAACGGCGACGGACTGGGCGACCTCCCCGGCATCACCTCACGACTCGGCGCCCTCGCCGAGCTCGGGGTCGACGCGATCTGGCTGAGCCCGTTCATGGTGTCGCCGCAGAACGACGCCGGCTACGACGTCGCCGACTACTGCGACGTCGACCCGATCTTCGGCACCCTGGGCGACTTCGACGCGATGCTCGCCACGGCCCACGGCCTCGGCATCCGCGTGATCGTCGACCTCGTGCCGAACCACTCCTCCGACCAGCACCGGTGGTTCCAGGAGGCTCTCGCCGCGGCTCCGGGGAGCCCGGAGCGGGCCCGCTACATCTTCCGCGACGGTCGCGGCGAGCACGGCGAGCTGCCCCCCAACAACTGGGAGTCCGTGTTCGGCGGACCCCAGTGGGACCGCGTCAGCGAGCCCGACAGCACCCCGGGTCAGTGGTACCTGCACATCTTCGACTCGTCGCAGCCGGACTTCGACTGGACCAGCCCCGAGGTGCGCGAGGAGTTCCGCCGCATCCTGCGGTTCTGGCTCGACCGAGGCGTCGACGGCTTCCGGGTCGATGTCGCACACGGCCTGATCAAGAAGGAGGGCCTCCCGGACTACACGCCGCCCGCCGACGGCGACTCGATGGGAGGCGACGACGACGACGTGCCCTACTGGGGCCAGCCGGGCGTGCACGAGATCTACCGCGACTGGCACGAGGTGCTGGCCGCCTACGACGGCGACCGCGCGCTGTGCGCGGAGGCGTGGCTGCCGACGCCCGACAAGACGGCGCTCTGGGTGCGCCCCGACGAGATGCACCAGGCGTTCAACTTCCCCTACGCGATGACGGACTGGGAGGCCCCGGCCCTGCGCGAGGTCATCACCGAGTCGCTCCGGGCCTTCCCCGCGGTGGGCGCGCCCGCCACCTGGGTGCTCTCGAACCACGACGTGATCCGTCACGCCTCGCGGCTCGCGCTCACCGGCGAGAGCCCGCAGGGCGAAGGCATCGGCCCGCTCTCGCCGACGCAGCCGATCCCCGGGCTGGGTCTGCGGCGTGCGCGCGCCGCATCCACGGTCATGCTCGCGCTGCCGGGCTCGGCGTACCTCTACCAGGGCGAGGAGCTGGGCCTGCCCGAGGTCGTGGACATCCCGGACGCCGCCCGGCAGGACCCGACCTGGTTCCGCACGAACCACGAGAAGTACGGCCGTGACGGATGCCGCGTGCCCATCCCGTGGGAGGCCGCCGCCCCCGCATACGGGTTCAACGAGACCGGCGCGTCGTGGCTGCCGCAGCCGGCGGAGTGGGCGGAACACGCCCGCGACGTCGAGGCCCGCGACCCGCGCTCGACGCTGTCGCTGTATCGACGCCTGCTCTCCGAGCGGCGCGCGCACGGACTCGGCGCCGCGCCGTTCGCGTGGCTGGAGGGATACTCCGACGACGTGCTCGCATTCCGGGTCGGCGACGTCACGGTCATCGCCAACGCCGGGAGCGCTCCGGTCGAGCTGCCTGCCGGGGGCATCCTGATCTCGAGCGAGCCCTTCGAGGGCCGGATGCTGCCCACCGACACCGCGGTCTGGCTCGCCCGGGACTGACCCGCCGGTTCTCCCGCCACACCTGTCGCATCCTGCCGGTCTCGGCGACCGGATGCGACAGGTAACCTGCCCCCTTCCCGGGGATCGGGCCGCCGCAACATGCGCGTCACGGAACGTTAACCCGTGCCCCGTCGCGGGGGATCCGCGCGAGCGGCTAGCGTGTTCCCACGCCGACAGCCTCCTCCGTCCCCCCGGAGCAGACCGCACTGGAGAATCGCGTATGCGCCGCACGGCAACGATCGCCGCTGCCCTCTTGTCCGCCCTCGTCCTGACCGCCGCCGTCCCTGCCGCGGCCGTCGCTGCGACCGACCCGCCCGACAACGTCGAGCTCACGCTGATGGCGACCACCGACGTGCACGGACACGTGTACGACTGGGACTACTTCCAGGACGCGCCGTACCCCGACGACGACACCCTCGGGCTCACCCGCGTGGGCACGGCCGTCGACGCCGTGCGCGCGGAGAAGGGAGCGGAGTCGGTCGTCGTGCTCGACAACGGCGACGCGATCCAGGGCACGCCGCTGACCTACTACTACGGGATGGGCGAGGGAGCGGCATCCGTGCTCGCCGACGAGACGACGCACCCCATGGCCGAGGCGTTCAACGCGATCGGCTACGACGCACAGGTCGTCGGCAACCACGAGTACAACTACGGGCTCGAGCTGCTCGCCGCGTACGAGGGGGATCTCGGCGCGCCGCTGCTGGGCGCGAACGTGATCGACGTCGCGACCGGCGAGCCGTACCACGACCCCTACACGCTGATCGACCGCGAGATCGACGGCGAGACCGTGACGATCGGCGTGCTCGGGCTCGTCACACCGGGCGTGCGCATCTGGGACCGTCAGCACGTCGAGGGCGTCCTGGAGTTCCGGGACCTCGTCGAGACCGCCGCCCAGTGGGTGCCGGTCGTCGCGGAGCAGGCCGACGTGGTGGTCGTGCTCGCGCACACGGGCCAGGGCACCGTGCCCGACGAGGCCTACGACGCCGCCGACCTCAACGAGGACGTCGCGAACAACATCGCCGTCCAGGTGCCCGGCATCGACGTGCTCGTCGCCGGGCACAGCCACCTCGACGAGCCTCAGACGCTGCTCACCAACACCGCCGGCGAGCAGGTGCTGCTCACGCAGCCCTCGTCCTGGGCGCGCAGCGTCAGCGAGGTCACACTCTCCCTCGCCCCCGACGGCGACGGAGGCTTCGACGTCGACTGGTCCGACGGCGTCACGCCGACGGTGACGGCGCACTACGGCACCGATATCGCCGAGGAGGATGCGGACGTCGTCTCCGCCGTCGCCGACAAGCACGCGACGACCGTCGACTACGTGAACACGCCGGTGGCGGCGTCGACCGAGGAGCTGCTGACCGAGACGTCGCGCTACGAGGACACCCCGATCATCGACTTCATCAACCACGTGCAGGCGGAGACGGTCGCGCAGGCGCTCGCCGGAGGGGAGTACGCCGATCTGCCGGTCGTCTCGCAGGCCTCGCCCTTCTCCCGCACATCGCGCTTCCCGCAGGGCGAGGTGACGATCCGCGACATCGCGGGGCTGTACATCTACGAGAACACCCTGCGCGGGGTGCTGCTCACGGGGGCGCAGCTGAAGGACTACCTGGAGTACTCGGCGCGCTACTTCGTGCAGGTCGAGGAGGGCGCCGTGTTCGACCCGGCCACGGGCACCAACGCGGCGTATCCCGACCGGCCGAGCGGTGTGCCCGACTACAACTACGACGCGCTGTCGGGCCTCGACTACACGATCGACATCTCGCGCGACCTCGGAGACCGCATCCAGGGACTGTCCTACCCCGACGGCGCACCGGTCGACGACGACGACGAGCTCGTGCTCGCGGTGAACAACTACCGCCAGAGCGGCGGCGGTGCGTTCCCGCACGTCGCGGGCGCGCCGGTCGTCTACGACGAGCTTCAGGAGATCCGCCAGCTGCTCATCGACTGGGCGTCCGAGCGCGGCCGCATCGACCCCGCCGACTTCTTCGTCGAGAACTGGGCGCTCACGACCTCGACCGAGGCGCCGACGCCCACGCCGGCCCCGAGCACCCCGACCCCCGGCGCGCCGAGCACTCCGGGCACGGGTGTTCCGACCGATCCCGGGCGCGACGTGCCCGATCCGGATGCGGCATCCTCGCTCGCAGCCAGCGGGGCGGACGCACCCGTGTCCGCGTTCGCCCTCGGCCTCGCGCTCCTGGCCGCCGGAGCGATCGGACTGGCCGCCGCACGCGCACGCCGCCTCGCCCGCTGACGCCTCCCCCCGGCCGCGCGCATCCCGCTACGTCGCGACCACGCGGAACGGGTGCTCCGCGCCCTTTCGTCTCGTCGCTGCGCTCCTCGCTCAGAGACCGAGAGCGGAGACTTTCGCTCAGGTGGTCGCGAAGTGCGGAAACAGAGCGGAGGAGGCGGGCCGGGAGGGGCTGGGGAGGGCCGCGTAGGCTCGGGCGCATGGGTATCGACCTCGAAGCGCTGTACACCGACCTGCACCGGCACCCCGAGCTCTCGTTCCAGGAGACGCGTACGGCGGGCGTGATCGCCCGCGCCCTGACCGAGCTCGGCATCGAGCACGAGGAGGGCATCGGGCGCACGGGAGTCGTCGCCATCCTCCGCAACCCCTCACCCGAGGGGACCGGCAACCCCGTCGTGTGGCTGCGCGCCGACATGGACGGCCTTCCCGTCGAAGAGCTCACCGGGCTCCCCTACGCGAGCACCGCCCGCGGCACCGACCCGTCCGGCGGCGAGGTGCCGGTGATGCACGCCTGCGGACACGACATGCACGTGACCGCCCTGCTCGGCGCCCTCGAACGCCTCGCCGGCACGACCGCCGAGTGGTCGGGCACGATCGTGGCGGTCTTCCAGCCCGCCGAGGAGTTCGGCGCGGGCTCGCGCGCGATGATCGCGGATGGCGTGCTCGAGCGGTTCCCGGCGCCCGACGTCGTGCTCGGCCAGCACGTCACCCCGTTGCCCGCGGGTCTGATCGGCGTGCGCCCCGGAACCCAGATGTCGGCGTCCGACGGACTGACCGTCACGCTCCACGGTCGCGGCGGCCACGGCTCCCGGCCCCACTCGACGGTGGACCCGGTCGTGATGGCGGCGGCGACCGTCATGCGGTTGCAGACGATCGTCTCGCGTGAGATCGACCCGCGCGACGTCGCGGTGGTCACGGTCGGCTCGATCCACGCGGGGCTGAAGAACAACATCATCCCGGCCGAGGCCACGCTGCAGCTGAGCCTGCGCTACCCCGATGACGACGCCCGCGACCGCGTGCTGCAGAAGGTGGAACGGGTCATCCGGGCGGAGGCCGCCGCATCCGGCGCCGAGCGCGAGCCCACGATCGTCACCGACCACACCCTGCCGCCGACCATCAACGACGAGGCCGCGACCGCGCGCGTCACCGCGGCCTTCCGCCGCGCGTACGGCGAGGCGGCCGTCATCGACCCGGGGATGTTCACCGGCAGCGAGGACGTCTCGTGGTTCGCCCGCGACTCGGGGGCTCCCCTGGTGTTCTGGTTCTGGGGCGGCGTCGACCCGGAGCTGTACGCCCGAGCCGGCGCGGAGGGGACGATCGACCGCGACGTGCCGACCAACCACTCCCCCTACTTCGCGCCCGTGCTGCATCCGACGATCGAGCGCGGCGTCGAGAACCTCGTCGTCGCGGCGCGGGAGTGGCTGGGCTGATCAGGCACTGCGCCGAGCCCGGCTCAGCCGGGAGCGGCCGGCGCGCGCTCGCGCGTCCGACGGCCGAGCGCGCCCAGCAGCGCATCGATGCCGAGGTACGCGAACGCGACGACCTCGAGCGCGGCGGTGAGTCCCACGATCCACAGCACGACCCCGTCCACGCCGTTGCGATCGACGTCCATGAACGGATACGGATAGCGGGTGCCGCCGCCGAAGAGGCCGCCCAGCGCGCCGTAGACGAACGCGAATGCCACGTACGCGAGCGGGATGAGCGCCCACGCGAGCGGGTCGAACCAGCGTGACCGCCCCTTCGGCACGAACAGCAGCCAGTCACCGATCAGCAGGCACGGCGCGACGATGTGGACGAGGTTGTCGGTCAGCGTGAACGGCGTGTACCCGTTGCCCTGCGTGAACGTCTCCGGCACGAGCACGATCAGATAGACGAGCATGGTCACGGTGATCGAGAACACGACCGCGAGCGAGAACCGCGCCGAGGGCGTCGACGCTCCCCTCGGACCGTGGGCACGCAGATCGCGGATCGTCCGGATGGCGAGCAGCACCAGCCACGTCAGGCACAGGATGTTGCTGAGCACCGTGAAGTAGAGGAACTGCACCCCGCTCGGGCGGCCGTCGAAGAGCCCGCTCACCCGGCCCACACCCCAGAGGACGACGACCGCGGCGGCGAGGCGATACGCCAGCGCGAGGCGGCGGTCCGGCACGTACATGCGGTCGATGCTAGGCGAGGTCGCGGTTCCGCGACGCTCCGGAGAGCGTCCGGTCGACCCCATTGCGCCCGCGCGCATGATGGGCGTAGTGTCCCCGCTCGTGGTCAACGAGAGCGCGGAGCCCGCGCCGGAATCCCCCATCGCGAAACGCCTGCTGCTCGGCGACCCGCTCGCGTCCTCCGACGCCGACGACCACCTGCTGCGCAAACGCATGGCGCTGCCGATCTTCGCGTCCGACGCCCTGTCGTCCGTGGCGTACGCGCCGCAGGAGCTCCTGATGATCCTGTTGATCGGCGGGACGTCGTTCCTGGCCTTCAGCCCCTGGATCGCTACGGCGGTCGTCGTGCTCCTGATCGTCGTGGTGCTCTCGTACCGACAGCTCATCAAGGCGTACCCGTCGGGCGGCGGCGACTACGAGGTCGCGCGGACGAACCTCGGTGAGATCCCCGCCGTCGTGGTCGCCTCGGCGCTGCTGGTCGACTACATCCTCACCGTCGCGGTGTCGGTCGCATCCGGGGTCGACAACATCATCTCGGCCGTGCCGGGGCTGAACCCCTGGCGCGTCGAGCTCGCGGTGGGCTTCGTCGTCCTGATCGTGCTGGTCAACCTGCGCGGCGTGCGCGAGGCCTCGCGGGCCTTCGCGCTGCCGACGTACGTCTTCATCGGCTCGGTCGCGGTGATGATCGTGGTCGGCATCGTGCGCTGGATCCTCGGCGACCCGCCCGTCGCCTCCAGCGCCCAGTACGAGGTGCAGGCCGAGAGTCTCACCCAGGCGGCCGTGATCCTGCTGATCCTGCGCGCGTTCTCGAGCGGATGCTCCGCCCTGACCGGTGTCGAGGCGGTGTCGAACGGCGTGCCGGCGTTCCGCCGCCCGAAGGTCGCGAACGCCCAGAAGACGCTCACCGCGATGGGCATCGTCGCCATCCTGCTCTTCTCCGGGCTCACCGTCATCGCGCTGGTGTCGGGCGTGCACTACGCCGAGAACCCGTGCCATCTCATCGGGTTCGACTGCGCGAACCAGCCGCAGCCGAGCCTCATGGCGCAGGTCGCCGCGGCGACGTTCGGCGCCGGCTCCGTTCCGTTCTTCGTCATCCAGGCGGCGACCGCCTGCGTGCTGCTGCTCGCCGCGAACACGGCGTTCAACGGCTTCCCGCTGCTGGGCGCCGTGCTCGCCCGCGACGGCTACGCCCCGAAGGCCCTGAACACCCGTGGCGACCGGCTCGTGTTCTCGAACGGCATGCTCATCCTCGGGGTCGCGGCGATCCTCGTGCTGGTCGTGTCGCAGGCGAACCTGACGACGCTCATCCAGCTGTACATCATCGGCGTCTTCGTGTCGTTCTCGCTCGGGCAGATCGGGATGGTGCGGCACTGGCGCCGCGAGCTGCGCGCGCTGAAGAGCCTGCCCGGCGAGGCACGCCGGCAGAGGTCGGCACGGCTCCATCGGCGCGAGATCGTCTCCGGCCTCGTCATCAACTCGATCGGCGCGGGGCTCACCGCGGCCGTGTTCCTCATCGTCACCGTCACGAAGTTCACGCACGGCGCCTGGCTCGTCTTCCTGGCGATCCCCGTGCTGTCGCTGCTGATGATCGGGGTGAGCCGCTACTACCGCGACGTCGAGCACGAGATCGCCCTCGACGACCGCACCCGTTTCGGTGCCACCGGCGATGTGGCGATCGTGCTCGTCGGTCGCCTGCAGAAGCCCGTCGTGAAGGCGATCGACTACGCGCTCGCCGCCAGGCACGACACGACCGTCGGCCTGCACGTCGCCGTCACCAAGGAGTCTGCGAACGCCGTGCAGAAGGACTGGGAGGAGCACCGGATGCAGGTGCCCCTCGTCATCCTCGAGTCGCCGTACCGAACCTACGGCGGGCCCGTCACCGCCTTCATCGAGCAGTACCGCGCGCTGCACGGGCCGGCGGTCGTGACCGTCTACCTGCCGCAGTACATCGTGGGGCACTGGTGGGAGTCGCTCCTGCACAACCGGCGCGCCCGGCGCATGGCGAACCAGCTGATGCTCGTGCACGGGGTGACGATCACGCTCGTGCCCTGGCTGCTCGACTCCTCCGAGCTGGTCTACGGCCGCCGGTCGCGGCCCCTGCCCGGCCAGGAGCGCGCGGGTCACGCCTACACGCCCTCGCCCGGCCCGCTCACGATCGTGCCGTCCGCCGCATCCGAGGCCCCGCGTGCCGGCGGCACCGCGTCGGGCGGCAGGTCGGCGTCGGCGTCGGGTGGCAGGACGTCGGGTGGCAGGTCGATGTCGGGCGGAGGGACCCGCGAGACTGCACCGGAGCGCCGAGACTGAGGGGTTACCCCGCTGTCTCGGCGCGCACATGCAGTCTCGCGGCCCACGGACGTGCGCTCGCGGCCCGCGACTCCGCGGGCGCCCCGGGGGCTGCCGGACCGAACTAGCCTGGAGGGGTGAGTACCGCCGACACGCCCCGCCTGGATGCCGCCGCGCTGCGCGCGGACTTCCCGATCCTCGAGCAGACGATCGGCGGCGAACGGCTCGTGTACCTCGACTCGGGGGCGACGAGCCAGAAGCCGCGCGCGGTGATCGACGCCGAGGTCGCGTTCCTCACGCACGCGAACTCCGCCGTGCACCGCGGCGCCCACACCCTCGCCGCCGAGGCGACCGAGCTGTACGAGGACGCGCGGGCGACGGTCGCCGGATTCGTCGGCGCCGAGGCCGAGAACCTCGTCTGGACCTCGGGCGCAACCGCCGCGCTCAACCTGGTCGCGTACGCGATCGGCAACGCGACGGCCGGACGCGGGGCTCCGGCGAGCACGCGGTTCGCGCTGCATCCGGGCGACGAGCTCGTCGTGACCGAGACCGAGCACCACGCGAACCTCATCCCCTGGCAGGAGCTCGCCGCACGCACCGGCGCGGTGCTGCGCCACATCCCGGTGCGGGACGACGGAACGCTCGACCTGGATGCGGCGGCATCCGTCATCGGCGACCGCACGCGCGTCGTGGCCTTCACGCACGTCTCGAACGTGCTCGGCATCGTGAACCCGGTCGCCGATCTCGTGGCGCTCGCCCGTGCCGTGGGCGCGCTGACGGTGCTCGACGCCTGCCAGTCCGCGCCGCACCTCGCGCTCGACCTGCCCGCCCTGGGCGTCGACCTCGCCGCGTTCTCCGGCCACAAGATGCTCGGGCCCTTCGGCATCGGCGCGCTCTACGGCCGTACCGAGGTGCTCGAGGCGCTGCCGCCGTTCCTCACCGGAGGCTCGATGGTGACCACGGTCACCCTCGACGAGGCGGACTTCCTGCCGCCGCCGCAGAAGTTCGAGGCCGGCACGCAGCCGGTGTCGCAGACGATCGCCCTCGCCGAGGCGGTGCGCTACCTCGACCGCCTCGGAATGGATGCGGTGCACGCGCACGAGAGCGTGATCGAGCGGCGCATGATGGCAGGACTCCGCGAGATCCCCGGCGTCCGGCTGCTCGGCGACGCCGCCGGAGCGGAGCGGGTCGGCATCGCGGCGTTCGACGTCGCGGGCGTGCACGCGCACGACGTGGGCCAGTTCCTCGATGCGCGCGGCGTCGCCGTCCGCGTCGGACACCACTGCGCGAAGCCGCTGCACGCCCGGTTCGGCCTGACCGCGTCGGTGCGGGCGTCCACTTCCGTCTTCACGACCGAGGACGACGTCGACGCGCTGCTCGACGGCCTCGCGGGTGTGCGCGCCTACTTCGGGGTCGAGTCATGAGCGGGCTCGACGGGCTGTACCAGGAGCTGATCCTCGACCACTCGAAGCATCCGCACGGCAAGGGTCTCGCCGGCGAGGAGGGCCGCTCGGCGATCTCGCACCAGCGCAACCCGATCTGCGGCGACGAGGTGTCGCTGCGCGTACGCCTCGACGAGGACGGCGAGCGGATCCGCGACGTCACGTGGGAGGGCGCCGGCTGCTCGATCTCGCAGGCGTCCGCGTCCATGCTGTCGGTGCTCGTCGCGGACGCGGCCGAGGACCACGGAGGGATGCCGCGCGCACGGGCGACGGCGTTGATCGGCGGTTTCCGGGAGGCCCTGCGCTCACGTGGCGCGATCGAGCTCGACGAGGAGACCTTCGCGGACGCGGCGGCCCTCTCGGGCGTCGGCAGGTACACCGCGCGGGTCAAGTGCGCGATGCTCGCCTGGGTCGCGCTCGAGGACGCCCTCGCGCGCGCCTGAGCGCGGGCACGGAGCACGACCCGAGAAACCACTTCTGCCCCGAGACACACCGCGAGGCGTGGTTTCCCGGGGCAGAAGTGGTTTCTCGGGTGCTGGGAGCCCAGCGCCCGGGGGCTAGGAGCCGGAGGTCGAGACCCGACCGCGGCCGCCGCGACGGCGACGCGCGCCGTCGCCGTTCGATGTGTCGGCCGAGAAGGATGCGGCAGAGGAGCCCGTGGTCGACGAGTACCGCACGGCGGAACCCGAGGATGCGACGGCCGGACGGCCACCGGAGCGACCCGCGCCCGCTCCGCCCGAACGGCCGGAACCACCGGCACGCCCCGCACCACCCGAGCGACCCGCGCCCGACCGGCCGGAGCCGCCGGCACGCCCCGCACCGGCCGAGCCCGAGCGACCGGAACCACCGGAGCGACCCGAACCGGATCCACCGGAGCTCTCCACTGCGACGGCGGAAGGCTTCACGTGCGCGGCACGCTCGCCGACGAGCTCGTCGACGGCCGGGTGCGCCGCATCCACCGGCTCGAAGGGAGCCGTGATGGCGGCCTTGCGGAGCAGGTCGCTGAGATCGCGCTTCTGCGACGGCAGCACGACGGTCACGACCGTGCCCTCGGCACCGGCCCGGGCGGTGCGGCCGGAGCGGTGCAGGTACGCCTTGTGCTCGGCGGGCGGGTCGACGTGCACGACGAGCTCGACGTTGTCGACGTGCACGCCGCGCGCGGCGACATCGGTCGCCACCAGCACGCGGACGCCGCCGTCGGCGTCCGCCGCGCCGAACGCCGCGAGGTTGCGCTCACGGGCGTTCTGCGAGAGGTTGCCGTGCAGGTCGACGGCGGGGATGCCGTCGGAGGTCAGCTTCTTGGCAAGCTTCTTCGCCTGGTGCTTCGTGCGCGTGAACAGGATGCGGCGCCCCGTGCCCGAGGCGAGGGTGCGCACGAGATCGTTCTTCGCGTCGTCGTTCACCTGGAACACGCGGTGGGTCATGGCAGCTGCGGGCACGCTCGACTCGTCGACCTCGTGGCGCACCTCGTTCTGCAGGAACTTGCGGACGAGCCCGTCGACGCCGCGGTCGAGGGTGGCGCTGAACAGCATCCGCTGTCCGCCGCGCGGCGTCGCCGCGAGGATGCGGGTCACGACCGGGAGGAACCCGAGGTCGGCCATGTGGTCGGCCTCGTCGAGCACGGTGATCTCGACGCGGTCGAGGTGCACGACCTTCTGCTTCATGAGGTCGTCGAGCCGGCCCGGGCAGGCCACGACGATGTCGACGCCGGAGCGGAGTGCCTGCTCCTGCGGCCTCTGGCTGACGCCGCCGAAGACGGTGGTGACGCGCAGGCCCGCGGCATCCGCCAGCGGGAGGAGGGTCGCCGCGATCTGCGTCGCGAGCTCGCGAGTCGGGGCGAGCACGAGGCCGCGCGGGTGCCCGGCCGTGCTGCGACGGCCCTCGAGGCGGGCGACGAGCGGGAGCGCGAACGCGAGGGTCTTGCCGCTGCCGGTGCGGCCACGGCCGAGCACGTCGCGCCCGGCAAGGGAGTCGGGGAGGGTTCCGGTCTGGATGGGGAACGGCTCGCTCTTGCCGGTCTCGGCGAGGACGCGGGCCAGGCGTGCGGGCACGCCGAGGTCGAGGAAGGAAGGCATAGATGTGCTTTCGGGTGACGCGGTCGGTCTTGACCGCTGAGGTGGGGCGACGGCGGGGGATCCCGCGCCGGTTCGCCGCTCGAGAAATTCCGCGGCTGCAGGAGAGCCGGAAGCGTATCGACGACGCAGCGCCCGTGGGCGCGGCTCAACCCTATCATCGCCCGCTCGCCTCGGATCACACCGAGCGCCCGGGAGCACCACGCCTGCGCTCTCACGTCCCCGCGCCGACCCTGGGATCATCCCGGCCAGCGACACCACCCGTGCGCTCTCACGCCGTCGCGCGACCCGGCGCGGAACCGGCGCCCGGCGCCCGTGGAACCGGCGCCCGTGGACCCGGCGCCCGGCGCGGAACCGTCGCGCGACCCGGCGCGGAACCGGCGCCCGTGGACCCGGTGCCCGTAGAGCCGGCGCCCGGTCGCGATGGCGCCTGTGTCCTGACATGGCGCCTGAGAAAACTATCGCCCTCCCAGGATCATGGCGCCATCCCGGCACAGAACAGGCCGTGATGTCTCGCCCGACCGAATTCGTGACATTTCGCCGACGAGCACCGTCTCATGTGTAGAGCGATCCTTTCGCTCGTCGAAATGGTGCGGCCACCCGGGTCGCGCCGGTGATTGTGGAGGTAGTTCTGATGGCTACGGATGAGACGAACGCGACTGCTGCCGAGGCCGGCGTGCCGGTGACACGGACTTCTGCGACAGCGTCGCGCGTGGACCGGGCGCCTTCGACTCCGCGTCCTGCGACGGATGGTTCGGCTGCGGGTCGTACGACGATCGCGGACGGCGTGGTCGCGAAGGTGGCCGGTATCGCCGCCCGCGAGGTTCCGGGCGTCTACGCCCTGGGCGGCGGCGGCGCGCGAGCGCTCGGCGCGCTCCGCGACGTGGTCAACGCGACGGACCTGACGCAGGGTGTGAAGGTCGACGTCGGCGAGACCCAGGCCGCGGCCGACATCACGATCGTGGTGGAGTATCCGGCTCCGGTGCAGGAGGTCGCGGAGAACGTGCGGTCCTCGGTGACTGAGGCGATCACCCGCCTGGTCGGCCTGCAGGTGGTGGAGGTGAATGTGGACGTGAACGACGTGCACCTGCCGAGCGACGACGCCGACGACGACACCGAGTCCCGCGTCTCATGAGCACGACGCTCTCGGGTGCGCTGATCGGCGCGATCCTGGCGTTCGCACTGCTGGTGTTCGGGTTCTGGGGCTTCCTGCTCTTCGCCCTTCTGATGGGCATCGGCGCGCTCGTCGGACGGATCGTCTCGGGGCAGCTCGACCTGCGCGCCCTGGCCGGCGTGTTCACCGGGCGGCGCACGTCGTCATGAACGCGATGACCGTCGAATCCCCCGTGCGCCGGGTTCCCGACGCCGCACCGGAGGTGCGCGGCGGGGTGCGGGTACGCCAGCGGGTCATCGAGAAGGTCGTTCGGGAGGCATCAGCGGTCACCATCGGCGTCCCTCGGGACGATGTGCATGTCGAAGTGGCCGAGTGGGGTGGTGGTCTCGCCGTGCGGGTCGCGGCGAGACTGCCCATCCCCGACCTGGACGATACCGAGGCGATCCGTGCGGAGACCCCGCTGCTCGACCGGGTACGCCAGGCGCAGAGCATGCTCGCCGGCGAGTTCGCCCGCTTGACCGGGCGGGAGATCCGTCGGGTCTCGTTCACGGTGACGGGCGCGCTCATTCCGGAACGAAGGAGGGTGAGGTAGATGTCGGCTTCGGTGCTGAAGAGAGTGGTGCGCCGTGAGACGCATTCGCCGCGCACGATCGCGACCGTGATCGTGCTCGTGCTCATCGCCGCGATCGCGGTGTACGCGGGCGCCGAGATCGTCCTGCACCTGCTGGGCCTCGCGCCGTTCCTGGTGACGCCGGGCGCCGCGCTCGCCTGGCTGGCCGGACTGCCCGGCGCCCAGCCCTCATCCGTCGTCATCGCGGCGGCCGTGGTGGTGGCTCTGATCGGCGCTGTGCTCGTCTGGCTCGCGCTCAGTCCCGGGCGGCTGTCGAAGCACCGCCTGGAGGTGTCCCCGCACGCCGTCGTCGTCGACAACGGGGTGATCGCCTCCGCAGTCGCCGAACGCGTCCGACGCGAGCTGGATCTTCCCAAGGACGGCGTCATCGTGGGGATCAGCCGTCGGGGCGCGGATGTCACCGTACGGCCGGAACCCGGCCAGATCGTCGACAAGGCGCGGGTGCGCTCACTCGCCGAAGCCGAGCTCGCGGGATATCAGCCGTCGCCGAGCATTCGCGTGCGGGCGCGTGTGCAGAACCGCGCAGAAACGAGAGAGGCGCCATGAACGGCACGAATCGGATCGTGAACCGGATGATCCTGCTCGTCGTGGGGCTGGTCCTCCTCGGCGCCGGCGGGGCTGCAGTGACGGCGGTGACCTGGCCGGTCGCCGGGGACACCTGGAATGCAGGCCTGTCGTCGGCGACGGAGTGGATGGTCGGTGCCGACGAGCAGACGCGCATCTCGGATGCGACGACGGTGAGCTGGTTCGTCCTGGCGCTGCTCGTGGCTCTGCTGCTGGTCGTCGTGATCGCGGTGACCGTGATCGCACGGCTCGGCGGCGGCCGGAGCAGCACCGTGATCCGCGTGGAAGCGGCGGAGGGCGCCCAGGGCCCGGTGACCATCCGTCAGGAGTTCGCGTCGGATGCGATCACGCACTCCCTCGCCGGGCATGACGAGATCCTCTCCTCCCGCGTGAGTGCCCGACGGGTGCGGGGAACGGATGTGCTGCACGTGAGCGTCACGCCCCGGCAGAACACGTCCCTGGCCGAGGTGGCCGCGACGGTGACACGGCTGGTCGACAATCTCGCGACGCTGACGGACAGGGACACGCCGACGTACGTGTCGATCCACTCCGGCGTGCGCGCCCGCCTGGCGGCGGATCAGCCACGAGTGCAGTGACACGGCTCCGGCGGATGGCCAGGGGCACACGCGAGACCATCGCGGAGGCTCGGACGACTCCGGCCGAAGAACGACGCGGGGCAGCACAGCTCCGCTGAAAGGACACGGCCCTCGAACCGCGAGGGCCGACGAGGAAAGGAGAACGGTATGGGTGCGGGAGACAAGATCAAGGCTGCGGCAGACAAGGTCACCGGTCAGGCCAAGGAGGCCGTCGGAAAGGCGACCGGCAACGACGAGCTCGTCGCCGAGGGCAAAGCCGACCAGGCGAAGGGGCACGTCAAGGACGCGACCGAGAACGTCAAGGACATCTTCAAGAAGTGACCCCATGCGGGGCGGGGCGGGCCGGGGCGGCTCGCCCCGCGCCTTCATCTCGACATTCTCTATGAAAGGACGCTCTCATGGGCTTCTTCAGTTTTCTCCTGCTCGGCCTGATCGCCGGCGCGATCGCGAAACTCATCCTGCCCGGCAAGCAGGGCGGCGGCTGGTTCGTCACACTGCTGCTCGGAGTCGTCGGTGCGATGCTCGGCGGCTGGCTGGGCGGACTCATCTTCAACGTCGACCTGACGGGCTTCTTCTCGCTCTCCACCTGGCTGCTCGCCATCGGAGGCTCGCTGCTCGTGTTGCTGATCTACGGCCTGATCACCGGACGCCGGGCGAGAAGGTGACGGTTTCCCACAACGCTTCGAGGCATCCGATCATGGAGCGAAGAGGATGGGCGAAGCGGGAGACGGCGACGGCTCCCGCCGGCCCTCGTCGAAGAGGGCCCCTTCGAACGAGGGGGACGAGGGATGAACGGTGATCCATACCGCAGCCCGCTGGAAGCAGCGGACGACCGTATCGTCGCCGGCCGAGCGGCCGACGGCGATACGGCGGCATTCGCGGTGCTCGTGCGCAGGTACACGCCCATGATGCGCGCCTATGCCCGTCGCATCCTGCCCGGCACCGTGGATCTCGACGACGTGCTGCAGGACGCTTTCATCACCGCGTGGGAACAACTCCCGAAGCTCGAGGATCCCGGCAAGGTGAAGAGCTGGCTGATGCGGATCGCCGGCCGTAAGGCCATCGACCGGCTTCGGTCGACCCGACCCCATGCGGATCTCGCAGACGTCGAGGTGCCCGCACCGCCCGACACCGCACCCCCGCAGCGAGCGGAAGCCCGAGCCGGAGTGGCGGCGTTGAGCGAAGCGCTCCAGGAGCTCCCCGACATCCAGCGGGAGTGCTGGGTGCTGCGGGAGATCGGCGGCCACAGCTATGAAGAGATCGCCGAAGAGCTCGACATCCCTCTCTCGACGGTCCGGGGGCTTCTCGCCCGCGCACGGAAGTACATCATTGTCCGGATGGAGCAGTGGCGATGAACGACGACGACACCCGCGACCTGCGCGGTCTGGGGCTCGAGCCCGAAGACCTCGACGGGCACACCATCGAAGAGCTCTCCGACTACCTCGACCGCGGCCGGGTCCCCGCCGAACCGTCGATCGATCAGTCGGCCGGATGCCGGATCGCGCTGGAGGCGCTGGAGCGCCTGCGCAGTCTCACCCCCGAGCTCCTCGCGGCCGACACGGCGGCAGAGCCCGAGCCGGATGAAGGGTGGGTGCGGAGCATCTTCGCCGGCATCACGCTCGACGCGCGAGCGGGCCGCCGCATCCCGATCGCCACATCGAGACCGGACGCGGATCTGGGGATCACGGAGGGCGCTGTCCGAGGGCTGATCCGTGCCGCGGAGAACGCCGTACCCGGTGTGCTCATCGGCAGGTGCCGCCTCGACGGGGATGTCACCGAGCCGGGCGCACCGATCCGGATCCGGATCGAGGTCAGCGTCCCGTTCAGCATCCCGATCCCGCGCCAGGTGGACCGCCTCCGCGCGGAGATCGCCTCGCGTATCGACGCGCACACCGACCTGAATGTGGCCGGGGTCGACATCGCCGTGCACGACATCCAGCAGTTCCCGGACCTGACAGGGGAGGACCGATGACCACGTCGCCCGAGCTGCTGCTCGCCGCAGACATCGAGACCGCGATCCTCGCCGTCCCGGGCGTGACCACGATCTTCCGCACCGGCAGCACGGCGTCGAAGGTCGTCGATGCGGGAGCGCGTCTGCTCGGGCTCCGCGACGATGACGCGCCCCTGGTGCGCATCGAGCAGGCACCGGAGGGTTTTCGCGTGGAGGTCGCGATCGGCGTGCTCGCATCGGCGGGAGCGGTGGAGACCGCCCACCGCGTTCATGCCGCGATCGAGGCCTTGACCTCGCAGCAGCGTGACGGATCCGCGGAGATCCGCATCACCGTCGTTCACGTCGACGACACCGGCGGGGCGACGGAGTGAGCCGGCACGAGCCCGGCCGATCGTGATCGGCGTTCGAGGTCTGCGGCTCTCGCCGCCTCCTCGGTCTCACGGAGGATCGACAGCTCGTCGAACCCCTCGGCCTGCAGCGCCCGGACGTGATCGACGGTGAGTCCGCTCGGGGCCTGAACACCTGCCCGGGCGGCGCCTCAGGCGATGAGCACCCGCTCGAGCCGGGCGTAGCTCGTCTCCATCCCGTCGGTCATGCCGGTCGCGAGCACGAGGTCGCGGGTCTCCTTGTCGGGGTACTCGATGAGGGTCGTGACGAGGGTCACGCCGTCCTCCTCGTAGAGCGACAGGTCGTTCGTCGTGGGCGGGTAGTCGGTGCCGGTCATGTGCTCGGTGGTCACCATCCTCTGCACGGGCTCGATGAGCAGCGTCTCGCCGTCGAAGCCGAAGGGCTCGCCCAGGGCCTCGTCGTCGGGCGCCCATGCGTAGCGGTAGCGGCCGCCCGGGGTCGGGTCGATCTCGCACACGGTCATGCGCCATCCGTCGGGTCCGAGCAGCCATTGCCGCATGAGCTCCGGCTCGGTGTGGGCGCGCCACACGAGCACGCGTGGACCATCGACGAGCCGGGTGATGCGCACGTGCTGATCGCTGAGAAGCTCGGTGCGCGTGCCCTTGCCCTGCGCGTAGTCGCGAAGGTCGGCGAGCACCGCGTCGAGCTGGTTGATGGCGAGCGTCGATCCCTCGACCGCGCCCATCGCGACGACCTGCTCGAGCGCCTCGGCCGAGGTGAAGTAGGTGACGCTCGTCAGGCGCGAGCCGCTGTCGGTGCCCTCGAACGAGAAGGTCATGCGCATCGCCGGCATGCCTTCGATCCGCTCGCCGTCCTCGCCGACGAAGGCGTCGAGGACCTCGAAGCCCGACTCGGGGTCGATGCGCAGGAACTCCCAGGCGCCGCGGGAGCTCTCGCCCTGCGGGCTGGTCATGGCGTAGTCCGCGCGGCCGCCGACCTCGAAGTCGAAGCACGAGAAGGTGGCGGGCCATCCGGGTGGTCCCCAGAACCGCTCGAGCTGACGCGGGTCGGTGAACGCGCGCCACAGGCGCGGCGCCGGGGCATCGAAGTCGCCCACGAGCGTCATCGTGAGCGTCTCGGCGTCGGTGGTGATGTCGGTGACGGGCATGTCCTGACTCCTTCGAGCGGATGGGGCGGTCGGATGGTTCGGTGTCGTGCAGGTGGAATCGATGGAGTTGTGTCGAGTGGATCGACCCACGGATCCGATCGATCGGATGCGGTGCGCACCGCCTCCGATCAGGGGTCCTCGGCGAGCAGCTCGTCGAGGCGGTCGATGCGGGCGCGCCACATCCGCTCGTACTCGCCGAGCAGACGCCGCGCGCGGGCGATCGTGTCGGGGTGGGCGCGCACGAGACGCTCCCGCCCTTCGGCGCGCTTGACGACGAGCTGCGCCGCCTCGAGCACCGCGACGTGCTTCTGCACGGCGGCGAACGAGACGTCGTAGGCGGCGGCGAGCGCGGAGACCGACTGCTCGGCCTGCAGGGTGCGCCGCAGGATGTCGCGACGCGTGCGATCGGCGAGCGCCCGGAAGATCCGGTCCACCTCACCGTCGCTGAGTTCCATATGTACAACCATTTGGTTGTACGTTAGCATCGCAGTCGGTGCGAGACAAGCGCGACGATCGTCGGGAACGGGTTCTCGTTGCACTAACGGGCTTTCTGCTGCACCGGACAGATTGGTCGCTGCACGAGATGTTGCTGCTGCCGTGATGACACCGGAGCGGATCGCCGCTGCGGTCGCGATGCGCGACAACGGCGACAGCGTGGCCAAGATCGCCCACGCCCCCGGCGTCGGAGACTCCAGCGTGTTCCGCGCCCTCGCCAACCACGACGCCGACCAGGCCCCCGGCGGCCGCGTCGAAGGATCTCTGCCCCCACCGGTGACTCCGTTGTCGGGACTGATGGAGTGCTTCACCGAGAGCGCGGGCGGCATCTCTGTGGTGAACACGCCGTGGTCTATGGCTCATCGGCCGGGTCTGCCAGCTCGAGAGGATCCGAGTAGGGGCCGTCCCCCGACCGAGTAGGAGTCGTCGCTCTCAAAGACCGCGGTTCCTCCGTCTGCGATGGCGCGACATCACCAGGAAGTGCATTCGAGATCGTCACGGGAGCGTACGAGCTCGTCTCCAGCATGACGTCGGGGCCGGCGGCAGGGTCCACCGTCACGCTCAGGCGCTCGTTCTCGGAAACGGCGACGAGCGAGCCGTCTGCGTGCTCATCGAACGTGTCGACCTCGTTCAGAGTGTCAAAGCGCCGGCTGGAGCTGGCCCCTGCACCGTGATGTCCGCCCCGGGAGTAGGTTGCCCTGGGCGACAGCGCCCCGATAGTAAACGCCGCGGTGGCCACGCGAGCGATCCCGTAGTTCAGCGCGGCGGCGGAGCCGTGACTGCTCGCTCTTCGAATGGCCTACCGGCTATGCAGACTTCGATACCCCGCCTCGTGCGACATGCTCCTCGCTGACGGAGGCGAGCGCCGATGTCAGGAGAGTGTCACGACAAGGATGGCTCGAGTCACCCTCTTTGTGGCCCGCCAACGCGACGCTTGGTGTCATCCCGCACCGATTCCGACAGACGACGTCCGTGTGAAGCGCGACATCCGCGTGAAGTGTGAGGCGGCACGCAGGGTATATACTCTGGATCGCCTTAGGATATATGGACGGAAAGGGTGGCCGCATGGGCAAGACTCTGATCGACATCGATGACGCGGTGCTCGCGCGCGCCCAGGCGCTCTCGGGCATCGCCACGAAGAAGGGTGTCGTCGCCGCCGCGCTGAAAGGAATGGTCCGTCGCCTCGAGCTCGACGACTACGCCGAGTTCGTCACCTCCGGCACCATCGAGGACCTCTCCGATCCCGAGGTGATCCGGTCGGCTCAGCGGTGACGCTGTTCCTCGTCGACAACTCGGTCATCCAGCGACTCGCCAAGCCGAGGGTTCGCGAGGCCTGGGACGTGCTGCGCGAGACCGGCGACATCGCGACGTGCCTTCCGACGCTGCTCGAGGCAGGCTATTCGGCGCGCTCCGCGCCTGACTACGAGCGTCTGATCGACCTGGAATCCCGCGCGAAGGTGATTCTTCCTCCTCATCCCGGGGTCGCCGAGGTGGCGCTGCGCATCCAGGCCGCGCTGTTCGCCGCGGGAATCGGGCGGGCCGTCGGCGTGAGCGACCTGCAGATCTCCGCGACGGCCGTGTACCACTCAAGCCTTGCGCGACCCGTGATCGTCGTCCACTATGACGCCGACTTCGACCATGTCGCCGCCGTCGAACCCGGGTTCCGCTCCCAGTGGATCGTGCCCCGAGGTACCGCGGACTGAGACGTACCCCTCGCGCATCCGGGCAATGCTCCGTCTCGGCGGCGTCCTGCGCCTGCGGGACCTCGTCTGAGATCAGCCGCTACGGTCGGGCGGTTGACCGCCTGCGGCCGTGGGGTCTGCTGTTCTCTTTCCGCGGGGAGGGACACCCGGACCGGGCAGGTCCACCCCCACCAAGGAAAGAGGACATGGAGAAGCTCTCCGCCCGGCTGCTCTCGTGGGCGAGCCTGATCGACGACAAGACCGTCGAGCAGGCACTCGCCTCATCGCGCATGCCGTTCATCTACCCGCACATCGCACTCATGCCCGACCCGCACCTCAGAATGGGCGCGACGGTCGGCTCGGTCATCCCCACCCTCGGCGCCATCGTGCCGGCGGCGGTCAGCGTCGACATGGATGCGGCATGATCGCCGTGCGCACCCAGTTCGGCCGCTCTGAGCTCGCCGATCGTGACCTCGCTCCGCTGCGCGAGGCGATCGAGCGCGCCGTGCCGCTGTCGGCGGGGCACGACAACCGGAGGGTCGTCGCGACCGCCGAGCCGCGAATCGCCGAGCTCAAGAGCCTCGCCGCCGCATCCCGATTCGATCCCGCCTCCTACACCGGCCACTGGCGACTGCAGCTGGGTTCGCTCGGATCCGGCAACCACTTCATCGAGGCGTCGGTCGACGAGTTCGACCGGGTCTGGATGTTCCTCCACTCGGGATCGCGGGGCGTCGGCAACAAGATCGCCACGCACCACATCGGTGATGGCGGACGCTGCCGACCTCGTATCGGTGCGGCACACGCTGCGGCAGCTCGTCAACGTGAAGGGCGACTGAGGCAAGGGTTCCGGCAGCGCGATGCTGTCGGCACCCCTGGCATGCGGCGATGTCCGTGCCCTCCCTGGTCGTCGGCTCTTCGGTGTTCGTCTTGAGCTACTCCCCGCCGATGACGTCGACGGCGAAATCGCCGGATGCGGCGGTCAGCCGCCTGTCGTTCGTCCACAGCGCGCTGCAGCCGGCGAGTTTGGCGACGGCGAGATGCAGGGCATCGGGGGTGCGCATGCCGGTGGCTGCTCTGAGTCGCGAGGCATGGACGTAGGCATCGAGGCCGATCTCGAGCAGAGTGAGCTCGTTGAACGCCGTGAGGTAGCGATCCAGCAGGAGGTGATCGTCGTCGCGGAACGGCTTGACGAGGCACTCATGGACGACGAGTGGACTTATCGCCGCCGGCGCGGTCAGCTCGCCGAGCCTCCGACGGGCTGTCGCGCCGATCCACCCCTGCTCTTCGAGCGCGTAGATGAGGAGGCAGGTATCGAGGTAGATCAGCTCCACGAGGATCGCTCGTGCGCGAGGTCGGTATCGATCTGCTCTGCGGTACGACCCGCTCCGGGCGGGAGAGGGTGAGCCGCGAGCCACTCCGCGAACTGCTGGCCGGTCCACCCGGTATGAGGCCGATCGACGGGGACGATCTTCGCGACCGGCTTGCCGCGCCGCATGAGCGTCACCTCTGCCCCGGACTCGACCGACGCGACCAGCCGGGAGAGGTTGTTGCGCGCTTCGAGGATGTTGTACGCGGACATGCGATCATTCTAGCCAGCTTCCTGGCTAGCTGTAGGGACGCTTCCGAGTCGGGGGCGCTTCGGGCCACGCACCGGGGTGGTGGCCGCCTCGCGGGAGAGTTCGCATCAGCCCGTATGAGCCGGCCCAGCTCCTCGGCAGAGTCTTCGAGCAGGACGAGCTCGCCGCCGTCGAAGCCCGCCAGCCGCCGCGCGTCCCGCGCTCCACGACCCGAAGATCATCCCGCACTCCCGCCACAGCCGGAGTTCGCCGGCGTCCAACCACAACCACGTCTCGGGCGTCTCGCCCGCCACATCCGTCACGCGCCACAGGCCCACGAGATCGATCGGGCCGCCTTCATCGGGAGGGAGCGGAGTCGGCTCCGACGGAGGCGTCGTGGGCTCTGCCGACGGCGGGGCGGAGCAGCCCCCCAGCGCGACCGCCGCCAGGACGAGCGCCGCGCCGAGTCGGCGGGGACGATCAGCCCGCGCCATCGATCGCCGCAATCTGATCTCGACCGAGATCATGCTGTCCAGGCTACGCAGCCTGCGGAGGCCGGCCCAACTAGACTGGCCACGTCCGGCCCCCGTGATTCCTGGAGTTCAGCCGCGTGACCACCCCCACTTCGCAGAGCACCCCGGTGCGTCCCGCCGCCGACACCGTCGAGAACGCCGTCGCGACCCCCGAGCGCGAGCAGCCCTATGCCGCCCTCGGCCTCAAGGCCGACGAGTACGCGCAGATCAAGAGCATCCTCGGGCGCCGCCCCACCAGCGGCGAGCTGGCGATGTACTCGGTCATGTGGAGCGAGCACTGCTCCTACAAGTCCAGCAAGATCTACCTACGCCAGTTCGGCCAGAAGGTCTCCGACGAGATGAAGACCCGGCTCATGGTCGGGATGGGGCAGAACGCGGGCGTCGTCGACGTCGGCGAGGGCTGGGCCGTCACCTTCAAGGTCGAGTCGCACAACCACCCGAGCTACATCGAGCCGTTCCAGGGGGCCGCGACCGGCGTCGGCGGCATCGTCCGCGACATCATCTCGATGGGTGCGCGCCCGGTCGCGGTCATGGACCAGCTGCGCTTCGGTGCGATCGACCATCCGGACACCCCCCGGGTCGTCCACGGCGTGACCAGCGGCATCTCGTTCTACGCCAACTGCCTGGGACTGCCGAACATCGGCGGCGAGACCGTCTTCGACGGCGTCTACCAGGGCAATCCGCTCGTCAACGCCCTCGCGGTGGGCGTGCTCCGCCACGAGGACCTCAAGCTCGCGAACGCCGCCGGTCCCGGCAACAAGGTCGTGCTCTTCGGCGCGCGCACCGGCGGCGACGGCATCGGCGGCGCGTCGATCCTCGCCTCCGACACCTTCGCCGACGGCGGACCCACCAAGCGCCCCGCCGTGCAGGTCGGCGACCCGTTCGCCGAGAAGGTGCTCATCGAGTGCTGCCTCGAGCTGTACCGCGACGAGCTCGTCGAGGCCATCCAGGATCTCGGCGCCGCCGGCATCTCGTGCGCGACGAGCGAGCTGGCCGCGAACGGTGGCAGCGGCATGCGGGTCGATCTCGAGAGGGTGCTGCTGCGCGACCCCTCGCTCACGCCCGAGGAGATCCTCATGAGCGAGAGCCAGGAGCGCATGATGGCGATCGTCGCGCCCGAGAAGCTCGACGCGTTCCTCGCCGTGGTCGGCAAGTGGGAGGTCGAGACGAGCGTGCTCGGCGAGGTCACCGGCGACGGCCGCCTCCAGATCTTCTGGCACGGCGAGCGGATCGTGGACGTCGATCCCTCGACGGTCGCGGTCGACGGCCCCGTCTACGAACGCCCCGTGGCGTACCCGACCTGGATCGACGCGCTGCAGGCGGACTCCGCATCCGCCCTCCCGCGCCCCACCGACGGCGACTCGCTGCGCGACCAGTTCACGCGGGTGCTCTCGAGCCCGAACCTCGCCGACACGTCGTGGATCACGAACCAGTACGACTACTACGTCATGGGCAACACGGCGCTGAGCTTCCCCGACGACGCCGGGATGATCCGCGTCGACGAGGGCTCCGGCCTGGGGTTCGCGATCGCGACCGACTGCAACGGCCGCTTCTGCCAGCTCGACCCTTACGAGGGCGCGAAGCTCGCCCTCGCCGAGGCGTACCGGAACGTCGCCGTCACCGGCGCGACGCCGACCGCCGTGACCGACTGCCTGAACTTCGGCAGCCCGGAGAACCCGGAGGTCATGTGGCAGTTCTCGCGGGCGGTCGAGGGGCTCTCCGACGGCTGCCTCGAGCTCGGCGTGCCCGTCACCGGCGGAAACGTCAGCTTCTACAACCAGACCGGCGACACCCCCATCCATCCCACTCCGGTCGTCGGCGTCCTCGGGATCATCGACGACGTCGCGCGCCGCATCCCGAGCGGATGGCAGGATGCCGGCGAGAACATCTATCTGCTCGGCGTCACGGCGAACGAGCTGAGCGGCTCGGCCTGGGCCGAGGTCGTGCACGGCCACCTCGGCGGTCTGCCGCCGGCGGTCGATCTCACCGCCGAGAAGCGGCTCGGACAGCTGCTGCGCGCCGCATCCGATCAGGGTCTGATCTCGAGCGCCCACGATCTCTCCGAGGGCGGCCTCGGCCAGTCCCTCGCCGAGGGCGTGCTGCGCTTCGGTGTCGGCGCCCGGGTGTGGCTCACCGAGATCATCGAACGCGACGGCGTGGATGCGGCATCCGCCCTGTTCTCCGAGTCGACCGGCCGCGTGCTCGTGACCGTCCCCCGCGAGGAGGATGTCAAGTTCCGCGGACTCTGCGACGGCCGCGGCTACCCGGTGCTGCGCATCGGCGTGACCGACTCGGCGGCGGACGGCGACGAGCCCGCCCTCGAGGTGCAGGGCCTGTTCACGGTGCCGCTCGCCGAGCTGCGCGAACGCGCCACCGCGACGCTTCCCGCCGTCTTCGGCCCGACCGTGACGGAGACCATCGCGTGAGCGGGCGTTCCGCATCCGACGGCCAAGGCGCACGGGAGGTGCACGAATGAGCGACGACGAGGACGACCTCTACGGCCAGAAGCGCCAGGCGCGGATGAAGATCACCGCCTGGATCGTGATCATCGCCCTCGTCCTGGTGGGCGGCGGCTCCACGGTGCTCGCCCTGCTCTTCGGCTGATTCGCGCCCGTTCGGCTCCGACCCGGCCCGAGTTCCAGCCTGGACCTCGGTCCGAGCCCGAGCGGCGTCCCAGCCCGAGCAGCGTCCCGACCCGAGCATGGACCCGCGAGACGGGATCTTCGCGCCGAGACCGTGGGGTTACCCCTCTGTCTCGGCGCGAAGATGCTGTCTCGCGGTAGAAGATGCTGTCTCGCGGTAGTCGGGGCCTGACCAGCGGCGCGCGGAGAGGCGGGAGGACCGGCTCGCTGTCAGGGGGCGCGCGTAGCATGAGGGGGTGGAGCCCCTTCTCGAGTTCCTCGCCGTATGGTGGTGGACCGCGCCGACGACCGTAGGCCTCGGCGCCATCGGATACGCCGGGCTGACGACCGGGCGGCGCCGCGCGCGTCGGCTGGCACTCGATGCCGCCCGCTATGAGGAGGGTGCCGCCGCGCGGGCCCTGACGTCGGCGCGTGCGCAGACCCGCGCGGCTCAGGCGCAGGTGCTCTCGGCGCAGGCCAGGAACGGCGCCCCCTCGCCCGGTGTTCCGAGCGTCGCGGAGGCGCGGCGTCAGCTGCAGCTCGCGAAGCAGGCGCAGAAGTCGGCCTCGCTGGAGCTCAAGGCGAGCCGCAACCGCGTGCGCGCCGAACGGACTCACCTCTCCGCCACCTCGAAGGCCGACGGCACGCCGCTCGAACGCCTCGTCCGCGAGCACGATGCGATCCTCGCCCGCTGGCTCGAGTACGAGACCGATGTCGAGACGACCATCGCCTTTCCCCAGATGAGCGATCCGCACGACCCCACGACCGCCGCCTTCCTGGATTCCCAGCGCAACGCCCAGTGGCTTCGCCCCACGTCGCCGACGGCGCGGATGACACCCGAGCGGTTCGCCGCGTACCGATCGAGCGTGCACGCTCTCGGGGCGGCGTTCGAACATGCGGAGGATGCGGCGATGCGCGCCTCGGGACGACGCGGCGCGGAGCGCTCCCGATCGAATGCAGCGCCGCCGCCGTCGACCGTCGAGGACCTCGCGGCGCGCGCCACCGAACGAGTCACGACGTGGGTGACCGAGAGTGTGACCACGTGGGCAGCCGCCCGCACGAACCCGGCGAAGGGCGACGGCGCCGCAGGCACCCCGCCCACCGGTGCCGCGTCTCCCCCGCGCACGTCTGCATCCGGCGGTCCAACGCCCGGACCCGGCGCGGCGGCGGACTCAGCCGAAGCCAAAGCCGAACCCGGCCCGGCTCCCAAACCCAAACCCAAACCGTATCCCGAACCCGTACGGCCGCCCCTCTGGCCGGTACCACGACGCGAATCGCGTCCACCCGAGGCTCGCTGACCCACCGGCACCAATACGCTCCAGCACGAGAGCGCAGGGAGTGTACGAGGAGCCCTCGGAATCCGCCCGGGGTGCCCTCCGCTGCATGAGGGCACCCCCGTCGCTCGCCATTCTCGTGGCGCCCCCCAGCGCCGTCCGTCACGAGATCAGCGGCTGCGAACCTTGCGGTAGGGATGGTCGTCAACGCGTGTGACGGCATCGGAGATCAACGCGGAGTACCCCCGCGACCGGCGGGCGAGACCCATGAGACGTCGCGTGGTGCGCGCCGCGGCGCGCAGATTCATCGGGCGCCCCTCGATGCCGTAGAGCAATCTCGCCCAGTCGGGTAGCAGCGACAGCACGCCGTCCTGCACGATCACGACGCTCCACACCGCGATCGGGTTGCCGCGCAACGATGGCTTCCGCAGCCCGCGAGTGACTTCGGCGGCCTCGATCGACAGCGACAGCCACCCCCTCTGTGCGTCGACGTACTGCACGAGCTCCGCGAAGGTCGAGGGGAGCAACGCATCGTCCTCGATGCCGATCAGTCGAGCCGCCGCGTGCTGTTCGATGACGAAGCGGTCCTTCTCCTCGGCCGTGAGCGGCACCCCGAACGCTTCGCACGCGAGGACGAGCGCGTACACGAACGTGTTGTGCGTCCACGCCAGCCACTCCGGATTGTCGGCGCGCAGGATCTGCCCCGAGTGAGGATCGTCCCACGCCGCGTGGGCATGCATACGACGAACGGATGCGGCGGCGGCATCCGCGTGCGCTCGGTCGCCGAAGACCACCGTGTCGAAGTACCTGCCCGTGCGCTCGTCGCGTCCAGCGGCATCGTTGTGAGAGGCGGTCGCATGGTAGAACAACCGCATCATGTAGGGGTTCAGCGCCTGAAGCAGGAGGGCGGCCATGCCGCCCAGCTTCGCCACCGGGTCGGCGAACACCCGCCACGAGACGCTTCCGGGGCCGAAATAGCCGTCGTCGGCACGAAGCGTGTCCGATGCACCGCGCGCGGCGCGATCAGCAAAGGTCACAGATACCTCCAGATGTAGACGTAGTCCAAAGTTAGACTATATCCAACGTCTACACTGGGGGAATGACGGGCAGCGAGTCGGGATTGCGCGAACGAAAGAAGCGCGCCACCGAGAACGCGATCGAACGCGCCGCCGTCGAACTCGCACTCGAGCGCGGGCATGGCACTGTGACCATCGCCGACGTCTGCGCGCGGGCAGACGTCTCCCGCAGCACGTTCTTCAACTACATGCCCTCGCGCGAAGCCGCACTGTTCGGGCGCCCTCTCCGCCTGGCACCGGCGCCCATCGCCGCATCGGTGCTCGACGCCTCGCACGACGTCCCTCTGGTGCTCGCCGCCTACCGCGTGATCGTCGCGTCGATCGGACACGCGCACATCAATGCCGAGGTGGCCGCGGGGCGCAATCGACTCATCATCGAGCAGCCCGACTCGCAGCCCTTGATCCTCGCGCCATTCCTCTCTTTGACGGCCGAGCTCGTCACCTGTCTCGCACAGTGGCTGCGCACGAATCCCTCCCGGCGTGCAGTCGCCGACATCCCCCTGGATCGTGAAGCATCACTCACGGTGTCGCTGGCGGTCGGCGCGTTCATGGCACTCATCACCGACCTCGAGGGTGAAGGGGATGTCGAGACCACCGAGCGGGCGTTCGAGGACGCCCTCGGAAACTTCGCCACCATCGCCGGCGGGGGTGCGGGCGGTCGCTGACCTCGCCGCAGCAAGTCAGGCCGCCGCGCCGCGGATCTCCCCACATACGGCAGCCGCCGCCGCGGAGAACTCCACGGCGGCGGCTGAGGGCCACGAATCGGTGACGCAGATGGCCCGCGTCACCGAGTCGCGCGCTCAGGAGGTCAGGGCGTCGGCCCACTCCTGGTTCTGCGCGACCCAGTCGGCCACGACCGTCTCGTAGTCGTCGCCGTCGTACTCGTTGAACATGACGTCCTCGAGCGAGTACAGCATCTCGTTGTCCATCCGGAAGTTCGCGAGCCACTCGCTCACCTCGAGGAAGTCCTCCGCGAACGCCGTCGAGGTGACGGTGTGGATGCCCTCGGCGTCGCCGAGCAGCCCGTCCGGGTCCTCGAGGTCCTTGATCGGGAAGGCGTTGTACGCCCAGTGCGGGCGCCAGAGCGTCACCGCGATGTCGTCGCCGGCATCGATCGCGGACTCCAGCGCGGTGAGCATCGCAGGCGTCGACGAGGTGACGAAGTCCAGGCCCTCGAGGCCGTAGCCGGGGATGACCGCCTCCTCGGTGACCTGGGTCAGACCCGCGCCCGCCTCGATGCCGACGAGCCTGTTGCCGAACAGGTCGGCGTTCTCGGCGAGCTCCGTGAGCGAGTCGATCGGGGCGTCCTCGTTCACCGCGATGGTGAGCTTCGCCTCGTCGTTCCAGGCCCCGAGGTCGACCAGGTCGTCGCCATAGGTGTCGAGGTACTGGGCGTGCGTCAGCGGCAGCCAGGTGTCGAGCGTCAGATCGTAGTCGCCACGCGCGAGGCCCGTGTAGACGGCGGCCGGGTCGGCGTATTCGAGCTCGACCTCGTAGCCCTGCTCCTCGAGCACGTGCTTCCAGAGCTCCGACGCGGCGATGCCCTCGTCCCAGCCGTTGAACACGGCGATCGTGATCGGGCGGTCGCCGGCGGCATCATCGGATGCGGAGTCCCCGCCTCCGGCGCATCCGGTCAGGGCGAGCGCGGCGACGCCGACGAGACCGATTCCTGCGGTGAGTGCGTTCCTCTTGGTCATCTTCTGTCCTCTCCATCCGTGTGCTGTGCACGGACCAGTTCGGTTGCAGGCGCACCGTCCGGCGCACCTCCGGCGAGGGATGAGCCCGCCGGGTCTGTGGGGGACTGATGCAGGGCCGCATCCGTCCGGGTATCGTTCAGGAGAAGCCGCCGGCGGCGGGTCGGGCTTTGCCGACCGCTACCGCCTCCCCGGCGGATGCGGCCTTCTTCGCGCTGTCCGCGCGTGAGGCTGAGCGGCGCGAGGCGCGGCCCCCGCGGGTGGCGAGGCCCGAGGTGAGCCGGTCGAGGATCATCGCGAGGATCACGACCGAGACGCCCGCCTCGACGCCCAGGGAGATGTCGATCCGGCTGAGACTCGCCACCACCTGACCGCCGAGTCCGCCGGCGCCCACCATGCCGGCGATGACGACCATCGACAGGCTCAGCATGATCACCTGGTTGACGCCCGCCATGATGCTGGGCAGGGCCAGGGGCAGCTGGATCTGACGCAGGATGCGGCCGGGCGTCGCGCCGAAGGCGTGCCCCGCCTCGACGACCTCGGCATCGACACCGCGGATGCCGAGCTCGGTCAGTCGCACGCCGGGCGCGAGGGCGAACACGATCGTGGCCACGATGCCGGGCACGACGCCGACGCCGAACATGATGAGCGCCGGGATCAGGTACACGAAGGCGGGCATCGTCTGCAGGAAGTCGAGGATCGGGCGGAGGATCTGCGAGACCGTGTCGTTGCGCGCCGCCCAGATGCCGAGGGGCAGGGCGATCGCGACGGCCACCGCCGAGGCGATGATGACGAGCGCGAGGGAGTCCATCGCGTTGCCCCACTGGTTCACGCTGACGATCAGCAGCACGCCGAGGACCGTGCCGATCGCGAGTCCCCATCCTTTGGCGAGGTAGGCCAGCGCGGCCAGCGCGATGCCGATCACCCAGAACGGGGGCGTAGAGAGCACCCAGTCGAGTCCGCCGTAGAGGCTGTCGAACACGGCGCTGATGCCGTCGAAGAACCAGCCCAGGGCGTCGATCAGAAAGCGGACGATCGTCTCGACGACGTCGCCGAGGGGAAGGCGGAACAGATCGTTCATCGCGCACCTCCGTCCGTGGATGCGGCGGGTTCGGCTGCATCCGCGTCGGCGAGGGTCTGCGTGATGACGCTGGCCGGAACCGTGGCCGGGATCTCCACGATCGGGTTCTCGCGGGTCACGGCCGGCACGTTGCCGAGCGCCGCGAGGAGCGTCACGCGGGGGATGACGCCGACGAGGCGGTCCCGATCGTCGACGACCGCGACGGGAACGGGGCTCTCGACGGAGCGTTCGACCACGTCCGTCAGCGGGTCGTCGGGTCGCACGACCGGCTGGAGGTGCTGCACGATGCTGCGAAGATCCGTCTCGCCCGCCTTGACCGCGCGGATCACGGCGCGGTCGGTGACGACCCCGAGGTAGCGACGGTTCTCGAGCACGCAGACCGCGCCGACCTGCAGGTCGCGCATGATGCGCAGCGCTCCGCGCATCCCGGCGGACACCGGCGAGGTGGCGTGCGGCGGTTCCATGACGGATGCGGCGGTCAGCACGCGCGCCCGGTCGACGTCCTGCACGAACTGGGCGACATAGTCGTTCGCGGGGTCGGTGAGGATCTGCTCGGGCGTGCCGTTCTGCACGATCCGGCCGTCGCGCATCACCGCGATGCGGTCTCCGAGGAACATGGCCTCGTTGAGGTCGTGGGTGATGAACACGATCGTGCGGCCGAGCTCGTGCTGCAGCTCGATCAGCTGCTCCTGCATCTCCCGGCGGATGAGGGGGTCGAGCGCGGAGAACGCCTCGTCCATCAGCAGGATGTCGGTGCCCGAGGTCAGGGCGCGGGCGAGGCCCACGCGCTGCCGCATCCCGCCGGAGAGCTCGGAGGGCTCGGCGTCGACGCGGTCGCCGAGGCCGACCTTGCCGAGGATCTCGCGGGCGCGTTCGCGCCGCTCCTCGCGGGCGACGCCCTGGATCTCGAGCGCGTACGCGGCGTTGTCGAGCACGGTGCGGTGCGGCAGCAGGGCGAAGTGCTGGAACACCATCGACACCGAGGAGCGACGGATGCGGCGCAGCTCCGCCGCGGACGCGCGGGTGACGCTCTGCCCCTGCACGAGCACCTCGCCGGACGACGGCGGCAGCAGGCCGTTCAGCATCCGGATGATGGTCGACTTGCCCGAGCCCGACAGTCCCATGATGACGAAGATCTCACCGGGATCGACCGTGAAGCTCGCGTCGATGACCGCCGCGGTTCCGCGGTCGGCGAGGTCTGCGCGGGTCTTGCCGGCCCTCAGGCCCTCGATGACGGACTTCGGGTTCTTCCCGAATACCTTGAACAGGTTCTTCGCTTCTATCGCGTGTGCGACGGTCACTGTGTTACCTCGGCAGTCCGGTGCACAGGCTGCATCGGTCACGCCCGGGTGACGACCACACGCGTTGCATCGGGAGGTGCAACGCTCGGGCACCGGGCATCCGGCCCGGGCAAGGTCGCCGACCATACGCTCGCTCTGCACAGGCCCCAGGGGCGGCACGCGAGCGCGGACTGGTCGTCGGCCCGGTGACGGGCCTCACCTAACGTTTCATGCCTTCACCGGGACTGGCAAATCGAGGCCGCCCCGTCTCACCTCCTCCGCGGCGCCCGCGCGAGCCCGGAAGGCCGGTGGGTTGACAGCATCCGAGATCATGTTGCATGGTTAGTTAGTCAAGTAATGAACCATTGAACAGGGGATGGTGTGATCGAAGAAGGCAGAGCGCTCTTCCTGCAGATCGCCGAGAGCGTGGAGGACTCGATCGTCGACGGCACCCTGCCCGAAGAGGGCCAGGCTCCATCCACGAACGAGCTCGCCGCCTTCTACCGGATCAACCCCGCGACCGCCGCGAAGGGAGTGAACATGCTCGTCGACAAGGGCGTGATCTACAAGCGGCGCGGCATCGGCATGTTCGTCGCCCCGGGGGCGCGGGACCTCCTGCTCGCCGAACGCCGCACCGTCTTCGCCGACCGCTTCGTCGAGCCGCTGCTCGCCGAGGCCCGCAAGCTCGGGCTGGGTCCGGACGACCTCGCCCGCATCATCGCCGATCGCGCCGCAGCGGCGCCGTCGGATTCGACTCCCACGGAAGGAACGGAACTGTGACCCACGTGATCGAGGTGAACGGGCTCACCAAGCGGTATCGCGACACGGTCGCGGTCGACGACGTGAGCTTCACGATCGAGAAGGACGCGATCTACGGCCTGCTCGGACGCAACGGCGCCGGCAAGACGACGATCATGTCGATCCTCACCGCGCAGAACTTCGCGACCGCCGGCGCCGTGCGCGTCTTCGGCGAGGATCCCTACGAGAACGCGCGGGTGCTCTCGCGGATGTGCTTCGTGCGCGAGGGACAGAAGTACCCGGAGGACGCCCTCCCCCAGCACGCCTTCCGGACCGCGCGGCTGTTCTTCCCGAACTGGGATCAGGGGCTCGCCGATCGGCTCATCGGCGAGTTTCAGCTCCCCACGAAGACGCGCATCAAGAAGCTCTCGCGCGGACAGCTGTCGGCTGTGGGCGTGGTGATCGGGCTGGCCGCCCGGGCCGAGGTCACGTTCTTCGACGAGCCCTACCTCGGGCTCGACGCCGTGGCCCGCCAGATCTTCTACGACCGGCTGCTCGAGGACTACGCCGAGCGCCCCCGCACCGTGATCCTCTCGAGTCATCTGATCGACGAGGTGTCGAACCTCATCGAGAAGGTGCTGGTGATCGACCGCGGCCGGATCGTGATGGACGAGGACACCGACGCCGTCCGCGATCGGGCGGCGAACATCGTCGGCGAGACCGCGGCGGTCGACGCCTTCGTCGCCGGACGCGAGGTCATCCACCGCGAGAGCCTCGGTCACGTGTCGTCCGCGACCGTGCTGGGCACGCTGACCCCCTCCGATCGCGAGCGACTCACCGCCACGGGACTCGACGTCGCCCCTGTCTCGCTCCAGCAGCTGATCGTGCGCACCACCCGGACCGCCGCCGAGAAAGCGGCGGCGACCGAGGAAGGAGCCCTCCGATGAGCCGCACGCTCAATGTCGTCCGGATGCAGTTGATCAACCGGCAGACCTACCTCTGGATCCCGCTGATCATCCTCGGCGGAGCCTTCGCGGTCACGCTGGCGATCTACGCGATCGTCCGCGGCGCCGGCGGAGAGGCCACGATGTACGGCGGGGGCGCGACGGCACCGCTCTGGTACTTCCTGTTCGTCGGCGTGCAAGCGCTGACCCTGACGTTCCCGTTCTCGCAGGCGATGAGCGTCACCCGTCGCGAGTTCTACCTCGGCACCCTGCTCACCGCGGCGTCGACCTCGGCGATGCTCACCGTCATCTTCGTGATCGGCGGGTTCATCGAGGCCGCGACGGGTGGGTGGGGGATGGAGGGCTACTTCTTCGCCCTCGACTGGGTCTGGGGTGCCGGTCCCCACGTCGCGGCGCTGTTCTACTTCGTGCTCGCGATGCTGTTCTTCGTGATCGGCTTCTGGGCTGCAACGGTCTTCAAGCGGCTCGGCGCCCTGTGGCTGACCGTCATCCTCATCGGGATCGGCGTGCTGCTGGTCGGCGCGGTGTGGCTCGTGACGCGGATGAACGCCTGGGTCGACCTGTTCGTGTGGTTCGCGTCGATCGGTGCGGGCGGGCTGGCCCTGCTGCTGGCGACCGTGGTCGTGGTGCTGGCGATCCTCGCCTTCCCCGCGCTGCGCCGCGCCACGCCCTGACCCGGCGCGCACGAGGAGAGAGGCCTCGGTCGTCGGAGCGAGGCCTCTCTCCTCGTGTCGGGGTCAGGTTCTCAGGGCCCCTGCGTGCCCTCCGTGAGGTGGCGAACGTCCGGTCGCTGAGCGAGCGCAGCGAGACGACGCGTGAGGGCTTCGGGCTAGGACGTCGCGCCGTCGGCGGCCGCGGTGTGGTGGCGGATGACCTCGGCCACCACGAAGTTGAACCACTTCTCCGCGAACTCGGGGTCGAGGTCCGCATCCGCTGCCAGGCTCTTCAGCCGGGCGATCTGACGCTCCTCGCGCGAGGGGTCGGATGCGGGCATCCCGTGCCGTGCCTTCAGCTCGCCGACCTGCTTGGTGCAGCGGAATCGCTCGGCCAGCATGTACGTCAGGGCTGCGTCGATGTTGTCGATGCTCGCTCGCAGTCCACGGAGCGTCGTGGTCGGGTCGATGGGCTCGGTCATGGCGTTCCTCCTGCCGACGACATTACCTCCCGCCGACACGCCCCTAGAGTGTGAGCATGACCGACGCGCCCCAGGCATCCCGCGGAGACGAGACCGCTGCGCCGGCCGGCGCCGACGTGCCGCGCGGCGCGAACGCGCCGCGCTGGCGCGCGATCCACCATCCGTTCGCGTTCGGCTTCTTCGTGACCCTCGGGGGTCTCATCGCACTCGTGCTGGGCCTGGCCGTCTCGAACCTCTCGACCGTGATCATCTACGTGGTCTTCGCGCTGTTCGCGGCCCTCGGCCTCGACCCGATCGTGCGGACGATCGAGCGCCGCGGACTCAGCCGGGCATGGGGCATCGTCATCGTGTACGTGGGGTTCGCGATCGTCCTCGCCGCCGTGCTGATGCTGATCATCCCGACGGTCGTGCGACAGATCAGCCAGTTCGTCCAAGACGTGCCGTCCCTGATCGCGACCTTCCAGCGATCCGATCTCTTCCAGTGGCTGCAGGACCAGTTCGGCGACGCCATCGGCGACATCCTCACCCAGGTGCAGTCCTTCCTGGTCAACCCGACCAACATCGCGACGATCGGCGGCGGAGTGCTGCAGGTCGGCGTGACGATCGTCTCGGGCATCTCGGGCGCGATCATCATCCTCGTGCTCAGCCTCTACTTCCTCGCCTCCCTCCCGGCGATCAAGCAGGCGTTCTACCGGCTCGTGCCCGCCTACAGCCGCCCTCGCGTCGCGGGCCTCACCGAGGAGATCACCGACTCGATCGGCGGATACCTCATGGGGATGGTGATCCTCGCGTTCTGCAACGCGACCTTCGTCTTCCTGCTGTTCCTCATCGTCGGCCTGCCGTTCCCGCTGCTGCTCGCGGTCGTCGCGTTCTGCATCACGCTCATCCCCCTCGTCGGTACCGTGCTGTTCTGGGTGATCGGCTCGGTCGTCGCGCTGTTCGCGGATCCGGTCGGCGCGCTCGTCTTCGCGGCGGCCTACCTCGTCTACATGCAGCTCGAGGCATATCTGCTCACGCCCCGCATCATGAATCGCACGATCTCGATCCCGGGCGCGCTCGTGGTCATCGGCGCCCTCGTCGGCGGCACGCTGCTCGGACTGCTCGGTGCGCTGGTGGCCATCCCGGTGACCGCGTCGCTACTCCTGATCCTGAAGCGGGTGCTGATCCCTCGCCAGGACGCCAAGGCCCACGTCGACGACGCGTAGCGGCAGCGTCGGCTTCCGCGCGGAGCACTGCGTGGGGTGCGAAAGCCCGGTCGCGACCCTCCGTCTCGGAGCTTCGCTCCTTGCGCAGGAACCGCGAGCGGAGACTCTCGGGGCGGACTTTCGCATCATCGAGCGGGCAGCAGGCAGGTGGGGGACGGCACCTCGGTTCGGCGCTGTGCGCGGCCGGGCACTCCGCTGCGGGTGTCGAGCGTGAGTGCGGCGACCTCGTTCGAGCGTTGACCGGCGACGAGCACGGTGTCCCGCACGACCGCATGGTGCCGCGGCCAGTCGACTCCGGCTTCGACGAGCGCGACCGGAGACAGCGCCTCGCCCGCGCCGCGCACCCGGACGGCCGCGATGGTGTTGCTGCCGCGAACGCCGGCGTAGAGGAACACCCCGTCGGCGGATGCGGCGAGCTCCGCGGCGAGGTCGCGCCCGGCCCCCGTCTCGGGCGAGAGCTGAGTGCCGCCGACGATGCGCCACGCGCGGGCCTCGTCGGGGGCGAGCACGAAGATCTCGCAGGAGAGCTCGGTGACGACGTAGAGGTGGCCGCTCGGGTGCCACACCATGTGCCGCGGTCCGCTGCCGCGGGGCAGGCGCACGGCACCCACGGCGCGAAGGCCGTTCGTCCCGTCCCGCCAGAACCGCACGAGATCGAAGCCCATGTCGGTGGTCGCGATCAGGCCGCCCGGCAGGAACACGCTCTGGTGCGCGCGCGACACCCGTTCGCGCGCCTCGGCCCCGGCGGCGTCCTCGTCGGGCGTGTTCTCATCGAGCACGTTCTCCGCCCGCTGCGGGATGTCGGGCACGAGGTGCGCGAACTCCGCACCGGCCGCCTCGCGAAGGGCGCGCGCCGCGTCCGCGAGGTCGACGTCGGGTGCCCGGGAGAATTCGATGCCGGATACGGCATATCCCGAGCCGATCGACGCGGCGAGGTCGGCCGACGACACGGACGGCGCGGAGGGATCGCCATCCGCGAAGGGAGCGGCGGCCGCATACGGGTCGACGGCGGGCGGCGCGGTCACTGCCGCGCGGGGTCGGCCGTCCGCATCCAGGCTCAGGCGCACGACGTTCCCATCGCCCCAGCACGAGGCGACGAGCATCTTCCCGTCCGGTGCCACAGTGAGGTGGCAGACGAGGGAGCCGACCGCGACAGGGGAGCCGAGCCGTGTGAGGCGTGATCCCTCGGTGCGGCGGAAGGCCTGCACAGCCCCGTGCCCCTCGAGGGCGGCGTAGACGACGGCGTGCGCCGGGTGGACGGTGAGCCAGGAGGGCGAGTCGGCGGTCGCGACGGTGCCGGCGAAGCCGAGCTCGCCGGCCGCGAGGGGCGAGTCCGCATCCCCCGCATGCAGTTCGCCGATGCCGGATGCGGCGCCCTCCATGTCGGTGGAGTAGCCGCCCAGCCAGAAGCGCATCAGTCGATGAGGTCGTGCCGAACGATGACGGCGTCTCGGGCGGCCCCGACACCGATCACCGAGATGCGGGTGCCGCTCAACCGCTCGAGGGCGAGCACGTAGTTCTGCGCCTCCGGCGGGAGCTCGTCGAACGTCCGGGCGGACGAGATGTCCTGCGTCCAGCCCGGGAAGTACTCGAGGATCGGCTTCGCGTGGTGGAAGTCGGTCTGGTTGACCGGCACCTCCTCGAAGCGCTCCCCGTCGACGTCGTAGGCGACGCAGACCGGGATGCGCTCGAGTCCGGTGAGGATGTCGAGCTTGGTGAGCACGAGGTCGGTGATGCCGTTGATGCGGGTCGCGTACCGCGTGATCGGCGCGTCGTACCAGCCGACCCGGCGCGGGCGCCCGGTGGTCGTGCCGAACTCGAACCCGCGGGAGCGCAGCCACTCGCCGTTCTCGTCGAACAGCTCGGTCGGGAAGGGGCCGGAGCCGACGCGCGTCGTGTAGGCCTTCACGATGCCGACGATGCGGTCGAGGCGGTTGGGGCCGACGCCCGATCCGGTCGCTGCACCGCCCGCGGTCGCCGACGAGGAGGTCACGAACGGATAGGTGCCGTGGTCGACGTCGAGCATCGTCGCCTGGCCTCCCTCGAAGACGACGACGTCGCCCGCAGTCAGCGCCTCGTTGAGCAGGAGCCCGGTGTCGCAGACCAGCGGACGCAGTCGTTCCGCGTACGAGAGCAGGTCCTCGACGATCTCGTCGACCGTGATGGAGCGACGGTTGAAGACCTTCACGAGCAGATGGTTCTTCTGGTCGAGGGCGCCCTCGACCTTCTGCCGCAGGATGTTCTCGTCGAAGAGGTCCTGCACGCGGATGCCGACACGGTTGATCTTGTCGGCGTAGGCGGGGCCGATGCCGCGCCCGGTGGTGCCGATCTGACGCTTGCCGAGGAAGCGCTCGGTCACCTTGTCGAGCGTGCGGTGGTACTGCGTGATGACGTGCGCGTTCGCGCTGATGCGCAGCCGCGACGTGTCGACGCCGCGGGCGGTGAGCGCCTCGAGCTCGTAGAAGAGCACCTCGAGGTCGACGACGACGCCGTTGCCGATGACGGCGTTGACACCCGGGGACAGGATGCCGCTGGGGAGCAGGTGCAGGGCGTACTTCTCGTCGCCGATGACCACGGTGTGACCCGCGTTGTTGCCGCCGTTGAACTTCACCACCCAGTCGGTGCGGTCCCCCAGCAGATCGGTGGCCTTTCCTTTGCCCTCGTCGCCCCACTGGACTCCGACGATCACGATGCCTGGCATGGAAGCTCCTCGCTCTGGCCGACCGGTACACCCCATCCTATCGAGGGCTCCGACGCGCCCCATCCGCGCGGGCGTGAGGCGGAGCGTGCCGGGGTGGGGGCGTCGGGACGAGCCGACTCCGCGACTGAAAATCGTGAGGTCACGGGATCGAGGTCGGCCGCATATCGGGCCCCAACACGTCGGAGCGCGGCAAGACGCGAGGCATAAGCCGGGCTGAGAAGTCGACCTGGGCAAGGGAGGCATCCACCCGAGGGGCCGTACTCTCACATCTACTGCAACACGAATGTAAGAGCACGTTAGAGTAGCCGCCCACCGCTGGCGTCAGCGGTCATCACCTCACTCCGCGACAGCGAAGCCCTCCTTCTTCATCACCCGTCGGCGGCGCTGATGCATCCGCTCCAGCAGCGGCACGGCGGTATCGCGGAAGTCGTGCACGGTCGGCGGGGCATCCGCGTGCCCCTCGCCGCGGGTGACTCGACCGATCTGCTGAATGACGCGCCCCCTGAATGACACCGGAACAGCGTGTTCAGCGCAGGAAGGTCGATGCCCTCGCCGGCGGACCTTGTCGATCGCCACGGCTCCGTCCATGCGGCCCTGCCACGCACGCCCGCGGCGACCTCCGCAACGCAGCTTCGTGTCACAAGACGGCGCATCCGCGCATCGAGAGGGGATACTCGAGTGTGGCCGATCTGCTCGTGCACGACCTCCATCCGGGCATCACCCTGCGCGAGACCGCAGCGCCTACGCCGGGCACTCGCGCCGAGGCGAACGCATGAGCTTCGAGAGCTGGGAGGCCCTCACGCCCGCCGATCTCCGGCGGCGCGGGGGCGCGAAGTGGACCACCTATCCCGACGCGCTCGGCACCTTCATCGCGGAGAGCGACTTCGGCACCGCGCCCGCCGTCGACCGCGCCGTGCGCGAGCGCGTCGAGCATGCCTCGTTCGGCTATTCCACCAAGGCCGAGCGCGACGCCGTCGGCACGTCGTTCTCCGGCTGGGCGGCGGACCGCCTCCGCTGGCACGTCGAGCCGGCGCAGGTGGGGGTCCTCCCCGAGGTGCTGACGTCGTTGGAGCTGATGCTTGATCACTTCTCCGAGCCCGGCACCCCCGTCATCCTGCCGACCCCCGCGTACATGCCCTTCTTCACCCTCCTCCGCGACCACCGTCGCGAGGTGATCGAGACCCCGCTGCTGCGCGAGGGCGACGGCTGGATGTTCGACTACGAGGCGATCGAGGGCGCCTTCGCCGCCGGGGCGCGCCTGTTCATGCTGGTCAATCCCGCGAACCCCACCGGCACGGTCTTCACCCGCGAGCAGCTGCTCCCCCTCGTCGACATCGTCGACCGTCACGGCGGCCGCGTCTGGGCCGACGAGATCCATGCTCCGATCCTGTTCGACGGGCGCACCCACGTTCCGTACGCCTCGCTGTCCGAGGCGGCCGCCGCGCACACGGTGACCGCGACCTCGGCGTCGAAGGGATGGAACATCCCGGGGCTGAAGTGCTCGCAGATCGTCTTCACGAACCCCGCCGACCGTACTCTCTGGCGGCGCGCCGGACGATGGCGCGCCCACACCGTCGGATACCTCGGCCTCTTCGCCACGATCGCCGCGTACGACGAGGGCCGCGAATGGCTGGACGAGCTCACCACGCATCTGCAGGGCCATCGCGCCCTGCTCGGCGAGCTGATCGCCGAGCACCTGCCCCGGGCCCGCCACGTCCCGCCCCAGGCGACGTATCTCGCCTGGCTGGATCTCCGCGACTACGGGATCACCGGCGGACTGCAGTCGTATCTCCTCCGCGAGGCGGGCGTCGCCGGCACCGACGGCCTGCTCTGCGGGCGCGACTTCGACGGCTTCTACCGCATCAACTTCGCCACCCCCGCGACCATCCTCGAGGAACTCGTCGCGCGGCTCGGGCGCGCGTTGCCCGCGTAGCCGCCGCATCGGTCCCCGCGATCGGCGGCACAGCCGGCACCCGCGCCCAAAGTAGACTTGCGGGCATGTCGAAGGTCCTCCAGTCCCTGCCCGTCGGCGAACGCGTCGGCATCGCCTTCTCCGGGGGCCTGGACACCTCCGTCGCCGTCGCGTGGATGCGCGACAAGGGCGCCGTCCCCTGCACCTACACGGGCGACCTCGGCCAGCCCGACGAGGACGACATCGAGTCGATCCCCGGTCGCGCGCTGCAGTACGGCGCCGAGGTCTCGCGCCTCGTCGACTGCAAGTCGGCGCTCGTCGAGGAGGGCTTCGTCGCCCTCGCCTGCGGCGCGTTCCACATCCGCTCCGGCGGGCGCACCTACTTCAACACGACGCCCCTCGGCCGCGCCGTGACCGGCACGCTGCTCGTGCGCGCGATGAAGGAGGACGGCGTCGACATCTGGGGCGACGGCTCCACCTACAAGGGCAACGACATCGAGCGGTTCTACCGCTACGGCCTGCTCGCGAATCCGGCGCTGCGCATCTACAAGCCGTGGCTGGATGCGGACTTCGTCACCGAGCTCGGCGGCCGCAAGGAGATGAGCGAGTGGCTCGTCGAGCACGGCTTCCCCTACCGCGACAGCGTGGAGAAGGCCTACTCGACCGACGCGAACATCTGGGGCGCGACCCACGAGGCGAAGACCCTCGAGCACCTCGACGTCTCGCTCGAGACCGTCGAGCCCATCATGGGCGTGCGGTTCTGGGACCCGGCCGTCGAGATCGCGGCCGAGGACGTCACGGTCCGCTTCGAGGGCGGCCGCCCGGTCGCGCTGAACGGCGTGGACTACGCAGACCCGGTGGCGCTCGTGTTCGAGGCGAACCGCATCGGCGGACGCCACGGCCTCGGCATGAGCGACCAGATCGAGAACCGCATCATCGAGGCGAAGTCCCGCGGCATCTACGAGGCCCCGGGCATGGCCCTGCTGTTCATCGCGTACGAGCGCCTCGTGAACGCCATCCTGAACGAGGACACCCTCGCGACCTACCACGAGCAGGGCCGCCGCCTCGGCCGCCTCATGTACGAGGGACGCTGGCTCGAGCCGCAGTCGCTCATGCTGCGGGAGTCGATCCAGAAGTGGGTCGGCTCGACCATCACCGGCGAGGTCACGCTGCGCCTGCGCCGCGGAGAGGACTACTCGGTGCTCGACACGACGGCCCCGACCATGTCGTACTCGCCCGAGAAGCTGTCGATGGAGCGCGTCGGCGACGCGGCGTTCGGCCCGACCGACCGCATCGGCCAGCTGACGATGCGCAACCTCGACATCGCCGACTCGCGCACCCGCCTCGAGCAGTACGCGGGCCTCGGCCTCATCGGCGGCGCGACCGGCGCTCTCGTCGGCGAGCTGCGGCGCGGCGAGGGCGTCGAGATCACCGAGCACGCGGCTCCCTACGACGCCGACCGCGAGGAGCTCGCCGAGGCGACGGATGCGGCGAGCGAATCGGCCGCCTTCGAGTCCGGCACCGACTGACCCTCCCCCCATCCGGGGCCTTCGGCCCCGTCCACATGCACCGGTCCCGCCCGAGTGCAACACCGATCCCGCCCGCCGATCCCGCGCGAGCACGACGCCGGCGACCCCCCGCGTGCACAACGGCGGAGATCGCGCCCGAAACGCCGCCGACGGATGCCGTCGGCCGGGGCGGCGGCAACGATCTCCGCCGCTGTGCGCCGTACCCCTCGGCAGCCCACGTCCTCAGGAACGACAATCCCGCGTGCCTCGCCCGCGAAACACGAAGGAGCACTGTACCCTAACTTGCACACTGCTGTGCAAGTTAGGGTACAGTGACGGCATGACCGTCATGACCGCCCGTCCCGTCCGACGGGATGCGGAGCTCAATCGCGCCGCTCTCGTCGAGGCCGCCCAGACTGTGCTCGCCCGCGACCCGCGAGCCTCCATCGACGCGATCGCCCGGGCCGCAGGCCTCAGCCGCCGCGCGGTCTACGGCCACTTCGCCGACCGCGACGCCCTGCTGAGCGAGCTGCTGCGCACCGGTGCGCAGCGCTTCAACGCGATCGCCGCTGAGGTCGCCGACGACACGGACGCCGCCCTCGCCCTCGCCCGGCTGACCGCTCGCCTGTGGAGCGAGGCCGCACATGTGCAGGTCGCGGCGACCATCGCCCTCGACGACGCGCACGTGGAGCACACGGCCGCCGTCCTCGCCCCGCTCCGCCGTCGCGTGATGGCGCTCGTGCGCACGGGGCAGGATGCCGGCGCCCTCCGCACCGACATCGCCGCACCGACGCTCGCCCGGCTCGTCGAGGAGACCGGACGCATGGTCGTCGCCCGCCTCGATGCCTCCTCCGGCGAGGCCCGGTCGCTCGCCGTGCGCACCGTGCTCGGCGTCGTGGGACTCTCCTGGCGCGACGCCGAGGCGCTCCTCGCCGCCCACCCCGACCTTCTCGTGGAGGACTGATGCGCATCGACGTGCACGAGGTGTCCAAGGGCCGCCGCGGCCAGGCGCTCCCCGAGACCTCCCTGGCCTACCTCTCCGGCTCCGCGCGCCTCGCGGTCGCCGAGACCGAGCAGCGCCCGACCGTGCTCGGTCTCATCGCGAGCGGCCGGATGCGGCCCGACACCGGTTCCGTGACGATCGACGGAGAGGCGGACACCGCATCCCTGCGCCGCCGCGTCGCACTCGTCGACGCTCCCGACGTCTCGGACCCGGCACCCAACGTGACGGTGGCCACCGTGGTCTCCGAGGAGCTGATGTTCGCCGGCCGCCCGGCGAACCCGCTCGCCACCCGCGCCTGGCTGCATGAGCACGATCTCGGCGGCCAGGCCCGCGTGCCCATCGCCGACATCCGCCCGGTCGACCGACTGCGCCTGCTGCTCGAGCTCACCGTGCTGCGCCGGGACGTCGAGGGGCTGGTGCTCGTCTCGCCCGACCGCCACGGCGGCGATCCGCTGGCCTGGTGGCCCCTCGTCGAGGAGTTCGCCGAGCGGGGCCTCGCGGTGCTGGTGATCGCAGGCGAGGCCTCCGACGCCGTACTCGCCGGACGCGCGGTCCGCGCGAGCGTGCCCATGCCCATGCCCATGCCCAACATGGTTGCGGCCCCGACCTCCGACGCCGACCCGGACACTGCCGCCGAGTCAGACGCGGTCGACCCAGTCGACGCGGCTGGCGAGGCCGTCTCGTCCGGCTCTGCCACGGATCCAGGCGGCGCCGCGGCCGACACCGTCACCGAGGCGGACGCCGCCCCGGCCGACAGCGTCGCCGAAGCGGATGCCGCCGCATCCGACACCGTCACGCCCCCGGATGCCTCTGCATCCGTCGTCGCGAAGGAGCCGCTGTGAAGATCCCCGCCATGATCGTGGCGGAAGTACGCCGTCTGACCTCCACGAAGATGTCCGTCATCGCCCTCGTCGCGCTGATGTGCGTGCCGGTGCTCTACGGCGGCCTGTACCTCTGGGCGAACCAGGACCCGTACGGCCGGCTCGACCAGGTGCCCGTCGGGCTCGTCGTCGACGACGCGGGGGTGACCGACTCCGCCGGCACGTCGACGAACTACGGCGACCGGGTCGCCGACGATCTCGTCGAGAACGGCGCCTTCGACTGGCAGCGGATGTCGGCGAGCGGTGCGGCGGACGCCCTCGCCCACGGAGCGGTCGATTTCACCGTGACGATCCCCGCCGACTTCTCCGATGCGCTCGCCTCCGCCGCAGGCACCAGCCCGCGGCAGGCGACGCTCGAGCTCGCGACCAACGATGCGAACAACTATCTGGCCTCGACCATCGGCACGCAGGCGATCGAGAGGATCCGCACCTCCGTGGCCGAGCTGGTCGGCGACCAGGCGGCGCTCCGCCTCCTGACGGCGATCTCGGACATCCGCGGGAGCCTCGTCACGGCGGTGGACGGCGCGGCGCAGCTCGCCTCCGGAACGGAGAGCGCCCTCGACGGCGCCACCCGGCTCGGCGAGGGTGCGACGCAGCTGGCCGACGGCACGGCGACGCTCGCCGACGGCGCGGGGCAGGTGTCGTCGGGGGCGGCGCAGGTGTCGTCGGGCGCCCAGCAGGTGGCGGCCGGCGCCGCGACGCTCGACGGCTACGCCGATCGCGCGGGCAGCGCCGCGCAGACCGTGGTGGACGACCTTCCCGCCATCCGCACCGCCCTCGCCGATGAGATGGCCGCGCAGGGGCTCACGCCCGACGAGATCGCGGCGGTGCTCGCACGTCTCGACCCGCTCGCCGCACGCATCGAGTCCGCGAACACCACCGTGCAGCAGGCGGTGGGACAGGTCGATCAGCTCGCCGCCGGCGCGGCACAGGTGGCGAGCGGGGCAGCCCAGGTCGCCGACGGCGCCGCGCAGGTCGCGAGCGGTGCGGAAAGCGCCGCATCCGGGGCCGCGCAGCTGCGTGACGGCACCGGAACGCTGTCGTCGGGGCTCGCCCAGCTCGACGACGGAGCGGACGAGCTGCGGGACGGGCTCGCGGACGGCGTCGCGCAGATCCCCGAGTCGGATGAGACGCTCCGCGAGGCCCAGGCATCGACGATCTCCGACCCTGTTCAGATCGAGTCGAGCAAGGTGGCGGCGGCGGCCGACTACGGCGCGGGGCTCGCACCGTTCTTCGCGGCCCTCGCCGGCTGGATCGGCATCTACGCGCTGTTCCTGATCGTGAAGCCGATCTCACGCCGCGCGATCACGGCCCTGCACTCCCCCGTGCGCATCACCCTCGCCGGCTGGCTCACGCCGGGCCTGCTCGGCGGGGTGCAGATGCTGGCACTGTTCGGCATCCTCGCGGTCGCCCTCGGCTTCACCTTCGCGAACCCGCTGGCGACCCTCGGCATCATGGTGCTCGCCTCGCTCACCTATGCGGCGATCATCCTCGCGCTGAACGTCTGGCTGGGCTCGGTCGGGCAGTTCCTCGGCCTCGTGCTCATGGTGCTGCAGCTGGTGACCGCGGGAGGCACGTTCCCCTGGCAGACGCTGCCAGCGCCCCTCACCGGGCTCCATCACGCGCTGCCGATGGGCTACGTCGTCGACGCCATGCGTCAGCTCATGTACGGCGGTGACATCGGCCGGATCGGCGGCGACATCGCGGTGCTCCTCGCCTGGATGCTCGGGGCGCTCGCCCTGGCCGCCATCGGCGTGACACGGATGACCCACCGCCGCACGCTGCGCGACCTGGCCCCGAGCCTCATCGGCTGAGCCGCCGCATCCGCCCGCCTCTCTCACCCGGCCGTCGCGGAGGCCGCACGGACCGCGAGACGGGATCTTCGCGCCGAGACCGTGGGGGCACCCCGCTGCCTCGGCGCCCGGATCCCGTCTCGCGGGCACCCGCACAAGCGCCCACAAGCACCGGCGGGCGCCCGCGGGCACGCACGCGGATCAGAGCGCGGCGCGCAGACCCTCGATGAGCGGGGTGGTGGGGCGTCCGGTCAGCTCCGACAGGATGCGCTCGCTCGCCTCGAGGCCGCCCTGGGCGATGCCCGCGTCGAGCGCGGCGACGAAGCCCGCGGTGCCGGCGTCGAGCCCCGCCGCCTCGAGCGCGGCCACGTGCTCCTCGGTCGTGAGGCGCCGGTACACGACGTCGCGGCCGAGCAGCTCCCCCGCTGCGGCGGCGAGCTCGTCGTAGCCCCACGCCTCGTCGCCGGCGAGCTCGTAGACGCGGCCGGCGTGGCCCTCGCCCCGCAGCACGACGGCCGCCGCATCCGCGTAGTCGACGCGGCTGGCGCTCGAGACTCGGCCGTCGCCGACGCTCGCGACGATCTCCCCCGTCTCTCCGGCGCGCACGACGTCGGCCGCGTAGTTCTCCGAGTACCAGTTGTTGCGCAGGATCGTGGCGGGCAGGCCCGACGCGGCGATGGCCTGCTCGGTCTGCACGTGCTCGGTCGCGAGCGGCAGGGGGCTCTCGGTCGCCCGGAAGAGGCTCGTGTACACGAGCAGCTCCACACCGGCCGCGGCGTCGATGACCGCCCGGTGCTGCGCGACCCGCTTCCCCACTTCGGAGCCCGACACGAGCAGCACGCGGTCGACGCCCTCGAGCGCGACGGCGACAGTGTCGGCGCGGTCGTAGTCGAGCGGCACGACGCGCACGCCCCGATCGGCGAGTGCGGCGGCCTTGTCCGGGATGCGTGCCCCGGCGACGATGTCGGATGCGGCGGTGCCTCGGGCGAGCAGGCGCTCGACGACGAGGTGCCCGAGGTTGCCGCTTGCTCCGGTGACGAGAATGGTCATGGGTGTCCTTTCGACGGTCTCCCCGGATGCAGCCTCGCGGAGGCCTTGCGCATTCCGGGCCGAGGGTACCCACTTCTGGGTAAGGTACCTACATGTCGGTGAGTTACGCGCAGATCCAGGCCGATCACCCGGGATCCTTCTCGCACGCCTGCCCGACCCGCACGGTGCTCGACCACGTGATGAGCCGCTGGGGTGTCCTCATCCTCTCCGCGCTCTCGGACGGCACCCTGCGCTGGGGGCAGCTCTGCCGCGCGGTCGACGGCATCAGCGAGAAGATGCTCGCATCGACCCTGCGCACGCTCACCGCCGACAGCCTCGTCGCCCGCGAGTCCTTTCCTGCCGTCCCGCCGCACGTCGAGTACCGGCTCACCGATCGCGGTCGCGAGCTCATGGAGCGGATGCTTCCGCTGCTCGAGTGGATCGCCGACAACGCCGAGGAGATCACGGCCGGCTGACCCGAACGTCCTCACGCTTCGTCTCGCTGCGCTCGCTCAGCGACCGGACTTTCGCGCCCCACGGAGCGTCCGCAGGGGCCCTGAGAAGCTGACCCGAACGTCTCCCTCCTCGGTCCCTGAGCGAGGAGCGAAGCTCCGAGACGAAGGGGCGCGGTGCCCCCCGTTCCGCATAGGCCGCTGATGCGTGCACAACTCATGACATCTCCAGTGGGCGCCACGGGCCCGGCCCGGAATCCCGCGGTCGTGTCCGACCACCGCCACCGGATGTCATGAGCTCGGTACAGGTCCGGGCGGGAGCCCTTCCCGGCTCACCTGTCGCTTCCCGCCGATCTCACCGACCGAGAGCGACAGCTGAACCGCACTTGCCCGCAGGGGCTCCGAGACGCTGACCCATCCCTCCCGAGCCCGCGTGCGGGAGGCGGACAGGGATCTTGCACGTTTCACCCAGGTGGCACGCCTAGCGTGTGCGGGTCCCGCGGCCCACAACCCGACCGGCCGCGCGGACTCCCGGCACGCGTGCGTTCCCGCCCCCGCGAGGAGACGCCGTCCACCTCACGGGTGGCGTCCGGGACATCAGCCTGCCGGCCGTCGCCATGCTCCGCGTGACGTCGCCGACAGGGACGCCCCACCCTTGGAGTACCGTGCCCGCACGCTCGTCTCGTTCCCGTCTGACCCTCGCCGCCGCCGCTCTGCTGCTCGCCGTCGGTCTGCCCCTCGCCGCCCCGGCCGCGGCCTCCGCCGCCTCCGCCCCCACGCCGTCCGGCGATCTCTCGGCCGCGGAACCCGAGCCGGAGGCGCTCGTCCTCGACACCGACTTCTTCCTGACCATCGCGCGCGCCACGGTCGCCTCGTCCACGGGGAAGACCGATGTGAGCGGACTGCAGGCCAGGATCGCCTACCTCGAGGATCCGGACGTCCTGGATGTGCCCGGCGCCGCCGCATCCGTCGAGGCCCTGCGCGCGGCCACGACCGAGGTCGCCCAGGCGCGGAACGCGTACGACGCCGCGGTGGCCGCCGAGGCCGCAGCCGCCGAGGCGGCCGCCGCGAAGGCCGCCGCAGACCTCGCGCAGGCCAACACGCCCGACGGCGCCCGCGCGACCGCGCGGCAGCTCGCCGCCGAGCGCTACGGCTGGGGGGACGACCAGTTCTCGTGCCTCGACTCGCTCTGGCAGAAGGAGTCGGGCTGGGACTACCAGGCCTACAACGCGAGCAGCGGTGCGACCGGCATCCCCCAGTCCCTCCCCGGATCGAAGATGGCCGAGGCCGGCGCGGACTGGCAGACGGTCGCCGCGACGCAGATCTCCTGGGGTCTCGACTACATCTCGCGCGGCTACGGCACGCCCTGCAGCGCGTGGTCTCACTCGCAGGCGACGAACTGGTACTGAGCGCAGGACGGGCCGCCCGGCATCCGGAATCGCCGCCGTCAAGCCCCGCAGGCGACCGATCGGGCGCGGCTAGCCTCGAAGCATCGAGGGGAGCGTCGTGTCCACCAGAAACACCCGTATCGTGCGTGCGAGCCCCGAGGACGTGTTCGCTGTCCTCGGCAACGGCTGGCTGATTCCCGCCTGGGTCGTCGGTGCGACCCGGATGAGGTCCGTCGACGCCGAGTGGCCCAATCCCGGAGCGAGCATCCACCACTCCCTGGGCGTGTGGCCGTTCATGGTCGACGATCAGAGCGAGGCCGTGGAGTGGTCCCCGCCGCACCGCCTACGGCTGCGGCCGCGCGCCGGCCTGCTCGGCCGCGGGATCGTCGTGATCGACGTCGCCCCTCATCCGGAGGGATCGCGCGTGCGCATGACGGAGGAGCCGGTCTCCGGGGCGGCGATGCTGCTTCCGCGCCGGGTCTGGCGGCCCCTGCTGACCTGGCGCAACCGGGAGGCACTGCTCCGCCTGGCGTACCTCGCCGAGGGCCACGCCCACGACGACGCCGGCGACGCGGCTCCCGACGAGCCCCCTGCCCCGACCGACGCGGAGCCGAGCGGGCAGGCGAGGGCGGATGCGGAGAAGGCGCAGGACGCGCACGACGAGGCCGCGAAGCCCGACGCGGACGACCCTCCCCGCGGCCCCGCGCACGATCGCGGTGTCGAAGAGGACTGAGCGCGGAGCGAGTGCCCGCGGAAGTTCCGCGACCCTTCGTCTCGGAGCTGTGCTCCTCGCTCAGGGACCGAGAACGGAGACCTTCGGGTCAGCGGCCAGGGTCGCTGACGACCGGCGAGGGATGCGAGGTCCCCACTCCGGGGAGACTCCCGGATCAGCCTTGGTCCGGGCCCCGGCCCTCGCGCTGAGCCTGTGCGAGCTGATCCACGTACAGGTCCTCGTGTTCGAGCTTGCCATTCCGGTAGGCGGTCCGCCCGACGATGTGAGCCGCCAGCGGCGCGGTGGCCAGCTGCACGATGATGATCGCGGCGAGGAAGGCGATGACCACCCACGCGTGCAGCGCGAACCCGATCGCGAGGCAGATGAGCATCAGACCCAGCACCTGAGGCTTAGTCGCGGCGTGCAGCCGGGTCGGCACGTCGCGCCACCGCAGCAGTCCGATGGAGGCGGTGAGGCACAGCAGGGCGCCGGCGAGCACCAGGCACATGCCGATCAGATCCATGATCTCGTCGCCGGTCATCGTGTCGTCTCCTTCCGTGCGACGAATCGCGCGACGGCGATCGAGCCGAAGACGCCCACCGCGGCGATGATGAGCATGGCCGGCAGAGACCGCGTGTGGTGGTTGATCACCATATCGGCGCCCAGGATGCAGAGCACCTCTGTGAGCAGGACGTCACAGGCCACGACGCGGTCGAGGATCGACGGGCCGCGCACGACGCGCACGAGCGCGAGGAGCGCCGCCGCGGCGAAGACGACCATGATGACGATGAGGAGCACGTTCATACCGGATGTCCTCCTTCGCGCGGCGACTCCACCGAATGATCGTGGTCGTCGTGCGCCTGGTCGATGGCCGCGCGCAGCTGGGCGACCTGGGCGCGCGAGCCCACTGCCCGCACGATCCTGGCCTCCCATCCGAGCACGCTCCGCCGCTGCGCCTCGATGTCCTTCTCGGAACGGACCCCGATGACGTGCAGGTACAGGATGCGACGGTCTCGATCCGTGTCGATGATGAGCGATCCCGGGATCAACGACGACGTCACCGCCGTGTGGGCCATGATCAGGTCGTCGTCGATGCGCAGGGGCACGGCGATGACGGCCGTGCCGGGCTGCCGGCGGACGTCGAGGACCTGCCAGACGACGATGAGCGAGCCGCGGACGAGGTCGTAGAGGAAGGTGGCGACGAAGATGAGGCCGTACCAGAAGTTGACCCGGCCGGAGAGCTCGACCGGCGGCAGGCGGAAGACGCGGGTGACGAACACGGCCGCCGCCAGTCCGGTGAGGAAGGCGATCAGCGTGAACTGTCCCCACAGCAGCATCCACAGCGCGATGAGCCAGATGAAGAACGGCAGCTGACGCCACAGCTGCTGCATCCTCGCCTTCGGCGACAGCTTGTGCGGGCTCACGATCCTGCCTCCGCGGACTCGCCGACGACCTCGTCCACCTGGACGATGTGCACCGGATCCAGAAGAGCGTCGCCGATGCGCGCGCAGATGTCGTACAGGGGTCCCGCGAAGATGGTCAGCGCCACCGTGACGGCGACCATTCCGGCGGTGGCCGCCGTCATGACGCGGGGGATCACCCGTCGCTCGGTCTGCACCTCCGCCGCGGGTGCGTCACCGAGGTAGGAGACCCGGGCCTCGACCTCGGGCTCGTCGTGATCGTCTTCCCGCCAGAACCCCAGGTTCCACGCACGCATCAGCGCGTAGAGGGTCAGCAGAGAGGTCACGACGCCACCGACGATCAGCACCATCATCAGGGGCGATCCCTCGTTGGCCGCCGCGTCGAACAACGCGAACTTGCCGATGAAGCCGGAGAACGGCGGGAGCCCGCCGAGGTTCACGGCGGGGATGAAGTACAGCACCGCGATGACCGGCGAGAGCTTCATCAGCCCCTTGAGCTTCAGGATGGAGGTCGTGCCCGCCCGGCGCTCGATGAGACCGACCGCGAGGAACAGCGTGGTCTGCACCACGATGTGATGGATCATGTAGTAGATCGTGGCGCCGATCGCCAGCGGCGTCGCGATGGCCAGACCGAACACCATGTATCCGATGTGACTCACGAGCGTGAACGACAGGATGCGTTTGAGCTCCGCCTGCGCGACGGCCCCGAGGACCCCGACGATCATGGTGGCGAGCGCGACGATCAGCAGGAGCGTGTTCACGTCGTTGTCGGCGAACAGCTGCGTCTCCGTACGGATCATCGCGTAGACGCCGACCTTGGTCAGCAGACCCGCGAACACCGCGGTCACCGGGGCCGGGGCGGTCGGGTACGAGTCGGGCAGCCAGAACGACAGGGGGAAGACGGCCGCCTTGATGCTGAACGCGAGCAGCAGCATCAGGTGGAGGACGAGCTGCACGTCCTGCGGGATCTCCGCCATCCGTTCCGCGATCTGGGCCATGTTGACCGTGCCCAGCGCGCCGTAGATCATCGCGATCGCGGCCAGGAACAGGATCGACGAGACCAGCGAGACGACGATGTAGACGATGCCGGCGCGGATCCGGGACTCGGTCCCGCCCAGGGTGATCAGGACGTACGAGGCGACGAGCAGGATCTCGAACCCCACATAGAGGTTGAACAGATCGCCGGCGATGAAGGCGTTGAAGATGCCCGCCGACAGGATGAGGTAGGACGGGTGGAAGATCGAGATCGGCGTCTCGTCGTCTCCGTCGGCCGCGCCCTGACCCACCGAGAACAGCAGCACCGCGAGCAGCACGATGCTGGAGACGAGCACGAGGAGCGCCGCCAGCCTGTCGACGTACAGCACGATCCCGAACGGGACCGGCCATCCGCCGACCGCGACCGCGATCGGCGTGCCGGCATCGACGACGACGAGCAGCACGGCGGCGATCACCATGACGGCCGTCAGCGTCAGGATCGAGACGGTCACCTGGATGCGACGACGTCGGCCGAACACCAGCGTGAACGCCGCGCCGATGAGGGGAAGAGTCACGAGCAGAGGCACCAGGGCGCTCATCTGTCCTCCTCCTTCTCCGGATCGGCGGCACGGCGTTGCTGGTCTGTCGGCGCGTCATCGCTCAGGTGCGAGAAGTCGCGGTTTCCGAGCACGGTGATGGGCATGCTCGCCGCGTCCACGAAGTCGGTGGGAGCGTCGTCCGTGTCGGAGACCCCCTCGTCCATCGTCTCGTCGGTCTCACCGCCGCGTTCGCGCAGCGCCACGTCCTCGACGTCGTCCTCGACGGTGTCCTCCTGGCCGAGCTGCCACGAGCGGTAGATCAGCGCGAGCAGGAACGCCGAGACGGCGAAGGTGATCACGATCGCCGTGAGGGTGAGCGCCTGCGGCAACGGATCGGAGAAGCTCGCCGTATCGGCGTCGGGGGCGTAGAACGGCGCGGTCCCCGGCGCGCCCATCACGATCAGCAGGAGCAGGTTCGCGGCGTTGCCGAGGAGGAGGAACCCGATCAGCACGCGGGTCAGGCTGCGCTCGAGCATGGCATAGACGCCGCATGCGAACAGCACCGCCATGATGACGATCAACGTGACGGAGACGCTCATCGGCTGCTCACCGCCCGGTCGTACGTCTCCTGCGCCTGCCGATCGACCTCCGCGCCGAGGCTGCGGAGGACATCGAGCACGAGGCCCACCACCACCAGGTACACACCGATGTCGAAGATCGTCGAGGTGACGAACTCGATGTGGCCGAGCACCGGGATCTCGATGTCGAGCCAGGTGCTCGTCAGCGGTGCCGCCCCGAACAGCAGCGGCACCACGGCCGCGCCCGCCGCGAGCATCATGCCCACTCCCAGCATCCGCCCGGCGTCGGCCGGCGCTGCGGCCCCGAGCTCGTACCGTCCGCCGGCGACGTAGCGCATCACGAGCGCCATCCCGGCGACGAGCCCGCCCGCGAACCCTCCGCCGGGCAGATTGTGCCCGGCGAAGAGGAGATAGAGCGAGACGAGGATGATCGTGTGGAAGAGGATGCGCACGATGATCTCGAGCAGGATCGAGCGATTCTCCGGCCGCACCCGCTGACCGCCCACGAGCCAGGCCCGGCGACCGCTGAACCCGGTGCCCTGCGGACGCAGGCCCTCGTCGGTCTCGAGCAGCGGACGGCGCCCCGGGATGCGCTGCAGCGGACGGGTGAAGTCCGAGAGGACGTCGGCCCGATGGGTCACGAAGACGAGGGAGGCGACGCCGGTGGCGGCCGCGACGATGACCGACAGCTCGCCCATGGTGTCCCATCCGCGCAGGTCGACCAGCGCGACGTTGACGACGTTGCGGCCATGCCCCAGTTCGTAGGCGAGCTCCGGGAAGGCGACGGACACGGGCTCGTGGATCCGCGCACCCGTCGCGACGATCGCCACGAGTGCCATGGTGAGACCGACGCCGGCGGCGAGGACCGCGCGTGCGACCGGCGCGACGGACGCGTTGTGGTCGCCCATGGGCGCTGGGATGCGGCGGAGCACGAGGGCGAACGCGACCAGGGTGACCGTTTCGACGAGGATCTGCGTCAGCGCCAGGTCGGGGGCGCCGCTCGTGGCGAACAGCAGCACCATGCCCAGGCCGGTCACCGACACGAGCACGACCCCGGTGTAGCGCTTGCGGGCGCGCACGGCGATGAGTCCGGCGATGATCATGACCGGGGCGACGAACGCCTGCGCGGGTGACTGCCAGGCGTCGAGCTCGACCCGCCACTCGGAGCCGGCGAGCAGCGCTGTGCCCTGCGCGCCGACGAAGACCAGGAAGATCGTGCCGACGTACACCGGCAGCGAGCCGCGCTGGGTGAGCGTCGTGACCCACACCGACAGTCGCGCGATCGCGCGGAGCACGGCGTTGTATGCGTCGGCGGCGGTGAACGGCAGGATGCGGCGGCGCGACGCCCAGCGCACACGGAGCGCGAGCCAGAACAGCAGCGCTCCGACCACGAGGGTGCCGAGTGAGAGGAACAGTGCGGGCTCCCAGCCATGCCAGAGCGCCAGGTGCTCCGTGTGCTCTCCCGCCGGCGCGGTGTCGGCGTAGGCGGCGAAGGCGGTGTCGATCAGGGGGGCGGCGAGGCCCGCGACGACCGTGAGGCCCGCCAGCACGATCGGCGCCGCGAGGAAGCCCACCGGCGGATCGGGCCACTCGGTGCGCGGCCGGGCGGCTCCATCCGCGTCCTTCTTCGTCCAGAACGCACCCCACACGAAGCGGATGCCGTACGCCGCGGTGAGGGCGGATCCGACGAGTATGCCGATCAGCGCGACGAGGCCCCACGCCGAGCCGTCCTCCAGGAACGCGGCGAGGATCGTCTCCTTCGCGACGAACCCGATGGTGGGCGCGACACCCGCCATCGAGCACACCGCGATGATCGAGAACACCGCCAGAGTGGGGGCTTGTCGCCCGACGCCGGAGAGCTCCGTGATGTCACGGGTGGAGAGCTGACGGTCGATGACTCCGACGACCAGGAACAGCGCGGACTTGAACAGCGCGTGGCTCACGAGGAGCGCGAGCCCGCCGAGGGCCGCGTCGCGCGTGCCGAATCCCAGCACGATCGTGAGGAAGCCCAGCTGACTCACCGTGCCGAACGCGAGGATGCGCTTGAGGTCGTGCTCGCGGAGCGCCTGGATGCCGCCGAGCAGCATCGTGAACACGCCGAGCGAGACCACGATCGGGCGCCAGGGCTCGGCGACGGCGAAGATCGGGGCGAAGCGGGCGATCAGGTAGATGCCCGCCTTGACCATGGCGGCGGCGTGGAGGTACGCGCTCACGGGGGTGGGGGCGGCCATCGCGCCGGGCAGCCAGAAATGGAAGGGGAAGATGGCGGACTTGCTCAGCGCACCGACCAGCAGCAGCACGAGCGCCGCGTTGACGATGGGACCCGAGGGCGCCTCGGCGAGGATCGTGGACAGGCTCGACGTGCCGGCCTCGACCACCAGCAGCACGACACCGATCAGCATGACGAGGCCGCCGAGCGTGGTCACCAACAGGGCCTGCAGGGCCGCCCGGCGGCTCGCGCCACGTGCGTGGTAGTAGCCGATCAGGAGGTACGAGAGCACGCTCGTGATCTCCCAGAACATCACCAGGACGACGAGGTCGTCGGTGAGCACGAGCCCGTACATCGCGCCCGAGAAGGCGAGCAGGACCGCGGAGAACTGCCCGAGGCCCGCGCTCTTGCCCTCGAAGTACCAGCGGCAGTACAGCATCACCAGCGCGCCGACGCCGGTGACGACGAGCGCGAGCACCCAGCCGAGAACGTCCATCCGCATCGACAGCGCGATCCCGAGGCTCGGGATCCAGTCGTATGACTCGAACGGAATGCTGCCGCCCAGCACCTCGGGGGCGAGCCACAGGGTGTAGCCGAAGGCGATCGCGGGCAGCACGGCCGCGACGTAGAAGGCGCGGGCGCCGATCCGGTGCGCCAGCCACGGGAGCAGGAGCGGAACCAGGGCGAACGCAGCGAGGAGCACCAGCAAAGCGGCCTCCTCGGGGTCGTCGGCCTCCGGAGGGAACGGGAGAGCCCAGGCGATCGGGGTGTCGTGTCTATTCTAGGCGGACGCCGAGCCCTCCGGCGCCCGCGCGGTCGGTGCCGGGCCCGTCGTATTACCCGGACGGAACGCAGACGACAGCCGGATGGTCGGCGCGGGGCCGCCGGCGAGCATGGCCGAGATCGCCGCGCCCGCGGCGCGTCCCTTCTCCGCGGCCGGCTGCACCATGGTCGTCAGCGTCAGCGGGGCGACCCCGTCGACCTGAACACCGTCGAACCCCGTCACGCTGATGTCCTCGGGCACCACGAGGCCCGCGTCCTGCACCGCGCGGATGACGCCGGCCGCGAGCAGGTCGCTCTGTGCGAGGATGGCCGTCGGCCTCGGCCCGGGCGCGGTGAGCACGGCCTCGCCGGCCGCGTATCCCTCGTCGATCGAGCTGCCGCCCGCGGCGTAGGCGCGAGCGGCGGGGAAGACGTCGCGCGCGCCCTCGAGGCGGTCGCGGGTGACGTCGACGGCGATGCGGTCGTCCGCTCCGATCCAGCCCGGCGACCCGGTCGCGGCGAGCTGCAAGGTGACGAGCGCGACCTCACGGTGCCCCAGCGAACGCAGGTGCCGGGCGATCTCGGCCTGCGCCTCGCGGTTGTCCAGGTGGATCTGCGGGATGCCCTCGCCGGCATCGCCCTCGACGACCACGACAGGGATGCCGCGGGCCCGGATCGCGGCGAGCGACTCACGCAGGTGTCCGCTGCATCCGACGAGCACGAAGGCGTCGACCGGGGCCGACCGCAGGCTCGGCTCACCGCCCTCGTTGTCGTCGCGCAGAAGCAGGAGGCCCGCGCCCTGCTCGGCCACGCCCTCGGCGAGCCCGTCGAGCATGACGGTGGTCACGGGGTCGCGGAAGGCGGTGCGCAGACGGTCTCCGATGACGACGCCGACGATACCCGAGCGGCCCCGGCGCAGCGATGTCGCGCGCGGATCGGGGCCGGTGTATCCGAGCTGCTCGGCCGCCGCGAGCACACGGTCGCGAGTGGCGCCCGACACCGGGGTCTTGCCGCTGAAGACCACGGACGCCGTCGAGGCGGCGACCCCGGCGACCCGGGCGACGTCGGCGATCGTGGCTCGGCGCGCGTTCATGATGCCTCGATGGTAGCCCGTCGGTCACGGCGTATCGAATCGATTCGGTACGCTGTCCGTCATGAACCTCGAGCTCTCCCGGTCCCAGTTCGTCCGATGGCGGACGGCGATCTTCGCGATCTTCCTCGCGAGCGGCCTGAGCATCGCCACCTGGGCATCCCGGGTGCCCGCCATCAAGCTGACTCTCGGCATCGACAACGTGCAGGTGGGCATCATGCTGCTCGTCGGCGGGCTCGCCTCGATCCTCGGCCTGTCGCTCAGCTCGGTGATCATGGCCCGCTTCGGTGCGCGTCGCGGCATGCTGGGCGCGATCATCGTCTTCGCGATCGGCATCGCGCTCATCGGCTTCGGCACGGATGTCGCGGGGTCGGTGCCGCTCGTCATCACGGGCCTGGTGCTCTGGGGCTTCGGCAACGGCTCGGTCGACGTGATGATGAACGTCGAGGGCGCGGCGATCGAGACGCAGTCCGGACGCACCATCCTCCCCCTCTTCCATGCCTTCTTCAGCGCCGGCACGGTCGTGGGCGCGGGGCTCGGCGTCCTCTTCATCTCCGTGGGACTGAACGTCCTCGCCCACCTCGGCATCATCGCGGTCGTGCTCGTCGTCGTCGCGTTCGCCAGCTACGCCAACGTGCCCGCGCGGCTCGAGAGCGAGGATCCGGCCGAGACCGCCGAAGCGGTCACCTGGCGGACGCGTCTGGGATCGGCGCTCACGGCCTGGCGCGAACCGCGCACCTACGCGCTCGGCGTGATCATGCTCGGGATGTCGTTCGCGGAGGGCGGCGCCAACGACTGGCTCGCGCTCGGAATCGTCGAAGGACACCACGCGCCGCAGGAGCTGGGAGCCCTCGGGCTCGCCGTCTTCTCGGTCAGCATGACCGTCGTCCGCGTCTTCGGCGGTCCGCTCGTCGATCGGTTCGGCCGCGTGGCGGTGCTGCGCGTCCTGTCGGTCGCCGCTGTCGCCGGGCTCCTCCTGTTCATCCTCGCTCCCACCACCCCGCTCGTCTTCGTCGGCGCGGCTCTCTGGGGCGTCGGCGCGTCGCTCGGCTTCCCCCTCGGCATGTCGGCGGCGGGCGACGATCCCGCTCGGGCGGCGGCCCGGGTGAGTGCGGCGGCGACGATCGGCTATGTCGCGTTCCTCGCCGGGCCGCCGCTCCTCGGGGTGATCAGCGAGCAGATCGGCCTGCTGAACACGCTGTACATCCTCGTGGTCCTCGTCGCCGCATCCGGTCTCGCATCGGGCGCGGCCAAGCCCCTGGCGGGGGCGAAGGTCGGGGCCGGACACCACTGAGCCGCGGGTAGGCTCGTCGGGTGCGCCTCGTCATCGCCCGCTGCTCCGTCGACTACACGGGTCGCCTCAACGCCCACCTCCCGCTCGCGACCCGGCTCCTGGTCCACAAGGGAGACGGCTCGCTGCTCGTGCACTCCGACGGCGGCTCCTACAAGCCCCTCAACTGGATGAGCCCGCCCTGCCGGCTGGTCTCCGAGGAGCCCGAGGCGGATGCGGCCAGCGTCGGCGTCATCGAGCAGTGGCGCGTGACGCACACCAAGAGCGGCGACGCCCTCGTCGTCAAGATCTACGAGGTGCTGCACGACTCGTCGCACGAGCTCGGCGTCGACCCGGGCCTGCAGAAGGACGGCGTCGAGGCCGACCTGCAGCGGCTCCTCGCCGAGCAGGTCGGGGTCATCGGCCACGACCTCGCCCTCGTTCGGCGAGAGTTCCCGACCGCGATCGGTCCGGTCGACCTGCTGCTGCGCCATCCCGAGCGCACCACGATCGCCGTCGTGCCGGAGACCGGCGACGCGGCCGAGGGATCGCAGCCGGCCGACCGCCACGTGGCGGTCGAGGTGAAGCGTCGTGCCGGCATAGACGCGGTCGAACAGCTGACCCGGTATCTCGAGCTGCTCAATCGCGACCCGCACCTGCGGCCCGTGCGCGGCGTCCTGGCCGCGCAGGGCTTCGCACCGCAGGCCCGCACCCTCGCCGCCGACAGGGGGATCGACTGCGTGGTGCTCGACTACGAGGCGATGAAGGGCACCGAGAGCGGGCTGCCGACCCTGTTCTGAGCACCGCCTGGTCGGTGATCGGCGCCGCCATGGCCCACAGGCATCTCGATGACCTCGTAACGGTTGACCTCCGGAGCGCCGATAGCGTAGGAGCATGACCGCCCGCTCCCCGTTCTCCTGCATCCTCTGGGATGTGGACGGCACCCTCGTCGATGCCTCCGACGGCATCCTGCGACGCCTCACGATCACCCTCACGCACTTCGGGCTGCCGGCGCCGACGCGGCCGGAGCTCGTGCACTGGATCGGACCTCCCCTGTACGAGTCGTTCCAGCACCACGCCGGGATGTCGCCCGAGGGCGCGGCCGAGGCGGTCGCCTTCTACCGCGACCTCGGACGCGCCGACGGCTACACGGCCGACGCCAAGCTGTACCCCGGTGTCGGCGAGCTCGTCGCCGACCTCGCCGCCGCCGGAATCCCCCAGGGCACCGCGAGCTCGAAGCCCGAGATCCAGGTGACCGCGCTCATGGAGCACTTCGGCCTGACCGAGCACCTCACGGCCATCACGGGCGCGACTCCCGACGAGAAGACGCTGGCCGCGAAGGCCGACATCGTCGCCGAGGCGCTCCGCCGGCTCCGCGCCGCCGGCGTTGACACCTCACGACCCGTGCTGATCGGCGACCGGCACCACGACGTCGACGGCGGAACCGCCAACGGCGTCCCCGTCGTCTTCGTGCGCTGGGGCTTCAGCTGGCCGCACGAGTCCGAGGGCGCGCAGGCGGTGGTCGACGACGTCGCGGAGCTGCGCGCGCTGCTGCTCATCGACGATCCGCAGCCCTGACGCTGCATCGATAGGGTGATCGCATGACGACGGACGCCGCCGCCGCCACCCGCCCGCCGCTCCGGTTCCTGCGCCGCATCCCGGCGACGCTGTCGCTGGTCGTGATCGTGCTCGCCGTGGGCGTCGTCTCCTCCGGACTCTGGTCGCCGTTCGAGCAGAGCACCGCGATGCAGACGTGGGCGTACGGGCTGCCGGCCCTCGAGCAGGGACGCTGGTGGACCCCCATCACCGGCACGTTCCTCGTCGCGCACCCCTGGGTCTACCCTCTCGTCGTCGCGACGTTCGCGGGCATGGGCTACCTCGAGTTCCGGCGCGGCTCGGGTCTCGCGCTCGCGTACTTCGCCGGTGGTCAGCTCTTCGCCGTGCTGGGCGCGGCGCTCCTGCTGTGGGCGCTGTCGTTCACCGGATGGGGCTGGGCCCTGCGCCAGGGGACGATGCTCGACGTCGGACCCTCGGGCGGCACGTTCGCATGCATCGCCGCCGCGATCAGCCTGTTCGCCTCACCCTGGCGCGTGCGTGCGTGGCTCGTGCTCCTCGCGGTCGTGTTCGTGACGATGCTCTTCTGGGGAACGCTGGACGACATCGAGCACCTTCTCGCGGTCGTCCTCGTGCTCTTCATCGACCGCACCCTCCGCATCCAGCGCACCACGGTCCGCGAGCAGCGGCTGGTCGCCTACATCTCCCTGCTGGCGCTCGGCGTCCTCGGGATCGTCGTGCTGCTCGTTCCGACCGACGGCCCCTTCGGCACCTCCGAGCCCGCCTCGGGCTCGCTCGTCGACGTGGCGATCGACATCGTGCTCATCGCCGTCATCGCGAACGGGCTGCGTCGCGGCCGGCGCTGGTCGTGGGTGCTCGGCATCGTCCTCTGCGCATTCAACCTCCTCACCCTCGTCGGCACCATCGTGCTCGTCGCGACGATCGGCTGGGCGCAGACCCAGGAGGGCCTCAGCGCGGATCCGTCGGTGTTCCTCGCGACGAGCACCACCTGGCTGTTCCTGCTGGTCTACCTCGTCTGGGTGCGACGGGCGTTCCGCGCGAAGCGGCGTGCGGCGATAGGCATCGGCCCGAAGCCTTCCGTCGACGACGTGAAAGAGGCGCTGCACGCCGACGGCGGCGGCACGCTCTCGTGGATGACGACGTGGGACGGCAACCGCTACGCGCGGACGTCCACCGGCATCGTCGCCTTCCAGAACCGCGCGGGCGTCGCCCTCGCCCTCGCCGATCCCCTGGGCGCGGAGGCCGGCAGGGCGCAATCGGTGCGCGAGTTCATCGACGGCGCCGAGCACGCGGGTCTCGTCCCCTGCTTCTTCAGCGCCGGCGAGCAGACCCGGGCCGCCGTGCCCGCCACCTGGCGGAGCATCATCGTCGCAGACGACACGATCGTCGATCTTCCGGGGCTCGAGTTCACCGGCAAGACCTGGAACTCGGTGCGGTCCTCGCTGAACCGGGCGAACCGCGAGGATGTCTCCTTCCGGATGACCCGCCTGAAGGACGAGACCTGGGGTGTGCGACAGCAGCTGCGTGCGATCTCGGAGAGCTGGGTCGGAGACAAGGGCCTTCCCGAGATGGGCTTCACGCTCGGCACGCTGGTGGAGGCCGAGGATCCCGAAGTGCGCCTCGCTCTGGCGATCTCGACGCGCGGCGACGTCGACGGGTTCCTCTCCTGGCTCCCCGTCTACGGCTCCGAGGGGAACGTCCGCGGCTGGACGCTCGATCTCATGAGGCGACGGGATGGCGGGTTCGCCCCGGTCATGGAGTTCCTCATCGGCTCATCGGCGAAGACGTTCTCCGAGGAGGGCGCCGAGATCCTGTCGCTGTCCGGCGCTCCACTCACGCACGAGTACCCGCCCGGCGCCGGCCTCATCGCCGACCTGAGCACGAAGCTCGCCGACGCGCTCGAACCGGTATACGGCTTCCAGTCGCTGCACCGTTTCAAGCAGAAGTTCCACCCGCGGTACGAGACGATGTACCTGCTGTACCGCGACGAGAGCGACCTGACCCGCATCGGACTGGGCCTCACCCGCGCGTTCCTACCCACCGCCACCCTCCGGCAGTTCGCGGATGCCGGGCTCGGGCTCGTCCGGCACGACTAGCGCGACACTCCGCCCCTTCACCCCGTCACCCGTCAGCCGCGAGACTGCAGCGGGGCGCCGAGACAGCGGGGCAACCCCACAGTCTCGGCGCCCACGTGCAGTCTCGCGGTACCGAGCGCGATCCCCCACGCCGCGGAACGCACCGCAGAGCTCGGGGCCGCTGACCCCGGACATGCAGAAGGGGCGGGACGCCGATGCGTCCCGCCCCTTCTGCGTTCGTTCAGACCGCCCGGATGTTGGCGGCCTGCAGACCCTTGGGACCCTGTTCGACGTCGAACTCCACGCGCTGGTTCTCTTCCAGCGACCGGTATCCGTTGCCGTCGATCGCGCTGAAGTGCGCGAAGACGTCGGCGCCACCCTCATCCGGGGCGATGAAGCCGAAGCCCTTCTCCGAGTTGAACCACTTGACCGTACCCTGCGTGCTCATGCAATGCCTTCTGTGCCTTCCGGCACCCTGTGCACCGGTTTTGACCTCTTACCGTAGCCGGATGGCGCTCCAGAGGCGAGAGCGTGACAGATGGTGACGGAATCGTTGCACAGCCGACTCGGGGCGTTAACCATACGACGCCCGGGCCGAGCAAGAGCTCACAGGCCCGGGCGTCGACGGATCCCCCCGGATATGCCGCGCTAGGCGCGACAGCGAACACTCTACTGTCTTGCGAACCCGGGACGGGAGAGGATCCGCCCGGCACTCAGCCAAATCACCGGAACGACACGGTCAGGGCGGACGTACACTGGACCCGCCATGCCCAGCGGACCCGAAACCGCCGGGTCGCAACGACGCCGTCCGGCGTTCGGCGACGAGGTCTTCGAGATCCTCGGCCGGGCCATTCGCGATGGACAGCTGCAACCCGGACGACTCCTGCGCGACGTCGATCTCGCCGCGCAGTTCGGCGTGTCCCGCACACCGGTGCGCGAGGCGCTGCAGAGGCTGGAGCGGATCGGCCTGGTCGAGATCGAGGCGAACCGCTACACCCGGGTGACCGTCCGCACGCCCCGCGCCATCGCGGACACCCGGGCGTTCGTCATCGGGTTCGGCGTCGAGGCGCTGCGAATGGCGCTCGGCACCTGCTCCAGCGAGACCCTCGCCACGGTTCTCGCCGCCTACGACCGGATGCTCTCCACCCCGGTCGGCGACGATCCCTCGGCGCACACCGCCGCATCCTCGGCCTTCTTCCGCGCACTGTCGATCGCGACCGGCAACGTCGTGCTCGGCCGGATCATGCGCGAGGCGTCGCTGACGTTCGAGCGGAACCTGCAGGGATGGGAGCTCCTCGAGGGCTCGACGGCCGCGGGTCGGGCGGCACGTGCAGAACTGCGCGCCGCGATCGTCTCGCGCGACGCCGATCGCGCCGAGCGCGTGCTCCGCGCGATCGAGGCATGACCCGCGCAGAGAGAAGCCCCCTCCAACTGGGGGGAGCGGAGGGGGCGGCACGTCCCTTCGATTGGGGGAATGAAGGAACGGCGACTACTACGGTACGCGCATCCTCCGCCGACGGCGTCCTCGTCCGCCCGTCGCATACCGAACGCTCAGGTTCGGCCGTCTCCCACGCCCGATCCGCCTGCCCCGGATTCACTCGACTCCCCTGTTCGAGACAGCTGCCCGCAGACGTGGGCAGCGAGGGAGGCGCTCGCAATCGCGTGGTCGTGGATGCCTGGAACATCGTCCGGCGCACTGCCCCGGGAACGACTCGACCCCCGCCTAGAAGGGACTGCGACGGGCGGCAGCGTATCTGTCGCAGGCGAACCTGGCGGGAAAAGGACGCTTCTATGCCTCGTGTCAAGTCATGCGGGTGCGTAGTTCGCGGTAGAGCGCTCGGCAGACGTAGCGTTTCAGGCATCGGCGGATCTCACGGTTGGAGAGTCCTTCGGCTCTGCGGCGGGA
>NZ_CACSKB010000016.1 GCF_902706225.1 Microbacterium sp. 18062
GGGCGGGTCAGAGCGGGTACTGGCCGGGCTCGCGGCGCAGGGTGATCCAGCGGGTCTCGGTGAACGCGTCGATGTTCGCCTGGGCGCCGCCGTGCCGGGACCCGGTGCCCGAGGCGCCGACCCCGCCGAACGGCGCGTTCGCCTCGTCGCCCACCGTCTGATCGTTGATGTGCACGATGCCGGTCGGGATGCGGCGTGCCAGCTCCAGCGCCGCCAGCCCGTCGCGGCTGACGATCCCGAGCGACAGGCCGTACTCGGTTGCGGCCGCCAGCTCGACGGCCTCGTCGTCGGTCGCGAACGACACGACGGAGGCCACCGGCCCGAACACCTCGTCCGCGTAGGCGGCCGCATCCTTCGGCGGGTTCGCGAGCACCGTCGGGCGGTAGAAGAGCCCCTCGTAGGTCCCGCCGGCGGCGAGGGTCGCCCCCTGCGCGACGGCATCCTGCACGAGGGTGTGCACCCGGTCGCGCTGCACCTCGTCGATGAGCGGCCCCAGATGCACCTGGTCCGCGGCCGGGTCGCCGACGGCCATCGAGTCCGCCTTCGCGGCGAGCTTCGCGACGTACTCGTCGAAGAGCGACTCGTGCACGATGTGCCTGCCGACGGTCATGCAGATCTGTCCCTGGTGGAGGAACGACCCCCAGGTCGCGAGGTTCACGGCCTGATCGACGTCGGCGTCGGCGCGGACGAGGAACGCGGAGTTGCCGCCGAGCTCCAGGTGGGCGCGCTTCAGGTGCCGTCCCGCGAGCTCGCCGACGATCCGTCCCGCCCTCGTCGACCCGGTGAACGCGATGACGCGCACGTTCGGATCGGTCACGAGCGCCTCGCCGACCTCGGCACCGCCGGGCACGAGCTGCAGCACGCCGGCGGGCAGCCCCGCCTCCTCGAAGATGCGCACCATCGACACCCCGCCGGTCACGACGGTGCGCGGATCGGGCTTGAGCAGCACCGCGTTGCCGAGCGCGAGCGCGGGTGCGACGGCGCGGATCCCGAGGATGAGCGGGACGTTGAACGGCGAGATCACGCCGACCACGCCCACGGGCACCTGCTGCGCGAGCGACAGCCGCGGCTCCTCGCTGGAGAGGATCGACCCGAGCGGCGCCGACGGCAGCGTCGCCGCCTCGTAGCACTCCGCGGCCGTCACGTGGAGGGCGAACCCCGCCAGCGGCGGGATCGCGCCCACCTCGCGGATGTTCCAGCCCATGATCTCGTCGGCGTGCTGCTCCCAAAGCTGAGCCGCGCGGCGCAGCACCGCGGCGCGTTCCGGATGCGGGGTCGCCGCCCAGGCCTTCTGCGCCTTGGCCGCGGATGCCGCCGCTCGGGCGACGTCATCGGCCGAGGCGATCCCGACGGTGGCGATGACCTCGCCCGTCGCGGGGGCGACGGATGCGGTCTCGCCGCCTCCGCCGAGCACCCAGCGCCCGTCCAGATGGATCTTTCCGGCGATCGCCGCCGCGTCGATGAGACGCGCATCGGTCTCGGTGATGGTGGACATCGTCGTTCCCTTCGTCGGTGTGGGGATCAGGTCGTTCGGATGGGGGTCACGTCCGGGCGAGGGCCGGGGAGGTCAGGTGGTCGCGCCGCGCGCCAGCCGATGCGCCCGCCGCCCGGCGGTGCTCTCGGACCATCCCCGCCGGATCACGCGGAGCGCCTCCTCGGCGATCTCTCCCCCATCCTGGAACGGAGACCGCCAGATCGCCAGCGTGTCGGCGACGGGCTCGGCGAGCACCGCACGGGAGAACGCCTCTACGCCCCAGCGCCCCTCGTAGCCGTCGTCGATGGCGCGGGCGATGACGGCGGGCAGGTCGATCGCACCGCTGCCGAGGTGGCCCCGCCCGGACTGACCGAGCTCGAGGTAGCCGAGCTTCGGCAGAGCGGTGCGGATGGCGGCGTTCAGGTCCGCCTCCTCGACCGCCATGTGGAACGTGTCGAGGTGGATGCGCAGGTGGTCCGACCCGCTCCGGTCGACGAGCTCCATCGCACGCTCGGCGGTGTTCACGACGGAGGTCTCGTAGCGGTTCAGCACCTCGAAGGTCACGGTCACCCCGCGCTCGTGCGCCTCGTCCGCCACCCGGCCGACGGCCCGCGCCGCCCGATCGAACCGCCCGGTGGGCACCGGTGCGGTCGGATGGGCGAACACGCCGTACGGCACGCCGTTCATCTGGTCGCCGCCCAGGGCGACGGTCAGCTCCAGCACCGCCCGCAGGGCGCGTTCGCCGGCCGCCGCCACCTCCGGTTCGTCGGACGAGACGTCGGCGTCCGGCGTCTGTCCGGCGATCGTGATCGGCGCCAGGCCGTGACGCGCGAGGGCCGCGCGCAGGGGCGCGGGATCCGTCTCGCCGGGATCGAGCGGCGGCAGCACCACGCGACGGTAGCCGAGGTCCGCGAGCGTCGCCAGGGCGCCGTCGAGACGAACGGGTTCCGCATCCGGCACCAGGACGTTCAGGTGACAGGCGAGATCGAGGTCGAGATCGAGGTCGGGGTTCATGGCTCAGAAGACCGGCAGGTCCAGCCGCTGCTTGAACACCGAGTAGCCGTCGTCGACGTGCACGACCGTGCCGTTGATCACGTTCGACTCGTCCGATGCGAGGAAGGCGACGACGTCCGCGATCTCCGACGGCTCCGTCATCCTGTCCCGCAGCTGCTCGGACGCGAACGTCGCCTTGAGATCGTCGCTGAACTGATTGATGATCGGGGTTCCCACGCGCCCAGGCGTGATCGCGACGGCACGGATGCCGTAGGGCGCCAGCTCGTACGCTGCGGAACGGGTGAAGGAGATCACCGCCGCCTTGGCGGCGCTGTAGGTGAACGAGAGCTCGGCCGCCTGCTCGCCGTAGATCGACGAGGTGCTGATGATGACGCCGCCCGTGCCCTGCGCACGGAACTGTCGGCCGGCCGCGAGGATGCCGTAGTAGACGCCGTCCTGGTCGACGCGGATGATCGGCTCGTAGTCTTTGACCGGATCGTGCTCGAGAAGGGGGCGGCCCCCCGCGATCCCGGCGTTGTTGAAGATGACGTCGAGCCTCCCGAAGTGCTCGACTGCTCGCGCGACAGCGGCCTCGACCTCGGCGTACACCGAGACGTCGACGCCCACCGCGGCCACCGATCCGTCGAAGCCCTCGCCGGAGACCGCGTCGGCGGCAGCCCGGGCGCGCTCGAGATCGATGTCGGCGATCATCACCTTCGCGCCCTCGCGGACGAACTTCTGCACGGTCGCGAGACCGATCCCGCTTGCGCCGCCCGTGATGAGGGCGATCTTGCCTTCAAGCCTCATTCTGAATGCTCCTTCGTGATGGTGTGCCGGCGGGGAGCGGATCTCCCCGCCGGCACAGGTGGGTGGACTCTTCCTCAGAATCCGGTGTGCGAGAGGGCGAGCGCGCCGCCGTCGACGGCGAGGATCGCCCCCGTGACGAACGACGATGCGGGCGCGACGAGGAACAGCATGGGCCCTTGGACCTCGGCCATGGTCCCCATCCGCGCGAGGGGGATGGTCTCCGCCCACATGGCCTCCGCCTCCGGCGTGATCTCGGTCTTGCCGTCGCCGATGCGCGTGCCCTTGAACGGACCGGGTGCGATCGCGTTGACGCGGATGCCGCGCGGTGCGAGCTCGAGGGCGAGCTGGCGCACGAGATTGAGGATGCCCGCCTTGGTGGTGACGTAGGCGTACGAGACCATCGGGTCCGTCCGAAGCCCCGCCGTCGAGGCGGTGACCAGGATCCGGCCGCCGGATTCGAGCACCCTCGATGCCGCGCGGACCGTCTCGAACGTGCCGGTGAGGTTGGTCGCGAGGACCTCGTCCCACTCGGCGTCCGTGTAGTGCGCGATGCGGCCCTCGCCGAGGTAGCTCGCGCCGCCGGCGATCCCCGCGTTCGCGACGACCACCGTGGGACGACCGACCTCGGACGTGATCCGCTCGAACACGGCATCCAGAGCGCCGCGCGCGGCGACGTCGACGGCGTACCCGTGGGCGTCGCCGCCTGCGGAGACGATCCCCGCTGCGACGTCGGCCACGCGCGCCTCGCTCCGTCCGAGGACGACGACGGTGGCACCGGCGGCGGCGTAGATCTCCGCCGCCGCCTGCCCGATGCCGCTGGAGGCTCCGGTCACGACGACGACGTCCCCGCTCAGATCGAGCAGTGCCGACAGATCGGATGGGGTGACAGCACTCATCGTCACGGCCCCGATCAGAGCGTCGGCACGTAGGTCGCGACGTTGCTGCGGTCGATCAGCTCGCCATCCAGCGGGATGTAGTTCTCCGCGGGCAGCGTCGCCGAATCGCGGTAGTCGTTCATCAGGACGATCATGTCGTCGACGACCTTGACCCAGTCCTGCGCCACGGACGCGTACATCGGGCCGTTCTTCGCGATCTCGACCGCGGTCTCGCCCAGGGCATCGACGCCGGTGACGAAGATGTCGTCACGGCCGGCCTCCGTGATGGCACGTGCCGCGCCGAGGGCTGCGTCATCCCAACCGACCCAGACCCCGTCCAGTCCCTCGGGGTTCGCCTGCAGGTAGTCGGTGACGAAGTTCAGCGCCTCGGTCCGGCCGGTGCCCGGATCCAGCGCCTGCTTCATCCCGCCGCCGGCGATGATCGCTCCGGCCGCCTCGAGCTTGTCCAGGGCCAGGTTCGACCGGGTCTGGATGCCGATGTGCGGGTCGTGCCCGATCACCATGACGTTCTTGCCCTCGAGACCGCCCATGGCCTCCTCGAGCGCGCCGACGGTGAGGTCCGCGGTCACCTCCTGGCTGAAGGTGATGTCCACGACGAAGTCGTCGTTGGGCTCCACGCCGCCGTCGATCGAGAAGATCGGGATGCCGGCCTCCTGCGCGGCCTGGACGAGCGGGGCGATCTGACGCGGGTCGGGGAAGCCGGCGAGGATCGCGTCCGCGCCCTGCTGGATGGCGGTCTGGACGTCGCTGTTGATCTTGTCGTAGTCGAACGCGCTCGTGTACAGCGTCACCTCCCAGTTCTCCTGGGCGTTGCCCTTCTCGACGAACTCGTCCAGCGTCAGCTTCCCACCGGGCGTCGCATAGCCCGCGGTGAATGCCGCCACCTTGAAGACGCCGTCGTCTCCGAGACCGTCGGTCTTGCCTTCGGCGCTCGTGCCGCCGCCCGATGACCCGGTGGTGACCGAGCATCCCGCGAGGGCCACCACGGCGGCGATGGTGAGCGCGGTCGTGGTGAGGCGACGCTTCGTGATTACAGTGCGCATGAGCGGACTCCTTTGTCGTGTTTCGTACTGTGTCTTGCATGGGATCGCCGGAACGATCGCCCCGGCGGGAGGAATTGCCTGTGTTCGGCGAGGCGCGCCGATGGCGCGCTACGCGTTCTTCTGCTTGAGCCCCGACAGGAGAACCGCGGCGATGATGATCACGCCGATGAGCACCTGCTGGATGTAGGTGTTGACGCCGACGATGTTGAGGCCGTTCTGGACGACACCGATGATCGCGACGCCCACGATCGTTCCGCCGATGTTCGCCTGTCCCGACCGCAGCAGGGTCATGCCGAGGAACACCGCGGCGACGGCGAACATCATGAGGTCGTTGGCGCTCGAGGAACCGGCGCTGCCGAGGCGACTGACCAGGACGATGCCTCCCAGGCCCGAGAGGAAGCCGGCCACCGAGAATGCGAGGAAGCGAGTGGAGCGGACGCTGACACCCGAGAGCCGGGCGACCTCGGCGTTGCCGCCGATCGCGTACCAGCGACGCCCGATCGTCGTGAAGCGCAGGACCGCCCAGGCGATCAGGGCGATGACGATCGCGTAGACGACGGGGAACGGCACGCCGTTCACCCGCGACTGCCCGAGGAAGCCGAACTCCTCCGGCCAGCCGTACAGGGTGGTTCCGCCCGTCACGATCAGGGCGAGCCCGCCGACGGTGGTCATGGTCGCCAGGGTCGCGACGAAGGCCGAGAGGTTGAGGTAGGCGACGAGGATGCCGTTGACCACGCCGACGAGCGTGCCGACCACCAACGCGATGACGATCGCCAGCGGGACGGGCACGCCGGCGATCATGAGGGCGGCGGCCGACGCTCCCGAGAGGGTCGCCGTCGTGCCGACCGACAGGTCGAAGTCTCCGACGACCATGACGAAGGTCTGCGCGACCGCGATGATCGTCAGGATCGCGACCTGATTGAGGATGTTCGTCATGTTGCCCGCGGTGAGGAACACCCCGTTGCCGGCGATCGTGAACACGATGACCAGAACGACGAGGGCGATGACCGTGCTCCCCTGCCACACCCACTGCAAGGGCGAGGGCCGGTCGCGCTCCACGGCGGCGATCGTGAGGGTGTCTGTCTGCGCCATGTCAGGCGTCCCTTCCATATGCATAAGTGAGGATGAGCTCGTCGTCGGCTCCGTCTGCGTCGACTTCGCCGGAGATGCGACCCTCGTGCATGACGAGGATCCGGTCCGAGAGACCGATGAGCTCGGGCAGTTCGCTGGAGACGGCGACGACCGCTGTCCCCGTCGCGGCCAGCTCGCGGATGAGGCGGTAGATCTCCGCCTTCGTCCCCACATCGATTCCCCGAGTGGGCTCGTCCATGAGCAGCACCTTGGGGCCCCGCGCGAGCATCTTCGCGAGCACGACCTTCTGCTGGTTTCCGCCGGAGAGCTGCCCGACCGGCTGCCGGACGCTTCTGGCCTTGATCCGCAGATCGGCGAGCGCCCGCTTGGCCAGCTGCACGATGCGTCGCTGGGACACGATGCCCCCGGGGCTGACCGACTTCAGGTTCGCGATCGCGATGTTGTCGGCGATCGGCGCCGAGAGGATCACACCCTGCGCCCGGCGTTCCTCGGGGACGAGAGCGATGCCCGCGTCCAGGGCACGACCGACTCCACGACCGACCACGGCGGTCCCGCCCACCTGCACGATCCCCGCCGAGTTCTTCTGCGCTCCCGCGAGGAGGCGGAGCAGCTCGCTCCGCCCCGATCCCGCGAGGCCTCCGACCCCGACGACCTCGCCCGCCCGCACCTGGAACGACACGTCCTTCACGCGCCGGCCGGAGAGCCCGTCGACGGCGAGCACGACCTCGCCCCCGCCTCTGCCGCGCTCGGGGTACAGCTCGTTCTGCTCGCGACCCACCATCGTCGAGATGACGTCGTCGATCGACGAGTCGGACACGTCCTTGGTCACGATCGTGCGGCCGTTGCGCATGACGGTGAGTCGGTCGCACAGGGCGAACACCTCTTCGAGTCGGTGCGACACGTAGACGATCGCGACGCCTTCGTCCCGGAGGTTGCGCAGGACCGTGAAGAGTCCTTCGATCTCGGTGTCGGTGAGAGCCGCGGTCGGCTCGTCCAGGATCAGCACCTTGGCATCGATCGACAGTGCCCGGGCGACCGCGACCATCGTCTGCTGCACGGGCGAGAGACCGCCGGCGAGGCGACGCAGGTGGATCTGCTGGCCCAGGCGGTCCAGCTGCGCCTTCGCGTGCGCGCGGAGCTCCTTCCACCGCACGAACCCGACGGTCGACGGCGCGTCCTCGCCGAGCACGATGTTCTCCGCGACGCTGATCGTCGGGACGATCGAGAGCTCCTGGTAGAGAGCGACGACACCGGCACGGTGCGCGGCGCGCACATTGGGGAAGTCGACGGGCTCGCCTCCGACCAGCACCTCGCCCTGGTCCTGCTGGTAGAGGCCGGTGATGATCTTGATGAGCGTCGACTTGCCCGCGCCGTTCTCGCCGAGGAGGGCGTGGATCTCGCCCGGGCGCACCTCGAGGTCGATCCCGCGCAGCGCCTGGACGCCATCGAAGTGCTTCGTGATGCCGCGCACTTCGAGGATCGGCGCGGCGACGGCGGCGAGGTCGGCGGGGACGCTCATCGCCGCACCTCCTCGAGGTCGTTGCAGCGGATGACGACCTTCGGGTACCGCCCGCTGACGTGCATCGCGAACGCGTCGGCCGCGTCCTCGAGCTCGAACACCGATCGGGTGAGCTCCTCGACGTCCAGGTGCGGCAGGATCTGCAGCGCGCGCGGGAACGCATACGGCGACACGAAGACGCCGGTGAGGGTGAGCTCCTTCAGGTAGAGATGGTTCGACAGGTTGAGCGGCAGCTCGTAGTCCTCCGGGTACATCGCCCCGTAGACCACGGTCGCGCCCTTGGCGGCGATGTCGAGGAGCCCGCGGACCGCGCGGGTCGATCCCGACGCGTCGATGACGACGTCGAACCCGCGGCCACCGGTGATCTCGCCGGCCACCGCATCCTGGTCCTCGTTCACCGGGTCGATGATGTAGTCGGCACCGTGCCGGCGGGCCATCGCACGACGGTCGGCGATCGGCTCGATCATGGTCAGCGAGGTGGCGCCGTGCATCTTCATCACCTGGAGCGCGAGCTGCCCGATCGGACCCCCGCCGCAGATCGCGACGCGGTCGCCCACGCGGATGCGGGTCTTGTCGGCGATGCGCACGGCCACCGAGGTGGGCTCGAGCAGGCATCCCTTCAGCAGGCTGACGTCGTCGGGCAGCCGGTAGACCTGCGACTCGTGCCAGGTGACCGTCTCGGCCATGCCCGGCCGGTTGTAGTCCTGGATGTGCTCGCAGAACTGCTGCCTGCCCTCCTGACAGGGACGGCAGGTGCCGCAGAACCGCAGGAAGTTGCCGGCGACCCGGTCACCGACGCGCAGCCCGTTGCGGTGCGCCCGCTCGCCCAGCTCCTCGACGACGCCGGACAGCTCGTGCCCGAGCCCGATCGGCACGTCGGTGCCGAAGAAGCCCTCCGCCAGATGCGGGTCCGACCCGCAGATGGCCGAGTAGGCGACCCGGATGCGGACGTCCTCGGGCCCCAGGGGCTGCTCCGGGAAGTCGACGACGCCGATGCGTCCCCGTGTGCTCTCGTCGGGGTCGCGCAGACTCCCGATCTTGGTGACCGCTACCGTTCTCATACGTCTCTCCGTCGAAACCGAACATGGATGGCTCGGGAATCCCTCTTCCCGAGTCGGTCAGTGCCGGGCGATGGCACGCCGGGCGGCGGCGATGGTCGCCTCGAGCCCGTAGCCGTGCTTGTCCCGCAGCTCCTCATCGTCGCCGAAGCCGGCGTACACCTGCGGGATGCCGAGTCGCTCGAACGAGGTGAGGGAGACGCCGCGATCGGCGACGACGTCGGCGATGCGGGTCGCGAGCCCCCCGTAGGCGAGGTGGTCCTCCAGCACCACGAACCGGCCACCGGTCTCCTCCGCGGAGCGCACGATGAGCTCTTCGTCGATCGGCTTGAGGGTGAACATGTCGACGACGCGCACCGAGCGGCCGTCCTCGGCGAGCGCGTCCGCGGCGTCGAGGGCCTGCGCGACGGTGGTGCCGTGCGTGAAGATCGTGAGGTCTGATCCGTCGCGGGCGACGATCCCCTTGCCGATCCGGATGTCGTGCTCCCCGGGCGCGTAGAGCACCTTGTCCTTCTTGCCGACCGCCAGTCGGATGTAGATCGGACCGCTCATCGCCATCGACTGGCGGATGATCTCGCCGACCATCATCGGGTCGCCGATCGAGGTGACCGTCATGTTCGTCAGCGCGCCCATGAGCGTGAGGTCCTCGACGGCGTAGTGCGTCGACCCGCCGTTGCCGACGAGCCCGCCGTGGGTGCCGATGATCTTGACCGGGAGGTTCGGATAGCAGACGTCGGTGCGCACCTGCTCGAGCGCGCGCATCGACAGGAACGGCAGCATGCCCGACACGACCGGGATGTTGCCGTCGTAGGCGAGGCCGGCCGCGATGCCGACGCACGCCTGCTCCGCGAGGCCCACGTCGATGAACCGGTCCGGGAACGCGTCGCGGAACTCCGTCAGCGACTGGCCGATGTCGGGAGTCAGCACGAACAGGTTCTCATGCTCCTCGCCCAGCTCCGCCAGCGTCGAGCCGATCACCGAACGCGCGGAGAGCATCTCCCCGAATGTGAACGTCGTGGGCATCAGACACTCTCCTTCTCACGCGACGTCTCGAGGGCCGCCAGGGCACGCTCGAGGTCCGCCGCTCCCAGCGACCCCGCGTGCCACGCGAGGTTCCGCTCCATGAAATCGACCCCCTTGCCCTTGACCGTCTCGCAGATGACCACGGTCGGCTTGTCGGAGTCGGTCGCCGGCAGGGCATCGATCGCGCCGACCAGCGCGGCCATGTCGTGGCCGTCGATGTGCACGACGTTCCAGCCGAACGCGGCCCATTTGTCGGGGTAGGGCTCGAGCACCACACGCTCCTCGTCGAAGCTCGTCATGAGCTGCCGGTTGCGGTCGATGAACGCGACGAGGTTGCCGAGCCTGTTCGAGTTCGCCGCCATCGCGGCCTCCCACACCGAGCCCTCGCCGGTCTCGCCGTCGCCCATCAGCGTGATCACCCGGTGGCTCTCGCCGCGGTGCCGGGCGCCGAGCGCCATCCCCACCGCGAGCGGCAGACCGTGACCCAGCGATCCCGTCGAGGCCTCGACCCCCGGCAGCTGGACCTTGCACGGGTGCATCCCGTAGGCGCTGTCGAGCAGCCCGTAGGTGTCGACGATGCCCTGATAGGAGAAGAACCCGCGGATCGCCATCGCGATGTACATCGCCACGGCAGCGTGGCCCTTGCTGAGGACGAAGCGGTCGCGGGAGGGATTGGCGAGATCGGTCGGATCCACGCGCAGCCCGTACTCGAACAGCGCGGTGAAGATGTCCGCCGACGACAGATCGCCGCCCACGTGCACCGCGCCCTCGTAGGTGCCGCACAGGTGCAGCAGCTTCGTGCGCAACTCGAAGGACAGCTCCTCGAGCTCCTCGACCGTGTGCAGCTTCCCTGTGTCCAGGGTGTCCGTACTCATCTCATGTCTCCTCATTGAATGACACGGATGCCGTTTCCGACGCCGACCACGCGCGTCCTCATCGACACTCTCTCGGTTGCCGGGAGGCCTTCCGCCTCGCGACGGGAGTGACGCTAGCACGAACCTATTTACAAGTAAACAAGAATGTACCTAAACTCGTTTACACGCTTGATGGCGAGGCGATCAGGCCGCAGACTCGTCGACAAAGCCGTTGCGATCCCGCGACGGCCACTCGACCCGAGACTTCCGTCGAATCCGACGGAGACCGGGAGCGCCGCTCCCGGAGGCGAACGACACACAGAGAGGTGAATGTCGAGATGACTGGAGACGTGTTGACCACCGCGGGAGCGCGGACCGGCTTGTACATCGGAGGGCAGGAGCGATTCACCGAGAGCACGCTCACGGTGAACGACCCCGCCAAACCGGGCGTGATCGTGGGCGAGGCGGCCGCGGCCACCCCTCAGGACGTGACCGATGCGGTCGCCGCGGCGAAGGATGCCTACCCGGCGTGGTCCGCTCTCGGCGCGACCGAGCGGGCTCGGATCATGGCCGAGGCGATCGCGGGCATCGCCGACGATCGCGATGCGGACGCGGCGATCCTCTCGCAGGAGAACGGGAAGATCCGTTTCGAGGCATGGGTGGACGCGCTCGTGTTCGAGATCCGATGGAACCTGGCACTGATGCTCGCGGAGGAGGTGGACACCTCGAAGACCCTTCCCGTCGTCCCGGGCGCCATCCCCGTCTCGACAGAGGTCGCCTACCAGTCCCTCGGCGTCGTGACCGTCATCGTGCCGTTCAACTGGCCGATCGCCATCCTCGGCGCCGCCCTTCCGCATGCTCTGCTCGCGGGAAACACCGCGATCGTGAAGCCGCCGCCCTCGGCGCCCCTCGCCACGACGCGCGTCGTGCAGCGCATCGCGGAGAAGCTGCCGCCGGGCGTCCTCAACGTCATCACGGGCCGCGACGAGAACATGACCGGCCTCATCCAGAACACGGATGTCGCCAAGGTCTGCTTCACCGGCTCGGTCGGCGGAGGCAAGCGCATCATGGAGCTCGCGTCCAAGACCCTCACCCGGGTGACCCTCGAGCTCGGCGGGAACGATGCCGCCCTCTTCCTCGAGGACGCCGTCATCGACGACGTCCACCTCGACCGGCTGTACGCGGCCGTCTACGACACGACCGGCCAGATCTGCATGAACGCGAAGCGCGTCTTCGTGCATCGCTCGCGCCTGGACGAGGTCGTCGCGGGCCTGTCCGCCCGCCTCGAGAAGGCGGTCATCGGATACGGACTCGACGAGGGCACCACCCTGGGACCGCTCCACCAGCCGGCGCAGAAGGCGTTCGTCGAGGAGATCATCCAGGAGGCCAAGGACGCCGGGGCGGATGTGCGCGAGTTCGGCGAGCTGCCGGGCGGCGAGCTCGCCGGCGGCAACTTCCTGCGCCCCGCGATCGTCGTCGACCCGTCGCTGGATCTGCGCGTGGTCACCCAGGAGCAGTTCGGCCCGGTCATCCCGCTCATCCCCTTCGACACCGAGGAGGAGGCCGTCCGCCTCGCCAACGACACCTGGGGCGGCCTCTGCGGGTCGGTGTGGACCGCCGACCCCGATGCCGCGCAGCGCGTCGGCAGCCGGCTGGAGTGCGGATACGTCTGGGTCAACGACCACGGCGCGACTCGGCTGGACCTGCGCGCGCCGTTCGGCGGCGTGAAGCAGTCCGGCTTCGGCCGCGAGCAGGGCATCGAGGGCATCCGGGCCTTCCAGGACACCCGCTCGATCGCCACGATCGATCCGGAGGCATTGGCCGCCATGGCACACTGATCGATCACCGGAGGAAGAGGGGCCCGATCCTCGAGGTCGGGCCCCTCTTCTCTTCTTTCGCAAGACCCCGACAAGGAGCAGCATGCCCCGCGCAGACGCACGGCCCGGTCCCGTCCGCCCCGGAACGGAGATGGTGACCCATCCGCTCGACGAGACGATCGATCCGGAGAACTTCACGCCTCGGCTGCTCGCCCTCCTCTCGAACGCGCTGGTGTGGCGCGAGTCGCACGAGCTGCGCCGGCGCTTCGGGCTCGGCACCAACGACTGGCGGGTCGTCTCCGCGCTCGCGCTGCGCCCCGGCGCCTCGGCGACGGAGGTGTCGGATTTCATCGGCGTCAACAAGGCGGTCGTCTCCAAGAGCGTCACCACCCTGACCGCGCACGAGCTGATCGTGCTGGTGGACGGCCCCCGCGGATCGCGGCCGATGTACCTCACCACCACCGGCGCGCAGATGCACCGCGACATGCTGCCGGTCTCCCTGAGCGGCCAGGACATCATCCTCGGGGGGATGACGCCGGAGCAGATCACGTCGCTCAACATGCTGTTGCGCGGGATGATCGACCGCGTCCGCGACGCCGGGTCGCTGCGCGCCGCGCCGTGGGGCGAAGAGAGCCCGGCCGCCCAGCGCGCCTAGCGGGCGCATCGCGCCCCTTCGTCTCGGAGCCCCTGCTCCCCGCTCAGGGACCGAGAAGTCTCGTCGCTCCGATCCCCGCTCAGAGACCGGAACAGAAGACACTGGAGCCGAGGAGCAGGGGCTGCCGCATCAGTGGGCCAGGTCGCCGGCCATGAGCGGCGAGGGGTCGCCCGCCACTTTGGCGTCGACGACGAGCGGTCGCCGCCGAGGCCCGTCGAGCCACTCCTGGACCGCCCCCAGATCGTCGAGCGAGCGCACCGTGACGCCCTCGCAGCCGTATCCGCGCGCGATCGCGGCGATGTCGGTCTCGGGGAACCTCACGATGGCGTGCTTGTCCGGCTGGTCCGCGAACAGATGAACCTCGGCGCCGTACGCATCGTCGTTGTAGACGACGACGAGCATCCCGAGCCCCTCTCTGACGGCCGTGTCGAGCTCCACCGCCCCCATCAGGAACGAGCCGTCCCCGGTGCCCACGACCGTCATCCGATCGGGCCGGGCGATCGCGGCGCCGATCCCGTTCGAAAGACCCAGGCCGATCGACTGGAACGACAGCGGCATGACGAACCCCCGGTCGTCGGGCACGCGCAGGAACGCTCCCGCGTACATGTTGACGTTGCCGCCGTCCGGCACGACGACCCGCTCGGTCGGGAGCATCGCGTCGAGAGCGGCCGTCAGGGCGCCGGGGCCGACACGACCGGGATGGTCCCGCTCGTCCGGCAGGTTCTCGGTCCAGTACCGGATGCGGCGGATGCGCTCAGCGGTCGCGGGCGTGCGCCAGCCGGTGCGAGCGGGCCCCCGAGCCGCGAGCCGCGTCGCGACCGACGAGGCGACGGATGCGGTGTCGCCGAGGATCCCGACCGTCACGTGGCGGTGCTTTCCGAAGGCGTCGGCCCGATCATCGACCTGGACGAGCACCGGCTGCGCCGTCAGGGCGCCGCCATGGGCCGTCCAGGGGTTGAGCGCGGCCCCGAACGCCACCAGCACGTCGGCCTCCTGGATCAGCTTCTGCGCGCCCGGGGTCGCGAAGCCGCCCATGACATCGAGCGCCCACGCCTCGTCCGCGAACAGGCCGCGCGCACCCGCGGAGGGGACCAGCACGGCTCCCGTCTGTGCGGCGAGGGCGCGCAGTTCGGCGGATGCGTGCCGCGCCCCGCGGCCGCCGAGGAGCACGGGGCGCTGCGCCTCGGCGAGGATCCGGGCGAGCTCGGCGACGCCTGCCTCCGACGCAGCGGCCGGGATCACCCGCGCCGGCGGATCGATCGCCGCCGACGCAGGACACTCCTCGGCCTGCAGATCGACCGGGAGCGAGAGCACGACGGTCGTCCGGTCGCGGACGGCGATGTCGTAGGCCGCCACGGCGTCGGCGACCGCCGTCGCGGCCGAATGGATGCGCCGGGCAACCGCGCCGACCGACGCCACGAGCGCGTCCTGATCGATGACGAAGTTGCCCTCCTCCTGGCCCACGGCGGAGTCCCCCGTGACGACCAGCATCGGGGTGTGCGACTTGGCCGCCTCGCCGATCCCGGTCATCGCGTTCGTGAGCCCGCATCCCTGGTGCACGCTCACCGCCGCCACACGTCCGGTCAACCGGGAGTGCGCATCGGCCATGCACGCGGCGCCCATCTCGTGCCGCGCCGCGGTGAAGCGCACCCCGGATGCGACCAGCCCGTGCGTGACCATGAAATTGCCGCTGCCGACGACGCCGAACACGTGGGCGATCCCCCGCTCGGCCAGCGCCCGCCCGACGGCCTCGCCGACCGTCACCGTCTGCGTCACCTGATCCTCTCCCCTCGACATCCGTTCCTCTCCCTCGCGGTTCCCGGCGGCACCGGCCGCGCTCACCGGATCACCGTCCGGATGCTCCCCGTGCGCATCAGCTCGCTCGATCGGCGGATGCGGCGATACACGTCGCTGCGCACGCGCGCGAACTCCGGCAGCTCCTTCGTCTCGATCTGGTCCCGCGGCGCGGGCAGCTCGACGGGCAGGTCGGCCTCGATGAACGTCGGCCGCGGGCCCATCACCAGGACACGGTCGGCCAGGTACACGCTCTCGTCGATGTCGTGCGTGACGAAGACGATCGTGATGTCGAACGCGTCCCTGACCCGAAGCACCAGGTCCTCCAGCTCCGCTCGCGTCTGCGCGTCGAGGGCTCCGAACGGCTCGTCCATCAGCAGCATCCGGGGCTGGTAGGCCAGCCCCCGGGCGATGGCGACGCGCTGCTGCATCCCGCCCGACAGCTGCCACGGATAGCGATCCTCGAACCCGAGCAGACCCACCGACTCGATCGCCGCCATCATGCGCTCCTTGCGCTGCGCACGATCGCGCACCTCCCGCTTGAGGGGGAACTCGACGTTCTGCCCGACGGTCATCCAGGGGTAGAGCGAGTTGATGTAGTCCTGGAAGACGAGCGCGATCTCTTTCGGCGGCCGCGTCACCGCGACGTCGTCGATCGTGATCGACCCGCTGGTCGGATCGATCAGACCGGCCATGAGCTTGAGCACCGTCGTCTTCCCGCAGCCCGAGGGGCCGACGATGGTGACCACCTCGTTCCGCCCGATCTCGAACGTGAGATCCTGCACGGCGAGGGTGCCGGTGGCGGCGTCGCCGTATCTCTTGGCGACGTTGTTCAACGCGAGCATGGTGTTCCTCCGTCGGTCAGTGGACGTCGGCCCGCGCGCCGTGATGCCAGGCCAGCATCCGCCGCTCGATGACCGTGAAGACGAGATTGAGCAGGTAGCCGAGGATCCCGAGCAGGATGATCCCGGACCACATGTCGGGGATCGCGAAGGTGCGCTGGGCCTGGACGATGAAGAATCCGACTCCGTTGGTGGCCCCGACCATCTCGCTGATCACCATGATGATCAGCGCGAGCGGGAGGGCCGCCCGCATCCCCGCGAAGATCTGCGGGCTCGCCGCACGGAGGTCCACGTGCACCAGGGCGTCCCAGCCGCCGATCCGGTAGCTGGCACCGGTCTCGCGGAGCGTGGAGTCGACGCCCGTGATGCCGTCGACGGTGTTCAGCAGGATCGGCCAGACGCAGACGAGCGCGATGAGGATGATCTTGGCCGCGTCCCCGGTGCCGAAGGCGATGAGGGTGAACGGCAGCAGCGCCGGCGGCGGGATCGCGCGCACGAACTCGATGACGGGGTCCGCCTGACGCCGGATCCGCGGGCTCCGCCCGATCAGGATGCCCGCGCCGATGCCGACGACGACCGCGATCAGGTATCCGGAGAACAGGCGGAACAGGCTCGGCAGGAGCTCGGCCGGGACGAGCGCGAACAGCCAGTTCTGGGCGAACGCGACGAAGACGTCCTGGAGCGGCGGGAGGAAGAAGCTCGAGCCCGTGTTCGTGGCCCACAGGATGATGAGCACGACGAGCACCGGCGTGACGATCTCCGCCGCCACGTGCACGCTGCTCCTCAGCCTCATCGCGCACCCGCCCTCTGCGAGGCGTGCCAGTGCAGCGCCCTGCGCTCGAGGGCGGCGAAGAGCATGTTCAGGAGCAGCCCGAGCACTCCGGCGATGATGACGTACGCGTACATGAGGGGCACGTCCGCGCCCTCTCGCGCTCGGTTGATCTGCAGACCGATCCCCGGTGCGCCCATGATGATCTGCCCGGTCACGACCAGGATCAAGGCCACCGACGACGAGATCCGCAAGCCGGTCACGAGGTAGGGCGTGGCCCCCGGAAGGACGACCCGCAGGAAGGTGCGCACGCGGCCGATCTGGAACGAGCGCGCCGTCGCCATCTGGATCGGGTTGATCGACCGCACGCCGTAGATCACCTGCACCAGGAGCGGCCAGGTCGCGGCGAAGGCGGCGAGGAAGACGGTGCCCTCCAACGACCCGGGGCGGAAGATCAGGAAGACGACGGGGATGAGCGCGACCGAGGGCACGGGCCGGAGGAACTCCACGATGGGCCGGGTCGCCCGATAGGCCAGCTCGCTCGTTCCGAGCAGCATTCCGAGCGGGACGGCGACCAGCGCGGCGATCCCGAGCCCGAGGGACCACGCCAGCAGGGTCAGCCCGATCGCCTGCCAGGCGATCGCCTCGGTCAGCAGCTCCGCCAGTGCGGCGACGACGACACTGGGCGGCGGCAGGTAGCGCGACGGAAGGATCTCCAGTCGCGTCACCAGCTCCAGCGACAGGACGATGACCAGGGCGCCGCCCAGTGAGCCGATCCGATGCCGGAGCCGGCTCAGGGCGCCGCCCGCGGTGCGGTCTGCAGACCCGGACGGCGCCCTCGGCGGACCGAGCGAGACCGGTGCGGTCATGGCCGTCACCCCTCGATCAGCTGGTCCAGATCGGGTGCCCGGTCGACGACGCCGAACTCCACGAGGATCTCCACCAGCGTCTCGAGCTGTTCGCGGTCGAGCGCGGAGCGGAAGATGGGCAGGCGGATCTCGGCGGCGAGCTCCGGCGACAGCGCGGTGAAGGTCGGCAGGATCTGCCGCACGGCGTCGTCGTTCTCCGCCGCGTGGTCGACGGATGCCGTGATCGCGGCCGTGAAGCGATCCACGAGGTCCGGATCGCTCTCGACGAGGTCCGCCGAGGTCGCCCATGCGCCGTTCGGGAAGTTCGCACCGAGGTTGTAGGAGGGCGTGTCGAGGATCCGCCCGCCGTCCCCCAGGGTGCCGGTGATGAAGGGCTCGGAGCCGAACGCGGCATCCACCGTCCCGTTCGCCAGGGCCGCGGGGACCTCGGAGAAGGGGATCTCCACGAACTGCACGGCGGTGTCGTCCACGCCCTGCTGCTGCAAGGACGCACGGATGGTGGCCTCGGCGACGCCCTTGAGCGCGTTCACCCCGACCGTCGCGCCCTCGAGGTCCTGCACCGACTGCGCCGTCGAGTCGGCTCCGACGACCAGCGCCTGCCACTCCTCGTCGGGAGTGGCACCGCCGACGTCGTTGGCGGAGATGATCGACAGCGGCAGTCCGTTGGCGGCGGCGGCGAAGAGCGGGACGTAGCCCGCCACGACGAAGTCGAACGATCCGGCCTGCAGGCCGGCGATCATCTCGGCGCCGCCCCCGACCGTGGTCATGCTCAGCTCGAGCCCCTCCTCGGCGAAGAAGCCCTCCTCCTCGCCGAGGTACACGGCGGCCATGTTCGAGGTGGGCAGGACCGCGACGTTCACCGTCCGCGTCGCGGGCTCGCCGCTCGACCCGGCCTCCGCACCGCCCGGGGAGCACCCGGCCAGTGCCGCGGCCGTCATCGCACCGCCGGCGACGGCGGTCGCCAGCCGCCCCGTGAATGATCGCTTCGCCATCTTCGAGCCTCCATGATCGAATGTGGTGCGCCGCCGGCGCCTTCGCCGGACGGCTTCGGCAAGTCTGCGTCACCCGATGCCACATCCGTACTTAATCCTCCTCATGGATTGCATTAGTCTCACTGAATACTCCGATACGGATCTGCGAGGGAGGAGCGGCGGTATGGACCTCAATCTGCTCACGGTCTTCGTCGCCGTCTACGAGACGGGAACGGTCACCGCGGCCGCCGAGCGCCTCTTCGTGACGCAGTCCGCGGTCAGTCAGTCGCTCACACGTCTGCGGCGCGAGCTCGGCGACCAGCTCTTCGTCCGCGAGGGGCGCACGTTGCGGGCGACCCCCGCCGCGCACACCCTCTATCCGGAGTTCCACGCCGCCCTCAGCCGCGTCGAGACCGCCGTCGCGGGTCTTCGGGACTTCGATCCCACGACCGCCCGGCACCGATTCCGCCTGGCGCTCTCCGAGCTCGGAGAGGTCGGCTTCCTCCCGACCATCCTCCGATCGATCGCCGCGGTCGCGCCGCACGTGGAGGTCGAGGTCGTGCCGCTGGATGTCCGGGCGCTGCCGGAATGGCTCGCCCGCGGTCGCGTCGACCTCGCCATCGCGTCGACCCCGCCGCCCGGCGAGTTCACCGGCCCGGTCCTGAAGACCGAGCGCTACGTGCTGCTTATGTCCGCCGACCACCCGCTCGCCGGACGGAAGGCGATCACCCGCCAGGCCTTCACCGACGCGCGGCATCTCACGACCTCGAGCGACTCGGCCGCACCCGGCGTCGGCGCGGCTCTCGAGCGCGCGGGCCTGCCCATCAGCCCCGACCTCGTGGTCGGCCACACCTCCTCACTGCCCGGGCTGCTGCATGCCGGACCCTGGATCACGGTGGTCCCGTCGAGCCTCGCCGAGAACTGGATGCCGCTGTGGCCGCTCGTCTCACGACCCCTGCCGGTCGACCTGGCCCCCATCCACGTCCGGCTCTACACCCGCTCCACGAGCTACGAGAGCTCCGCGCTCAACTGGTTCCACCGGGCTGTCGTGACTGCGGTGCAGTCCGCGCCGCGGCGCTTCTGGTCGCCGCCGGAGACGGACGGAGGCGACGCAGGCGCGCATCGACCCGGGAGCGACGGGGCGTGGACGGGGTGACCGCGGGATGCCGTCGCCGACCACGGCGGGATCTGGCACTTCGTGGTCGACGCGCTCGAGCGGATCGCGGATCAGGCGGGATGCGGCGCGGGGAAGCGGTAGACCCGCGCCGACGGCTCGGCTCTGCCGCCCGTGCCGGCCGGGGTCATCCGGACCGTTCCGGGCTCCTCCGCCACGTCGGCGAGCCCCCAGGGCGGCAGCTGCACCGGGTAGACCGTCTCAAGCTCCGCGGCGCCCGCCCCGAGCGCGAGCTCGACCGGCCGGCCGGCCCGGTTCCACACGTAGACGTACGTGTGCGCCGGCGCGCGAAGGCACAGCGTCACGACGGCCTCGTCCCACGCGGGGAAGCCGGCCGGCCACCAGGGGACGGATGCGGAGACGTCGGCTCGGATCTCCCGGTGGACCCGGACACCGTCCGCCACCAGCGCGAGCTGCTGAGCCGTCATACGGTCGTAGAAGCCCGAGAGGTACGGCTGACCCGCGAGCCCGGTCACCGTCGTGAACGCGATCTGCTCGAGCGACATCGTCGGCTGTGCATACGCCCAGTTGCCTGCGAGCTCCGGCGGCATCATCATCGGAGCACCCGCCGCGATGACCGGGTAGAGCAGCGGGTCCTGCTGATCCGAGGTCGACTGCAGGTCGAAGACCTCCAGCTGCGCGAAGTCCGCGCGCATCGCCCCGGAGCCGCAGTTCTCGAACACCACGTGCGGGTAGCGCCGGCGAAGCTCCCCGAACCACGCCAGGTATGCCCGGGAGTGCTCGAGCAGGCCATGCCCGGCCGAGGACGCGGCACGGTCGGTGCCGGAGCCGGGCGTCACGTTGTAGTCGAGCTTCACGTACCCGAAGCCGAGCCCGCCGAGCAATCGATCCGCGGCACGGTCGAGGTGACGCCGCGCCGCGGGGCTGCGCAGATCGAGGAACCAGCGATCGTGTTCCCGGATGCGCACGCCGCCCCGCTGCAGGAACGCCTCGTCGGGGAGGGCGCGTCCCGCCTCGGATCCCACGCCGACCACTTCCGGCTCCATCCAGATGCCCGCGATCATCCCTCGATCGCGGATGCGCTGCGCGAAGGCGCCCAGCCCCGAGGGGAAGCGTCCGAGGGACGGCTCCCAGTCGCCGACCGTCGACCACCAGTCGATGCCCGCGTCCGCGTACCACCCCGCGTCTATGCAGAACACGTCCGCGCCCACGCGCGCCGCCGCCTCCAGCAGCGGAGCGTCGGCAGCCTCCGAGGGATCCCCGTCGAGGGTGTTCATGTAGTCGTTGTAGACGACGACCGCCTCGGGACGGCTGTGCGCGGCACGCAGGCGCCGGCGATGCCGGGTGAGCGAGGCCACCGCGTCCTCCGGGGACCGCGCGAAGCACACCGACGCCGGAACGGTCTCGAAGCGCTCGCCCGGCGCGAGCCGCACGGAGGCCTGATGGTGAAGATCGGTCGGTCCGCTCAGCACCAGGACGAAGGCGTCGACGCCGTCGCGGATGTCGTCGACCTCCCAGTGCCAGGCGCCGTTGTTCTCCACCTGCCACGCGACGGTGCGGCCGGAGCGCTCGTTCACGAGCATCCCGGCGGGAAGCAGGGCCGCCGTCGACCACGTCGACAGGCCCGTGGCCTCCACGATGCCCCTCGCCGACTGGTTCGCATGGGCGTGTGTGCGCACGTCCGCCAGCGCGCCATCGCCGCGGAGAGGGCGGCTCGACCAGCGGAACTCGGCCAGCTGCTCCGAGCGTCCTTCGACCAGGCGCAGCTCCTCGGCGGCCTCGCCCGGGGCCACCAGGGCTCCGATCGACACCGACGGCACCGCGTCGACGACGAGGTCGGCGGAGCCCAGGTTGCTCACGGAGGCGGTCACCTGCACCGCTCCGGTGCTCGTCGCGCGGAACCGCGTGACGAGCTCCACGGGCGGGTCCTCCGCCCTCTGCACGATCGTCGCCACCGGATCGTCGCCCTCCCACGACTCCGCGTGCGCGACATGACGCAGCGCCTGGCCGGTGGCCGTGTGGGTCAGGCGCGTGTTGTTCCACGCCCGCCCGTGCCCACGCACGAGCACCTCGGCGATCGGCCGCGACGACGAGGCGTCCGCGCCGCCCCAGGCCAGCCCGTCCACCTCCCACGCCGCGAGCCGGACCGGCGACCGGTCGTCCCACCGGAATTCCAGACGCAGGGCACCCGTGTCCCACGTCCAGGAGCTCTCGTCCCGAGCCGCCGGGTCATTTCTCTGCGCCATCGAGCATTCCCTTCATGAAGTACCGCTGGAGGAAGACATAGGCGACCAGGACCGGCAGCACGCCCAGGAGCGCGGCCGCCACCGCCGCGTTGACGTTGGATCCCTGCGCGCCGAAGAACGAGGCGATCGCGGGCGCGAGCGTGCGCATCTGGTCGCCGGACATGATGTACGAGCTCAGCGCGAACTCGTTCCACACGTTCACCGCCGTGAGGATCACGACGGACGCCGTCACGGGTTTGAGCAGCGGCAGCAGCACCTGGAAGAAGATCCGCATCCGTCCCGCGCCGTCGACCCGTGCCGCCTCCTCCAGGGTGGTCGGCACCGAGCGGATGAACTGCGTGTAGAGGAAGACCGCCTGCGGCAGCGACAGGCACAGCAGCGGCAGGATGAGCCCGGGATAGGTGTTCAGGAGCTTCATCTGGTTGAGCATCGAGTAGAGCGGGACCAGGATCGTCAGCGGCGGGACCATCATGACGCCCAGCATGAGCACCTCGACGCCGCGGTTGAGCACCGATCGGCGCCGCGCCAGGGGGTATCCCGCGAGCGCTCCGAGCAGGCAGGTGAGCACCGTGACGACAACCGTGACGATCGCCGAGTTGAGGATGGCGCGGATCACGTTGCCGTCGTCGATCGCGGAGACGAAGTTGTCGACGGTCGCGCCGTCGAACGGGAACAGCCAGACGGAGGAGAGATCGGACTGCTGCTTGAAGGAGGTCGTCAGCGCCAGGTAGAACGGGACGATCTGCAGGATGCAGAACAGGATCAGGGCGCTGCCCGACAGGACCTTGACTCGCGTGCTCATGGTCTCACCCCTCGATCCGCGTGCGCCGGCGGTCGAACCACACGTTCAGCGCGACCGTGACCACCGCGATGATGAGGAACAGCACGAGTCCCTGCGCGGCGGCGTACCCGGCCGCCTGGTTGCCGAAGTAGGTCTTGCCGATCAGGGTCGAGACCGAGTTCGTCGCATAGCCGGGGCCGCCTCCGGTGAGCACCTGCACGATGTCGTAGAGCTTGAGCCCGCCGACGAGGTTGATCACGACGCTCGAGGCGAAGGCCGGCATCAGCTGCGGGATCGTGATCGCGCGGAACTGCTTCCAGCCGACGGCGCCGTCGAGCGCGGCCGCCTCCTTGATCTCCCGCGGGACGGATTGGAGGCCGGACAGATAGATGATCATCGAGATCCCGACGAACTGGAGCGAGTTGATCAGCACGATCACCGCGACCGCGAAACCGGCGTCGCTGAGCCAGGCCGCCGGTGCCGCGCCGAACAGCTGGAGCACGTCGTTGAGCGCACCCTGGTTGTAGCGGAACACGAGGTAGTACATCGTCCCCATGACCACCGGCGAGACCAGCACCGGAAGGTAGATCACCGCACGGGCGAGGTTGCGCCCGCGGAGCTTGCTGTCTACGAGGACGGCGAGCCCGAGCCCGAGCACCTGCTGGATGACGGTGCTGCCGATGCCGTAGACGAGGGTGTTCAGCAGGGCGGTGCCGAAGTTGCCGTCGGAGAGCAGCCGGAAGAAGTTGTCGAGGCCGACGTTTCTGCTGGTCGGCGAGTAGCCGTCCCAGTTCGTCATCGCGATGCCGATCCCGCTGATCACGGGGTAGACGATGAACGCCGCGAACAGCAGGAGCGTCGGAAGGTACATCACGTTCACGGAGGCACCGCGCCACCGCGCGCGGCCCCGTGGTCTCAGTCGCGGCGCGACGAGCGCGCGTGTCTCGGTCATCTCTGCTCGCTTCCTCCGCGGGGCGACACGTTCGCGCGCGTCACCCCGCGGATCCGTTCCGGTCGGTCGGGGCTCACCCGTTGAAGAGGGTCTCGTACTGGGTCTCCATCTGGTCCACGGCGGTCGTCGCGGTGCTCTGGCCCGCGATCACCGCATCCGTCGACGAGACGATGGTCGACCACATGCCGTTGGGCAGGTAGACCCGGTCGAAGAACGGAAGCGTCTCGAGCTCACCGGGCGCCACCCACTCGTCGTAGCTGGCCTGCAGCGTGCCGAGGTCCACGGTGACGTTGGTCAGCCCCGAGTACGTCCCGATCGCCTCGACGAGCGGGACGGCGTTCACGGGGTCGGCGAGGAAGTCCAGGAACTCCAGCGCCTCCTCCTTGCGCGGGCTGTCCTTCCACACGCCCAGCGCGTTCGTGCCCTCGCCGCCGACGAGATACTGTCCGTCCTGCGACACGAACGGGATGAACCCGATGTTCGCGTCGGGATTGAAGGTCAGGGCGGTCGTCATCAGGGACGGCTGCGTCACGGCGATCGCGGCCTGACCCTGTGCGAGCTGCTGAGCCATGTCGTCGATCGTGGCCGAGACGTAGTCGGGGTTGAAGTAGCCCGCCTCCGACCACTCGGCGATCGGGTCCAGCACCAGCGACTCGTAGGCGTCGGCGTCGAACGTGCCGGTGGAGAAGTCCTCGAGCTGCGCGGAGCTGAACGCGCCGGAGGCGATGAAGTTCGCCAGGTCGCCCGCCGGACCGTTGTCCTTCCCCGAGCTGACGATCGGCGTCTTGCCCGCGGCTTTCACCGCGGCGAGGGCGTCGGTGAGGTCGTCCATCGTCGTGATCGCGTCCGGATCGACGCCCGCCTGGTCCAGCACGTCGAAGTTGACCATCAGGCCCGCGACCGTGTACTCGATCGGCAGCGCGTACAGATCGCCGTTCTCATCCCGCATCGAGGCGTCCAGCCCCGGCGCGACGTATTGCGCCCACGGCTGGTCGGTCAGCGGCTCGAGGAACGGGCCGTATCGCAGCACGGACCAGCCGTGCGTCGACCACACATCGGGGAGGTTGCCCGACGCCATCCGCACCTTCATGTTGTTCTCGAAGTTCGAGGAGTCGATCGTGAGGTCGACGTCGATTCCCGTCGCCTCGGTGAACGAGTCCGCCAGGGTCTGCATCTGCGCGTACTGCGCGCTTCCCGTGGTCATGTTGAGATACACCTGGAGCGCATCCCCCGATCCGGTGGTCTCACCGGATCCGCTGCCCGCGCACCCGCTGAGGGCGACCACGGTCGCGATCGCGCCGGCCGCCATGGCGGTCATCTGCTTCTTTCGCATGTCAGTCCTTCCTAGACATCATCGGCTTGGCGGATACGAGTCGTATCCGTCGGACGGTCCTCGGTCGAGGACCCGCGATGGACCGGCGACAGGCCGGTCCGTCATTCCCCGTGCGGTCCGGACACCTCCTGCGCTTCGATCAACAGGACCTGATCGGGAGAGATCAGCGGCGCGTGGAGCACGTCGTGCGCGAGCATCCGCCCGGTCAGCACCGTCCCCTCACCGTCCGCGCCGAACCAGCCGGGCGCGAACAGGCCCTCCGGTCCGCCGCCGACGAGCAGGGGCCGGACGCGATAGGTCTTGTGCTCGTCGAGACCCGGCAGCCCGAGGCGTCCCCTCGGGGAGAGCGGCGAGCGCCGTCGCGCGACCAGCTGGTACAGCGCCCGGGAACGGTCGGGCGAGACCACACCCTGCAGCCACAGGCTGGGCTCGACGCGGTCGGCGCGGACGATGTCCGAGGAGAGCAGGAAGTCGCGATTCTGCGTGTAGAAGGAGAACCACTCGCACAGCTGCTCCCGTTCGCCCGGCGTGAGGTCCGTGATGTCCCACTCCATGCCGAGGTGGCCCCAGAGCGCCGTCCCCGCCCGGAACGAGAGCGAGGACACGCGGTCGGTGGTGTGCGAGTGCGCCGACGCGATGTGCGTTCCCATCATCTCGGGCGGGACGAGCTGACCGGTCCACCGCGTGATGCCCTGACGCTCATGCGGGTCGATGCAGTCCGACAGCCAGAACCTGCTGGCATGACGCGCCATCTCCAGGTCGATCCGGCCGCCGCCGGAGGAGCAGCTCTCGATCTCCAGCCCGGGATGCCGTTCGCGCAGCTCGTCCATGAGCCGGTATGTGGCGAGCGTCTGCTCGTGGACGACGGCTCGCCCGTGCGAACGCCGGTCCCCCGCGTCGATCAGGTCGCGGTTGTGGTCCCACTTGAGGTAGGCGATCTCGTACTCGTCCAGAAGGTCCAGCAGCCGCTGGCGTATGTGCGCATACGCGTCCGGGTTCGCCAGGTTCAGCACCTGCTGATGGCGCCACTCCACCGGCAGGCGGTCACCCGACGCCAGGATCCACTCGGGATGCGCGCGGGCCAGATCCGAGTCGACGTTGATCATCTCGGGCTCGACCCACAGGCCGAACTGCATCCCGTGCGCGCGCACGTGGTCGACCAGGGGATGCAGGCCTCCCGGCCACACCCGGTCGTCCACGAGCCAGTCTCCGAGGCCCGCGCGGTCGTCGCGCCGTCCGCGGAACCACCCGTCGTCGAGGACGTAGCGCTCCACGCCGACCTCCGCCGCGACGTCGGCGAGACGCCTCAGCTTGTCGAGGTCGTGGTCGAAGTAGACCGCCTCCCAGACGTTGAGGGTGATCGGCCGCGCCGTGTCGGGATGCCCGGGCTGTCGCCGGAGCCAGCGATGGATGCGGCGCGCGACGGCGTCCAAGCCCTCGCCGCAGGCGAAGTAGGTCCAGGGCGAGACGTGGCTCTGCCCCTGGGCGAGGACGATCTCCCCGGGCAGGAGAAGCTCTCCCGCCCCGATGACCTGCCGGCCGTTGTTGAGGCGCTCCACCCAGGTGCGGTGATTGCCGGAGAACGCGACATGCGCGCCCCACACCGTCCCCTCCGCGAATCCGAACCCGGCACGGCCGGCGAACATCATCATGGGGGCGTCGAACCCGGTGCGTCCGTGCCGGCCCTCGTGGAGGTGGCAGCCGAGCTCGACGGGCAGCCTGAGCGGCTCCCGCTCCCGGCCCCATCGGCCCGAGAAGTCCAGGATCTCGTCGGCGGACAGGGGCACCGGGAGCGCGATCGCGAGCTCGTCGAGCAGATAGGGGCTCTCCCGGTCGTTGCGGACCTCGGCCCGCGCGCGGAGGAATCCCTCCGGCACGAGCTCCGCACGCACCCGCACGAAGAGCCCCGCTTCGTCGTCGGCCAGATCGAGCGACAGCGTCGACGCGCCCGCCGTGACGGCGTCCTCCGACCGCGTGATCCCGTCACCGTCGATCCGAGCGCCGCGAAGCACGAGGGCGGGCGCCCACGCCGAGCCGTCGGGACGATGTCCGACGAGGCCCGGGCGCCCCATCCACCCGCTGGACGACAGCGGCACCCACGACGCGCGCAGCGGCTCTTCCGGGGCATTGCCGTCGAACGGCGCGTCGGCCGACCGCGCGAGTCCGCGCAGGGCGGCGGCGGAGGCCGCCCCCAGCTCCGGGCCCCAGTACACGATCTCGCCCGCCGCGCCGCCCGCGAACGACACCACGAGCGACACGCCCCCGGCGCTCAGATGGGCGACCGACGTCGTCTCCGGTTCGATCTGCACGGAACCCCTCCTTCGGGCATGCACGGCGCCGCATCCTCAAGGCGCCTAAAGCTCTTAATGACAGAACAAATCTGCCTGCCTTCGAATCTACTCCAGTAGATACCCGTGTTCGCAACCCCTCGTCCTGATTTCTCCTCGCCCGCCACCGCCGCAAGCGTCCCCCGGAAGGGCGTATGGTGCAATGCGAGCAGCCCGCGAATGCGGCAGGGGACGCCGCGCACGTGGCCTCCCCCTCGTCCGGGAACATCGAAGGGGTCACGACGTGGACGAACGCACGGATGCCGCGCGCGCGACCCGCGGCGACGTCGCGCGCCTCGCCGGCGTCAGCACCGCGGTGGTCAGCTATGTCGTCAACGGAGGCCCCCGCCCCGTCGCCGACGACACCCGGGCGCGGGTCCTGGCCGCGGTCCGCGCGCTCGACTACCGGCCGAACGCGAGCGCGCGCGCGCTGAAGCGCGGGTCGACGCAGCTGCTCGGGCTCGTGGTCTCGGAGATCGTCAACCCCTACTTCTCGGAGTTCATCGACGCCATCGACGCCGCTGCGTTCGAGCACTCGCACAGCATCATCCTCACCAGCACGCACGAACGCGCCGAGCGCGAGCGGCTGCTCGTCCCCGCCCTGATCGAACGCGGGATCGACGGGCTGATCTTCCTCACCCGTCTCCACGACCACGGCCTCTACTCGATCGCCGAGGCGACGATCCCCCGCGTCTTCCTGGATCACTCGTACCCCACGCTCCCCCATCACACGATCAGCCCCGATGCTCTGGACGGCGCCCACCGGGCGACGAATCACCTCATCGAGCACGGACACACTCGTCTCGGCATCATCCTCGGGGTGCACGAGTCCCCGCAGATCGACCTGCGGCGCGTGGGCTGGGAGCGTGCGCTCGCCGCCGCGGGGATCGCGGATCCGGGACCGACGATCACGACGTGGGACCGCAGAGGCGGATACGACGGCGCCCGCCTGCTCCTCGACTCGGCCGAGCCCCCCACGGCGATCCTCGCCGGCTCGGACCTGATCGCGGTCGGCGCGCTGCAGGCCATCCGCGACCACGGACTGCGCGTGCCCGACGACATCGCGATCGTCAGCTACGACGGCACCAGCGAGTCCGAGTACTCCTCACCGCCCCTGACGGCCGTGCGCCAGCCGTTCGAGGCGATGGCGGCGGCGGCGGTCGAGCGGGTGATCTTCCGGCAGTCGACGCCCGATCATCTCGTCTTCCCGATGGAGTTCGTCGTCCGGCGTTCCTGCGGCTGCGCGCCCTGAGCCCCCGGCCGGCGCCGGTCCGGGCGGTGCGGCCGTCAGTCACAAGACGGTTCGGGTCGACACAGACGTTCCCGTCGAGCCGGTTCAGGTCATCTATGAACCAGTTTCAGTTCACTGGTCGCCTTGCGCCTCGTCGATGCTCCGGCACAGCCGCGCCGGAGCATCACAGCTCCAGCACGAGCCGCTTGCCCTTGCAGCGCGAGACGCAGATCATCATGACCTCGGACTCCTCGCGTTCCTTCGCGTTGAGCACCGCGTCACGGTGGTCCGGCTCCCCCTCCACGACGAACGTCTCGCAGGTTCCGCACGTTCCTCCCCGGCACGACGAGGGGGCGGGGACCCCCGCCTCGCTCACCTTGTCGAGGATCGACTCGCCCGGCAGCACCGTGATGGTCCTGCCCGTCAGCGACAGCTCCACCTCGAAGGCGTGATCGCTCTCCGTCTCGACGACGTTCTCGTTCGTGAACCGCTCCACGACGAGGTCGACGCCGGCCGTGCCCGCCTCCTGCTCGAGCGCGTCGAGCAGCCGCGCCGGCCCGCACGCGTACACGACCGCCTCCTCCGCCTCGGCGACGATCGACGGCAGCGCCATGCGCTGGCCCAGCGAGCTCACGTAGACGCGCACCCGGTCGCCGTACCGCTCGAGGTGGCCGCCGAACGCCATGGTGCTCGGCTCGCGTCCCGCGTAGTGCAGCACCCATTCCGCGCCCGCTGCCTCGGCGGCGGCGATCATCGGCAGGATCGGGGTGATCCCGATCCCGCCGGCGACGAACACCATCCGCTCGCGCGGCACGAAGTGGAACAGGTCGCGCGGCTCCGAGACGCGTACCAGCTGCCCCTGGCGGACGTTCTCGTGGAGGTGGCGGCTCCCGCCCTCGCCCGCCTCCTCGCGCAGCACCGCGATGCGGTACGCGGAGCGGTCGGCCGGGTCGCCGCACAGCGAGTACTGCCGCACGAGCGCCGGCTGCCCCGGGCGGTCGATGTGCACGTCGATGTGCGATCCCGGCGTCCACTCCGGCAGGTGCTGACCCTGCGGATCGGTCAGCACGAGCCCGGCGATCCCGTGCGCCTCGTCGACGCGGGACGCCACCTGCAGCGTCAGCATCCTTCTCCTCCTGCGATCGTCCCGACCCCGCTCACGGCGCGGTCGCCTGACCGTGCGTGCGGTAGTTCGTGTGCTTCGCGCGCTGGATCAGCTCGTACACCCGGGTGCGCAGCACCGCGAACTCCGGAAGGGCGCGCGTGGAGAGCTGATCGCGATCGGCGGGGAGGTCGATCGCGACGTCCTCGAGCACGAAGGTCGGGGCGTGCGAGAGCACGATGACGCGCTGGCCGAGGTAGACCGACTCGTCGATGTCGTGCGTGACGAACAGCACCGTGACCCCCAGCTGCTTCCACAGCCGCCGCACCAGGTCCTCGAGGTCCGCGCGCGTCTGCGCGTCGACCGCGGCGAAGGGCTCGTCCATGACGAGCACGTGCGGCTGATAGGCGATGGCCCGCGCGATCGCGACCCGCTGCTGCATACCGCCCGACAGCTGCCACGGGTACTTCTTGTGCGCCGCCGCCAGACCCACCGCCTCGAGCGCGTCGGCGACGAGCCTCGTGCGCTCGGCGCGGGACGTGCCCTTCGCCTTCAGCGGGAGCTCGACGTTGTCGTGCACCGTGAGCCACGGATACAGGCTGCGCCCGTAGTCCTGCAGCACGACGGCCATGCCCTCGGGCGGCTCGGTGACCGCACGCCCCTCGAGGACGACCTCTCCGGAGGTGGGGGCGAGCAGGCCCGAGACGCACCTGAGGAACGTCGTCTTGCCCGCCCCGGACGGCCCGACGATGCAGACGAGCTCGTTCTTCCCGATCGAGAAGTCGAGGTTGCCGATCGCCTCCACCGCGGTCGGCCCGCTTCCGTAGACCTTGCGCAGCCGCTGGACCTCGAGCATGGGCTCCGTGGCGTGTGTGGACATGTCTGTCACCTCTCCTGCGTCTGCATGCCGACGTACCAGCGCAGCACCCGACGCTCGATGAACTTGAAGATGATGTTCGCGACGACGCCGATGACGCCGAGCAGGATGATCCCGCTCCACATCTGCGTGATCTGGAACAGCCGCTGGAACTGGATGATGTTGAAGCCGATGCCGTCGGTCGAGGCGAACATCTCGCTGATGACCATCATGATGATGCCGATCGACAGGGCCTGCCGTGCGCCCACGAAGACCTTGGGGGACGCCGCGGGGATGGTGATCGTCATCAGGCGACGCCATCCGCCGATCCGGTAGGAGCGGGCCGTGTCCATCTGGGTCAGCTCGATCCCGCGCACGCCCTCGATCGTGTTGATGAGCACCGGCCAGATGCAGCCGAACGCGATGACGGTGATCTGCATGTTCGCCCCGAAGCCGGTGAACAGCATCACGATCGGAACGAGCACCGGCGGCGGGATCGCGCGGAAGATCTCGAACACCGGCTCGGTGTACAGCCGCACCCGGCGGAACGAGCCGACCAGGACGCCGACGGCCACGGCGATCACGACGGCGCACAGGTAGCCGACCAGCAGCCGCGTCAGGCTCGGCAGTACGTCGTCGGTCAGACGCCCTTGCAGCCAGGTCTCGGGGAACACCCCGACGATCGCCACGGGCGAGGGCCAGTAGAGGCTCCGGGAGACCTCGGCCACCAGCTGCCACAGGGCGACGAGAACGACCGGGACGGCGAAGGTCACGAGTATCCAGCGCAGCGCCTTCATCGTCACCTCCCCTCCGACCGCACCGAGGCGTGCCAGAACAGCACGCGCCGCTCGACCAGCCGCGTGCCGACGTTGACGACGACGCCGAGGACGGCGGTCACGAGCACGAGCGCGTACATCGTCGAGACGGCCGCCGAGGACTGGGCGAGAGCGATGAGCTTGCCGATCCCGGGGGAGCCGATCACGAGCTCGCCCGTGATCTCGAGGATGAGCGCGACGGAGGCCGACAGCCGGATCCCGACGATGAGATAGGGCATCATGCTCGGCCAGACGACCGTCCGCACGATCCGCGCCGCGCCGAACCGGTAGCTGCGCGCCGTGTCGAGGGCGACCCGGTCGACGTCGCGCACGCCGTAGATCACCTGCACGAGGACGGGCCACAGGCTCGCGAAGACGACCAGCAGAAGGGTCGCCTGCATCGTCGTGCCGAACAGCAGCGCGGCCACCGGCACGAGCGCGACGGAGGGGATGGGGCGGAGGAACTCGATCGTCGAGGCCAGCATCCGGTCGATCACCGGCACGCTGGCGATCACGACGCCCAGCGCCACTCCGCCGACGACGGCGAGCGACAGGCCGATGAGCCATCCGAGCACCGTCGCCCCGAGCGCCTGCCAGAACGCCTCGGACTGCACCTGCGCGGCCAACGCCGAGATCATCTCGGACAGCGGCGGGAAGTAGGTGGGGTTCACCAGGCCGCTCGCAGGCAGCACCTGCAGGAGCAGTGCGAGGGTAAGGATGCCCGCCGCTCCCCACGCCAGCGGGTCGATGCTCGCGCGCGGGGCACGGGCGCTGCGCGTGCGCACCGTCGTGGTCGGCGAGGTGACCGGCGCGGTCATGACGTGGTCCCCGTCGCCAGGGCCCGCGCGGCTGCCTCCAGCTGCAGCGCGACGGCGACGGCTCCCGGGTCCGGGATGCCGTCGGCCCGCGCACCGATGTAGCTGCTGCGCCCGAGGGACGGCCGCAGCCCCGCGGTGGACTCGGCGCCTGTGCGCGCCGCGGCGGCGGCCATGCCCAGCAGCTCGGCCCCGGCGGCATCGCCGACGGAGAGCGCCTCGGCGGCGGGCTGGAGCGCGTCGACCATCGTGCTGTCGCCGGGAGCGGCGCCGCCGACGGCGCGGATGCGGGCGACGCCGGCGACGAACGCGCGCGCCCAGGCGGCGGCGATCGGCTCCGCGTCTCGGAGCTCCTCGCTCATCGCCAGGACGAGCAGGCTGTACAGGGGCCCCGACGTCCCGCCCACCTCGCGACGCAGGATGTCGGCGACGGCGGCGAGGTAGGCGTCGACCCGTGGGCGTGCACGAAGGGCGTCGCCGGCGGCGAGCACGGCGGAGGCTCCGCGGGCGAGATTGGTGCCGAGGTCGCCGTCGCCCACGCGCCGGTCGAGATCGGTGAGGTCCGGCTCGGCCTCGACGAGCGCGCGGGCGATCTCGTCGACGACGGCCGCGACGCGCACGACGAGCGGGTCGGTCTCGCCCGCGGCAGGCTCCTCCGGCGCTCGATGCGGCGCCGGAACGGTCTGCACGCGGTCGTCCGGGAGCACCGGCGTCGATGCGGGGAAGGCCGCGACGCGCGCGGGCGCCCCCAGCAGCTCGAGCGTCTCGGCGTCCGCGCGGGCGAGGGTCAGCGAGGCGCCGGGCATCTCCAACGAGGTGAGGAACGGACCTGCCCAGGTCATCCGCACGCGCAGCCCCGCCTCCCGCACGGTGCGCAGGATGTCGCCGTGCAGGATCCGCAGATCCAGGTCCGGGGTGCCGCCCAGCGAGTTGACGAGCACGACGACGTCCTCGCCCGGCGCGAGGGCGCGGTCGGCGAGGAGCGTCGCGACGAGCTCGCCGGCGATCTCCCGGCTGGGGACGAGGGCCCCGCGCCGACTGCCGGCCTCGCCGTGGATGCCCAGTCCCCATTCGATCTCGCCGTCGGCGAGCTCGAAGTTGGGCGCGGTCGCTCCCGGGACGAAGCACGGCCCGAGGGCGACGCCCATCGTCGCCGCTCCCGCGAGGAAGCGCCCGACCAGCCGCACGATCTCCTCGGCGCCGCGCCCCTGTTCGGCGGCGGCCCCGGCGATCTTGTGCGCCAGGACCGTCGCGGTCAGGCCGCGACGGCCGGCCCTGGAGGCGTCCCCCAGGGCCGCGTCGTCGGCGACCACGATCATCTCGACCCGGATCCCCTCGGCGCGGGCGATCTCCGCCGCCAGGCCGAAGTTGAGCCGGTCGCCCGTGTAGTTCTTCACGATCAGCACGACACCGGCCCGGGTGGCCACGGCGCGGATCGCGGCGTGCACGGCGTCGACCGACGGCGAGGTGAAGACCGGTCCGAGCACGGCCGCGTCCAGCATCCCGTGGCCCACGTAGCCGGCGTGCGCCGGCTCGTGGCCGCTTCCGCCGCCCGAGACGAGGGCGACGCGGGCGTCGTCCTTGCGCTCGTCGGGCGTGCGGACCACGACGGGCCAGCCGTCCACGCGGGCCAGGTGGGGACTCGCCGCCACGAGTCCCGAGATGTAGTCCTCGATGACGTCGGCGGGGGCGTTGATGATCTTCTTCATGGCGTGGCGACCGTCACCCCTACTCGGCGAGGACGAAGGCGCCGGCCTTCTCGGCGGCCGCCTCCGGGTCCTCGAGGGTCCCGGCATCCGAGGCGAGCTCGGCGATCAGCAGCAGATCGTCGTAGTCGAGGCCCCACGAGAAGTTCGTCAGGACCATCGTGTCGATCAGCGCCGGGTCGATCTGCGTGAAGTTGGTCAGCTCCGCGCGGACCGCGTCGGGGTTCTCCGTCGCGTACGCGAACGACTTCTCCAGCGCGCGGTTGAACCTCTCGATGAGCTCGCGGTCCTCAGCCGCCTTCTCCTCGGTGACGAAGTACAGCGCCGTGACCAGCTCGGGGTCGGCCTCGACGTAGAGGCTCGACACGACGCGCGCGCCCTGTCCGCCGAGCACGCCGAGGAACGGCTCCGACGTCGACGCGGCGTCGATCTGTCCGGACTCGAGCGCGGCGCCCATGTCGGGCAGCGCCAGCTCGACGAAGTCGACCGTCGTCGGGTCCCCGCCGTCGTTCTCGATCGCGCGCCACAGGAACACCTCGTGGAGGCCTCGGAGGGCGTTGACGGCGACCGTCTTGCCCTCGAGGTCCTTGGCGGAGCGGATGTCGCTGTCCTCGAGCACGACGACGCCGCCGTGGTCCTCGCCCACGACGCCGGTCGTGCGCCCGCCCGCGGCGGTGGCGACCAGCGGAAGGCCCGAGGCCACCGCCTGGAGCACGTTGACCGATCCGCCGTACTGGATGTCGTACTGGCCGTTGAGCAGCGCGGGGATCATCGCCGCGCTTCCCTGGCCGAACTCGATCTCGACCGTGAGACCTTCGTCGGCGAAGAAGCCCTGCTCCTCCCCGATGTAGAGCGCTGCGACGTCGACGACGGGGACGGCCCCGACGGTGACCGTCTGCAGCTCGCCCTCGGCAGCCGTCTCGGCCGGCTCGCCGCCGGAGCCGCACGCGGTCAGCGCCAGCGCCGTGACGGTGATGGCGGACAGCATCATCGCTGTTCTTCTCATTTCTTCTCCTGTTGTTCGGTGCATGTGTGGACGGTGGTGCGGAAAGGACGGGGGCGTCTAACGGAGCGTGACCCGTACGGGCAGCTCCTCGAACCCCCGCAGCCAGTTCGAGTAGAACCGGACGGGTTCGCCGGCGAGCTCGATCGCGTCGACCCGCCGCGCGAGCGCGCTGAGCAGGCAGGTCGCCTCCATGCGCGCCATCATCTGGCCGACGCATCCGTGGATGCCCGTGCCGAAGGCGAGGTGCCCCGTGGGGTCCCGGGTGAGGTCGTACACGTCGGGGGCGTCCCAGCGCCGCGGGTCGCGGTTCGCGGCGGCGAGGTCCATGATGACCTTCTCGCCCTCGGCGATGCGCGTGGCGCCGATCGTCGTCTCGCGTGCGGCCGTGCGGCCGATGAAGGGGCTCGGCGCGTTCCACCGCAGCCCCTCCTCGAAGGCCTTGCGGGCCAGGCCCGGGTCGTCGCGGAGCATGGCCCACGACTCCGGGCTCTGCAGCAGGGCGAGCAGCGTGAACTGGATGCCGAAGATCGTCGTGTCCACGCCCGCCGACAGGAAGGTGCGCACGAGCATGCCGGCGTCCTCCTCGGAGATCTCCCCCTCGTCGACGTAGCCGTAGATCGTCTGACCGAGGCCGTCGGGCGCCAGCGCCTCGCGCCGCATCTGCCAGTTGACGTAGGCGGAGGCCTCCTGCGCCGCCTCGAACGCGCTCTCGTAGAGCTCGTTGCGCGGGCCCATGGCCTGGAAGTTCAGGTTGGAGTAGGGCAGCAGATGCTGCCGCCCCTCGGGGGTGAAGCCGACGGCGTCGGGCAGCACGCTGAGCGGGTAGGCCTCCGCGAGGTCCTTGGCCGCGTTGAACTCGCCCGCCGCGACCACGCGGTCGACGAGCGCGTCCGCCGACGCCTGGAACTGCTCGGTGAGCCGGCGCACGACCCGCTGGCTCACGATCGAGGTCATGATGCGGCGGTACTTCGTATGGCCGGGAGGGTCGTTCTCGAGGATGACGCTGGGCTTTCGCCAGTTCTCGGTCCGTTTCGTGTTGGTCAGACCCGTCCCCGCCGAGGACTCGAAGGTCTCGTAGTCGCGGAAGACCGCCTCGGCGACGTCGTAACGTCCGGTGAGCCAGAAGCCGTGCCGCTCGACCCAGACGATCTCGCCCGCCTCGCGGATCATCTCGTCGAACCCCTCGGGGTCGTTCAGGGTCTCGACCGCGAACGGATCGACCTCCGTGCGCACGACGGCTCCGCGCGCCTCGGCTTCTGTCATCAGGGACTCCATCGTTCACGCCGCCACGATGCTGTGCCGGCACTGACAAGTCTGGACAGGTTATATGTCAACCGGTTCATTAGCAAACCGAAATCCGAAGGACGCTAGCATTCAGTGGTGCGACGCACGGCGCGCTGAGGAGGCGGATCAGTGACGAAGGCGACGGGAGCATCTCCCGAGGTGAGGGCGCGCGCGGCCGATCTCGGGCTCGTCGTGGAGCAGCTGCCGCACACGATCGACCGCGACCACTACACCCCGGCGCTGCTGGGTCTGCTCAACAACATCCTCGTCTGGGGCGGCTCCCGCGCATTCCATCACCTGCACGGGGTGGGCACGAACGAGTGGCGGATCATCAGCGCGCTCGGAAACCACCCCGGCGCCACCGCGCGAGAGCTGTGCGGCATCCTCGGGATCAACAAGTCGATCGCCTCCAAGAGCGTCAACCTGCTCCTCGGGCGCGAGCTCATCGCGCAGCTGGACGGACCGCGCGGCTCGCGCCACCTCTACCTGACCGACGCCGGCGCGGTCGTCCACGACGACTTCATGCCGATCGCGATGCGCCGGATGGAGATCCTCCACGAGCCGCTCTCCCCCGAGGAGATCGAGCTGCTCGACTCCTTCCTCGTGCGGATGCTCGCCTCCGCCGAGTCGATGCAGCGCTACGAGCGCGAGATCCTGCAGGACCCTCAGCCCTCCTCGCGCACGAACAGCGGGGCGAACGGCGCCCCCGGCACGTAGTTGTACATGAAGAGGACGTCCGCCTGGGCCGCCAGCGCGGTGCGGTAGCGCACGACCCCACCCCCGCGTTCGGGCGCTTCCTCGCGTACGGGCTCCGCGAGCGTCACGAGCGGCATCCGGGCGCCGGGCCCGTCGACCGGATCGTCGATCCACAGAGCCGCCCCGTCGAGCACGACGCCCACGAGGGGAACCGTCAGCGCCCCGCCGTGGGCGCGCAGCACCACCGATCCGGTCGCTCGCAGCGTGCCGTCGGCGTGTCTCGCGAGCGGCAGCTCGATGCCGCGACCGGCACGGTACACGGCGCCGTCGCGCACCTGGGCCTCGAAGTCCGCCGATCGCTCGAGGTACTGCAGGAGCGTGTCGCGAACACCCCACTCCAGGACGAGCCGCCCGCTCATGCCTCGGTCCGTCCGATCGCGGAGCGGATGAGCACGGCCGCTGCGGCGGCGACCGCTGCGGCGTCCGTGCAGACATCGCGCCAGACGCGGAGCCGATCGGCCCCGGCGGCGGGGAGCGGTCTTCGCGAGAAGGCCTCGAAGGCGATGGGCCCCCGGTAGCCGCCGGCGTCGATCGCCGGCACGAAGAGATTGAGGTGACAGCTCACGGGGTTCGCCATCAACGGCCTCCTCGCCTCGACATCCTGGGCGTCGCGACACTAGCATGTCTCTGGTTTATATCTAAACCATTCATCGCGACATAGAAGTGAGCGACGACATGGAATACCGTCACCTCGGAGACAGCGGGTTCAAGGTCTCGGAGATCACCTACGGCAACTGGATCACGCACGGGTCCCAGGTCGAGAACGACGCCGCCATCGCCACCGTGCACGCCGCGCTCGACGTCGGGATCACGACCTTCGACACCGCCGACGTCTACGCGAACACGGCCGCCGAGGTCGTGCTCGGCGAGGCGCTGAAGGGTCAGCGGCGGGAGTCGCTCGAGATCCTGACGAAGGTCTTCTTCCCGATCGGACCGAAGGGGCCGAACGATCAGGGACTGTCGCGCAAGCACGTGTTCGACGGCATCCACGGCTCCCTTACGCGCCTCGGCGTCGACTACGTCGACCTCTTCCAGGCGCACCGCTACGACTACGCGACGCCGCTGGAGGAGACGATGCAGGCCTTCGCCGACATCGTGCGCCAGGGCAAGGCGCTCTACATCGGCGTCTCGGAATGGACGGCCGAGCAGCTGCGCGAGGGGCACCGGCTCGCGCAGGAGCTCGGCTTCGCGCTCGTGTCGAACCAGCCCCAGTACTCGATGCTCCACCGCGTCATCGAGGGCGCCGTCGTCCCCGCCAGCCGGGAGCTCGGCATCTCGCAGATCGTCTGGTCGCCCGTGGCCATGGGTGTGCTGACCGGGAAGTACCTCCCCGGGCAGCCCGTCCCGGACGGCAGCCGGGCGACCGACCCCACCGGCGGCGTCTTCATCAAGCGCTTCCTCGAGGACGACGTGCTCGCCGCCGTGCAGCGGCTCGCCCCGATCGCCGAGCGTGCGGGCCTGACGATGCCGCAGCTGGCCATCGCGTGGGTGCTGCAGAACCCGAACGTCGCATCGGCGCTGGTCGGCGCCTCCCGGCCCGAGCAGCTGCAGTCCAACGTCCGCGCCGCCGGGGTGACGCTCGACGCCGAGACCCTCGCCGGCATCGACGAGGCCCTCGCCGGCGTCGTCGTGGACGATCCCGCCCTCACCGACGCGTCCTCTCCCCGGTCGCGATGAGCCGGGGAGCGCCCGAGATGCGCACGGATGCCGTCTCCGCCTTCCGCATCGAGACCCCGCAGGAGGTCCTCGACGACCTGCGGGAGCGGCTGGCCCGCATCCGCTGGCCCGACGCCGTGACCGGCGATGCCGAGGACTGGAGCTGGGGGACTCCTCCGCCCGCGCTGCGGGCGCTCGTCGACCGCTGGCGCGGCGGCTACGACTGGCGTGCGACGCAAGCGCGGCTGAACACCCTCGACCAGCGACTCGTGCGGGTGGGCGACCGGCGTATCCACGTGGTCCGCGCCGGCACACCCGGAGCGACGCCCCTCATGCTCATGCACGGCTGGCCGGACGGCTTCCTCCGCTTCGAGAAGGCACTCCCGCTGCTGGCCGACCGCTTCGACATCGTCGTCCCGACGATCCCGGGGTTCGGCTTCTCCGACCGTCCGACCGCCCCGGGCACGGGCCCGAACGTCGTCGCCGACCTCTTCGCGGAGGTCATGACGACCCTCGGGTTCGCGCGGTTCGGCGTGCACGGGGCGGATCTGGGCAGCACGGTCGCCGAGACGCTGGCGCTGCGCCATCCGGACCGCGTCGTCGGCGTGCACCTGGGCGACGTCCCCGCGTGGCGGCGGTACACCGTCGACCCCGCCGCGCTCGACGCGGACGGCCGCGCCCACGCCGACCGGATGGCGGCATGGCTGCAGGCCGAGGGCGGGTACGCGATCCTGCAGCGCACGAAGCCGCAGACCCTCGCCTATGCCCTCGCCGACTCGCCCGTCGGCCTGGCCGCCTGGTTCCTCGAGAAGTTCCGGGCGTGGAGCGACACCGACGGCACGGTGTGGGACAGGTTCGCGGTCGACGAGGTGCTCGACGACATCATGCTCTACTGGGTCACCGGCACGGCCGGTTCGGCCGCGCGCTACTACCGGGAGTCGGCCCTGGCCGACCCCGAGCCGTCCGGTCGCGTCGCCGTTCCGGCCGGGTTCACGGTCTTCCCGCGGGACATCGCCCCGCCGCCGCGCTCCTACGCCGAGCTCTTCTACGACGTGCGGCGCTTCACGACGGCCCCGCGCGGCGGGCACTTCGGCCCCTGGGAGGAGCCCGGTCTCTTCGCCGACGACCTGCGGGCCTTCTTCGACGGGCTCGACTGAGCGCCTCGTCGGGCCCGGCCGTCAGTCGCGCCGGGCGAGCTCCTCGGCGGTCACCCAGTTGCCGTGCAGACCGCGCGGGATGCGCAGCGGGATCTTCAGCGTGCAGACCGGCTCGCCGTCGACGTCCTGGGCGTCGAGGATCACCAGCTCGGAGTGCATGAGGTCACGACGGGAGACGATGACGAAGACGTAGCCGTGGCCCTCGGGCGCGTTCTCGTCGCCCTGCACGAAGATCGGCTCGCCGACCGTCGCGCGATCGCCCGGATAGTAGAGCCTGTGCGCGCCGGTGCGGTGGTCGATCGTCGCCACCCAGCGGAACCCGCGGCCGGGCGCGTCGTGCCCGGGTCGCTCGGTGAGCCCCATGAGACCCCACTGGTACGTCAGCGTCTCGTAGCGGTCGTCCATGCGCGGGAACTCGCTCGGCACGTTCGACAGTCGTGTCTCGGTGAACGAGCGGCCCTCGCCGGCGAGGTCGATCGTCCAGCGCGAGAGGTATCCCTTCGACCTCTCGGGGTCGTGCTCGCCGTTGCCGACGATCGGGAACCACGGGAAGTACGACGAGTGGCTCACGGGGGTGTCGATGTAGATTCGACGGCCGTCGTCGTAGGCGCCCATGATGTGGCTCGCGAAGCGGTTCGGGCCCTCGTACCAGACGGCCTTGTCACCCCTGCCCTTGCGCGGGATCACCCCGAGGTGCACCTTCTCCTGCGGGTCCCACTGGAACGTCGACTCGCCCGCTTCGAGCCACGCCAGCTCGCTGCGCAGCGGGATGACGGGGAACACGACGTAGTTCTGCGTGACCGCGAAGTCGTGGATCATGCACGAGTAGGGCGCCTTGAACCACGTCTCGTGGACGATGTCGCCGTTCGCGTCCGCCTCGTAGTACGCGATGTCGCGCGTCGTCTCGCCCTTGGCGGCGTAGCCGAAGAACACCAGCTCGCCCGTGCGGGGGTCGATCTTCGGGTGCGCCGTCGCCGTCTGCGAGGTGAACGCCCCGCCGAAGTCGTAGTGGCCGATCGTCTCGAGGGTCTCGGGGTCGATGATGATGGGCGGGGCGTCCTCCTTCGACGCGTAGAGCTTGCCCGCGTGGTAGACGAGGTTCGTGTTGGCGATTCCGCGCACGACCCCCTCGACGAGCGGGTCGTCGTGGAGCGGATTGCGGTAGTAGCCGAACAGGGACCGGCCCGCGGCGCGCTCCGCCTCGAAGCGCGGCGTGCGGATGAAGCGGCTCTTGTAGTCCACGCGCCCCTTGTGGAATCGGAACGAGATCGCCATCCCGTCGTCGTTGAAGGCGCCCAGCGGCCCCTCGGGCACGGCCTTGGGGTACTGCCGGTCGCACACGGCCTTGAAGTAGGTGCCGTCCAGATGCGCCGGCACCTCGCCCTGGATGCACTCGATCCCCACGATGTCCGCCTCGACGCGCATGGGCGCATCGAACGGGTCGGGGGTGGAGGGGAAGCGGATGAGGGGCCAGACGTCGGGGGCCGGGATCGGCCGTGCGGGGCTGGTGCGGCTCCAGGTGAGCCGTTCGGCGAGCAGGTCGTCCTCGGGTCGGCTTTCGTGCGTCATGGTGTCTCCTCAGAACGTCAGATCGAACACGCGCCGGGCGGTGTTCTCGAAGAAGTCGGCCTTGTCCGCGTCCGAGATCGGCAGGGCGTCCTGCTCGGCCACCTCGGCGAGGTCGTACTGGTAGGGGTAGTCCATCGCGTACATGACGCGATCGGCGCCGACCACGTGGCGGACGAACATGATCGGATCGGTCCACGGCATCCCGGACGTGGTGATCCACACGTTCGTCCGGAGATACTCCGACGGCTTCTGCCGCAGGGGACCGGTCGCGGCGTAGCGGGCGGCGGCGACCTGTTTGGCGTGCATGTGGTCGATGCGGCGGATCCAGAACGGCAGCGCCTCGCCGAGGTGCCCGACGACCACCTTCAGACCGGGGAAGCGGTCCAGAAGCCCGGAGGTGATCAGCCGCAGCAGGTGGAACCCGGTCTCGACGCCGAAGCCGAACACCGCACCGTCGAGCCCGGCGTCGAGGAACGGAGCGATCATGTCGTTCGGGGGCGTCGTCGGGTGCAGGTAGAGGGGCACGTCGAGATCGACCAGCGCCTCGACGATCGGCGTGAAGCGGTCCTCGCTGAGGTAGGCGCCGCGCACGTGCGAGTTGGCGATGAGCCCCTTCAGCCCCAGCTGCGTGACTCCCCGCTCCAGCTCGGCGACCGCGGTGCCGGCGTCCTCGAACGACACCGCCGCGAGAGCGGAGAACCGGTCGGGGTGCAGATCGCACGCCTCGGCCGCGCGATCGTTCGCGATGCGGGCGATGCGGGCGCCCTCCTTCGCGTCGAGCACCTGGGTGCCGGGGGCGGTGAGGGCGAGCACCTGGTGGTCGATCCCGGCCGCATCCATGTCGGCGATGCGCGCGGCGCCGAGGTCCTCCAGCCGGTCCACGACCCACCGGGGCTGCGGATGCGGCGAGCCGAGGAAGTAGCCGACGAGGCTGTTGAAGCCGATGTCGTCGATCGTGCCGTCGCGCAGGTGCTCGCTGTAGAGCGCGAACATCTCGGGCGGCGCGAAGGCCTCCTCCGTCGCGATGCGCAGGTAGGGGCGGTCCGGGGTGGTCACGGGGTGTCCTCCGAGGTCAGGTCCGCCCAGTGGTCGATCCCGCGGATCTGTGCGGCGGGGTCGGTGTAGCGGATGACGGCGTGCTCCTCCGTGCACTCCGCGATCGCATGCATGAGGTGGTTGCGGCCCAGGCCCGACTGCTTGACGCCGCCGAACGGCACGAGCGGGACGCTCGCCCCCACCCGGTGCGCGTTGACGAACGTGTTGCCGGCCTCGATCCCGAGCGCGACGGCGCGGGCGTGGTCGGGGTCGGCCGACCACACCGAGGAGCACAGCCCGTACTCGGTGCGGTTGGCCTCCCGCACGGCGACGGCATCGTCGTCGACCGCGACGATCGGGACGATCGGCGCGAACTGCTCGGTGAGCACGAGCTCGTGATCGGGACTGATGCCGCTCACGACCGTCGGACGCACGAACCGGCCCCCGGCGGGGTCGACGCCGGGGGCGAACGTGCCGCCCTCGTGCACCTCGGCGCCCGCATCCCGCGCCGCCTGCAGCAGGCGCAGCGCGTTGCGATGACCGGCCTCCGTCGTGAGCGGGCCCATGTGGACGCGCTCGTCCGCCCCCGGTCCGACGACGATCCGGTCCACCATGCGGGTGAACCTGTCGACGAACTCGTCGTGGCGCGCACGGTGCACGTAGATGCGCTTGATGTCGAAGCACACCTGCCCGGCCAGCGAGAAGCATCCGGCCACGATCTCGCGCAGCGTCGCGTCGTCGAGCACGGCGTCCTCGAGCACCAGGGCGGGATCGTTGCCGCCGAGCTCGAGGGAGACCTTCTTGACCGTGTCGGCGGCGGCGCGCATGACCTCGCGCCCGGCGACCGTGCCGCCGACGAAGGACACGCCCCGGATGCCCGGAGCACGGCAGAGCGCCGCGCCGACCGCGGCGCCGGTGCCCTGGACGACGGTGACGGCCCCCGCGGGCAGCTCCGCCGCCAGCAGCGCGAGCGCCGCGGTGAGCGACAGGGGCGCCGCCTCGGCGGGCTTGACGACGACCGAGCACCCGGCGGCGAGCGCCGGGGCGACGCAGTTGAGGGCGAGGTAGACCGGCGTGTTCCACGGCGTGATGACGGCCATCGGACCGACCGGAACCCGGTGCAGCAGGACCTCGTCGGCCGCGCCCGCTCCGGGCCTTCCCGTGAGGTCGTGGATCTCTGCGGCCTCCTCGGCGAGATCGGCGAACGAACGGAGCAGCTGCACGCCGCCGCCGACGTCGCCGCGCGCCTCCGAGAGCGGCTTGCCGACCTCGGAGGTGACCGAGCGTGCGAGGTCCTCGGCCCGCTCGGCGATCGCGTCGGCGCCCCGGTGGATCGCCGCCGCCCGCTCGGCGGGGGTCAGCGCCGACCACGTGCGGAACCCCGCCGCAGCGACGTCGACGGCGGCCGCGATGCCCTCGGGGGGCGTCGGCAGACACCATCCGACGATGCGTCGCGTCGCGGGGTCGTCGACCGCGATCGGCGCGCCCTCGCCGCCGCCGGGCACGCCGACGGCGGCGGCCGCCGGCAGTCCGTCGGCCGACCGCGGCCACAACGGCGCGCGCGTGAGCGTGTCAGGCATGCCGGGCCGCCTCGGGGTCGGCGGACACGACCTGCCGTCCGGTCACCGGGTGCGCGTAGTGGAACGGGAACACCGAGGTGTCGGGGAACAGGCCGTAGCCGTCGAGGTGCGCGTCGGGGCCCAGCGGGTCTTCGGGGAACAGGCCGCCCCGGAACTGGTCCATCGGCTCCTTGTGCGCCCAGCCCTCGCCGTACTCGCCGTGCCACACGGGACGGTAGTTCAGGCGCGCGATCTTCCAGACGCCGTCCTCCTTGACGTACTCGTTCTCGTAGAGGCCGCCCTCCCACCACTGGTCCATCGACAGCCGGCCGGGATAGCTCTCCTTCGCCGCGTCGTGCAGGCCCGCCTGCATCGTGCAGCGGAAGCGGCCCCGGGCGCTCCGGCCGTCCTCGGACACCGTGATGACGTCCTGGTGCTGCGGGTGGTCGAGCAGGAAGCCGAACCGCGGCCCGTTGAGACCGTCGGTGAAGCGCCTCTGGAAGCGCTCGACGAACAGGCGGCGGACGCCGCCCTTGCCCCGGTAGAGGCCGCCCAGGAAGACCGCGTCGGCGTCGTCGGCGAACAGGTCCACGACGTCCTCGTAGAGGCACTTGTCGAGGTAGTAGCCGTAGGTGTGGTGCAGCGTGCGCACGGCCTGCGCGGCCTCGAGGCGGTCCACGCGCGCGAGGAGCGCGGCGACGGTGTCGGTCAGGTTCTCGTCGGTCATCATTCGTCCTTGCTGTTTCTCGGGGAGGGAAGAGGGCGGGGTGGCGGCCGCGATCACCCCGGCGCGTCCGGGGTGTGGTCGAACAGGTAGTAGGTGCGCGGCACGAGGTAGCTCTCCAGCGCCTCGGGGCCGTTCTCGCGCCCCTGGCCGCTGTCCTTGACGCCGCCCCAGGGCGCTGCGGCATCGGGCTGATAGCCGTTGACGCCCACGGTTCCCGCCTCGATGCGCCGCGCGAGCGCGAGGCCCCGCGCGGTGTCGGCCGTCCAGACGCTCCCGGCGAGGCCGTAGGGCGAGTCGTTCGCGATGCGCACCGCGTCGTCGTCGTCCTCGGCGGCGATCACGACGACGACCGGGCCGAAGATCTCCTGCTGCGCGACGTCGTCCCGGCTGCGGACGCCGGTGAGCACCGTCGGCGCGACGTAGAACCCCCGCTCCGGCACGGCGGCGTCCCGTCCGCCGGCCTCGACGACGGCGCCCCGGTCGACGGCCTCGGCGATCGCGCGCCGCACCCGTTCGCGCTGTGCGCCCGTGCCGAGCGGTCCCATCGTCGTCGCCGTGTCGAACGGCGAGCCGAGCCGCTGCCCCTGCGCATGGTCGACGAGCAGGCGCACGACCGCGTCGTAGACGCCGGGCGTCGCCACGACGCGGGTCTGCGCGAAGCACGTCTGCCCAGAGTTCTGGAACGCCAGCGGAGGCAGGTCGCGGGCGACGACGTCCAGGTCGGCGTCGTCGAGCACGACGGCGGCCGACTTGCCGCCGAGCTCCAGGTTGACCGTGGCCAGGCGCTCCCCCACCGTCCGGGCGATGGTGCGCCCGACACCGGTGGATCCGGTGAACGCCACCCGCGCCACATCCGGGTTCGCCACGAGGGCCGCCGCGAAGTCCGGGCCACCGGGCACGACGTTGACCACGCCCGGCGGCAGATCCGCCTCGTCGAGGATGCGCCCGATGATGCGCGCCGAGACGCCGTTCTCCTCGGCGGGCTTGATCACGATCGTGCACCCGGCGGCGAGCGCCGGGGCGAACTTCGAGGCCAGGAGCGTGGCGGCGTAGTTCCACGGCGCGATCGCGGCGACGACGCCGGCCGCGGTGGGACGGATGCGGGCGGAGCCGCGGAAGTAGGCGGGGACGCGGTCCTCCTCCTCGACACGGGTGCGGGCGAGCTGAGCGTAGTAGCGCAGCATCTGGGCGGGCGCGAACCCGTTGAAGAAGCCGGACATGCCCACGGGCATGCCCATCTCGCGCGAGATGGCCGCGCCGATCTCCTCGGCGTGGGCCTCCCACACCTCGGCGAAGCGCTCCAGGTGGTCGGCGCGCTGCGCTCCGGTGAGCGCGGACCAGGCCGGGAAGGCGGCCTTGGCGGCCTGCACGGCGGCGGCGGCGTCGGCGGCCTCGCCGATCGAGACCTCGGCGACGACCTCCTCCGTCGCGGGATCGACGATCCGCCGGGTCAGGTCGCCCGCGGCGGGCTCCCACCGTCCGCCGACGAAGAACTCACGCAGGTGGCCGACCGCGCCGGCCACCTCGTCCTCATGAACGCGTGTACTCAATGCTCACTCCCGTGTCCTGCCAGCCGCCCTTTTCGACGTCGTACCGGCGTAGTTCGATGTAGTCGAGGATGTAGGGATCGCCGGCGTCGGCGTCCACCCTCTGCTCCGGCCGGAGGTAGTAGTCGCGCGTGAGCTCGAGGTCCCACAGGGCGTTCATCAGCGACGCCCGTGTCAGGCCGGCGTCGCTCGCCGCCGCCTGCTCGAGCGCCGCGACGACCCACTCCATCCCGCCGTAGCCGTCGAGGGCGTTCGAGCCGTACGGGTCCGCCTGCGGCTGGTACTCGGCCATGTCGGCGAAGTACGCGGCCAGGCGGGGGTCGTCGGCGTTGGCCGGATCGCCCGGGTCCACCGTGTAGAACGGCGCGACGACACCGTCGCCGTCGGCGCCGATCGGGATGAAGTACTGCTTCGCGCCGTTGCAGGCGGAGGAGACCATGGTGATGCCCTCCCAGCCCGCCTGGGCGAGCCCCTGCAGGAACGTCGAGCAGGCCGGCCCCTGGATCTCGGCGAGTACCGCATCGGCGCCCGAGGTGACGAGCGTCGCGATCTGCGGGTCGTAGGTCGTCGCGACGGGCGAGACCGTCTCGGGCTCGAGCACGGTCAGGCCCTGCGCCTCGGCGCGCTCGGCGAAGGTGAGCGAGAAGTCGGCGCCGAGCTCGTTGTCCTGGCGGATCTCCATGATCGTCGCGCCCGGCCGCTCCGCGGCGAGCCACTCGGTGAGGGCGACGGCCTCGGCGTCGGCGGGGGCGATGCCGACGATCGTCCACGGGTTGCTCTCGGCGTCGCCGATCTCGAGGTTGGTGGTGATGGCGTTCACCTGCGGGGTGCAGGTGTCCGCCGCGAGCTGCTGAGCGGCGAGGATGATCGAGGTCGTGATCTCGTTGGCGAGCAGGAACACCTCCTCCTGGCCGATGAGCTCCTGCGCGTTGCTGATCTCGCGTGCGGGATCGAGGCCGTTGTCGCGCGCGACCAGCTCGATGTCGTGGCCGTCGACGCCGCCGTCGTCGTTGACCCGATCGGCGACGGCCTGGGCGCCCGCCTGGACGAGTGCCCCGACCGGCGCGAGCGGGCCGCTCAAGGGCAGGCTCAGCCCGACCTTGATCGGCGCGCCGTCCGCCAGCGAAGCGAGGGCCTCGGCGGGGCACGCCGACGTGTCGACGAACCCTGCGCCCGTCGCGCCGGACACGTCGCCCGAGCCTTCGTCGCCGCCGGAGCGGGAGTTCCCGCAGCCGGCGAGGGCGAGCACGGTGACGCCGGCGAGGGTGAGGGCCGCGCACCGTCGCGCGGCGGGTCTGAGCATGCTCATGAATGGATCTCCTCTGGTGTGCGGGGTGCGGCATCGGCATCCGGCGCGGGAGGCGCCGGGCGACGAGTCCGGGCGCCGGAGGCGGCGGGGAGCTCGCCTCCGGCGGGGATGACGACGACGAAGCGGCGGGCGAGCCGCGCGGCGGCGGGGACGACGCCCCGCGGCAGGAAGAACACGCACAGCAGCAGGAGGGCGCCGTAGACGATGTTGGACACCAGGCCCACGTGCGCCGTCAGCGACTGCAGCCCCGGGATGCCGAGGACCAGCTGCGAGCTCATCGGCGGCAGGTAGACCATGAAGAAGGCGCCCACGACCGCACCGGCCACGGAGGACTTGCCGCCGATGATCATCGCCGTCAGGAACAGCAGCGTGAGGCTGAACCCGATGCTCTGCGGGGTCACGATCGGCACGACCAGCATGTACATGGATCCGCCCACCGCCGCGAGCATGGAGCTGACGACGAACGCGCCGATCTTCGTTCCCGCCGTCCACACGCCGGACACCGCGGCGGTGCGCTCCCCCGACGAGATGTAGAGCAGGCCGCGGCCGACCCTGCTGCGAAGCACCTGCGCGACGAGGAGGAAGACCACCACGGCGATCGCGAGCAGCACGAGGTACTTCCACCCCGCGGCGCTGACGTCGAGCAGCAGCCAGTCGGGCTTGGTCCAGCGGAACGACGCACGCACGCCCGACGCGGAGCCCGCGCCCAGCCATGCCGAAGAGTGGCCCTGCAGGTAGATGGGCACGGCCGTGCCGAGCGCGAGGGTGACGATCGCGAGGTACATGCCCTTCAGCCGGAGCGCCGGGATCCCGACGACGAGGCCGACGAGGGCGCCGATCGCCGCCGAGACCGGGATGGTCGCGAAGAACGGCCATCCGTGGTCGCCCGCGAGGATCGCGGTCGTATAGGCGCCGACGCCGAAGAAGGCGGCGTGGCCGAGCGAGATCTGCCCGCTCATCCCGGTGACGATGTTCAGCCCGAGCAGCGCGACCGCGTAGGCCGCCACCTGCGAGAGCCGGCCCAGCTCGAAGTCGGTGACGACGACCGGGACGAGGATGCCGACCACCGCTGCGATCGCCGCCACGGCACCGACCAGCAGCCGGTGGCGGGCGCTTCCGCGCACGAGGACGCGCCCGGCGGCCTTCGGGATCGGCACCGCGGCGGTGCTCATGGTCGAGGTGCTCACACCCGCTCCGATCTCACGTAGCCGAACAGTCCCTGCGGGCGCACCAGCAGGACCACGAGGATGACGGCGAGGGCGACGACGAAGCCCATCTCGCCGGGGATGAACGACAGCAGGCCGGGCACGGTGTTCACCAGGAGCCCGACGGCGATGCCGCCGACCACGGCGCCGACGATGCTGTCGAACCCGCCGAGGGTGGCCGCCGCGATGCCGTAGATCAGCAGCGGCACCATCATCATGAAGTCGATCGTGCCGATCGAGGCCGAGACCAGGACGGCGCCGGCGGTGCCGATCACGCCGGCGATCCCCCATCCGATGACGGCGAGCCGCGTGGGGGAGATCCCGACCAGGGCGGACGACTCGCGGTTGCTCATCAGCGCGCGGAACGCCAGGCCGAGCGAGGTGCGACGCATGAGCAGCAGCAGCCCCGTCACCACGACGGCGAGCGAGACGAGCACACCCAGGTGGGCGGCGCTGATCGAGACGCGCGGAGGCCCTTCCGCGATGACGCCGCGCCCGTCGCCGAAGGGCGCGAGGCCCGGCAGCACGTCGGTGCCCCAGACGATGCCGGTGAGCGAGCCCACGATGAGGATGAGGGCGACGGTGGTCAGGATGACGGCGAACTCGCTGCGCTTCTCGGCGGGGCGGATGAGGAGCCGCTCGACCGCCGCGCCCATGAGGAAGGACACGCCCAGGCCAAGGACGATGGCGATCCACGGCGGCAGCCCCAGCCCGGTGAGGGCCAGCACGACGAAGGCGCCGAGCGAGGCGAGCTCGGTCGCGGCGAGGTTGATGTGGGAGGAGGCCCGGTAGGCCATCACGAACGCGAGCGCCGCGAAGGCGTAGAGGCTGCCGTTGACCACGCCGGTGAGCACGAGTTGCAGCACGTAGGCGGGGTTGCCGATGTTGTCGTCGAACACGTGTCCTCTCCCTTCTCTTCGCGCCGTCAGTAGCCGAGGTAGATGCGCTGGACGGACTCGTCGTCGCGGACCTGCTGAGCGGTGCCCGACAGCGAGAGCTCACCCGACTCGAGCACGTAGGCCCGGTGGCCGATCTCCAGGGCGAGGTCGGCGTTCTGCTCGACGACGACGACCGCGGTGCCGCGCGAGGCGTTGAGGTGGGCGAGCCGCTCGAACACCTCCTCCGTGATGCGCCGGGACAGCCCGAGCGAGGGCTCGTCGAGCAGGAGCAGGCGCGGATCGCTCATCATGGCCCGGGCGATCGCGAGCATCTGCTGCTCGCCGCCGCTCATCGAGCCCGCCTTCTGCCGGCGACGCTCCGCGAGCCGGGGGAAGAACTCGAACCACTCCTCCATCTCGGCGTCGACGCGAGCGCGGTCCTTGCGGATGAAGGCGCCGACGACGAGGTTCTCCGCGACCGTGAGATCGGGGAACGTGCCGCGGCCCTGCGGGACGTGCGCGATCCCGCGACGCAGGATGCGGTCCGCGGACCGTCCGCGGATGGTCTCGCCGGCCAGCTCCACCCGCCCCTGCGAGGGGATCATCCCCGACACCGCGCGCAGGGTGCTCGTCTTGCCTGCGCCGTTCGCGCCCAGCAGCACGACGATCTCGCCGGAGGCCACGTCGAAGTCGATGCCGTGGACCACGCGCACCCGGCCGTAGGCGACCGTCAGATCGCGCACGGCCAGCAGCGGCGCGGAGGCCTCCGGGCGGGCCGCGGCGACGGGCTGTCCTCTCATGCGGCCTCCGCCCTTCCCAGATAGGCGTCGATGACGGCGGGATCGCGCTGCACCTCGGCCGGAGTGCCGTCCGCGATGCGCCGGCCGAAGTCGAGCACGCTCACCCGGTCGCTCACGCTCATGACGAGGCGCATGTGGTGCTCGACGAGCAGCACCGAGACGCCTCGTTCGTCGCGGATGCGGCCGATGAGGCCGGCGAGGTCGTCGACCTCGCCGTGGCTGAGGCCGTTTGCGGGCTCGTCGAGCATGAGCAGCCTCGGGTCGCTCGCGAGCGCGCGGGCCAGCTCGACGCGCTTGAGCGTGCCGAACGGCAGGGCGCCCGCGGTCTCGTGCGCGACGCGGGCGAGCCCCAGCTGGTCGAGCGTCTCCATGCACGCCCGCCGGGCGGCGATGTCGACGCGGGCGGAGCGTCCCGGCACGAGCGCGGTGGCCCAGTTCCCGACGCAGCGGGTGTGCGCGCCGAGCATGACGTTCTCGAGCACGGTCATGCCCGGGTAGAGGGCGACGTTCTGGAACGTCCGCGCCATCCCGTGCTCGGCGATCCTGTGGACGGGGATCGCGAGCAGATCGGTACCGTCGAGGTCCACGGTTCCGCTCGTGGCCCGGTAGACCCGGGTGAGGACGTTGAACAGTGTCGTCTTGCCTGCGCCGTTCGGGCCGATGAGGCCCGCGATGTGTCCGCGGTGGACGTCGAGGTCGAGGCCGTCGAGCGCGACGATCCCGCCGAACCGGACGCCGACCCCTCGGGCCCGCAGAAGCGGGCGCGCGGCCTGTTCCGCCATGGCGTCCTCGCCTTCCGATCGTCGCGAGGAGCCCGTGATCCGGGCATCGTCGCCCGGGGGTGTCACCTCGCTGTGATGTGGTGGTGTCATTGGACATCCGGGCAGGCGATCGGGTCCAGCGCTGCGCGTATGCTTTCCCCCATGTGGAAAGGGATCCACCGGAGAATCCCATGAACTCCTCACAGCTGGCGCTGCGCGCCGTCATGATCCTGGCCGAGCGCGGGTCGATCACCCTGTCGGAGCTCGCCCTCGCGCTCGACGTCGCTCCCGCGACGGCCCATCGCGTGCTGGCCAACTGCCGCGAGACCGGATTCGCCTCGCAGCACGAACGCGGCGGCGCGTACACGGTCGGCCCCGCCGTGCACGAGCTGACCCTCATCCTCACCCAGGCGACGGGTCTGCGCGACGCGGCGGGGCCCGTGCTGCGCCGACTCGTCGAGCAGACCGGAGAGACCGTGTCGGTCGGCGTGATCGAGGGACGCAGCATCCGCTTCGTCCAGGCCATCTCGGGCACGAGCGAGGTCGCCGTCGGACCCCGCGTGGGAACGGTGCGTCCCGCGCACTGCACCGCGATCGGCAAGGCCCTGCTCTCGCACGAGACGCCGGAGCAGCTCGAGGCGCGGTACCGCGGCTCGCCGCTGCTGGGCGCCACGCCGCGTTCGATCACCAGCTGGCCGCGACTGCACCGGCAGTTCGCGCAGGCGCGGTACACGGGGTGGGCGTACAGCCTCGGCGAGTCCGACATCAGCATCGCGGCGATCGCGGCCCCCATCGTGCTGAGCACGGGCCGCGCCACCTCGGCCGTGTCGATCGCCGCCCCCATCTGGCGGATGCAGACACGGGACGAGCTCCTGCAGTTCGCGGACGACCTGCTCGCGGCCACGGACGTGATCCAGCAGCGGCTGCGCGGCATCGGGGAATAGGCTCGCCCCTTACCTCTTGCCTTTACCTATCTCCATAGGTAAAGTCGTCAGCGCGCGATGACGCGCCGACACTGACCGGAAAGGACCGAGACCAGTGGCTCAGACTTCACCCGCGGCGAATGACGCCGCGTCCCTTCGCCTCGTCGATGGCTACTCGTTGGAGATGACCGGGAAGGACGTGCCGGGTCTCGAAGAGGCGCGCGGTGTGATCCCGGCGGGGACGAAGATCAACGTGACGTTCCTCGGGAACGAGGACCTGCAGATGCGGGTCGCGGCCGCGAAGGCCGTGAAGGACTTCGGGTTCACGCCCGTTCCGCACATCTCCGCCCGCCGGCTGTCGTCACAGGCGCAGCTCGAGGAGTTCCTCGCGGCGCTGCAGGAGGTCGGGGCGACCGAGCATGTGTTCGCGGTCGGCGGCGACCCGGCCGAGCCCGAAGGCCCCTACCCGGACTCGCTGTCGGTGATCCGCTCCGGGATCCTGCAGCAGTACGGCGTGAAGGAGGTGTCGATCGCCGGGTATCCGGAGGGACACCCCGACATCCCGACGGACGTGCTGTGGCGGCATCTGGAGGACAAGTCGCGGGCGTTGACGGAGCAGGGCCTGGATGCGGTCATCCTCACCCAGTTCGCGTTCGACACCGACCCGGTCACATCCTGGATCCGCACCGTGCGGGAGAAGGGCATCGACACCGAGATCCGGATCGGCACGCCGGGACCGGCGGGCATCAAGCGGCTGATCGGGTTCGCGCGCCGGTTCGGGGTCGGCGCGAACGCGATGATCGTGAAGAAGTACGGGTTCTCGCTGACGAACCTGATGGGCACCGCGGGACCGGACCGGTTCGTCACCGACCTCGCCGCGCTGCTCGCGCAAGACCCCTCCTCGGGAAATGTCAGACTGCATTTCTATACGTTCGGTGGACTCCTCGCGACCTCGCAGTGGGCTCGCGACTACGTCGCCGCACGGTCCTGACGAACTCTGACGACCCCGACGCCCGAGGAGGTACTCCCATGCCGCAGCACACGAACGCCCGGCGCGACCACGCCTGCCTGATCGTGCACGGTCCCGACCAGCCCGGCCTGGTCGCCGCCGTGACCGCTCTGATCACCCGCAACAACGCGAACATCGTCACCCTCGACCAGTACTCCGACAACCCCGAGGGCGGCGCGTTCTTCCAACGGGTCGTGTTCCACCGTCCCGACCTCAGTGCCGCGATCCCCGAGATCGAAGCCGACCTTCAGAACACCCTCGGCCCCTACGGCATGAGCTGGCAGCTCACCGACCAGTCCGTGCCGAAACGGATGGCGATCCTCGCCTCCACGAGCGACCACTGCCTGCTCGAGCTGCTGTGGCGCCACCGCCGCGGAGAGCTCAACGTCACCATCCCGATGGTCATCAGCAACCACACCAACACCGCCGAGGACGTCCGCTCCTTCGGGATCCCGTTCTTCCACATCCCCTCCGCCGGCTCCGACAAGGCCGCCGCCGAGGCGGAGATCGTGAAGCTGCTCGCGGGGAACGTCGACTTCGTCGTCCTCGCCCGCTACATGCAGATCCTCTCCGACGACTTCCTCACGGATGTCGGCGTTCCCGTCATCAACATCCACCATTCCTTCCTCCCCGCCTTCATCGGCGCCGGTCCCTACAAGAAGGCCAAGGAACGCGGCGTCAAGCTCATCGGCGCGACCAGCCACTACGTCACCCGCGACCTCGACGAAGGCCCGATCATCGAGCAGGACGTCGCCCGCGTCACCCACGCGATGAGCGCCGCCGACCTGCAGGCCCGCGGAGCCTACGTCGAACGCGCCGTCCTCTCCCGCGCCGTCCAATGGCACGCCGAGGACCGCGTCATCCGACACGGCAACCACACCATCGTCTTCACCTGACCCCAACCCGCCGACCCGGGCACCTCACCCCGAGGCGTCCACCGACAGAACAGAGAGGTTCATCCATGGCCAGCAATCTCCAGGAGCTCATCGACGGAGCCAACCCCGTCGACATCCTGCGCAACTCGCAGATCGGCTCGTACATCTACCCGGTCGTGCCCGCCGACTTCCAGAACTGGATCAAGGAGCAGCAGGCGTGGCGCAAGACCGCGGTGCTGTACGACCAGTCGCACCACATGGACAACGTGTTCCTGAAGGGCTCCGACGCGATCAGGCTCATCAGCGACACCGCGATCAACTCGGTCGCGACCTTCCCGGTCGGACGCGCCAAGCAGTACGTGCCGACGACCTCCCAGGGCCACGTCATCGGCGACGGCATCCTCTTCCACGAGGCCGAGGACGAGTACGTGTACGTCGGACGCGCCCCCGCGTCGAACTGGCTGCTCTACCACGGCGAGACCGGCGGCTACCAGAACCTCGACATCTCCGTCGACCGCCGCTCGCCCTCGCGTCCGTACGGCCACGCCGTCTCGCGCCAGTACTACCGCTTCCAGATCCAGGGCCCCAAGGCCTGGGACGTCATCGAGAAGCTCAACGGCGCCCCGGTGGAGCAGATCAAGTTCTTCAGCTTCGGCACCATCCAGATCGACGGCACCACCGTGCAGACCCTGCGTCACGGCATGGCCGGAGCGCCCGGTCTGGAGCTGTGGGGACCCTACGCCGATCATGACCGCATCCGCGACGCGATCGTCGAGGCGGGCGCCGAGTTCGGCCTGGTGCCCGTGGGCTCGCGCGCCTACCCGTCCAACACGCTGGAGTCCGGCTGGATCCCCTCGCCCCTCCCCGCCATCTACACCGGCGAGGCCGAGCGCGGCTACCGCGAGTGGCTCGGAACCGACAGCTACGAGGCGACCGGCACGCTGGCCGGGTCCTTCGTCTCCGACGACATCGAGGACTACTACCTCACCCCGTGGGAGCTCGGCTACGGCTCGTTCGTGAAGTTCGACCACGACTTCATCGGCCGCGACGCGCTGGAGAAGATCGACCCCTCCACGCAGCGCAAGAAGGTCACCCTCGCGTGGGACGCCGAGGACCTCGGCAAGGTCTGGACGTCACTGCTGAACGTCGACGGTCCGCACTACAAGTTCTTCGACCTGCCGCTGGCGAACTACGGCTCGGCCAACTACGACGCGGTCGTGGATGCCGACGGCAACACGGTCGGCCTGTCGCTGTTCACCGGCTACAGCGCCAACGAGCGGCGTGGCCTCTCGCTCGGCATCGTCGACCACGACGTGCCCGAGGGCACCGAGCTGAAGGTCGTCTGGGGTGAGCCGAACGGCGGCACGTCGAAGGCCTCCGTCGAGACGCACGAGCAGACCGAGGTCCGCGCCGTGGTCAGCCCCGTCCCGTACTCGACGGTCGCCCGTCAGACGTACCAGGGCGGATGGCGCACCGGCTACAAGGCCTGACCCGTAGTCTGGCCCGAAGACCCGCGAGACTGCACCGTGGCGCCGAGACAGTGGGGTTACCCCGCTGCCTCGGCGCTCACGTGCAGTCTCGCGGCCCTGAGGGATGGGGCCGACGCGACGGGGCACCCCCCGTCGACGGCGACAGAAGGAGTCCGATGAGCCTGAGATACGCGCTCCTGGCGCTCGTCCGCGTCGGCCCGCAGTCCGGATACGACCTGCAGAAGCAGTTCGCGGTCTCGGTGGGTCACGTCTGGCACGCTCCGGACTCCCAGATCTACCCGGAGCTTCGCAAGATGGAGGCCGAGGGGCTCGTCCAGGGGGAGGAGCAGATCCGCGGCGAGCGCGGCACCCGGCGGATGTACCACATCACCCCGGCCGGCGAGCAGGCGTTCCTCGACTGGCTGGCGTCGCCTCCCGAGTACCAGCGCGTGCGCGACCCCGCGCATCTGCGCGCCGCCTACCTCGAGGCGGCCACGCCCGCGCAGGCCCGCGCCTTCCTGCGCGCTCACATCGCGCAGTGGGAGGGCGAGCTCGATCAGTGGGAGGGGGAGCTGCGCCGCATCGACGCGGTCGACAACCCCATGCTGCTGCGCCGCCTCGCGGTCACGGCCGTCGCCGACCGCGAACGGACCATCGCCTACAAGCGCTTCGCCTACGAGGGCCTGGTCGAACGCGCCCGCGGCGAGATCCAGTGGGCCCGCGCCGGCCTCGGGCTCATCGACCGACTGGACGGTCCGGAGGACACCCCATGACGATCAGTGCCCCCGCGACCCGGACCGATCGCGCCCGCGCCGTCGCGGCGGTGCGGGAACTGCTCCTGGCCGTCGGCGAGGACGCCGACCGGCTCGGCCTGCTGCGCACCCCCGAGCGCGTCGCCGACCTGATGCTCGACCTCTTCTCGGGGCTCGGCGTCGATCCCGCCGGGGCACTCGGCGCACCCGTGGCACTGACCGAGAACGAGCACCCCGGCGAGCTCGTCGGCATGACCGGCATCCCGTTCCGCTCCGTCTGCGAGCACCATCTGCTCCCCTTCGACGGCACGGTCGACGTGTACTACGCGCCGAGCCGCCACATCGCCGGGCTCAGCCGCATCGCGACACTCGTCGAGCTCGCCTCCCGGCGCCCGCAGTTGCAGGAGCGCCTGGGGCAGCAGATCGCCGACGCGCTGACGGCCGTGCTGCGCCCGCACGGCGTGGCCGTCCGCATCGAGGCGACGCACGGATGCGTGGCGCACCTCGAGCCGAGCGCCGCGGCATCGCGGGTCGTGACGGTGGCGACCGTCGGCTCGATCCCCGAGACGACCTGGCGCCTGGCGGCGCGCGAGACCCCCGCGTCCTGAGCACCGCGCCCCGAGCCTGCATCCGTTCGACATCGGCCCTCGGCGAAGGTCTCCCGATTGGCGTGGAAATCGGCGACAATAGTGCACACGATCCGCGGCAGCGGCGCCGTCGGATCTCGGCAGCGGCCGGACGGCGGCAGACAAGGGGACGACGGATGACGCTCACGCCGGTCTCGGGCTTCGTCGACGAAGCGGGTCGCCCCGAACTCGCGCAGCGGATCCGCGAGTCGATCCTGGGCGGCGAGTTCGCCCCGCACCAGCGTCTCATCGAGGCCGACCTCAGCGACCGTTTCGAGGCCACCCGGGCGGCCGTGCGCACGGCGCTGCTCACCCTCGCGAGCGAGGGCCTGGTCGAGCGGCTCCCCAATCGGGGCGCGCGCGTGCGTGCCATCAGCGTCGACGAGGCCGTCGAGATCGTCGAGGTACGGATCGGGCTCGAGTCCCTCTGCGCACGCAAGGCGGCCGAGAACGCCGACGACGACGACATCGCCGCGCTTCGCGACCTGCGCAGGCGCATCGAGGACGCGGTCGCCGCGGGCAACCTCGTCGACTACTCCCGGCTGAACCAGGAGCTCGACCGGCAGCTCCGCGAGCTGAGCGGGCACACGACGGCGACGCGGCTGCTCGAGCGGCTGCGCGCCCAGTCCGCCCGGCATCAGTTCCGGCTGGCGTTCCACCCGGGACGAGTCGCGCAGTCCGCGCCGGAGCACATCGCGATCATCGACGCCGTGATCGCCCACGATCCGGATGCCGCCGAGGCCGCGACCCGCGCACATCTCACCGGCATCGTCACGGTGCTCCGCACCCTCGACTGACCCCGCCCCCGCCTCCGCCGCGGGACCACCCGTGCTCGCGAGGCGCCATCGAGACCGCCCGAGACCCCTGAGACTGCACCCGCGCGCCGAGACAGCGGGGTGACCCCACGGTCTCGGCGCGCCACTGCAGTCTCACGGGCAGGACAGCCCCACGCCCGGAACAGCCCCACGGGCGTGACGGGGCGGCCCGACCGGATGGGTCGAGCCGCCCCGTCACCGCCTCAGCGCGAGATCAGCCGAAGTCCTCGACCGTCGTGTAGCCCGTGCCGTTGTACTTCTGCACCACCACCGACGAGACGGCCGGCTGGCCGTCGACCGTCGTGTCGACCGCTGTGCCGTCGAGCATGAGCGGCGCCTGGAAGTCGGCGATCGACCGGAGCGCCTCCATGAAGTTGTCGCGGGTCGGCTCTGTCATCTCGGCGAACGCCTGCTCGAGCGTGGCGCCCACCATGTAGCTCCACATGCAGTGCGGGAACGCCGGCATGTCCTGGTAGTCCGCGTACTCCTTGAGCTGCGACAGGAACGCCTGCACGTCCTCGTCGTCGGCGAACACCGGGCTCGCCGGCGCCTTCGCGAACGAGACCGAGTAGACGCCGGGGAATGCGTCGGCCCCGCCCGGCTGCAGGATCGCCGACGGGCTCGACGTGTTCGAGGGCAGGAACCAGCTCGGCGTCCAGCCCAGCTGCTGCGCCTTCTGCAGCGACGAGATCACGAGCGGGGTGATCGACATCGCGTTGAAGAACACGTCGGCCCCGGATGCGGCGAGCTCGGTCAGCTGCGCGTCGACCGCCGTGTCGGTGGCCTCGTAGGTCAGCTCCTTCACGACCTCGATGTTGTCGGCGCCCTCGATGGCCTCCTTGAAGCCCTCGACGTAGCCCTCGCCGTAGTCGTCGTTCTGCGCGAGGATCGCGACGGTGTGGTCTTCACCCGATGCCGCGAGCAGTTCGCCGAACGCCTCGCCCTCGTTCTGATAGATCGGCACGAAGCCGAGCTGCCAGGGGCTCTCCTCCGTCTCGCTGAAGATCGGGTCGCCGGTCATGACGAGCACCTGCGGCACCTCGTCGGCGATCGCGGCCTCGCGGTACGCGCGGTTGGTGGGCGTGCCGAGTCCCGCCGTCATGGCGAAGACGCTGTCCTTCAGCTGGTCGTAGTTGGCCTTCGCCTTCTGCGGGTCGTAGGCGTCGTCGAGTGCCTCGATCTCCACGGTGCGCGTCTTCCCGTCGCCGAACTCGACGCCGCCGTCGGCGTTCTTGGCGCCGAAATACGCGGTGATGCCGGCGACCGTGCAGGTGCCGGGACCGGCCGTGGCGCCGCTGAGCGGCGTCGTGATGCCGAGCGAGATCGAGGTGTCGGTGATGCCCGGGCTCGCCTCTCCCCCGGATGTCGCATCCGATCCACCGCCGCGCGCGCAGCCGGCGAGCGTCACGGCGAGTGCGGAGCCCAGGGCGACGATGCCCAGAATGCTCCTGCTTCTCTTGCTCATGTTCATGCCTGATCTTGCCTCTCTGTGTGGGTTCCCTCCGCGGCGTCGTGCGCCGAGGCGCTCCCCCGCGGAGTGTCTGGGGAGCCGCCGGCGCCCTCGTGCCGGCGGGATCGACGCCGCAGGCGCCGCAGGCGCGCCGGCAGCGACGCGAGTCCGCCCGGCAGAAGGAACAGCACCAGCAGCAGCAGCGCACCCTGGAGCACCGCGGTGAGGTTCGCGTCGATCGCGTTGGTCAGCTGCGGGGCGAGCACGTAGTACGCCCCGCCGAGAAGCGATCCGACGATGCTGCCGGCGCCGCCGATGACCATCGCGGCCAGCAGCTGGATGGAGTGCCCGAAGCTCATCGTCTCGGGCGAGGTGTACTGCACGACGACCATGTAGAGGAAGCCGCTCACCCCGCCGATGAGCGATGCGACCGTGAAGGCGAGGACCTTGTAGCGGTAGGGCGAGATGCCCATCGACGAGGCGACGGCCTCGTTCTCCTTGACGATCGCGAATGCGCGACCGTACTTGCCGCGCACGAGGTTGCGGGTCAGCAGGAACACGATGCCGCCGATCAGGATGACGATGTACAGCTGCCACTGGTCGTTGTAGAGGCCCGTCCACTCCGGCGCGTTCGTGAACCGGGCGGAGATCCCCTGGGATCCGCCGGTGAACTCCGACAGCCGCTTCGCGAGCGGGACCCCGACGATCGGGAGCGCGATCGTCACCATGGCGATCGCGAGACCGCCCAGACGCGCGGCGGCGAGGGCGATGAGGAGCCCGACCACGCCCGGGAGCACGATGGCCGCGACGAAGGTCAGCACGATGTTCCAGTCGTTCTGCACGCCGTACGCGGTGATGTAGGCGCCGAAGCCGACGAAGAAGATCTGGCCGAGCGAGACCTGACCGGTGTACCCCATCACCACGTTCAGGCCCAGCACCGCGACCGCGAAGACCCCGATGCGGGCGACGGTCTGGTTGGCGAACTCCGGCAGGGCCAGCGGCAGGAGCACGAGGGCGGCGATCACGACGACCGCGACGGCGACCCGCACCCAGCGGCGGGAGAAGAACTCTGCTGCAGCGGACATCAGACGCGCACCACGCTCTTCCGGCCGAACAGGCCCTGGGGTCTGACGATGAGCACGATGAAGATCAGGGCGAACGGCACCGCCACCTTCAGGTCGTAGCCGATGAACGGCACGTAGACCGCGGCCAGGTTCTCGAGGACGCCGATGAGCCATGCGGCCACGACCACGCCGATCGGGCTCGACAGGCCGCCGAGGATGACGGCGGCGAGCGCGTAGACGAGGGCGTTGTCCATCATCCCCGGAGTGAGGGTGAGCTGCGGGGCGACGAGAGCGCCCGCCACCGCCCCGAGCACCGCGGCAAGACCCCATCCGACCATCAGCAGGCGCCCGACCGGGAGTCCCGAGAAGGAGGCCGACTGCGGGTTCACCGCGACGGCCCGGAGCGCGAGGCCCAGCTTCGTGCCGAGGAACAGCGCCTGCAGCAGGACCATGATCGCGACGATGGCGAGGGTCGTGCCGAGCGACCGGACGCTCACCGATGCGCCGAGGAACGAGATCGTGTCGAGCGAGAACAGCGACGGGAACTGCTGGTTGTTGTAGGTCCAGAGCCATCCGCAGATGCCGGTGATCAGGGTGAGCAGGCCGATCGTGACCACCACGGCGGTGTCGGGGTCGCCGCGTTCGAAGCGCCGCATGACGTAGCGCTCGAGGAAGGCGCCGAGGGCGAAGGAGAAGAGGATCGAGAGCAGGATCGCGAGGATGAGCGGCACCCCGAGACCGGTGAACCACCAGGCGACGTAGGCGGAGAGCACCGCCATCCCGCCCTGCGCGAAGTTGATGAGGCCCGTCGCCTGGTTGACGAGCACGATCGCGAGGGCGAGGGCGGCGTAGACCGACCCGATCGAGAGCCCGTCGACGACGAGTTGGATGAAGGTTCCCATCGGTCAGCCTCCCAGGTAGGCGCGTCGGATCTCGTCCATGCCCTTGAGCTCGGCCGAGGTGCCGGTGAGGGCGTTGCGGCCGGTCTCGAGGACCGTCGCGGTGTCGACGAGTCGGAAGGCGAGGTTCGCGTTCTGCTCGACGACGAGCATCGAGATGCCCGACTCCCGCCGCAGGCGCGCGATCGCGTCGTAGACGTTCTTCGCGGTGCTCGGGGCGAGGCCGAGCGAGGCCTCGTCGAGCAGCATGAGGCGCGGCTTCGCCATCACGGCTCGGGCGACCGCCAGCATCTGCTGCTCGCCGCCCGAGAGCGCCGAGCCGTGCGAGCGGTAGCGCTCCTTGAGGTTCGGGAAGAGCTCGAGGCAGTACTCGATGTCGGCCTCGACCCCCTTGCGGTCCTTCCTCCGGTAGGCGCCGATGCGCAGGTTCTCACGCACCGTGAGGCTGCCGAGGGTGCCGCGTCCCTCCGGCACATGGGCGATGCCGACGCCCGCGACGAGGTCGGGGCGCATCCCGCGGATGTCCTTGCCGTCGAAGCGGATGCGGCCGCCCGCGCGGACGGTGCCGCTGATGGCGCGGAGCGTCGTGGTCTTGCCGGCGCCGTTCGCTCCGAGGATCCCGACCGCACCGCCCTCGGGCACCGCGAGCGACACCCCGTCAAGCACCTGCACGGGGCCGTAGAACGCCGTGACGTCCTCGAGCTCAAGCAGCGTCGTCATCGGCGGCGTCCTTTCCGATGTAGGCCTCGATGACCCGCGGGTCGGACTGCGCCTCGGCGGCCGTGCCCTCCATGAGCTTGCGGCCGTGGTCGAGAACGACGACCCGATCGGTCAGCGCCGCGATGAGCCCCATGTGGTGCTCGACGATCACCACTGTGATGTCGTCGTCGCGAATGGCGCGGACGGTGTGGATCAGCTGCTCGACCTCGGTGTGCGGCAGGCCCGCGGCGGGCTCGTCGAGCAGCAGCAGGCGCGGGCGGGACAGCAGCGCACGGCACAGCTCGATGCCCTTGTGCAGGCCGTGCGAGAGCTCGTCGGCCGGCAGGTCGGCCGCCCAGCCGAGCCCGGTGCGCTCGAGCAGGTCGCGGGCCTCCACGCGCAGCTCCCGCTCGGAGCGGATCGTCCGGGGCGTGCGCACCGCCCATTCGAGCGGACCGCCGGGCAGCCGGGTGTGCGCCCCGAGCAGCACGTTCTCGAGGACGGAGGAGTGCAGCTGCAGGGCCGGATGCTGGAACGTGCGGGCGAGCCCCCGCCGCGCGAGGAGCGCGGGCACGGAGCCGAGGATCTCGTCGCCGTCGATCGTGATCGAGCCGGAGCTCGGCCGGTAGTGCCCGCTGATGCAGTTGAACAGCGACGTCTTGCCGGCGCCGTTCGGGCCGACCAGTCCGAAGATCTGGCCGGGCTCGACGATGAAGCCCACGTCGTGGAGCACCGTGATCCCTCCGAAACGGAGGTTCACGTCCTGCAGGGTCAGTCGAGCTGCCATCGCTCACCTTTCCAGGTCGGTGCCTCATCGCGCACGACGCCGGGCACAGTCGCCCGTGAGGGGGACGGTACGGATTCGCGATCAGATTGTCAACGATTTTGGTGCGCAATCCGCGCAGGTGTTGCACAACCGTGTCCTCGACCGGATCCGCGACGGTTCCGACACACGAACAGCGTGCCGTCGGCATCCCTCTCTCCGCCCGTCGTTTCCGTTGAAAGAAAACACCCGCACGCGGAGCGCGGTGGGGGAACAGCATCGTGAGCAACGAAAGGAAGGTCGACGATGACATCCGAATCCCTCGCCGAGGCGATCGCCCGCGCCGGGAGCCCCGTGGTGCTGCTGCGCGATCAGAACTGGCCCGCGTTCACGTTCCCCGTGGCCCCCGAGTTCACGAACTGGCGCGACGAGCAGCGATCGTGGAACACCACCGTGGCGCTCATGGACCAGTCCCACCACATGACCCAGCTGTTCCTGGACGGGGGCGACCTCCTCCCGCTCCTCGAGACGATCTCGCCGAACACGTTCGCGACGTTCCGGCCGGGGGTCGCGAAGCAGCTCATCTCGGTCAACGAGTCCGGCCACGTCATCGGCGACGGCATCCTGTTCTACAACTCCGACGGCCCCGAGGGGCTCGTGCTGATCGGCCACCACATCCTCATCGACTGGGTGCGGTACAACGTGGAGAAGGCCGAGCGGGCGGGCAAGGACGTGCACCACCGTCTGGAGGCCAACTCGCACATGCGGCAGGGTCCCCCCACGTTCTACCGCTACGAGTTGCAGGGGCCCTTCGCGAACGAGGTGATGGAGAGGCTCTTCGACGGCCCCGTTCCCGAGGTGAAGTTCTTCCACATCGGGGACTTCACGATCGCCGGGCGACCGGTCAAGGGCCTGCGGCACGGGATGGCGGGACAGCCGGGGTTCGAGTTCTTCGGTCCGTGGGCGGATGCGGACCCCGTGCGGGATGCGATCCTCGACGTCGGGGCCGAGTTCGGCATCCGCCGCGTCGGGGCGAAGGCGTATTCCGCCACCCCGCTCGAGTCCGGATGGGTGCCGACGCCCTTCCCCGCCGTCTTCGACGACGATCTCGCGGAGTACCGCGAGTGGCTGCCGGCCGAGCGCATCGGGTCGATCGCGGGGTCGCTCCACTCCGACGACGTGCACGACTACTACCTGACGCCCTACGACATCGGGCTCGGGCGGTCGGTGCGGTTCGACCACGACTTCCACGGCCGGGCCGCGCTCGAACGGCACGCCGCAGCGCCCCCGCGCCACAAGGTCACGCTGCTGTGGAACGCCGACGACGTCGCCGACGTCGTGCGGTCGCAGCTCGAGCCGGGCACGCCCGCGAAGTTCCTCGACTTCCCGAAGGGGCGCTACGGGCTCTACCAGATGGACGAGGTCCTGCGCGGCGGAAAGCGCGTCGGCATCTCGACGGATGCCGGCTACATCGCCTACGACCAGCTGTACATGTCGCTCGCGACCCTTGACATCGACATCGCGGACGGCGAGGTCGTGGAGGTGGTGTGGGGCGAGGACCCGATCTCGAAGAAGGACGCGGTCGACCGGCAGCACCGGCAGGTGCGCATCCGCGCGACCGTCGCCCCCGCGCCGTACCACGAGTGGGCGCGCACCGTGTATCGGGCGTGAGGCTCCCGCCGGGTCCTCGGCCGTGAGGCCGGGAGCTCGGGCGCGTCCTCCTGTCGGCCGCGGAGCCCGGGCTTTCTCCGTCGTCGGATGGAATGCGACCTCTGTGCCCCATCAGGTCGCAGCAGGCATCATCCGCCCCACGGATCCGACGGCTGAGGGGAAGTATCCGCGCTAGGGAGGGCGATCCACACCCAGATCATGACGTCGACAGGGAGCAGCACATGTGTCGTGCGTGAGCGCAGTGGCCAGTCGGACGGTCCAGTAGCCTGCGGGGTGAGGAGGACGCGATGGCGCGTGGATCGGCGGGCGAGTCGGCCCTGCACCGGCATCTGCGCGTGCTCGACGCCTTCGACGCCCTGCGGCCGTTCCTCACCCTCGGCGAGATTGCCGCGGTCGCGGACATGCCGCCGTCCACCGCGCACCGCATCGTGAGCGAACTCACGACGGAGGGTCTGCTCGAGCGGATGCCGGACCGCACCTACCGGCTCGGCGTGCGGCTGTGGGAGTACGCGTCGCGCACGCCCGGGGCGCTGGGGCTTCGCGAAGTCGCCAGGCCCTGGCTCGCCGCCGCGCACTCCCGCATCCGTCAGCACGTGCAGCTGGGCGTCCGCGCCGGAGCGGACATCCTGTTCGTCGAGCGAATGTCCGCCCCCGACGCGGTCGTCAACGCGACGCTCATCGGCGGACGCATCCCGCTGCACGCGTCGTCCAGCGGCCTGGTGCTGCTCGCCCACGCACCCGAGGGGGTGATCGACCAGGTGCTCGCCGCCGGCATGCGCGCCTACACGCCGCGCACCATCACGACCGGCCCGGCGCTGCGCGCGGCGCTGCGCAGCATCCGGGCCGACGGCTTCGCGGTGACCGCGGGACACATCCACCTGGAGTCACGAGGACTCGCGGTGCCGGTGCGGGGCCCCGACGGCACCGTGTACGCCGCGATGGGCGCCGTCATCCCGAACGACGGATCGTCCGAGACCGCGGTCATCGAGATCCTCCGGGTCGCCGCCGCCGGCGTCACCCGCTCCCTCCGCGACGCCTACGCGGCGGGCACCGACGCGGATGCGGCGCTGCACGGCCCGCGCCCGGACGCCGGCGTCTCGGCGCGCTCGTGGGAGTACATCGCCGCCCTCGACGCGCGGGCGCGCTGAGCAGGCTCTCGCACCCCAGGTCCCCGGGGGCCCTGCGTGTCTCACTTGTTCACCCTGGGTGTCTCACTTGTGCAGCTCACAACCCCGATCAACCTGAACAACTGAGACACGTCATCCCTCCGCCGCTCCCTCCCGGCACAGACGTGTCTCACTCGTGCAGGATCCGCGCCGGATCTATCTGCACAAGTGAGACACGCACACCGGGGAGGCCCGGGCCGGCGCCTTCGCTACTCGGCCGGAGCCTTGAAGCGGCCCCACAGCAGGGTGCACACCGCCATGAGGAGCGCTGCGGCGACGACGTAGATCACGACCGGCGTCGTCGAGCCCGTCGCCGCCAGCAGCGACGTCGCGATGAGCGGCGCGATGCCGCCTCCGACGATCGCACCGAACTGGTACGCCATACTCACCCCCGAGTACCGCAGGCGGCTCGGGAACGTGCGCGTGAGGATCGGCGGCACGACCGCCCACGCGAACGACGTCGACGCGTGCGCGAGGATGGTGCCGAGGGCCGCGAGCCAGATCTCTCCGGTGTTGAACAGCAGGAAGAACACGATCACGGTCGCGGCCATGAGGAGACCCCCCAGCACCCCCATCGGGACGAGTCCCCGCCGGTCAGCCACCCGGGCGAGCAGCGGGATCATCGCGATCTGCAGGATGCAGCACACGATGCCGATCCAGAGCAGCGGCGACTGCGCGTAGCCCACCTGCGTCGTCCCGTAGCTCAGCGCCCAGGTGAGCACGATGTACGACAGGATCGACGGCACGCCCGCGATCACGATCGTGAGCAGCAGCTGCGGGGTGAATCGGGCGAAGACCTCGACGAACGGAACGCGCGCAGGGGCGTTCTTGACCGCCGTCTCGAACAGCGGGCTCTCACCCAAGCGACGTCGCGTCCAGAGCCCCACGATCACGAGCACGATGCTGATCACGAAGCCGATCCGCCATCCCCACGTCGTGAAGTTCGGGCCGGTGAGCGCGAGCAGGGCGATGATCATGAGGTTCGCGAGCATGAGTCCCGCCGGAAGACCGATCATGGGCGCCGCCCCGTACAGCGCGCGGCGTTTGGCCGGCGCGTACTCGATCGCCATCGTCACCGCGCCGCCCCACTCCGCGCCGACGCCGAGCCCCTGCGCGAGCCGCAGGATCACGAGCAGCACCGGGGCGGCGATGCCGATCGCCTCGAAGTTGGGGACGAGGCCGATCAGCACCGTCGCGCCGCCCATGACGTACAGCGAGAGCACCAGCATGCGCTTGCGACCGATGCGGTCTCCGAAATGCCCCGCGAGGATGCCGCCGAGCGGCCGCGCGACGAACCCGAACGCGAACGTCACGAACGCGCCGAGCTGGCTCGCCGCCGGGTCGTCGGAGGGGAAGAACTGCGGCCCGAAAACGAGGGCCGCGCACGCGGCGTAGAGGAAGAAGTCGTACCATTCGATCGTCGTGCCGAGGAACGTCGCCCCGATGACGCGCCGCGCTTCGCGCGCCATCCGGGGATCGACCGTCTCGCCTGCGGGTGTGTTCGGTTGTTCACTCATGTGCGGTCCTCCTCGACCGTCGACGAGCGGCGACTCGCGTGCCGCCGCAGAAGGTGATGTTCGGTTGTCCACCGGCGGATGCCGGCGGACCCTCGGGATGGAACGGGCCTTTCGGGATGGAACAGCTCTCGGACGGAACTCCGGACGGTGCGGACGGCTAACGGACGAAGGCGGACAGCCCGGTGACCGCCCGACCCACGATCAGCTGGTTGACCTCCCGTGTGCCCTCGTACGTGAAGACCGCCTCGGCGTCGGCGAAGAACCGGGCGACGTCGCTCGCGACGCGGATGCCCTCTCCACCCACCACTCCACGGCCCAGCGCGACCGTCTCGCGCAGGGCGTCGGCGACCCAGGCCTTCGTCAGCGCCGCGTTGCGCTCGGCGGCGTCGCCGGATGCGGTCGCGCCAGAGCCGGTGAGCCCCACCGCCATGGCGAGCGACGCCGTGGCGTTCCCGAGCATGCGCGCGAGCTTGTCCTGCACCAGCTGGAACCCGGCGATGGGCCGCCCGAACTGCTCGCGCTCCCGCGCGTACCGGAGGGTCACCTCGTAGGCACCTGCCTGCATGCCCGCGGCGAACCAGGCGACGTCGGGCCGCAGCGACGCGAAGATCCGCGCGATGTCGCGCGGGGAGCTCACCCGCTGCAGCCGGCTGCTCTCGGGAACCTCCACGTCGTCCAGGACGATGTCGGCGTTCCGTACGATCCGCACCGCGATCTTGCCGGTGATCTCGGTGAGCTCGACCCCCTCCGCATCCCGGGGCACGAGGAACACGTGCGTGCCGCCGCTGTCCGCGTCGGCGGCGACCACGGCGATCAGGTCCGAGATCGCGGCGTTCCCGATCCAGCGCTTCCGTCCCCGGATGCGCCAAGTGTCCCCCGTCCGCACGGCCCGGGTCGCCATGCCCCGCGCGACGTCGGATCCGTGGTCGGGCTCGGTGAGGGCGAAGCATCCCGTCGTCTCGAACGCCGCGACCGGCGCATCCCACGCCGCGACCTGCTCGGGCGAGCCGCCCTCGCGGATGACGCTGCGGAACATGTTGGCCTGGCCGCCGTACAGCATCGCGATCGACAGGTCGCAGCGGGCGAGCTCGAACCCGCGGAAGCCCACGTAGAGCGGGCGCGGACGCCCGTCCTCACCGAGGACGGCAGGATCGTCGTCGAGATGCAGGGCGGCGAGACCCTCCCGCACGTGCACCGGGCACTCCGCCCGCTCCCACCATCCGGCGACGTGCGGACGCACCTCGGCGTCCAGGTAGCCGCGCAACTCGTCGAGCTTGCCGCGTTCGCCCGCGGTGAGCGCGGACGCGTACCCGAAGACGTCGGTCGGTGCGGAGGTCATCGTTCCTCCAGCCCGAGCAGCCGCAGCGCGTTGCCCTTCAGGATCCGCTCGAGCGCGGACTCCGGGAACTCGAGCGCCTCGACGTCCGCGAACCACCGGTCGGGCGTCAACGCCGGGAAGTCCGAGCCGTAGAGCATCTTGTGCGACAGATAGGTGCGTGCGGCGCGCACGAGCGCCGGTGAGAAGTACTTCGGCGACCATCCCGACAGATCGATCCACACGTTGCTCTTGTGCGTCGCGATCGACAGAGCCTCGTCCTGCCACGGCACGCTGGGATGGGCCATGACGATCTGCAGGTCCGGATGGCGCGCCGCGACGTCGTCGAGGAGCACCGGATTCGACAGCGCGAGGCGCAGTCCCCCGCCTCCCGGCAGCCCCGCTCCGACGCCCGTCTGACCGGTGTGCACCACGATCGGCACTCCGAGCTGCTCGATCGCGGCGAACAGCGCGATGTGCGCGGGGTCGGACGGATCGAACCCCTGCACGGTCGGGTGGAATTTGAACCCTCGCACCCCGAGGTCGTGCACCTGTCGCCTCGCCTCGTCGATCGCGGGCTCGCCCTGCAGCGGATCGACGGAGCCGAAGGGCACGAGGACGTCCGCATTGCGGGCGGCGCCGGCGACGAGGTCATCGATGCTGTTCGGCTCGTGGCGAAGATGCGTGCGCGCGTCGACGGTGAAGACGACGGCGGCGACGCGGCGTTCACGGAAGTACTCGGCCGTCTCGTCGACCGTGAGCGCGGGCTCGCTCTGTCCGAAGTAGCGGTCCATCGCCTCGAGGAATGCGGGCGGGAGCGCGGTGCGGCCGCGGTCGTCGATCTGGATGTGCACGTGCGTGTCGACGGCGCGCACGGATGCGGCATCGACGGCGATCCGGTAGGTCATCGGGTGATCCTCATGGTGCCGGTGGGAGCACCGGCGTCGGTGAGGGCGGCGACCTGGCTGCGCAGGCGCGTCAGGTCGACCTTCCCGTGCGGGCTGCGTTCGAGGGACGGGCGCACGCTGAGGTGACGCGGCTTCTTGTAGCCGGCGAGGCGGGCGTCCAGGTGCGCGCGCAGCTCGTCCGCATCCACGTCCGAGCCGTCGACGGTGGCGACCACCGCGACCACGATCTCGCCGTAGCGCGGATCCGGCACCCCGAAGACGACCGCGTCGACGATCGCGGGGAACTGCACCAGTGCCTCCTCGACCTCGGCCGGGTAGACCTTCTCGCCGCCCGTGTTCACCACCGCGCTCCCGCGGCCGAGCAGTTCGACGGTGCCGTCGCCGCGGGAGACGGCCCAGTCCCCCGGCATCACGTGACGCACCCCGCCGATGACGGGGAACGTCTCGCGCGTCTTCGCCTCGTCGCCGAAGTATCCCTTCGGCAGCGTGCCTCGGAACGCCAGGATGCCGCGACCGCCGTCGAGGTCCTGCACCTCGTTCCGCTCCTCGTCGAGCACCACCGCGCCCGGCATCAGCCGCAGCTCGCCGGGAAGGTCGTCGGCCGACGCGGTGACGTTCACCGCGTACGGGCCTCCCTCGGTGGACGCGAGCAGATCGATGACGGCGATCTCGCCCAGGGCATGCAGCCGTCGTTTGACCTGAGCGCTGAAGCGCATTCCCGAGCTGATGACGGAGTCGACGCGGCCCAGCCGCTCGACGCCGGCGCGCTCGGCCGCCTCGACCAGGGGGAGCGAGATCACGTCGCCGGCGACGATGAGCCGCGTCGCGGCGGCATCGATCGCGAAGCGCACCGCGGCATCCGCGTCGAAGCGCGCCGAGGGGAGCACGAGGACGGTGCCGCCGAGCGCGAGCGCGTTCATCGAGTTGAACAGCGCTGTGCCGTGCATGAACGGCGCGAGCGGAAGGGTGACCGTGGGCGGCGTCGCGGGGTCCGCCGCGATCCTCACCGCGTCGTCCATCGTCTGCGGCAGCGGGAGGCCCGCCGTCGTGTAGATGGAGTACAGCTGAATCGGGAGGATGTCGTCTGCGGCCCACACGACCGCCCTCGGGCGTCCCGTGGTCCCGCCCGTGTACAGGCGCAGCTCACCACCCGGCGGCGGCGTCGCCGGCAGCTCTCCCCCTCCCGCGACGGCCTCGCGCCAGGGCGTCGCGCCGGCAAGGGACGCCGCATCCGCGTCGTCGTCCACGCCGATCAGCAGGGGCGGATCGTCCAGGTCCGCGATCGCGTCGCGCACGACATCGGCGAGGGAGGCGGGGTAGACGAGCACCCGGGCCCGCGAGTCCGCCAAGAGCGCCTGGATCTCCGGGGCCCGGTACCGGTAGTTCAGCGGCACCGGAGCGATCGCGGTCGCGAAGCAGGCGAAGAGGGCGACCACGTACTCGGGACGGTTGTAGAGCAGGAGCGCGACCGCGTCCCCCGGTCGCAGCCCGGCCTCGTGCAGGTGACGGGCGAGCGCACCGGACTCCTCGGCCAGCCGCGCGTAGGTCATCGTCTCGGTCGGGGTGACCACGGCCGGTCGCTCCGGGAACGCCCGGGCGATGGCCTGCCATACGTCGCTGTAGTGCCCTCTCATGCGAACTCCTTCGTCCGATGGATCGATCAGTCGGAAGCGGGCGGGCCCGATCTCTGGGCGAGCGGGGCGAACCGCTCGCGCCAGGCCTCGTCGATCTGCGCGGCGCTCCATCCGCCATCGCTGTCGGCGGTGGCCAGCACGTCCGGATGCGAGTACAGCGTCAGGCGATCGCCGCCGATGCCCAGGGCCTGCCCGGTGACGTCGCCGGAGAGCTCGGAGGCGAGCCAGACGATCAACGGGGCGACGTCCTCGGGCGATCCGAGGGCGTGGTCGCGGCGGTAGCTCTCGGGGATGCCCTTTCCCGCCACGAAGTCCTCGTACACCTGCGTGTAGGCGGGGATCGTCGCGGTCATCGGGCTGAGGGCGGTCGGGATGACGGCGTTCGCGGTGATGCCGGCGCGGGCGAGCTCGAGCGACCACGTGCGTGCCATGGCGACGAGGCCGGCTTTCGCGGCGGCGTAGTTGGTCTGCCCGAAACTGCCGAACTGCCCCGCGGGCGATCCGATGAGCACGATGCGGCCGCCCTGGTCCTGCTCGCGCAGGGCGATCGCGGCGGCGCGGCCGCAGGTGAACGAGCCGCGCAGGTGCGTCGTGATCACGGCGTCGAAGTCGTCGTCGGACATCTTCCACAGCACCCGGTCGCGGAGCACCCCCGCGTTCGCGATGAGCACGTCGAGGCGGCCGAACTCGGACAGGGCGGCCTGGACCAGCGCCTCCGCCGCCTCCGCGGTGCCCACGGCCGCGACGACGGCGGTGGCGGCACCGCCCGCGGCCGTGATGTCCGCGACCGTCCGGGCGGCGCTGTCGGCATCGACATCGTTGACGACGACCGACGCCCCCGCCGCGGCCAGTGCGATCGCGTACGCCCGCCCGAGGCTCCGCCCCGAGCCGGTGACGATCGCGACCCGACCGTCGAGCCGCACCTCCGGGGCGCTCGGCTCGGCGCTCATCGGTAATACCTCAGAACGAGCTCGGCGACGCAGGCCGGCTTGGCCGCGCCCTCGACCTCGAACGTGACCGGCACCTCGAGCTGGAGGCCTCCCGGCACCTCGGTGACCGTGCGCACCTCGCCGAGCACCCGGATGCGGGACCCGACCGGCACGGGGGCGGGGAACCGCACCCTGTTCAGTCCGTAGTTGATGCCCATCCCCGCATCCGTCACCTCGAAGACGTCGCCCATGAGCGGGACGACGAGGCTGAGCGTGAGCAGCCCGTGGGCGATGCGCGTGCCGAACGGGGTCGCGGCGGCGAACTCCGCGTCGAGGTGGATGGGGTTGTGGTCGCCGGTGACCCGGGCGAACAGATCGACGTCGTCCTGGGTGATCTCGCGCCAGGCCGAGGGCCCGAAGGTTCGGCCCGCGGCCGAGGACAGATCGTCGACCGTCAGGGACAGTCCGTTCGAATCCGGCATTCCGGGGTCCTCTCGCATCGTCGCGGCACACGGCGACGTCGCTCGTGTATTACAGGTTGACTGAAACTATAGGGCGCGTGCTCCCGATCGTCAACGACCCCACGGGGCGTCGACCGTCGGGCCGGCCAAGGGTGCGCTAGCGTGAGCGCCGCGAGGAGGACACGAGTGGGGCAGCAGCACGGGAACTTCGTCTACGTCGTCAAACAGCTCGAGCTCGCGCTGCGTCCGCGATTCCTCGCGGCGTGCGCGGCGGCCGGCATGACGGCGGCCCAGTTCACGGCGCTCACGGTTCTCGAGCGCCGGCCGGGCATCACGAGCTCCGAGCTCGCACGGCGCTCGTTCGTGCGCGCGCAGACGATGGCGGCCACCGTCGACCCGCTGCTCGAGGCCGGTCTCGTGCGCCGGGAGCGCGACCCGGAGCACGGGCGCCGCATCCTGCTGTTCCTCACGGATGCGGGCGCCGCCGCCGTCACGGGCCTGAAACCTCAGGTGGCGGCTGTGGAGGACCTCATGCTCGCGGACTTCGACGACGACGAGCGGGCGGTGTTCGGCGAGCTGCTGCGGCGCGCGCGGCGCGCGCTCGACGACCGGGGGCACCGCGCCCCGCCCGGAGGGCCGAGCGCGCACCCGCCCGCCTGAGCCGGGCCCGCGCGCGCCTGGAGCTTCCCCGCGATGGCGCCAGTTTCCTGAGATGGCTACAGAAGTTCCTGTAGCCATCTCAGGTCAAAGGCACCATCGAGCCGTTCGAGGGCACCAACGCGCCACCACCTCCGCCGCGGCATCGCCTGCGGGGCGAGGAAGGGCTCAGCTCTTGCGGTAGTTCTCGCGGGCGAACCGAGAGAACGGGGCGGGGGCCACGGTCGCGCGGATCTCGACCTGCCGGTGCGGCTCGACGGCGGGCTTCGCGGTGTTCGGCTGCTCGCCCCACGTGACGACGACACGGGTGCCGGGCTCCGCGAAAGCAGGATCGATGCTCGCGAGCGAGACGAACGCCTGCTCGTTCGTGACGTAGCCGCAGTCGTGCGAGACGCCGACGTGCGCACCGTCCACGTGCACGCGATCGACCTGGTAGAGCCCGTATCGTGCCTTCGGGAAGTCGATGTACTTCGCGGGAGTGCCCTCGTCGTAGAGCGAGCGCTGCGCGGCGGCGACGTCCTCGGGATCCCACACGAGCGTCACCTTGACCCGCTGCACGCCCGCTGCATGGCGCTCGAGCGCGGCGCGGCCGATGAAGTCGTGGTCGAAGGCGACGCTGCGGCCGTAGCCGAGACCGTAGGGCGTGAGGTAGTAGTCCTCGATGTCGTCGGAGACGAAGCTGCCGGCGAGCGAGCCGAGGCGCGCGGCGGGCAGCCACGCGAGGTACTCGGCGGAGCGCTCGCCCGTGAAGATCGCCGGCAACGGCGACGGCACCCATGCCGACTCGAGGTTCGCCGACGAGTAGGCCTTCGCCCCCACCAGCACGAGGCCGAACTCCTCCCCCGCCGCGACGATCGCGTCCCGGATGCGGTCGCCATCCGCCCACGGACCGAACAGCTCGAACCCCGGCTGGCCCGCCATCCCATGACGGAGCGATCGCACCGTCATGCCTGCGATCTCGAAGGTCGCCATGCCGAAGAACCTCGTGGGAGGCACGGGGGCACCGATCAGCTTCTCGACGAGCGCCAGCGCGTGCGGCCCCTGCAGTTCGTAGCGGTACAGCTTCGGCGGACGACCCGCCTCGCGCATCAGGGTGTTCGCGTCGCGCTCGAACGTGACGTCGTAGTCGCCCGTCTCACCGACGAACTGCACCCAGTCGAGCACCATGTACCAGCCGACCAGGTCGTACACGTCGTCGTCGAGGTGGAAGAGGATCGCATCCCCGATCAGGTATCCCTCGTGGTTGACCGCGACGAACTGCTTCGCCGCATCCACCGGGAAGCTCGCGAAGCTGTTCACGCCCGTGTCGCTGAGCAGGCGCAGCGCGTCGGGTCCGGAGATGAAGAGGTCGGTCATGTGGTGCGACTGGTCGAGCAGCGCGACGCTCTCGCGCCATGACCGCTGCTCGGATCGCCAGTTGCTGAACTCGGGCGTGACGGGGAAGATCGTCGGCCGGGCCTGCGCGTTGCGCAGCAGCTCGACGACGTCTCCGGCTCGGGCGATCGCGGCGGCGGCGGTCTCGGGCGCTTCGGCGGCGGTCTCGGTCATGGGGAACTCCTTCGTTCGCGGATGTCGCACGTCGGCCGTGGCGCGCATCAGCAATGTTAGAAACCTCTGCTCATCCGTAGGGTGTATCTGCATAATGAATGCTTATGGAACGGCAACGATGCCTCACTCGCCTGCCCGTCGCGGTGCGTAGCTCCTCCTCCGGGCGCGGGCGCGCAGCCCATCGGTCCCTCACATCGCACCGGAGGAGTACGGCGACCCCGCGCTTCTCGAACCGCCCCGCCGACGGAGACGCCCCATGGACCTGAACCTGATCCGCGTGTTCGTGGCGGTCGCCGAGACGCGCAGCCTGACCACCGCTGCGGCACGGCTGTACGTGACGCAGCCCGCCGTGAGCCAGGCGCTCGGGCGGCTGCGCCGCGAGCTCGACGACCCCCTCTTCCGCCGCGTCGGTCGCGTGATGGTGCCGACGCCCCTCGCCGAGAGCGTGTACCCGGGCTTCCGCGAGGCCGTCGCCGCGATCGACCGCACGCTCGACGACGTGCACCGCTTCGATCCCGCAGGCTCCGAGCGCACGTTCCGCCTCGCGCTCTCCGAGCTCGGCGAGATCGGGTGGCTGCCGGCGATCGTCCGCGCCGTCCGGGCGACCGCGCCGGCGATGCGCATCGAGGTGGTGCCCATGGACGTGCAGGAGCTGCCGGAGTGGCTCGCCCGCGGCACCGTCGACCTCGCGGTCACGCCGTCACCGGTATCCGGCCCGTTCGAGAAGGTCGTGCTGAAGACGCAGGGCTACGGCGTCGTGATGGCGGCGACGCATCCGCTCGCGACCGGGCCACTCACGCTCGAGGGGTATGCGGCGGCGGGGCACGTGGTCGTGGCGAGCGATTCCGGCGCGCACGCGATCGAGCAGGCGCAGCGCCGCGCGGGGATCGCGATCGAGCCGCGCATCGCGTCGAACCACGTCGCCGCGATGCCCCCGCTCCTCTCGGCGAGCCGCGACCTGATCGCGACGATGCCCGACACGATCGCGGAGGGCTGGGCACGCACCTGGCCCCTCGTCGTCCGAGCGCTTCCGTTCGACATGCCGGCGATCGACGTCAGCCTGTACCGCCGCGCGACGACGCAGCACACGGCCGCGCTCGACTGGCTGTTCGAGACGGTGGCCCGCGCCATCCGCGGCTCGTCCGGGCAGTTCCAGGTGATCCACGGCGACGCTCCCTGACCCGCCGCCGCATACCCCTCGAGCGTGAGTGGCCCGGTCGCGAGCGGATGCGTCGCCGCCATCACGACGCCGTAGCCCTGCGTCTTCAGCACGACCTTC
>NZ_CACSKB010000017.1 GCF_902706225.1 Microbacterium sp. 18062
CCATCCGCCCCATCCGCCCCCGCGAGAAACCACATACGGCCCGAGACATCACGTCATACGCGGTGTCTCGCGGCGGAACTGGTTTATCGCGGGGGTTAGGACGCGGGCAGCGGGCCCCAGCCCGAGCGGGCCCCAGCCTCAGCGGGGCCTCGCCGCACTCCACCGCCATCCGGAGATCTCCGGGTCGTCCTCGCCGTGCCGCCTCGTGTACGCGCGGGCGCGGATGCGGCGGTCGGCGAGGGACTGCCGGAACGGACCGTGCGCCTCCGCCGCGCCCGGAACCCGGTCGATCGCGTCGATCGCCAGCTGGAACCGGTCGATGTCGTTCAGCATCACCATGTCGAACGGCGTTGTCGTGGTGCCGCGCTCCTTGTAGCCGCGGACGTGCAGGTTCGCGTGCCCCGCACGACGGTAGGTCAGCCTGTGGATGAGCCAGGGGTAGCCGTGGTAGGCGAAGACGATCGGGGCGTCCGTTGTGAAGATCGCGTCGAACTCACGGTCGGCGAGCCCGTGCGGATGCTCGCTCTCGGACTGCAGGCGCATGAGGTCCACGACGTTCACCACGCGCACCGCGAGCTCCGGGGCGCCCTCGCGCAGCAGCTCGGCGGCCGCGATCACCTCGACCGTGGGCACGTCGCCCGCGGCGGCGAGCACGATGTCCGGCGCATCGCCGTCGCGTTCGGTGCCCGCCCACGGCAGGATGCCGAGACCGCGCGTGCAGTGCACGACCGCCTCGTCCATCGACAGCCACTGCGGCGCCTCATGCTTGCCGGCGACGACCACGTTGACGTAGTCGGTGGTGCGCAGGCAGTGGTCATAGGTCGACAGCAGCGTGTTGGCGTCGAACGGCAGATAGACGCGCACGACCTCCGCGCTCTTGTTCACCACGACGTCGATGAAGCCCGGGTCCTGGTGGCTGAACCCGTTGTGATCCTGTCGCCACACGTGACTGGAGAGCAGATAGTCGAGGCTCGGCACGGGACGACGCCACGGGATGCGGCGCGAGGCCTCCAGCCACTTCGCGTGCTGGTTGAACATGGAGTCGACGATGTGCACGAACGCCTCGTAGGAGGTGAGGACCCCGTGCCGGCCGGTGAGCACATATCCTTCGAGCCACCCCTGGCACTGGTGCTCGCTGAGCACCTCCATCACCCGCCCCGCCCGCGCCAGGTGCTCGTCGAGGTCGACGATGCGCGCGTTCCACTGCTTCTCGCTCGCCTCGTACACCGCCGGGGCGAGGCGGTTCGACGCCGTCTCGTCGGGCCCGAAGATGCGGAAGGTGCGCGGGTTCCGGCGGATGACCTCCGCGAAGTATGCCCCGAGCACCGCGGTCGCCGAGGCGTCCTCGGCCCCGGGCTCCGCGACCTCCACCGCGAAGTCGCGGAAGTCGGGCAGATCGAGGTCCTGGCGCAGGAGTCCCCCGTTGGCGTGCGGCGAGGCCGACAGTCGTCGGTCGCCCGCGGGGGTGAGCGCCGTGATCGCGTCGACGGGTGCGCCGTCGGCGTCGAAGAGCTCCTCGGGCCGGTACGACCGCAGCCAGTCCTCGAGCGCCCGCAGGTGCTCGTCGGTGTCCCGCGCGTTCGGCAGCGGCACCTGGTGCGCGCGCCACGTGCCCTCGACCTGCCGGCCGTCGATCGTCGCGGGGCCGGTCCATCCCTTCGGGGAGCGCAGGACGATCATCGGCCAGCGAGGGCGTTCGGTGGCACCGCCCGCCGCATCCCGCCGGATGCGAGCGATGCGGTCGAGGGCCTCGTCGAGAGTGGCCGCGAACCGCCGGTGCACCTCGTGGTGGTCGTCGTCGGCCGCGAACGAGACGAGCAGCGGATCGTGCCCGTAGCCGCGCATGAGCTCGAGCAGCTCCTCCTCGGGGATGCGGTCGAGCACGGTCGGGTTCGCGATCTTCCAGCCGTTCAGGTGCAGGATCGGCAGCACCGTGCCGTCGCCGACGGGGTCGAGGAACTTGTTCCCGTGCCACGCGGTCGCGAGCGGGCCGGTCTCGGCCTCCCCGTCGCCGATCACGCAGAAGACCGTGAGATCGGGGTTGTCGAAGGCCGCTCCGTAGGCGTGGCTCAGGGAGTACCCGAGCTCACCGCCCTCGTGCAGCGACCCCGGGGTCTCCGGCGCGGCATGGCTCGGGATGCCGCCCGGGAACGAGAACTGGCGGAAGAGACGCTGCATCCCCTGCTCGTCCTGCGACACCGCCGGATACAGCTCCGAATACGTGCCGTCGAGCCATCCGCCCGCGACGACGCCCGGGCCGCCGTGGCCGGGACCGGCGACGTAGAGCGCCTCGAGATCCCGCTCGCGGATGGCGCGATTGGCGTGCGCGTAGACGAGGGTCAGGCCGGGCACGGTGCCGAAGTGGCCGAGGAGCCTCGGCTTCACATGATCGCGGTGCAGCGGCTCGCGCAGCAGCGGGTTGTCGAGGAGGTAGATCTGCCCGACGCTCAGGTAGTTGGCCGCGCGCCACCACCGGTCGAGGGAGTCGACGGTCGCGTCGTCGAGGGCCGGGGTCGGGTCGGTGCGGGCAGGTTCGCTCAGGGGCTTCGCCTCGTCCATGCCTCCACGTTCGCGCGGATGGGCCGCGGATGCACCGCCTTGCCGTGCGGGGCGCTCTCGGCTAGCGGAGACGGGGCTGTCCCGTAGGGGTGGGGCACTCCGGGCGGGGAGAGGGCGGTCGCTGCCCTTCGTCTCGGAGCTTCGCTCCTCGCTCAGGGACCGAGAGGGGGAGACCTTCGGGTCAGACGCGCGCGGCGGCGGTGCGACGGAGCTCGTCGGCGCGGGTGCGGGCGTCGCCGAGCGCGTCGAGGCGGGAACGCACCGCGCCGATGTCGTCGCCCTCGGCGCCGCCGTGCGACGCCGCCAGCCGGAGGTCGGCGCGGGCGATCGCCGCGGCGCCGCTCAGGCCCGCGGTGAGCGCCTCGGCGGCGACCACGATGTCGGGGACGAGGTAGCGCTCGACGAGGTCGAGCAGCCCCTCGAGATCGGGGAGCAAGGATGCGGTCACCTCGCCGAGCCCGATCGCCGACCCGGCCGAGGCCACCGCCGCCGCGCGCACGGTCGGCTGCGCGTCGGCGGAGTCGTCGCGGTTCTCCCGCAGCGCGTCGCCCAGGCGTCCGGACTGCCGGGCGTCGCGCTCGATCTCGGCGAGCGCCGTGAGGCGCCCGCGTTCGGCGCGGGCCACGATGCGTTCCCCCTCGTCGTCGCCGACGTAGCCCGCGACCATCCCGACCAGGGACGCGGCTGTCGCCGCCATCAGCGCGCAGGCCGCCCCGCCGCCCGGCACACCGGATGCTCCGGCGAGCCGCTCCAGCCAGTCCCCGACCGCGACGGACTCGATCGTCGCCGCTTCGGTCCGCGCTGACTCGTCCATCCGACCGACGATCCCACGGCCCGGTCGCCCACGGCAAGACCCGGTGCCGATCCCGAGGGCCCCACCCGTGCCCGAGCGAGGGACACAGCGACAAGACGAAGCTCGGCGACCGGGAAGCGTCCGGTGGAACCCCGGTCGTCGGATCAGATAGATGCCCCGCCGCCACGGGGACCCCTGTGGCCAGCTTCTGCCCCAGCGATCCGACGACTGACGGCGCACCACGGTTCACTCGACCCCCGCGTCCACGGCCTGCCGCGCTGACGCCGGCGCGGATCGTGTCAAGTCCCCCGAAAAGCCACCCCGACCGACATACGGTCTGGGAATGGCAATCATGCGAGCCCACTCGGATGGGGAGAGCGACATGGCGCTCGCGCCGACGGGCGCGCAGGGCTCCGCCGTCGACGAGCTGCTCGCGGACGCCCGCTCCATCGAGGGGTTCGGGCTGCACCCCGAGCGCACTCTGCCCTGGGTCGTCCGCGCCGGCACGGCTGCTCCCCTCCCCGGGACGCGGACGGCGGATCTCTGGCGGCTGCTGGCGGAGACGGCGCGCATCGACGTCGCCGCGGCCCGGATGCTGGAGCCGCACCTCGACGCCCTCGCGATCCTCGCCGAGGCCCGCCGCGACGGCGTCCCCCTCGATCTGCGGATGGCGGACGCCGGCGGCAGCTGGGGAGTCTTCGCCGCCGAGGGCGGGGACGACCCGGTGCGCGCCGAGCGGCAGGCCGACGGCACCTGGCGCCTCACCGGCACGAAGCCCTGGTGCTCGCTCGCCGCGCAGCTCGATCGCGCGCTCATCACGGCGTGGGTGGACGATGACCGCGGCCTGTTCGCCGTCGACCTGCGCGGGCCGAGCGTCTCGACGAGACCCGGGCCGTGGGTGCCCCGAGGTCTCGCCCAGGTCGTGAGCGCCCCGATCGATCTCGACCGGGCACCAGCGCTGCCGGTCGGCGGGCCCGGCTGGTATCTGCGGCGTCCCGGGTTCGCCTGGGGCGGCATGGGCGTCGCCGCGGTCTGGTGGGGCGGCGCGCAGCCGCTGGCCGACACGCTGTCCGCCCGGGCGCGCATCGCCGGCGCCGACCAGCTCGCAGAGGTCTACGCCGGCGAGGCGGATGCGGCGAGCTGGGCGTCGTCGATCGCCCTCGCCGCCGCAGCACGAGCCGTCGACGACGGTGTCGACGGCGAGCCCGCCCGGCTCCTCGCCGCACGGGTGCGCGCGGTCGTCGCGGGGAACGTCCGCGCGGTGCTCGCGCTCGAGGCGCGCGCGCTCGGCCCGGGCCCGGCGTCGGTCGACGAGACGCACGCCCGCCGGGTGGCCGATCTCGAGCTGTACGTGCGTCAGGACCACGCCGACCGCGACCTCGCGCGGCTCGGTCGGCTGAGCGGTGCCGCGCCCGAGAGCCGGGAGTCGACACGATGAGCGTCGCCTTCGACCATCGCGACGTCGGGACGGAGGAGACGCGCTGGCGGGAGGCGGCTCCGTGGCGGGAGGCTCCGCCGCTCGATCTCACGATCGACCGGCTCATCGTGCTCGCCGCGCACCCCGACGACGAGGCACTCGGCGCCGGCGGCCTGATCGCCTGGGCAGCCGCATCCGGGATCGACGTCACGATCGTCCTCGTGACCGACGGCGAGGCGTCCCACCCCGGGCATCCGGACCCGACGGCGCTCGCAGGCATCCGCCGCGCGGAGTTCCTGGCCGCCGTCACCGCGCTCACCCCGCGCGCCGCGCTCGTCCTCCTCGGCGTCGACGACGGCGGGGTCGAGCAGGCGCGCGCCGCCGTGACCGAGGCCGTCGCCGCGATCGTGCGACGGGGCCGCGCCGAGCGCACCCTGGTCGCGACCACCTGGTGGGGCGACGGCCACCGGGATCATCGTGTGCTCGGCGAGATCGCGCTCGCCCTGCGCGGCGGCGGGGTCTCGGTCGTCGGCTATCCGATCTGGATGTGGCACTGGGCCGACCCCGCCGGAGTGGACACGAGCACCTGGCGCACTCTGCCGCTCGGCGCCGAGGCGAGCGGCGCCAAGCGGCGCGCGGTGGCGGCGTATCGCAGCCAGCTGGAGGCGGACCCGGGCCGCCCCGAGGACGGCGCGATGCTGCATGCCAACACGCTCGCCCACTTCGCCCGCGACGTCGAGGTGTTCGTCCTCCCCGACGCGGGACGCCCCGACGCGGCGCCAGCCGACACGGCGCCATCCGATGCGGAGACGAGCGCCGCACCGCGGACGGCCGCCGACTTCGACGCGTTCCACGCGCGCCATGAGGATCCGTGGGGCCTGGAGTCGCGCTGGTACGAACGGCGAAAGCGCGCGCTCCTGTTGGCCGCGCTCCCCCGGGAGGTGTTCAGGAGAGCGCTCGAGCTCGGCTGCGCGAGCGGTGCGACGACCCGCGTCCTCGCCGAGCGCGCCGCATCCGTGGTCGCCGTGGATGCGTCCGAGGTCGCGCTGCGCCGCGCTCGCGACCGCGGCGTGCCCGGCGGTGCGGTGTTCGAGCGGCACGAGCTCCCCGAGGACTGGCCGCACGGCACCTTCGACCTGGTCGTGCTGTCGGAGCTCGGGTACTACTGGACCCCCGGGAAGCTCGCGCTCGCGCTCGAGAGGATCGACGGGAGCGCGTCCGCGGACGCCGTGCTCGTGCTCTGCCATTGGCGTCATCCGATCGAGGGAGCGCCGCAGACCGGCGACGACGTCCATTCCGCCGTCTCGACGCGCAGGGACTGGCGGATGCTGTCGCGCCACGTCGAGGAGGACTTCCTCCTCGACGTGCTCGTGCGCCCCGATGCCCCCTCCGTCGCCGAGGAGGAAGGCCTGACGGAGCCGTCCCGGAGGGTCCCCGCCCACGGGTCACCGAACCGGGAGTCCCCCGCCTCGGCCCCAGGGCGAGGAGCGAAGCTCCGAGACGAAGGGACGCGGAACCTCCTCGGCTCGGACGCCTCGTCCCGCCCGCTCAGCGACCGGACCCTCTCCGTTCCCGGAACGCCCCGCGAAGATACCGGGGCACGGGCCCGGGGCGTCGTCGGCCAGGGGGTGCTGACGTGATCCGCGCGGTCGCGGTCGTCGTGCCGGCCCACGACGAGGAGGAGCTGCTGGAGGCCTGTCTCGCATCGCTCGGGGCCGCGACGTCCCAGCTCGCCGCGTCGCATCCGGATGTGGCGTGCGCCGTGTGGGTGGTGCTCGACGCGTGCCGCGACGGGAGCGAGCGGGTCGCCGAGACCGCGGGCGTCGGCATCGTCCGCATCGACGCGCGGAACGTCGGCGCGGCTCGAGCCGCCGGCCTCGCCGTGGCCCGCCGGTGGTTCCCCGACGTCGACGCGGCGACGCTCTGGACCGCCCACACGGATGCGGACTCCGTCGTGCCGGCGCACTGGCTGACGCACCAGGTGGAGTCGGCGGATGCGGGCGCCGATGTGGTGGTGGGCACGGTGCGTCCCGACTTCCGCGATCTCGATGCCATCCGCACCGCCGCGTGGTGGGCGCGCTACTCACCCGAGGCGGCGCTCGGAGCCGTGCACGGCGCGAACCTGGGCGTGCGCGCCTCGACGCTCGACGCCGTGGGCGGGTTCCCGCCCCTGCCCGAGCACGAGGATGTGCGGCTCGTCGAAGCCGCGCGGACCGCCGGCGCGCGCATCGTCGCGACCGACGGCGCGTGGGTGCGCACGAGCGGCCGCCAGCAGGGCCGCACCCCCGGCGGCTACGCCCGCTACCTGCGCGAGGACCTGGTGCCCGGCTTCGGCTGACGCCCGATGGTCACCGCGGACCGGCCGGGACCGGCCGGCTGCCAACGACGACGACGAGAAAGGGACAAGACGATGAGCGACACGTGGAACGACGCGACGCCCGAGGAGACGCCGCCCGCCGAGGGCACCATCCCTCCCCAGGACGTGCCGGACGAGGCCCTGCTGCCGGACTCGCAGGGCGAGGATCCGCTCGCCGCGGAGATCGGCGAGAACGGCCAGGGCGATGTGCTGCCGGAGGACGAGCCGGGCTCCGGCGGCGACAGCCCGGACGACCTGCGCGTCTCCGACCTCCCCTGACCTCGTCGAGGACCACGTGCGCACCGGGATGCGCGCCCTGCACGCCGCGTCGCCCTCGAGCGAGCTGGAGATCGTCCCGGGCGCCGGGCACGGCCTGCCGCTGCAGCACCCGCGTGGTTCGCCGAGCGCCTCCTCGGCCGGCTGCGCGAGGGCTGAGTCGCGTCACCCGTCCACGCGCGGCGGGCGTTCCCGCCCCATGAGCGGGCGCAGCATCCGTGCGAGAGCGGCGATCTCGCCGTCGTCGAGCACCTCGAGCGCGGCGGCCTCGCGGGCGACGAGCTCGGTCATCGCCGCATCCACGCTCGCCGTGCCCGCCTCGGTGAGCGTGATGATCACGCTGCGCCCGTCACGCGGGTTGCGCTTGCGGCGGATGAGGCCGCGGTCGACGAGGTTCGCGAGCCGATTGGTCATCGCCGCGCTGCCGATCATCGTGAGCCCGATCAGCTGCATCGGGCTCAGCTCGTGCGGCGGCTCCGCGCGGCGGAGCGCCGCGAGCACGTCGAACTCCCACGAGGCGAGCCCGGCGGTCGCGAAGGCGGCCGCCCGCAGGCGGTCGAGTCGGATGGCGGCACGGCGCAGCCGCGACATGACGTCGAGCGGCGTGAGGTCGACGTGCGGCAGACGCTGCGCCCAGGCGTCGATGAGCAGGTCCACCTCGTCGTCCGTGTTGTCGGCCGTCACACGTCGACCGTACCAACGGGACGCCGCGGCGGAAGCACCTTGCGTCGTCGACCTCGGACCAGGTTCTGCGCCTGTTCACGATCCGCGACGACGACGAGATTCGGATGCCGCCGCCGCACCGTCACGGGCACCATCGCGAGCGCCGTGGCGCGCGAGCCCGCGGGGGAGAGATAATCGGCCCATGACGAGCCCGTACGCCCGGTTCAACGACCCGATCATCGCGGAGTTCCGCGCGAACGGCGGCACGGTCTCGCAGTTCGGTCGCAGCCTCGTGCTGCTGCATCACGTCGGGGCCAGGAGCGGCGCCGAGCGGGTGACGCCGGTGATGGCCATCCCCGACGGCCCCGGCACCTGGCTCATCGCCGCGTCCAAGGCCGGCGCCGACGACAACCCCGGCTGGTTCCACAATCTGCTCGCGCACCCCGACACGGAGATCGAGACGCCCGACGGCGTCGTGCCGGTGCACGCGGCGGTGCTGCGGGACGACGCACGCGACGCGGCGTGGGCGCGTTTCACCGCCGCCAGCCCCGGATTCCAGCAGTACGAGCAGCGCACCACCCGCATCATCCCCGTGGTCGAGCTGACCCGCCGCGACTGACTCACAGATCGCCCGATCCATGTCCACCCGGCTGCTGCTCGTCTCCGACACCCACATCCCCGGCCGAGCGCGTGCCCTGCCCGACGCGGCGCTCCGGGCGGCGGATGCGGCGGACCTCATCGTGCACGCCGGCGACTGGGTCGCGGCATCCGTGCTCGACGAGCTCGAACGGCACGGGGAGGTCGTCGGCGTGTGGGGCAACAACGACGGGGCGGACCTGCGCGCGCGACTGCCCGGGATCGCGCGCCGCCGGATCGAGGGACTCGAGCTCGCCGTCGTCCATGAGACGGGCGACGCCCGGTCGCGCGAACGGCGCATGGATGAGGCCTTTCCGGACGCCGACGTGCTCGTCTTCGGGCACAGCCACATCCCCTGGGACACCACGACCCCGCGCGGCCTGCGTCTGCTCAACCCCGGCTCGCCGACCGATCGGCGACGCCAGACCCACCACACGTTCCTGACCGCGGTCGTCGACGGCGCGGAGCTCCGCGAGGTCGAGCTCGTCGCCCTCTGACGTCCCCTTCCGCGTCGGGCAGCCGGGACTCAGATCGCGGCAAGGTCCACCACCATCCGCCCGCCGGTGTGCGCCGGGAGCGCCAGGATGGCGGCGGCCGCGTCGTCGAGCGACACCCAGGGCCCGACGAGCAGGTCGAGGGGCAGCGCGCCGTCGAGGTACAGCCCCGCGATCGCGGGGAAGTCCCGCTCCGGCACGGCCGAGCCGTAGTTGCAGCCGATCACGCTGATGCCCCGGGTGACGATGTCCCACGTGTCCACCGCGGCACGGCCGCCGACCCGCGGCATCCCGACCAGGACGCAGCGGCCGCCCGCGGCGACGTGAGCCGGCAGGTATCCCGCGACGGATGGTGCGCCGATCGCGTCGAACGCGACATCTGCACCCTCCGGGAACAGTTCCCGCAGTCGTTCCTGCTCGCTGCCGTCGGCGAGCACGGTGTGCGTGGCGCCGAGCTCGCTCGCGGCCCGGAGCTTCTGCTCGCTGCGGTCGACGACCACGATGGTGCTCGCCCCCGCCAGCACGAGGGAGAGGATGATGGCCTGCCCCACTCCCCCGCTCCCGACCACGACGGCGCTCTCGCCCGGCCGGACGTCCGCGGTGTGACGCACCGCGCCGTAGCCCGTCGTGATCGAGCAGCCGATCAGCGCGGCGACCGCCGCGGGCACGGCGGACGGCACCGGAACCGCCGCGTGGGCGGGCACCGTCACATACTCCGCGTACGCTCCCACTCCGAGATACGGCCAGATCCCGCGGTGCGGCGCGTCCGCATCCGATGCCCCCGTGGCCCCGCCCGGCAGCGCGTTCTCGAGCGCGGCGGTCTGCGTGCACAGCCACGGCCGTCCGCGCAGGCATACGGTGCACGCACGGCAGGGCGCGTACCAGTTGAGCGCGACCAGATCGCCCACGGCGGGATGGGTCACGCCCTCGCCGACCGCGTCGACCACGCCGGCCCCCTCGTGCCCGAGCACGACCCGCTGCCCGATCGGCCAGTCTCCGTTGAGCGCGTGCAGATCGGAGTGGCAGATGCCGGCCGCTCGCATCCGCACACGGACCTCGCCCGTGCCCGGCGCGCGCACGAGGGTGTCCCGCACCTGCGGCGCAGCGTCGACGCGGTCGTCGTAGACCAGCGCGCGGGAGCGCACCGGCTCAGACATCCAGCACCAGCCGGGCGCTGCGCGCTCGCGAGACGCACGGGAACATCACGTCGCCGACGGCGCGCTCGTCCTCGGTGAGGATGACGTCCCGGTGGTCGGGCACCCCCTCGAGCACGGGCGTCTCGCAGCTGGCGCAGTTGCCCTCGCGGCACGACCACACGACGTCGACGCCCGCCCCGAGCAGCACGTCGAGCAGCGAGCACCCCGCGGGCACCGGGTGGACGTCGCCGCCCGCGCCGAGCTGCACCTCGAACGCGTCGGATGCGGCGTCCTCGACGGGGAGAGCCGCTTCGGGCGCGAAGTCCTCGAAGCGCAGGGCCTCCGCGGGCACGAGCGCCTGCAGTTCTGCGAGCATCGCCTTCGGTCCGCACGCGTAGACGAGAGAGCCCGGTGGCACGTCGGCGAGCACGACGGCGAGAGACGTGCTCGCGTCGAGATCCCGGTCGACCACCACCGCCGCGTCGCCGAGCGCGCCGACCCGGTCGGCGAACACCATCCGATGCGCACCCCGGTCGAAGTACGCGAGCCGGAAGGACGCGCCCTGGGCGGCGAGATGCTCGGCCATCGTGAGGATCGGGGTGATGCCGATCCCGCCCGCGACGAGCACGTGGTGCGGCGCGGGCTCGAGCGGGAACCGTCTCTTCGGCCCGATCGCGCGGATGCGGTCGCCCGCGGCGAGACGCGTGTGTGCGTAGGCGGACCCTCCGCGGCCGGCGCGGTCGAGACGGACGGCGACCGACCACGACGCCCGGTCGGCCGGATCGCCGCACAGGGAGTACTGACGAGTCAGCCCGGATTCGAACTCGAGGTCGATGTGGTCGCCGGGCGACCACTCCGGGAGCGGGTCACCGGCGGGATGTACGAGGCGAATCGAGACCACGTCGGCGCTGAGGCGATCGACGCCTTCCACCACCAGGTGCTCCCGGAGGGCACCGGCGAGGATGTCACCGCTCACTGCCGTAACCGGCCTTCGCTGCGACGATCGTCTGGAACATCGCGGTGATCTGATCCCATTGCGGCACGAGCGACGTGTGATCCGACCCGATCGAGTTCCTGCCGGCCTGCAGCTTGTAGAGGAAGGGGATGTCCTGCTCGTTGACGTGGAAGAGCACCTCGACGAGATCGGCGATGGCCCCCGCGTACCTCGGGTCGGCCGCCGCCTCGTCGACGAAGACCGCCATGTGCTCGACGGTGTGGGTGGCGCTGCGCGGGTCGATCGCGATGACCTGGAACCAGTCCGCCTCGAGGAAGACGAGGGCGTTCGGGAACAGGCAGAAGATGTCCTGCGACTCCTTCTTCTCCTCGGGGACGTCGCCGAGGTAGGGCAGCTGGTCCTCGGTCTTCTTGGCCTTGCCGACCGCACCGCGCGGGTATGTGCCGCCGATGATCAGGCTCGGCTCGATCACGACGTCGTCGACGTCGAGCGAGGCGGTGACGGGGCCGACCTGCGGGTGCACGAACGGCAGGTGGTAGAAGTCGAGGAAGTTCTCGACCGTCAGCTTCCAGTTGACCTGCAGGTCGAACTCGCGCTCGGCGGCCAGGTGCAGGCGGTCGAAGTCGATGTGCGACCAGCGCTCGATGAGCGGGCCCGCGGACTCCTCGAACGGGCGCGGATCGTCGGAGAGGTTCACGAAGACCATCCCGGCCCACACGGCGCTCGGCACGGGGAGCAGGTGCAGGCGCTCCTTCGCCTCGGGCGACGGCTGGCCGCGCCGCTCGCGGGTGAAGTAGGGCGCGGCGGCGAGCGAGCCGTCGAGGTTGTACGACCAGCAGTGGTACGCGCACTGGATGCGCTGCGTGACCTCGATCGGCTCTTCGGTGAGCACCATCCCGCGATGCCGGCAGGAGTTGTGGAAGACCTTGATCTCGTCCTCGGTCGAACGCACCAGCAGCACCGGGGTGCCGGCGATGGTGGTCGGACGCACGTCGCCGACGTTCGGCAGCCAGTGGGCGTACCCGGCCCACGACCATCCCGAACGGAAGATCGTGCGCTGCTCGTGGGCGAACTCCTCGTCGCCCGTGTAGGCGCGGGCGGGCACGATCGAGCGCCCGAGCGTGTCGTCGCTGAGCGGGCCCTCGACGATGACGTTCCCCGTCGAGGTCGTCGCGTAGTTCATCTGGGTGGGGGCGGTGTCCATGGTCGGCTTCCTTGGTCGTGGGGGGTCAGAGCGGGACGGGTGCGCGAAGCGAGGATGCGGCGGCGAGGTCCTCCGCCGCCCAGGAGAGGAGGGTGCGAGCTTCTGCCCAGCGGTCGCTGAGCTCGACGCCGTCCGCGTCGGCGAGCGCGTACGGAGCGGTGCCCAGCTCGGTGACGAACGTCACGGGGGCGATGCCGTCCCCGCCCCGGCGGTCCAGGAGTGCGGCGAAGCCCTGTCGCCACCAGCGACGGGCGAGCGCGATCCAGGGCTCGGAGGACCGGTGGTGGAGCGGCAGCTGCACCTGGCAGCGCGACGCGATCCGCCCCTGCAGGCTCCCCGCGCGCGACAGGATCACGCCGATCTGCTCCTCGATCTCCTCGGTCGGCTCGGCGGGGATCTCCGCGCCGACGATGTAGTGCGACAGGTCGATCGCGAGGGAGATCGCGGGATCGAGCACCTCCACCAGGCGGCGGGTGAACCGCAGGTCGTTGGTGAGGGTGTTCCGGTGCGTCTCGAGCTGCAGATCGACTCCGGATGCGGCCGCCTGCGCATGCCAGCGCTGCACCTGCGCCGCCGCCTCGTGGACGTCCTGGACGTAGCTGCTCGCGCAGAGCACCATCTCGGTCGCGTCGATGCGTTCCGCGTATCGCAGCGCGTCGGCGAGCTGCACGTCGGTGCCGGCGAAGGCGAACACGATCCTCTCGAGCGGCACACCGTGCAGAGCGCCGGCGAGCACCGGAGCGGTCGGGGCCTTGCGCGCCCCCAGGTCCACGGCGACGGCCGAGTAATCGGCCTCCACGAGGAGTGCTATCTGCTGGTCGAGGGTCCAGGGCGCGGCCGTCGAGGGCAGATCCTCCATCGCCCAGAGCGACTGGACGGCACGCAGGGGCGGTGAGGGGACGTCGTCCCGGTGAGTTGACATGAGGAAAATCCTTCACAGAAGCAGCGGACATACGAAAGACTAGATACGTATCGCGTACAAATCTGCAAAAATAGATAGTGCTGTCACGGATTTAACAAACTTTCCGCATCCGCTTTACATCGCGGAAACGTACGAGCTGTTCAGTAGGGTCGCACTGGGAGCAAGGGAGAAGCATGTCCGCATCGCGTGCCCGAGACGCGCTCCTGTCCGCGCTCGCGGAGGACGGCCGGGCATCCGTCGAGGCCCTGGGGCGAGCCACCGGGCTCTCGGGAGCGCACACCCGGCAGCTGCTCGCGCAGCTCGCCGACGAGAACATCGAGGTCCGCGGCATCGTGCATCCGTCCGTGTTCGGTCAGCACGCCTTCGCGCACCTGCTCCTCGCCTCGCACGGTTCGCCGGCCGCCCTCGCCGACGCCCTGGGCCGACGCCCGGAGATCCCCTACGTCACGCGGGTCGCCGGCGAGCTTCCCGTGGCGGCCGAGGTCCGTGTCGCGGATCGTCCCGCGCTGGCGGAGCTGCTCGACACGATCAGGCGCCTGCCGGAGGTGAGACGTGTCGAGGTCGACGAGTATCTCGACATCGTGAAGGACGCGATGGTGGCCCTGCATCCGCTCGCCGACGTAGCGGTGGACGGCATCGACCGGGTGCTGCTGCGGCGGCTGCAGGCCGACGGACGCGAGTCCTATGCGTCACTCGCGCGTGCGGTCGGCCTCACGACCGCCGCCGCGCGGGCGCGTGTGCTGCGGCTGATCGACTCCGGAGTCGTGCAGATCGGGATCCGGCAGCAGGCACGGCAGGATTCGCTGCAGATCGGCTTTCGATTGACGGCGAAGGGCATCGTCGAGACACGCACCGCGCTCTCCCGCCGCCCCGCGATCGAATACCTCGCCACGACGATCGGACGCTCCGGCTTCGTCGGCACCATCCGCGTCCCGAGTCTCGAGGAGGCAGAGACCGAGCTCGATGCGATGCACTCCCTCGACGGCGTCACCGAGCTCGCGTCGTGGGCGCACCTCGCGGTGACGAAGGAGCTGTACGACCCCCAGGAGATCCCCTTGGATGCGGGAGAGAGGACGCACTGACGATGACGGAGCAGATCTGGGAGGCACCCCTGGCGCGGATCCCCATGCGTGCGACGGTGACCGTCCCGCGACTCCTGACGGCGCGGCCCGGCACCCCCGCCGACGTAGAGGTGTATGCGCCGACCATCGCCGACGCGGCGGTCTTCCTCGCCGCCGCCGCGGTCACGACCGGAACCGTCGTCGTCCGCAACTGGGAGGCCGTCGCCCGCGACGCCTCGGCGAACACCCTTCGAGAGGCGCTCGCGACGATGGGAACCTACGTCGTACGCTCCGCGGAGGGCCTCACCTGCACGAGCCGCTCGACGTCGGGACACCTCAGCGGCATCGAGGTGGATCTGACCGCGCACCCCGACCTCATCGCACCGCTCATCGTGCTGTGCGCGCTCGCCGACGACCCGAGCACGCTGCGCGGACTCGGGTCGCATGCCGCCTACACGGGCCGGCTGCTCGCCGAGCTGCAGGGTCTCGGCGGCCTCGTGGACTGGGACGGCGACGTCGCACGGATCTTCCCCCAGCCGCTGCACGGCGGCGAATGGGATGGTGCGGGCGTTCCCGCGGCGGCCGCTCTCGGAGCGGTGCTCGCGCTCGTCGTGCCGAACATGCGGGTCTCCGGGCTCGCGCTCGACACCGCGACCGGGCGCGCGTTCCTGGCCGAGTGGCGTTCGGCGCTCGAGGCCGACGAGCACATCCTGCCCGGCGCCACCCGGGGGACCGTCCCGTACTACGTGTGAGGCATGCGGCACGCGATGTGGTCAGCGGGCGTGCGCGGACTCCCACCAGGCGACAGCGGACCGAGCCGGCTGCCGCAGGTAGCCCTCGAGCGAACGCTCGGACAGATAGGCGACGTGCGGGGTGACGATCGCGCGGGGATGCATCCGCAGCGGGTCGTCCGCGCGGGGCGGCTCCCCGCCGAGCACGTCGAGACCCGCCCCGCGCAGCCGGCCGGCGTCGAGCGCCGCGACGAGCGCATCGGAGTCGACCAGTTCGCCTCGCGAGACGTTGACGAGCGTCGCGCCGGCCGGCAGCGCGGCCAGCTCCGCCGCAGCGACGACGCCGTGCGTCGCCGGGGTCAGCGGCAGGTGGAGCGAGAGCACATCGCTCGCGGACAGGAGCTCGGGCACGGTCACCAACGCGTCGACGCCGTCGCCCGCACGGGTGACGTAGGGGTCGTGGGCGATCACCCGTGCGAACAGGGGCCGAGCGATCGCCGCGAGCTGCCGGCCGATGCGCCCGAGGCCGTAGAGCCCGAGGGTGAGCTCGGAGAGACGACGCGGCAGTGCCGCATAGGACTCGCTCCAGCCGCCGTCGGCCACCCCGCGCGCTGCGGCGACGAGATCGCGCTCGACCGCCAGGATCAGCGTCAGCGCGTGTGCGGCGACCTCCTGGGTCGCGACGCCGACCAGGGGCTGCACGACGACATCGCGCGCGCGGGCGGTGTCGATGTCCACCATGTCGAAGCCCGCCGACGCGGTACCGACGTACCTCAGGTCCGGCAGGGCATCGAAGAACTCACGACCGAGGAACGCATAGCCGGCGAGGGCGACGACGGCGCTCCTGGCCGCATCCGGCACGATCGGGTCGCGATCGAGCGCGAGCACGTGCACGGCGAATCCCGCCGACTCCAGGATCTCGACCGCGGGGTCGACGGAGAGGTCGGTCACGTCGGTGATGATCGCGACCGGTCGCGCGGAGGTCACCGTGCGGGCTCCCCGTCGAGGGCACCGAGCGCCAGCTGCTCGACCACCCGCGTGAAGACCTCGACGCCGGCGAGCGCGTCCTCGTCGCGCGTGTACTCGGCCTCGTTGTGCGTGATGCCCGCGACGCTCGGCACGAACACGAGTGCCGTCGGAGCGATGTCCTTCACGTTCGTGGCGTCGTGCCCGGCGAGGGTGAGGACACGGGTGCTGGTGCGACCGGACTCCTCGGCCGCCCGCTCGACCAGCGCGATGCCTCGCTCGAGGAACGGGCCGCTGTTCCAGGTGTTCACCTTCACGATCTCGATCTCGGTGCCGCTGGCGGCCTCGGCGGCGGCGATGGCCGCGCGCAGGAGCACACCCGCCTGCTCGAGAGTCGCGTCGGAGGGCGCCCGCAGGTCGACGAGAAGGCTCACCTCGCCCGCCACCGTCACCGGGGAGTTCGGAAAGACGTTCAGCTCGCCGACCGACGTGTGCAGCGCCTCCTCGGGGAACGCCGCGCAGATCCCGCGCACTCCCACCACGAGGTGAGCGGCACCCAGCAGGGCGTCCTTGCGGTCGGCCATGCGCGTCGAACCGGTGTGCGACTGATCGCCGCGCACGAGGATCTCGAACTTGTGCGCCGACCAGGTCGCCTCGACGACGCCGATCGTGATGCCCTGCTCCTCGAGCGAGCGGCCCTGCTCGATGTGGATCTCGGCGTAGCCGGCGACCGGCCCGAGCACGAAGTCCCCGCGCGCCCCCATCGCGTCGAGGGCGTCCCGGACACTCGTCCCCAGGCGGTCGGTGGTCGCCAGCACCGCGTCGAGGTCGAGCTTGCCGGTGAACACGCCGCTGCCCATCATGCTCGGCTTGAAGCGGGCGCCCTCCTCGTTGAACCAGTCCACCACCGCGATGTTGTAGCGCGGCGTCCGGCCGGCCGCGCGCAGCCTCCCGGCCGCAGTGATCGCCGCGTGCGCGGCGGCGAGCACGCCGTACGATCCGTCGTAGCGCCCGCCCTTCGGCTGGCTGTCGAGGTGCGAGCCGAAGAGCACGAACGGAGCATCGCCCGCGATTCGCCGCAGCCAGAAGAGATTGCCTGCGGCATCCGACTGCGCCTCGAAGCCCTGCTCGGTCAGCAGCTCGGTGAGCCACGCCCGCACGTCGCGGTGGGATTCCGTGCCCGCCAGGCGGTCGAGGCCGTTCCGGGCGGTGGCGCCGAACGCGCTCATCTCGGCGAAGTCGGCGAGGAAGTCGCGTGTCATAGGCGCGCTCACTTCCATTCCCGCTGGAGCTCCATCGTGGAGCAGTGGATTCCGCCGCCGTTCTTCAGGATCTCGCGATACGGCACGGTGATGACGGTGACGCCGTGCTTGTCGGCGAGCTTCTCCGCGGTCCGCGGCAGGTGGTCGGGCATGATGACCGTGCGCCGGTCGAGCACCAGCAGATTGCACGCCCATTCCTCGCCCGGATCGACCTCGACGAGCTCGACGTCCAGTTCGCGCAGCGCATTCATGTAGTCGTACGGCGCGAGTCGCGGGTTGACGAGGGCCAGATCGTCGTCGAGCATCGACGAGCACATGTCGAGGTGGATGAGGTAGCCGGGCAGCGAGACGCGGTGCAGCGTGATGCCGTGCATCTCCAGGAGCTCCGCCAGCTGACGGTGGCCCTCGGGGTTGCAGCGCACGGAGGTGCCGAAGAACGCCGTGTCGCGCCGCACCTTGACGAACGTGCCGCCCTCGACGAGTCCGGAGCCGGTGATGGTTCCCAGGATCGGCATCCCGGCCGCGGCGACCGCGGCCGTGGTCGACTGCTCCTCGCCGCGCCGCACGCGAGCGGCGAGGCGGCCGATCACGGCACCGCCGGGCACGGTGACGAGCGGGTCACGGGTGTAGATCGACTTCGTGAAGGTACGGGGCAGATCCTCGGCGAGGTACACCTGGACGCCGTTCGCCTCGAGCGTGTCGACGAGGCCCTGATGCTCGGCCGCGACGCGTTCGAGGTCCGGCTGCTCACGCCCCGTCCAGTACCAGCGCAGCTGGGGGTCGACGAGCGCGTCCAGCTCGTCGGAGTACGCGTCGGCACGGATGTCGGCGAGCCCGGCGCTTGGCCGGCGCATGAGCACGGAGCGGAGTCGGCTGACCTCGTCGGCCGCACCCCAGCGCCGCCCCCAGGTCGCCTCCAGCTCGGCGGTGTCGTGGAACGCGGGCAGGGGCTCGGGACCGAGGAGGGCATGGAACCGCCCGTCGGAGATCTCCAGCGTCGAGTCGATCGTCGTCATGATGGTCCTTCCTAGAGCGACCGGGCGGTGGCGAGGTCGGCGGGACTGTGTTCCCGGGCGACGATGACGGTCGCGCCGGCGGATTCGAAGGATGTCGCGAGGGCGGCGGAGAGCTCGTCCGGGCTGTCGACCACGACGGCGTGCGCGCCGAAGCCGCGGGCGATGGCGGCGTGGTCGTGGGCGGTGACCTCGGTGTCGATGCGCTCGGCATCGGCTCGATCGAAGGAGTCGCGGATCTCGCCGTAGCCGCGGTTGTCCCAGATCAGCAGGGTGAACTGCCGCTGCAGGTCGACGGCGGTGGCCAACTCGGGCAAAGAGAACAGCACTCCCCCGTCGCCGGCGACGGCGAGGACCGGGCGGTCGGGCGCGGCGATCGCCGCGCCGACGGCCATCGGCACCGCGGCGCCCAGGGTGCCGAGACCATATGTGGCGATGCGCGCGGTCGGCTCCTCGGGCACGACCATCTGATGCAGCGTGTAGGCGAGCTGGGTCGAGTCGAGCACGACGACCGTGCCGGACGGCGTCGACGCCTCGATCGCCGCGACCCAGGGCGCATGCCCCTCGGACTGGGCGGTCCAGCCCACGTCCTCGCGCGCGCGAGCGGCGCGGGCGGCGCCCGTGGTCGCTTCGGCGCGGGGAAGCGCCGAGAGGAGCGCGTCGACGGCACGGCGCGCGTCCGCGCGGAGGGCGACCGCCGGTGCGACGGGCCCCGCTGCGGCCTCCGGGTCGATGTCGATCCGCACGAGCGTGCCGCCGATCTCGAGCGGACGACCCGAGTAGAGCACGTCGGTCTCGGAGAACTCGGTCCCGATCGCGAGCACGACGTCCGCGTCCCGTACGAGCGCGAACGTCCCGTCGAACGGCAGCAGGGTGCCGACGGCGAGCGGGTGCGTCGCGGGCACGATCCCGGACGCATTGCCGGTGGTCACGACCGGCGCGTCGATCAGCTCGGCGAGCTCCGCGATCGCGGAGCCGCGGCTGCCGCCCCCGGCGATGATCACCGGGGTCTTCGCCCCGGCCAGCACCTCGACGGCTGCGGCGAGCGCCGTCGCGTCGATCGGCTCCGGCGTTCCGGCATCCGTCGTGCGTTCGAATCGATCCGGGATCTCGCGGCTGAGCACGTCGATCGGGATGGAGATCACCGCGGGCCCGGGGCGTCCGACCGTCATCGCCCGCCAGGCCTCGGCGAGCACCGCCGGGAACTCCGCGGGCTCCGTCACGCGCCAGACGTGCTCGGTGACACCGGATGCGGCGATCACCTGGTCGCGTACGTCGTGCAGGGGCCCGCGCCTGCGGCCGAGCAGCGACGACGCGGTGTCGGCGGCGATGTACAGCACCGGGATCGAGTCGTGCCAGGCCTGCGCCAGCGGCGTGAGCGCGTTCAGCAGCCCCGGTCCGGTGACGAGAAGCGCCACACCCGGCGTTCCGGTCTGGCGCGCGTAGGCGTCCGCCATGAACCCCGCGCCCTGCTCATGACGGGCGGGGTGGGAGGCGATTCCCGCCGCGCGGAGACCTCGATAGAGCTCGATGGTGTGGACACCGGGGATCCCGAAGACCGTGTCGACGCCGTAGTCGGCAAGCAGGCGGACGACGCCTTCTCCGAACCTCATGTTGTCCTCATTGTCTGTGGTGAAGCGAAGCGATGCGGGCACGAGGGTCAGTGCAGGTGCGCGAGGAACTGGCGGGTGCGCTCATGCTCGGGCTCGGAGAAGAACTTCTCCGGCTCGGCCTGCTCGAGGATGACCCCGTGGTCGAAGAACGCGACCTCGTCGGCCACACGCCGCGCGAACCGGGTCTCATGGGTGACGACGATCATCGTCATCCCCTCGGCCGCGAGCTCCTCCATCACGTCGAGCACCTCGTGCACGAGCTCGGGGTCGAGCGCGCTCGTGGGCTCGTCGAAGAGCATGACCTTCGGGTTCAGCACGAGCGCCCGGGCGATCGCCACACGCTGCTGCTGGCCACCCGACAGCTCGGACGGGTAGGCGTGCACCCGGTGCCCGAGGCCCACCCGCTCCAGCATCTGCGCGGCGCGCTGCTCGGCCTCGGCGCGGCCGACGCCGGGGAGTGCGGCGAGGCGCAGCGAGACGTTCCGGACGGCGGTCAGGTGCGGGAAGAGGTTGAAGCGCTGGAACACCATGCCGATGTCCCGCCGCTGCACGGCGAGCATGCGCTCGGGCGCATGCCTGGTCGTGCCGGGACGCACTCCCAGGCGGGCGCCCTCGAAGATGATCTCGCCGTCATCCGCGTGCTCGAGCAGGTTGAGCAGGCGCAGCAGCGTGGACTTGCCGCTCCCCGACGGACCGAGGAGGGCTTTCACCTGTCCGGGCAGCGCGGCGAAGTCGACCCCCTTGAGCACCTCGACGTCGTTGTAGCGCTTGTGCAGGCCCCGCGCATCGATCAGGGGACCGTCCTTCACCGCGACGGCGGGCGCGGAGTCGAGAATGGTGTGCGTGGTCATCGGACCTCCGCCTCCTTGGTCTGGTGTGCGACGGGAAGAGCGGCGGTGCCCAGGCCCACCGTCGGGACGGTGGGCGCGGGTCCGCCGCCCTTGCGCCGACGCTTCGGCGTGATCCAGCGATACCGCTTCTCGAGCCGGTTCTGCAGGATCATCAGGATGGACACGATGACGAGGTAGTAGACGGTCGCCGCGGCGTAGTACTCCGCGTAGCGGAAGGTCGTGGAGACCCCGAGCTGAGCGGTGGTCAGCAGCTCCCGCAACGAGATCACGCTGGCGAGCGACGTGTACTTCACCATCGCGATGAACTCGTTCCCGGTCGGCGGGATCGCCACGCGGATCGCCTGCGGCAGCACGACCTTGAACAGCACCGCGGCAGGCTTCATCCCGAGCGCGCGCGCGGCGAGTGCCTGCCCGTCATCGACGCTCTGGAGCGCGGAGCGGATGATCTCCGACATGAAGGCCGCCTCGGTGAGCGCGAGGCCCACGACCGCCGCGACGAAGGGCGTGTACCAGTCCTGTCGGAGCGCGGGGAAGATCTGCGGCGCCGCGTTCCAGAGCAGGAGCAGCACGAGAAGCGTGGGGATGGCGCGGAAGAGCCAGATGTAGACGCGGGCGATCCCCTGCAGCACGGGGCTCTTCGCCATCGTCGCGAGGGCGAGCCCGAAACCGACCACGATGGCCGCCACCTGGGCGAGCACCGCCACCGAGATGGAGAGCAGCGCGCCGTTGAGGAACGCCTGGGAGAAGACCTGCTCTAGGAAGATCGAGACGTCGAAGGTCATGGGGTCCGTCCGGGGGTGTCGCGGGAGGATCCGGGACGCAGCGGGCGCGCTGCGTCCCGGACGGGGTCAGCCGACCTGGAGGTTGGCGGGATCGAGGTTGTACTCCTCGGCGATCTCGGCGAGCGTGCCGTCGTCGTACAGTGCCTGCAGGGCCTCGGCGAGGGGCTCCGTCAGTGGGCTGTCCTTCGCCAGGAACATGCCGAACTGAGTGCTCGGCGGGAAGAACCCGCTCACCAGGCGCAGCGCACCGTTGGACCGGCTCACGATGTCGGCAGCGGCGACATCCGTCTCGATGAGGGCGCCGGCGGCGCCGTTCACCACGGCGACGACCGTGTCCGCGGTCTTCGGGTACTGATCCACCGAGGTTCCGTCGCCGCACTCGGCGGCGATCTCCTCGCCGATCGTGGCGTTCTCCGATCCGCTCTGCGCGGAGATGGTGAGACCGCACAGATCGGCCTCCTCCGAGTAGTCCGTGTCGTCCTCGGCGCTGACGATGAGGGCGGGACCGGTCTGCATGTACTGCACGCCGTCGAGCACCTCGAGGCGGGTCTCGCTCATGTAGAGACCGCCGGGGATGATGTCGCAGCGGGCGGCCTGGATGCCCGGCTGCAGGCCTTCGAACGTCGTGACCTCGAACGTGGCCTCGAGGCCCCAGTGGGCGGCGATCGCACGGGCGGCGTCGGCGTCGAAGCCGATGATCTCGCCGTCGGTTCCGTTCTCGTAGTACTCCAGCGGCGGGTACTCGGGGTCGATGCAGAACGTGACGGTGCTCGGGCTGATGAGGCCTTCGGGGGCGTCGGAGGATGCGGCGGCCCCCGATTCCTCGGTGGCGGGTGCGCTGCTGGCGCATCCGGACAGGGCGAGAACGGCGGCGACGGATGCTGCGCCGATCGCGGCGACCTTCTTCATGGCGGCTTCTTTCACTCGGGTGCGGGGAATCCGCTGTGGAGCGTACGGATGTTGAGCATGCTAGGCAGGGAAGCCCCCTCGCGTCGGACACTTCGGCAGGAGAAGGGCACCGGAGCAACGAATCTGGTGGCTCGCTCCTGCGCTCCGGGTACTGCCTCGGGGTGTTTCGAGGTTCTCGATACGATTCTGTTATCGCACCCGCTCAGAATCGGGCGGTAAATTCCCTGTTTCCGCGCTGTTTCGTCGGCCCGGAATCGATGGACTCGACGCTCCGGACGGAGAGGATGGACCCCGTGGCCCGCGGCACGAGCTCCCTCGATGACGAGCTCATCGGTCTGCTCCGGAAGGACGGGCGCGCCTCGGTCAGCGCCGTGAGCCGCCGCCTCGGCGTGCCCCGTCCGCTCGTGCGCGAGCGGCTGCACCGGCTCGTCGAGGACGGCCATCTCGCCGTGACCGCGATCGCCGACCCGGTCGTGCTGGGGCTCGAGACGCTGTGCCATCTCGCCGTGCACGTGAGCTCCGCGCCGCAGGGGGTGGCGCGGGCGCTCGCCGCACTGCCGGAGGCGTCGCTGGTCACCATCACCAGCGGACCGCACGACGTGGTCGTGGAGATCCGCTCGCACAACCAGCGCGAGACGTTCGAGATCATCGCGCGAGTGCGCGAGGTGCCGGGCATCACCCGTGTCACCACGCTGCTGTACGTGGACGTCCACAAGAGCCCGTACTCCTCCCTCACCACCAGGCCCGAGCGCACGCAGCTCGACGCGCTCGATCGCCAGCTGATCGGAGCGCTGCAGCGCGACGGACGCGCCTCGTACACGGCTCTCGGCAAGACGCTCGGGGTCTCCGAGAGCACCGCCCGCGGCCGTGTCAAGCGGCTCATCGACGACCACGTGATCCGGATCACGGCGGTCGCCAAGCGCAACCGTGTGACGCAGAGCCTCGCGATGGGGCTCGGCATCAACGTCGGCGGCGACATCGGCCGCCTCATCCGGACGCTCGCGGCATCGCCGCAGGTCGAGTTCGTGGCGACCAGCATCGGCGCGTTCGACATGCTCGCGACGGTGTCGGCCGCTTCCCTCGAGGACCTGCAGTCGGTCGTCGACGGCATCCGCGACGAGCCCGAGGTCATGCGGGTCGAGACCTGGGTGCATCTCACGATCGTCAAGGAGTCCTACTCCCCAGCTCGACCGATCGACGCGTAGCCCCTCCCACATTCCGGGCGGAGTTGCGCGCTCTGCGGCACCTGAACCCGAGGAACGAGGCCGTCAGCCCGCGCTCAGGTCCATCCGGCGGCCGAGCACCGGCACCGCATCGAGCAGGTCCCGCGTGTACTCCTCGGCCGGGTCGTCCAGCAGCGCCTCGGTCGGCCCCGCCTCGACGATGCGGCCGTGCCTCATCACGCAGACCTCGTCGCTGATGTACCGGACGACGGCGAGGTTGTGCGAGATGAAGAGGATCGACAGGTCGAGTCTCCCCTGCAGCTCGCGCAGCAGGTTGAGGATCGCGCCCTGCACGGAGACGTCGAGGGCCGAGGTCACCTCGTCGGCGATGAGGATCTCGGGGTCGCCGGCGAGTGCACGGGCGATCGTGATGCGCTGGCGCTGGCCGCCGGAGAACGCGCGAGGCAGCTCGTCCGCCCGCGCCGGGTCGAGCTCGACCTGCCGCAGCAGCTCGGCGACCCGATCGCGACGCTCGGCACGTGGGTACGCCCGGCTCGACGCGATGAGCCCCTCGGCGATGGAGTCCCCGACCGACATCCGGGGATCGAGGGCGGAGAAGGGGTCCTGGAAGATGAGCTGGATGCGGCGGCGCGCGGCCCTGGCCTGCGTGCTGCGTCCGATCGTGCTCGTGCCGTGCACCCGGATGTCGCCTGCATGGACGGGGGCGAGTCCGACCGCGGCGTTCGCCACGGTGGACTTGCCCGATCCCGACTCCCCCACCAGGCCCACCGTGCGACCGGCGGGCACCTCGAGCGAGACGCCCGAGACCGCCTCTCGCCGTCCGTACCGCACGTACAGGTTCTCGATCCGGAGCGCGCTCATCGGACCGCCCCCGCCCGTGGCCTCTCCGCCGAGCCCTCGGGCTCGGGGACTCGCTGCCCGGCCGGCTCCGCGGACGGCAGGATCTCGCGGATGACCGGCAGCGGCTGCGTCCGATCCGTGCGCATGTCGGGCAGGCACGCGATGAGGCCCTTCGTGTACGGGTGCTTCGCCTGCTCCTTGATGTGCTCCGCCTCCAGCTCCTCGACGACGCGTCCGTCCTTCATGACGATCACCCGGTCGCAGAAGCCGGACACCAGCGCGATGTCGTGGGAGATGAAGACGATCCCGGCACCGGTGTCCAGCTGGGCGCGGCGCAGCACGCTCAGCACCTGCTGCTGCACGGTCACGTCGAGCGCCGTCGTGGGCTCGTCGGCGATGATCAGGCGGGGCTCGCCGGTCAGCGCCATGCCGATCATGGCGCGCTGGCGCATGCCGCCGGAGAACTGGTGGGGGTAGTCGCCGAGGCGCTCCGCCGGATCGGGGATGCCGACGGCGCCGAGCCCCTCCACGGCCCTCTTCCGGGCGTCCTCCCGGCTCATGCCGAGATGCTGCCGGGGAACCTCGGTGAGCTGCCGGCCGATGGTGAGCGCCGGATTCAGCGACGTGAGCGGATCCTGGAAGATCACGCCGATCTCGACCCCGAGCCGCTTCCGTTCGGCCGGGCCGATCCTGCCGTCCAGGTCGACGCCGTCGAAGCGTCGCACCTCGGCCTCGACGATGGCGGGCGGCTCCAGCAGACCCGCGAGAGCCATCGCGGTCAGCGACTTGCCGGAGCCGGACTCGCCGACGATGCCGACGACCTCGCCGGGGGCGACCCGCAGGTCGACGCCGCGCACCCGCTCGATGACGCCCCCGTCGCCGTCCGGGAAGGAGATCCGCAGCCCCCGCACCTCGGCGAGGGAAGCCGCCGCGCCGGGCGTCGGCTGCGGCGCCGAGCGTCGGGCGGCCCGGCGGGCCCGCGTAGCGGCACGCGTGGCCTTCGCGACCGCACGCAGACCCTGGCCGGGCTGATCGCCGAGGGTCTCGGCGATCATGGTGAACACGAGCGCCGCGAACACCACCGCGATGCCGGGCCCGATGGCGGCCATCGGATTGGTGTAGAGGTGCCCGAGTCCCTCGTCGAGCAGCCGGCCCCAGTCGTACTCGGGCGCCTGGACGCCGAGGCCGAGGAAGGAGAGACCGGCGAAGGAGAGCAGCGTGGTGCTCGCCGCTGCCGCCGACTGCACCAGGAGCGGGCCGGCGATGTTGGGGAGGATGTGCCTGACCATGACACCCAGCGGGCCGATCCCGATCACGCGCGCCGCGCGCACATAGTCCTGATCGGTCACGGACGAGGCCATGTTGTAGACGAGGCGCGTGATGCTGGGGATGCCCGCGAGGCCGATCGCGAGCATCGCCCCGATCGCCGACACGTTCCAGATGACGGAGAAGAACAGCACCAGCAGCAGCCAGGGGAAGGCCAGCAGCATGTCCATCACCCAGATGAGCGCCCTGCGCGCGTGCCGGGGGAGCATCGCCGCAGTGAGGCCGATGAGGAGCCCGCCGCCGATGAGGATCGCCGTCGCTCCGGCGGTCAGCAGCAACGAGAGGCGCGTGGCGACCATCACGCGGGCGAGGATGTCGCGACCGATGTCATCGGTGCCGAAGGGATGCTCGGCGCTCGCCGTCGCCCATCGGTCGGCGATGTTCCGCGCGGTCGCGGCCTCGGACCAGACGCTCGGCCCTACGATCGCGATGGTCACCAGCGCCGCCAGGCCGACGATCGCGACGATGCCGGTGAGACTGATCCAGCGGGAACGCCGGCGCCGCTTCGCGGCCGGAAAGCCGATGGTCGTGGCGTCGAGCGCGACGGGCGCAACAGTGGTCATGATCCGCCTCTCACCCTTCCGCGATCGTGGTGCGCGGGTCGATCGTGATGAGGATCAGATCGACGACGAGGTTCACCGCGAGCACCATGCCGGCGTAGACGAGCACCATGCCCTGGATCATGGGATAGTCCTTCGTGCCGACGGCAGAGACCAGGGTGCTGCCGGCACCCGGAATGGCGAAGACCGTCTCGATGATCACCGTGCCGGCGACGAGTCCGGACAGCAGCAGTCCGCCGACGGTCAACGTGGCGGTGACGATGTTCGGCAGCGCGTGGCGCAGCAGGATCACCCGCTGCGGGAGGCGCTTGGCCCGCGCCGTGGTGATGTAGGTGGAGTCGAGCACGGTGATCATCTCCACCTGCACGATGCGGGCGAGGTACGCCATCGGCCCGAGTGAGAGCGCGAGCACCGGCAGCACCGCGTGGGACGCATTCCCCCAGCCGGCAGGCGGGAAGAGCCCCAGCCACATGCTGAAGGCCGCGATCAGCCCCACCGAGAGCACGAAGTCCGGCACGGCGATGAGCACGCCGAGAAGGCCTGCGATACCGCTGTTCGCGGTGCGTCCGCGCCCGGAACGTGCCAGCAGCGCCGCCCCCATCCCGATCGGCAGCGCGCCGATGACAGCGACGGCGAAGCCCAGCGCCGCGAGGGTGAGCGTGGTCGGGAAGCGGGAGGCGATCGTGGCACCGACCGAGAGCCCCGTCTGGATGGAGGTGCCGAGGTCGCCCCGCAGCAGCCCCGAGAGATAGTTCAGGAGCTGCTGCGGGACAGGCTGATCGAGACCCAGCGCTTCGCGCGTGCGCTCCACCAGCGCCGCCGGAGCGGTGGGCCCGAGGGCGGCGCGCACCGGGTCGCCCGGCACCAGGTGGATGAGGAAGAACGCGGCGAGGACGACGATGAGCAGGCTGGTGAGCAGACGCCCGATCCGCCGGACGGCGAAGTCGGCGCGCGGCGAGAGCCGCGCCCGCGCCCGCCGAGGCCGCTGCGGACCGGAGACGGTCTTCTCCAGTCGGGTGCCGATCGTGGTCATCGCCGCTTCCTCACTCCGTCATGCGGATGGTGACGGGCTGGAGGTAGTCGGTGATCTCGAACGTCGCCCCGGACATGAAGGTCGGTCGGATCGTGCCGGCCATCAGGAACGTGTGGACGTTGTCGACGACGACCTTCTCGGCCTGCTCCCAGTAGCCGCACGCCTCGTCGGGGTCAGCGGCTGCCCGCGCCTGGTCGGCGAACGCGGTGTACTCCTCGTCGACGACGCCCATGAAGTTCAGTCCCCCGTCCTCCGGCGACGCCCCGCCGTAGAACAGGTCCTGGGTCACCGGGCTGCCGACGCCGATCTGGATCCAGCCGGTGTCGTAGTCGAAGGTCTCGTAGAGGTACTCCGACCAGGCGGCGCCGTCCATCGCGACCAGGTTCGTCGCGATGCCGAGCTCGTCCCAGTCCTCCGCGACGAGCTCGCCCGCCGAGGCGTGTGCGGTCGATCCCGCGTCATAGATGAAGTCGATCTCGAGCGGCTGGCCGTCCTTCGAGCGGGTGCCGTCGGCGCCGGCGACCCAGCCCGCTTCGTCCAGCAGCTCCGCGGCACGCGCGGGATCGGATGCCGGACGCTCCCAGACCGGCTCCTCGTTGAAGCAGGTGAAGGGCGCGTCGGTGATCCAGGAGGTCAGCTCGACGGGGCGGCCGCCGGTCACGACCTCGGTCGCATCCTCGTGGTTGAAGCCGAGCACGAGCGCCTCGCGCACGAGCGGGTCGTGCGTGGGACGATCCTCGCGCTCGTTGAAGAGCATCTGGCCGATCGGGTTGATGGTTCCGGCGAACTCCAGGCCGGCGCTCTCGATCCGGGCCTGGTCCGACCCTTCGACGGCGGCCGCGTTGAGCTCGCCGGACAGGAGCAGGTTGGCACGCGTCGAGTCGTCCGTGACCACGGTGACCTCGAGCCCGTCGGGCAGGCCCGCCGTCTCCGAGGTGAGGCCGTCCGGGCCCCAGGTGTAGTCGTCGCGGGCCTCGTACACGTAGCGGTCCGCCGCCACCTCCGTCAGCTCGTAGAGGCTCGTCCCGTTGGAGGACGACTCGAGGCTGGACGGATCCTCGAGGCCCGCCTCGCCGACCATGAAGATGTCGCCCACGATGGTCGCGAGGAACGGATCGGAGGCCGTGGCGGTCACCTCGAGGGCGGTGCCCTCTCCGGTGGCCACCAGGCCCGCCGGCAGCACGTCCGCGAGGATCGTCGCGTTGGCGGGGTCGGTGTGGTAGTTGATGTTCGCGGCGGCGACGGCGGCGTCGAACTCGGTGCCGTCGTGGAAGGTCACCCCTTCTTTGAGCTCGAAGGTCACCGACTTTCCGTCCTCGCCGATCTCCCACGACTCGGCCAGCCAGGGGAACTCCTCGCCCTCGCCATCCGTGTAGATGAGGGACTCGTACGCGTACGTGATGACCTGCAGCTCCTGCGGCTGGTTCGCGGTCATCGGGACGATGCTGCCGACCTCGGGGAAGACGGCGTGCCGGAAGACGCCGCCAGAACCGGTCTGCGCGTCACCACCGCCGCCGGAGCAGGCGGTGAGCGCCATCGCAAGGATGACGGCCCCGGCGAGGAACGCCGGGGTGGTACTGCGTCGGTGCATGATTACTCCTCGGGTTGCTGGTGCGTTGCGGGTGCGGAACGTCAGGTGGCTGTGGGAGCGAGCGCGCCGAGGCGCGCGAGGGGCCCTGCTGCCTTCACGGAGACCTTCACGGTGGGGCGCGTCGTGTACGACACGGGGGTCTCGAGCACGTCGACCACGGAGACCTGCAGGGGGTCGGCTCCGGCCTGGATGGCCTTCGCGATCGCCGCCTTGGATGCCGCCGCGATCGCGGCGTCGCGGTCCTCGACGTCGCTCATCTGGTCGGCGCGACCGCCGGCGAGCGAGATCGCCGCGCCGACGGCGTTGGCCACGCCGCCGTGGCCGGGGCGGATGACGGGTCCTGCTCCCGGCAGACCGTCCGGCACGAGGAACGCTCCCCCGCCGACCACGACGAGCGGCAGGTCGAGGCGCCCGAGCGACAGACGCTCGACGGCTTCCTCGAGGCGGCCGTGCGCGCGCTCGAGTGCGGAGCGGAGCGCAGCCTTCGTGGCCGCGGGCAGCGCAGGAAGGGACCGCCCCTCGATCGATGCGCCGGCGAGCGCCGCCGCATCCGTCAGCGTCGGTGTGGTGCCGCCGAACAGGAGGGCCTCCCGCTCGATGCGGTAGCCGACCGATCCGGGCCCCACGGCCCCGGCCGCGGGGCCCACGATCGTGCCGCCGCCGACGCCGAGGCTGAGGATGTCGGGCATCCGGAAGTTCGTGCGCACGCCCCCGATCTCGCGCGGCAGGGTCGACTCGCGGGGGAAGCCGCCCACGAGCACGCCGAGGTCGGAGGTGGTGCCTCCGACGTCGACGACGATCGCGTCCTCGACGCCGGAGAGGTAGGCGGCTCCGCGGATCGAGTTGGCCGGGCCCGAGCCGATGGTGAGCACCGGGTACTGCGCGGCATAGTCGAGCGACATGAGCGTGCCGTCGTTCTGCGCGAAATAGGTGACCGCGTCGAGTCCCTCCTCCTCCACCACGGTCAGGAGCGCCCGCGTCACCGACCGCGCGACGCCGTACAGCGCGGCGTTCAACGCGGTCGCGTTCTCGCGCTCGAGCAGCCCCGTCGGGCCGATGTCCTGGCTGAGGAACACGCGCGCGTCGGGACCCAGGTGCGACCGGATGAGGGCCGCCACCTCGAGCTCCTGCTCGGGGAACGAGGGGCTGAAGATCCCCGCGACGGCCACGGCGTCGACGCCGGGGATCCCGTCGAGGAACCGCAGGACGCCGTCGCGGTCGAGCGGTGCGATCGGCGTGCCGTCGACCATGTGTCCGCCGCAGAGCATCGCGGTGCCGGCGAGCGCCGTGGCGGTCAGATCGGCCGGCCAGCTCGTGAGCGGCGGATACTCGGTGGCCGCCGGTGCGCCGAGACGGATCATCGCCACCCGGCCGAGCCCCCGTCTGCTGACGATCGCGTTGGTCGCGTGCGTCGTGCCGAGCATGACCCGCGAGACCCGGGAACGGTCCTCGCCGAGGACCGCCAGGACATGGGCGATCCCGGCACGGATGCCGCCGGTGACGTCGGGAGTGGTCGGCTGCTTGGTCGATGCGACGACCCCACCGACACCATCGAGCACGACGGCGTCGGTGTTGGTGCCCCCGACGTCCACGCCGATCGACAGGTCGCGGGCATCCGTCATCGTCGTCCTCCCTCGAAGGGCGCATAGGGCAGGTCGTAGCCGAACGCGGCCGGCCCGGCGAGCTCGAGCCCGCGCGGCGTGCGCCAGAGCGGATCGCTCGCCCAGGCCAGCACCGACACGCGCTGGCCGAAGCCCAGCATCTCGGTCGAGATCGCGTGACCGGTCTCGGCGTCGACGATCGTGATCAGGTCGGGCACACTCGCGAGCACCTGGCCGTCCTCGAGCACGACGAGGTTCTCGTTCTGCACCTCGATGCGCTGAAGCCGTCCACGATCCGCGCCGGTGCCGGCGATCGTCACGGACCCCCGCACGAAGCCGCCTTCGGTGCGCCGCGCGACGTCCACGATCTTGCCGGTGACGAGCACCGAGGCGCCGAGCTCGTGCGCGACCGCGGTGACGGGCTCGGACGAGGCCAGCAGTGCGCGGCCGACGCGGACCGCCGCGCTGACGGTGCCCTCGATGACCGCGCCGCGAGCGGTCTCGGCGGTCAGCAGATAGTGGGCACCGAGGCACAGGCCGCCGCTGGCGACCGTGATGGCGCGGGCGTGGCGCTCGAGCCAGGAGAGGTCGACGGTCTTCATCACGACGACGTTGCCGACGACGTCGCTCATCACGGCGAAGTCGCACGGAACGCCGGCGACGTTCATCGCGATCATGGTCGCCTCGGGGAACGCGCGGCCCATTCCGTCGCCGTCGAGCAGGTTGAGTCCGAGCCGCGCGGCCCACCCGGCGGGGGCGACGCCGTTGCTGCCCCCGATCTCGGCGGCCATGAGCGTGGTGATCGGCCGCCCCGCGGTCGCCTCGGCCTCGCGCAGCAGCACCTCGACCTGGTTCGCGGACGACAGCATCTCGATGCCGACCGTGGGGGCGCCGATGCCCGACATCATGATGACCGCGTCGGCGGCGGTCAGCTCGTCGACCGACACGAGCGGGACGGGGCCGGTCTCGCGCAGGGCCCGCTCCGTGGCGAGCTGTGCGGTGTACACGGCACCGCCGCCGCCGGTGCCGAAGATCGCGGCTCCGGCGGCGAGGGCGGCGACATCGTCGGAGGCGACCGAGGCGAGCCGATCCCGGGTCGGGGCGGCGGAGGGGGCAGGAACCATGTACCGACAGTAGGCATGGCTTCACACCGGAACAATGTGCCGTAGGCCTAGAGAATCCGGCACACTTGTGTTCATGGCACAATTCACGGTGCGCGACCTTCTGGCCCAGCACGAACGCCTGGGCCTGCATCTCGTGGCGGGCCCCATCGAGGCGGGCGATATCCAGCGGGTGGACATCACGCCCCTGGAGGGGCTGGACACCCTCTCGGCGGGAACGCTCGCGATCGTCCCCGCCGACGAGAGCCCCGAGCCGTACCGTGTGGACGTGGCGCTGCGGCAGGCCAGCGCCCGCGGACTCGCGGGGATCGTCGTCACGACCGGGCTCGCCCTCGCGGAGACCGCGGTGGCGCTGGCCGCTCGGGGGCGGGTGCCGGTGCTGGCGGCGCCATCCGTGAGACCGTCCGACCTCGCCGTCGCGATAGACCGGCTGCTCTCGGGTGGCGCCTCCGAGGCGATGACGCGGGCCGCCTACGCGATCGAGCAGGCCACCGCGGCCGCGGCCGGCGCCTCGGGCACGATCGACGAGATCCTGGCGGCAGCGGGCAGCGCCCTCGGCGTCGGGCTCTCGCTCCACGACGACCCCACGACGGCCTGGACCGACAACGACGCCGTCTGCATCGGCGAGGTTCCCATCGGCCGGCTCGTGGCCGATGGGACGGATGCGGCGGCCGACGTCGCGCGACCGGTCGTCGCCGCCCTCCTCTCCCGTGTCGCGCAACGCCAGATGCGCGACCGCTACGCCCCCACGCAGTCGCGCGCCGACCTCATCGTCGAGCTGGTGCTGGCCGAGTCCTCCCGCGTGGAGGGGTTCGTCGGGCAGGCCGCGCGTCTCGGCCTGCCGTTGCAGCACTCGCACGTCGTCGGATGGCTGAAGCCCACCGGTCGCGCCGACCCCGAGGCGCGGCCGCCCCGCAGCGTCGAGCCCGCCCTGGAGCTGTTCGCCCTGCAGCTGGTCGAGGGCCGCGACGAGATGTGGCACATCGCCTTCATCCAGGACGAGGCCCTGCTGGTCAGCAGCGAGGAGCACGGCGCGGGCGACCACCAGCGCCGCCTCCGGGAGATCGGGGTCCGCCTGCAGCGCTATGCGCAGTCGCTGACGGGCGACGAGTGGGTCTACACCCTCGGCCTCGGCACCCCGCAGCTCGGCGCGACGGGCCTGCGACAGTCCGCGGCCGAGGCGCGGATCGCGGCGGACTCCGCCGCTGCGTCCGATCGTCCCGGCGGGGTCGAGGTCACCGACGTCACCGGACTCCGCCGGGTCCTCCTAGACTTCTACGCCTCGCCCATCAGCCGGAGCCTCCTGCACGACGTGCTCACCCCGCTCGACGCCCTCGGTCCCGAGCGTGCCGCGACCTCGGTGCGGACGCTCCTCGCGTACCTCGCGCACAACAACTCGCTCGTGCACGCGGGCCGCGAGCTCACGCTGCATCCCAACGCCGTCGGGTACCGTCTGAAGCGGATCCGCGAGGTGCTGCAGCTCGACCTCGACGACCCCGACGTGCGCTTCGCGGTCGAGCTCGCCTGCCGCGTGCGCCTTCTCGGGGCGAGCCGCCACTGACCGTCGCGGCCGATGTGCCGCGAGCACAGTCGGGAACGAAACCCTGTGCCGGGGCCACGTTGCATCCCCGCCCCCATCGCCTATCGTCGAAGATATGCGCCCGACGGACTTCGCCCCGGTCGATCTCGCCGGGATCCGCTCGAAACTCGGAGATCCCTCCCCCGCGGCGATCGCGAAGATCACCGACCACCTCGACGACAACTGTCTGAGGTTCCTCGCGCACTCGCCCTTCTTCTGCCTGGCGACCTCCGACGCGGCGGGCAACTGCGACAGCTCCCCGCGCGGGGACTACCCGGGGTTCGTCCGGGCGCTCGACCCGCGCACGCTCGTCATCCCCGATCGACTCGGCAACCGGCTGGCCGACTCGTTCCACAACATCCTCGAGAACCCCCACGTGGGCATGCTCTGCTTCGTCCCGGGCATGAGCGAGACGCTGCGGGTCAACGGCACGGCATACGTCACCGACGACCCGCGGCTGCTCGGCATGCTGGAGCAGGACCACTCGGTGCCGCAGCTGGCCACCGTGGTCCGCACCGAGCAGGTCTACCTGCACTGCGGCCGAGCGCTCCTGCGCGGCGGGATCTGGGACGCCGAGATGCAGGACCTCGCCGCGGAGGTGCCGACGTCGGGGCAGATCTGGGCGAGCATGTCGGGACTCGACAGCGACGTCGGCGACGAGATCGACCGCGCCGTCACCGAGGGCAACCGGGTGCTCTACTGAATGCGCGACCGCAGCGACATGATGCCGCTCGTGGTGAGCGAGATCGTCCGGGAGACCCCGCACATCGTCAGCGTGCGCCTCGAGGCCGCCGACGGCGGCGTGCTGCCCGCCTGGGAGCCCGGCGCGCACGTCGACGTGCAGCTCGTCACGCGCCAGGAGCGCCAGTACTCGCTCTGCGGCGACCCGGCGGACACCCGTGGATATCGGATCGCCGTGCGCAACGAGCCGTTCTCGCGCGGCGGATCGCACTACATCCACACATTCCTGCGCGTGGGGCGCCGCGTCCACGTGCGCGCCCCGCGCAACCTCTTCCCGCTCGGCGACGCGCCGTCGTATCTCCTCCTGGCCGCCGGCATCGGCATCACCCCGATCCTCGCCATGGCCCGCCACCTCGCGGCGACCGGCGCGGACTGGCGGATGGTCTACCTCAGCCGCCATCGTGAGGACGTGGCCTTCACGGCCGAGCTCGACGCCCTCGGCGATCGCGTCCGCACCCACGTCAGCGGCGAGGACGGACGCCTCGACCTCGGGGCCGTGCTCTCCGCCCTCGCCCCGGGAACCGACGTCTACGCCTGCGGCCCGCAGAGCTTCGCCGACGCCCTCACCGGGCTGAGCGATCGCCTGCCCGAGGGATCGCGCCTGCACATGGAGCGGTTCGAGCCCAAGCCGCGCGAGCACCGGCCGAACGAGCCGTTCTCGGTCGTCTGTTCCCGGTCGGAGGTCACCGTCGAGGTGCCCGCGGAGCGGACGATGCTGCAGGCGCTGCAGGCCGAGGGCGTCGACGTGCAGGGCTCATGCCTGCGCGGCATCTGCGGGTCGTGCGCCGTCCCGGTGCTCGGCGGCACGCCGGAGCACCGCGACTCGCTCACCGTCGACGACGCCTCGATGGTGATGTACCCGTGCGTCTCCCGGTCGCTGACCCCGACGCTCGTCGTCGACGCGTAGCCTTCCACCGCGCCCCTTCGTCTCGGAGCTTTGCTCCTCGCTCAGGGACCGAGAATGGGGACGGCAGGTCCGGGCTACAGCGTGCGGTGGGTGAAGCGGCCGGCCAGCAGCGTCGCGGCGACCGGCATCCCGCGCAGCGCGTCGCGCCCGAGCGCGTGGGGGTCCGCGTCCGTCACCACGAGGTCGGCGGGCGACCCGACGGCGAGCGGATGCCGCGTGCTCGCGACGAGGGCGACCTCCAGCGGCAACACCTGCTCCGGGTGCCATGCGTCCCGGTCGCCGCGGCTGCGGCTGACCGCGGAGGCGATCGCGTGCCACGGGTCGAGAGGGGCGACGGGGGCGTCCGACCCGAGCCGCAGCGGGACCCCGGCCGCATGCAGCGAGCCGAAGGCGAACGCGCGATCGGTGCGTCCCGCCCAGTAGCGGTCGGCGACGTCGCGGTCGTCCATCGCATGCTCGGGCTGCACGCTCGCGATGAGCCCGAGCCGGGCGAACCGGGGGAAGTCCTCGACGCGGACGAGCTGCGCGTGCTCGATGACGCCCGGCATCCCGAGCTCTTCGAAGGTGTCGAGCACCTCACTGTTCGCGCGGTCGCCGATGGCGTGCACGGCAGCACCGATCCCGGCCTCCCGCGCGCGCACGAGCAGCTCGCGCAGCTGCTCGACCGGCACGCTCGACACCCCGCACCCGTGCGCGGCGTGCGCGTCGAGTCCCGGGTACGGATCCCAGCAGTACGCCGTGCGCGTGTTGAGCGATCCGTCGACGACGACCTTCAGGCTCCCCATCGTGACAAGGCCGTCGGGATCGACGGGGGTCCCGGTGCGCAGGCCCCGGGCGATCACGGTCTCGAGCCGGTCGGGCCACACGCTCGCGTCGACCCGCAGGCTCGTCACGCCCTGCGCCACGCGATCGGCCCACTCGTCGACGTTCAAGACGTTCTCGTACTCCACGACGCCGACGACGCCGCGGGCGGCCGCATCGTCGGCGGCCCGACGGTAGTCGGCGATCGGTAGGTTCGCGCGGGCGTGGAACCGCTGCAGGACGCCGATCCACTCGCCCTCGCTGACCACCCCCGAGGCGTCCGGGCGCAGGCCCAGCCGCACCGCGCCGGCGGTGTTCATCCATGCGCTGTGCAGGTCGCCGTTGATGAGCACGACCGGCTCGGCGAAGACGTCGAGAGCCGCCTGCGTGACCGGCTCCGGCCACATGCCGTCGCGGTGGCCGTAGCCGAACAGCACCCCCTCGGTCATCGGGAAGCCCGCTGCGAGCGCGGCGCGCACGACGGCGACCGCGTCGGCGACACCGCGGGTTCCGGCGAGGTCGACGCGGCGCTGCTGGATCACCCACTGCGTGAAATGAAGGTGTGCGTCCCAGAGACCCGGCCCGACCGAGCGTCCGTCGAGCGCGACCGTCTCGACGCCGGCGGCCTCGAGCGATCCGGCCGGAGCGATCTCGGCGATCACTCCCCCGGAGAGGCGGATGTCGAGCGGGGCGCCCCCGCCGTACGGGCGGGCTCCGCTCAGCAGCAGGTCGTCGGCGGTCATGCGTCGTCCGTTCCTCGGGGGCGGTGCACCTGCTCCATCCTGCGGGCAAGGCGGGGGTTGCGGTACGGGCCGGGCGCACGGAGCGCCTCGAGCACCCGGTCGACGACGGCCGCCGGCTTGTCCTGGCTCATCTTCTCCTTGCCCTCCAGCCGGGTCACCCGCATCCGGAAGCCGACCGTGCCGCCGACGATGCGGCGCGCGTACTCCTCGTTCTGCAGCGTTCCGGCCATCAGGAACGGCTCGGGCAGCGGTCTCTCGAGGAGTTCGACCATCCGGTCGAGCACGGCGAGGTTCTCCTCGCCGCTGAGCAGCTCAGGGGTGCCGTACAGGTGCGCGACCGCGAAGTTCCACGTCGGAACGGCCGGCGACACGCCGTACCACCCGGGCGAGACGTACCCTTGCGGCCCCTCGACGATCGCGAGCAGCTCGTGCCGGCCGAGCTCGTGCGCCCGTTCGTCGGGTCGGCCGACATGGCTGAGCAGCACGATGCCGTCGGCCTCCTCGTCCAGCATCACCGGATAGTGCGACGCGACCAGCCCGCGTCCCGGCACGAAGCTCACGAACGCGGCCCACGGGTTCTCGCGCACGAGCGCGGCGACCCATTCGTCGTCGCCCGCGGCGTAGTCGGGGCTGTGTCTCATCGCGGACCTCCGGATGCGGCGGGCACCGGGTATCGGCGGGGGGTGCCGAAGCGGTGCGCGGTGATCGAGACGGCCTGCTCGCGCAGATACGGCAGCATCTCGATGCGACCCGCCGTCACCGCGGGACCATCGTAGAGGGCGACGGCGGGGGAACCGCCGGTGGCGTCGGCGAACCGCGCCGCCGATCCGCCGAGCAGTCGCACGCGCCCACCGGTGCCCGCGATGGCCGCGGCACGACCCCGCCAGGCCGTCGCGTCGTCGACGGATACGGGCACGCCGTGCCCCTCGAGCCAGGCGCGGGCCGCGGCCGAGAGCGAGGTCGCCGTGCTGACGGAGACCTCCGCGCCCGCGCGGACCCCGGCCGCGACGGTCCGGACGAGCGCGACCTCGGGCGCGTCCTCAAGCCGGACCGTGACCGGAACCGGCGCATACCGGAAGACGTTCTGCTCGGACTCGAGCCCCGACGCGTCCCGCGCGGTCCCGAACTCCTCGCGCCACGCCGCCGCGTCGCTCGCGAGGGCCGCAGCGAGCCAGCCGCGCTCGTCGCCGCCGACGGCAGCGAGCGCGGCTGAGGAGAACGCGTCGGGACGCGACGCGACGGCGCGGGGCGCCGCATCCGTCCACGCGCCGAGCCCGCTCAGATAGTTCGGCCCGCCGGCCTTCGTGCCGGGGCCCACGACCGACTTCTTCCACCCGCCGAACGGCTGCCGCTGGACGATCGCGCCGGTCGTGCCGCGGTTGACGTAGGCGTTGCCCGCCTCGATGCGCCGCAGCCACGTCTGGATCTCGTCGCCGTCGAGGGAGTGGAGCCCCGAGGTGAGGCCGTACTCGATCGCGTTGATGAGGTCGATCGCCGCGTCGAGGGTGGGAGCCGTCATGATGCCCAGCACCGGGCCGAAGTACTCGGTGAGGTGGAACTCCGATCCCGGCTGCACGCCCTCGCGGATGCCCGGACGCCAGAGCGCGCCGTCGGCGTCGAGCCTCTGCGGCTCGACGAGCCAGCGCTGCCCGGACTCGAGGGTCGTGAGCGCGCGCAGCAGCTTGCCGTCGGCGGGACCGATCAGGGGCCCGACGCGGCTGGCCGCCCACCAGGGCAGACCGACCTCGAGCGACTCGACCGCGTCGACGAGCTGCCCGCGGAAGCGCTCGGACGCACCGACCGACCCGACGAGGACGACGAGGGATGCGGCCGAGCACTTCTGGCCCGCGTGCCCGAACGCCGAGAACGCGACGTCCTTCGCCGCGAGGTCGAGGTCGGCGCTCGGGGTCACGATGACGGCGTTCTTGCCGCTCGTCTCGGCCAGCAGCGGCAGGTCGGGGCGGAAGGAGCGGAAGAGCTCGGCGGTCTCGTAGGCGCCGGTCAGCACGACGCGCTCGACGGCCGGGTGGGCCACGAGCCGGCGCCCGAGGTCGCGGCCGTCGAGCTGCACGTACGTCAGCGCGTCGCGGGGCACACCCGCCTCCCAGAGCGCCTCGGCCATGACCGCGCCCGAACGACGAGCCTGCCGGGCGGGCTTCAGGACGACGGGGCTGCCTGCGGCGAGGGCCGCGAGCGTGGAGCCCGCCGGGATCGCGACGGGGAAGTTCCAGGGCGGGGTGACGACGGTGAGCGCGGCGGGCGTGAACGTCGCGCCGTCGACGGCGTCCAGGCGTCGACCCTGCTCGGCGTAGTAGTGGGCGAAGTCGATCGCCTCGGACACCTCGGGATCGCCCTGCTCGACGACCTTGCCGCACTCGGAGCCCATCACCTCGATGAGGTCCGCCCGGCGGCGTTCGAGGACGTCGCCGGCGCGGTGCAGGATCTCGGCACGGCCGTCGGCGCCGAGCGCCCGCCAGGCCTCGCCCGCCGCGACGGCAGCATCGATGGCGGCGTCGAGGGCCGCCTCGTCGGCGATCAGGTGCGACTGGGCGGTCCGGGTTCCGAGCGTGGAGGTCTCCATCCGCGACAGGATGGCGCTCGCCCACCCGCGGTTGACGGCGATGGCGGGATCGGAGTCCGGAGTGTTCCCGAACCCCTCGCCCGGCGCAGGCGCGGCGGCGGCCGTGCGGTCCTGCACCCGGTGCGGGGCGGGCACCCCGGCGGGCATCGCCGCGATCGCGGCGAGGAACCGGTCGCGCTCGCGGGCGAACAGCCCGGCGTCGCCGTCGAGATCGAACACGGCCGACATGAAGTTCTCCGCGGACGCGCCCTCCTCGAGCCGGCGGATCAGGTAGGCGATCGCGACGTCGAACTCCCTCGGATGCACGACGGGCGTGTAGAGCAGCACCGACCCGACCGTGCGCCGCACGACCGCGGCCTGGGCGGTCGCCATGCCGAGCAGCATCTCGACGTCGATCCCGCCGGTCACCCCGCGACGTTCGGCGAGCAGCCATGCGAGCGCGATGTCGAAGAGGTTGTGCCCGGCGACGCCGATCCGCACCGCGGCGACGCGTTCGGGCCGCAGGGCGTAGTCGAGCACCGCCTTGTACGACGCATCCGAGGCCTGCTTCGACTCCCAGGTCGCGAGCGGCCAGTCGTGGATGTCGGCGTCGACCCGTTCCATCGGCAGGTTCGCCCCCTTCACGACGCGCACCTTGACGGGGGCGCCGCCGTCCCGGACACGTGCCGACGCCCACTCCTGCAGCCGCATCATCGCGCCCAGCGCATCGGGCAGGTACGCCTGCAGCACGATGCCGGCCTCGAGGTCGTGGAACTCGGGCTCGTCGAGGACCCGGGTGAACACCGCGAGGGTGAGATCGAGGTCCTTGTACTCCTCCATGTCGAGGTTGAGGAACTTCCGCCCCTTCCGTGCGATCCGGTAGAGCGGCCGGAGGGCCGCCACCGCATCCGTCACGGCCTCCTCGAACGCCCACGGCGTGTGCGGGGCGACCGTCGAGGACACCTTGATCGAGACGTAGTCGACGTCGTCGCGGGCCAGGAGCCGCCGGGTGCCGGCGAGGCGCCGCGCGGCCTCCTTCTTGCCGAGGATGGCCTCACCCAGCAGGTTCACGTTCAGGCGCGTGCCGGCGCTCTCGTCGCCGCGGATGCGCCGGATGGCGGGGCCGAGCCTGCGATCGGTGGCATCGACGATGAGGTGGCGCACCATCGTGCGCAGCGCGAGCCGCGCCGCCGGCACGACGATCCCGGGTGCGAAGGGCGCGACGAACGCGCCGATCCGGATGGCGGTCTTCAGCGGCCACGAGAGGAACGCGGGGATCAGCGGCGTCAGCGCGGCGAGGTTGCGGGCGGCGACCCGGAGGTCCTCGGGGCGCACGACGCCGTCGACGAAGCCGACCGTGAAGTCGAGGCCGTTCGGGTCGCGGAGGACGCCGGCCAGACGCTCCGCCGACGCGTCGACGGGCTCGGACCGGCTCGCCTCGAGCCACTGCCGCACGAGCGCGATGGCTTCGTCGGCGAGGTCGGCGGGGCGGATGTCGGTGGGCTCCGGGGGTGCCGACGCGGGCGCTTCGCTGAGGGTCATGACGGCCTTTCGTGTTGGCGATCAGTCTGGCGCCCGCCGATCCATCGTGAAAAGCGATCGTTTATGATGAGTACCGTTCGTTTTTATCGACTGATTGGCTCCTGTGTTCGATCTGCGCCGGCTGCGCCTGCTGCACGAGCTCTCGGTCCGCGGCACGCTGGCGGCCGTCGCCGAGGCGCTCGCATACAGCCCGTCGACGATCTCGCAGCAGCTCGCACAGCTGGAGCGCGACGCGGGCGTGGCGCTGCTCGAGCCCGACGGCCGGCGCGTGCGTCTGACGGCGCAGGGCGAGGCGCTCGCCGCGCACGCGGCCCGGATGCTGGAGGCCGACGAGCGGGTGCGCAGCGAGCTCGAACGGATGCAGCCGTCGCTCGCGCCGGTGCGGCTCGCTGTGATGCAGTCCGCCGCGCACGGCCTTGTGCCGACGACCCTCGCCCGGCTCGCCGAGCACGAGCCGGGGCTGCGCGTCGAGGTCGCCGAGCTCGCCCCCGAGCAGGGCCTGTTCGAGCTCGCCGCCCGGGGCTTCGACCTCGTCGTCGCCGAGCAGTACCCCGGCCACACCCGCGAGCACCGCGACGGGCTCGACCGGACGCTGCTCGGGCACGACGCCATCCGGCTGGCCCTCGGCGCGGGGGACGACGACGCGGGCCTCGGGGCGCTGCGCGATCGCCCGTGGGTGATGGAGCCGGTCGGCACCGCGGCCAGGCAGTGGGCCACGCAGCAATGCCGGGCTGCGGGGTTCGAGCCCGACGTGCGCTTCGAGCTCGCCGACCTCACCGCGCACGTACGACTGGTGGCGTCGGGGCACGCCGTGGCGATGCTGCCCGATCTGGTCTTCGCCGGAGAACGACCGCCCGTACGCCTCGCGACTCTGCCGGGATCCCCCCGGCGCGACGTCTTCACGGCCGTCCGCACCGGCGCGGCCGCACGGCCCGGCATCCGCGCCGTGCAGGCCGAGCTGCAGTCGGCCTTCGACGAGGGGTCGCGGCGGGTCTGAGGCGGCAGCCGTCCCGTCCGGTCGGCTCGCGCGTCGTGTCGCCAGCTCGCGCGTCGTGGATCTGCCGAGCGACGGTGATCTGTCGGGCGACGGCCGATCGCCCCCGGATCTGCCGTCGCCGGGGCGAACGCCGTCGCCCGGGCGCCTCGTCTCGCGACTCCCGCTCAGCGAGCGGCTTTTCTCCCACCCCACGGAGCGCCCCGCAGGGGCGCGGAGAAGCTGAAGCGAAGGTCTCACAACCGCGACCGCCCGGCATCCGTGTCTCGCTTGTGCAGGTCGGTCGGGGTCTTCCGCTGCACAAGTGAGACACCGAGTCGAGGGCGCGGGCCGTTCCGGGGATCGGTGTCTCACTTGAGCAGGGCTTCGGTGTGATCCGGATGCACAAGTGAGACACGCGACGGATGCGGCTGACCCAAAGTCCACACGCTTCGTCTCGCGGCGCTCGCTCAGCGGCCGGACACCCCGCCGCGCCTCAGACCAGCAGCGCCGAGACCTGCTCGGCGAGCTGCCGGGCGGCGGCCTGGATGGCGCCCAGCCGCGGCTTGACGTACTCGGTGGCCCCGACGATGCAGGCCGCCGCCGCCACCGTCCCGCTGGCGTCGCGCACGGGGGCCGACACCGACGTGATCCCGAACTCCTCGATCGACTCCAGCGCGAGCACTCCGTCGCGCACCGCCCGTCGCACGCGGTCGAGGAACCGCTCGAACTCCTGCGGCGTGTGCCGCGAGGGGAAGATCTCGGCCAGCTGCTCGGGGGTGAGGTCCATCACGAGCGTGGGTCCGCCGTCGGAGCCGACGATCGGATGCGGCTTGCCCAGCCACGGGCGCATGACCAGCCCCTCGCCGAGCACCGCGAGCTCCTCGACCAGCGTGAAGCTGCGCATCCCCTTCAGCACGGTGAGGAACGCGCACGCGCCGGTGGCCTCTGCCGCCTCGGCGACGAAGTGCCGGCCCCGCTGCACGAGCGTCTGCGGCGCCGCCGCGCGGTACCAGCCGTGCACGACCCACGCCAGCCGGTGCTCCACGCCGTCCCGGGCCGCCGTGACCAGGCCCGACCGGCGGCACGACTCGAGCAGACGCCGCGTGCGATCGAGCCGCAGCCCGGTCGCCCGGGCGATGCCCGCCGCCGCGTCGGCCCCGCCCGCGAGATGCTGCAGGATCCGCAGCGCCGCCTCGAGCGACGACGCCAGCCGCGCCTCGTCCGCCACCGGGGCATCGGCCGGCAGCCGCACCTCGTCCCGCCCCGCGCCCCCGCCGGCGGTGAGCTCTCGTTCGAGGATCCGCCGCGCCGTCGTGAGCGCGCTGCCCGCCTGCGGGACGCCACGTTTGGCGCGATAGACCGGCAGCCGCGCCGCGACGACGGCGACCGTCTCGCCCAGTGGATCCAGCACGGGGAGGGCGACCTCGACCCGTTTGCCGGAGGTGACCTCCGCGCGCGGGAACGCGCCGAGCGCGTCGACCCCCCACCCCTGGCCGGCGAGCGCGATGGCGCCGTCGTCCTCGGCGAGCTCTCCCAGCGCGGCGGGTGCGTGCAGCGTCCAGGGCGAATCGACGACCGAGACCACCCGGAATCCGTCGGGGGACGGCGCGGCCAGGCATACGGTCTCGCCGGTCTTCTGCGCCGCGCGGGTGAGGGCGAACCGCACCGTCTTCGCGAAGGGGGCCGCCGCACGCCCCGAGAGCTGGATCGCGACCGGACCCAGCCGATAGGCGCCGTACCCCTCGCCGCGCTCGAGCAGGCCGAGATGCTCGAGCTCGGCGCACAGCCGGGACGTCCCGCTGAGGGAGGCGGACATCGCCGCAGCCAGGAACCCGACCGGCGCGGGCTCGGTGGGATCGGGACGCGAGGCGATCAGCTGCACGAGCCGCAGCCCCGTCGTCACTCGCGCCGTCACCGTCGCCTCCCTCGCAGGGTCCGCAGAACCATCAATCCTGAACATGACACTTTGCATGTGACGAGCACTGTAACAGCACCGATTCGCGCCCTTCGAATAATGGGCTCACTCGCTCGGCCCCCGCCTCACCGTCCTGTGCACCAGGGCTGGTGGGCGAGCCCCGAACCCGGTCGGATCACGAAGAAGAGTGGATGTGCGCATGGAGAAATTCGACGTCGCCGTCGTCGGCATGGGTGCCCTCGGCAGCGCGGCCGCCTACTACCTCGCCCGCCGGGGCGTGAAGGTCGTCGCGTTCGAGCAGTTCGAGCTGGGACACGTCCGTGGCGCGTCGCACGACACCTCGCGCATCATCCGCACGTCGTACGGCGCTCCCGAGTACGTCCGGCTCGCCCAGTCGGCGTACCGGGACTGGGCCGAGTTCGAAGAGGCCTCGGGCGAGCAGCTGACCGTCGTCACCGGAGGTCTCGTCTTCATCCCCACCGACGGCCCCTTCGCCGCCGCCGACTTCTCCGCCAGCCTCGACGAGGTCGGGGTGCCCTACGAGCTGCTGTCTCCCGCCGAGGTGCACGAGCGCTGGCCGCAGTTCGCGCTGCCGGAGAACGTCGAGACGATCTACACGCCCGACTCGGGGATCGTGCACGCGGCGCGCTCGGTCGCCGTGCTGCAGATCCAGGCCCGGGCCCACGGCGCAGTCATCCGCGACCGCACCCCCGTCGTCGGGCTGACGCCCGGGGACTCCGGGGTCACCGTGCACACGGAGCGGGGCGACGTGCACGCCGGCAAGGTGATCCTCGCGACGGATGCCTGGACGAACACGCTGCTCGCCCCCCTCGGCGCCGAGATCCCGCTGATCACCATGCAGGAGCAGGTCACCTACTTCAAGCCCGAGGACGCGGACGCCTTCGACCGCGACCGCTTCCCGGTGTGGATCTGGGAGGACGAGCACTGCTTCTACGGTTTCCCCACCTACGGCGAGCCGAGCATCAAGGCCGCTCGGGACCGCTCCGACAACCTCATGACGCCCGAGGAGCGCACCTTCGTCCCCTCGTCCGAGCTGCTCGACCAGCTCACGGCGTTCATGCGGAGCACGATCCCCTCCAGCGGCGAGGTGCTGCGCACCGTCACGTGCCAGTACGCGATCACCCCCGACCGCAACTTCGTGATCGGCCCGCTGCCGGAGCATCCCGACATCATCCTCGGCCTCGGCGCCGGCCACGCCTTCAAGTTCGCCCCCGCGATCGGCCGGGTCCTCGCCGAGCTCGCCGTCGACGGCGAGTCCACCGACGACATCTCGACCTTCTCCGTCGCCGCGGCGGCGAATCCCGCCGGTGGGATCGACCGCCGCCCGGTGATCGTCGACGCGCCGATCGGGTGAGTGGCGCGCTCGTGACCCTGCACGACCTCGCACTCGAACGACGCCCCGCCGGCCCCGTGCGGCCATGCTCCGCTACCTCGGCTCCCGCATCCTCCCGTCGCTGCTCGTGCTGTCCGTGCTCGTGTTATCGATGGTGCGTCTCGTGCCCGGAGACCCGCTGGCGCCGTCGCGCACCGCGTCGCGGTGATGCACGATGGACGCATCGTCGAGGAGGGCGCGGGCGAGCAGGTCATGACCGACCCGCGACATCCGTACACGCGGAGCCTGCTGGCGTCGATGCCGGAGCTGTACCGGACGTGAGCGCGGCTCGTGCCCGCCGCCCGGCGACGGCCCGGACGCGTGGACGATCGATGGCACGAACGAAGGGACGAGCGGATGCCGTACACCGACACCGACGACGTGAGGATCTACTACGAGGTCTTCGGACGCCCGGGCGATCCCCTGGTCGTGCTGATCTCGGGCGGCGGCGCGCAGCTGCTGTCGTGGCGGCCCGAGCTCATCGGACTGCTCGTCGCGGAGGGCCTGCGGGTCGTCCGGTTCGACAACCGCGACACGGGTCTCTCGCACCGCTTCGGCGGGACCGAGGACCTCGACGGCGGGTACGGCCTGGGAGACATGGGCGACGATGTCGTGCGCATCCTCGACGACCTCGGGATCGAGGCGGCGCACGTGGTGGGCCATTCGATGGGCGGCATGATGGCGCAGATGGTGGCGATCGAGCACCCGGAACGCGTGCGCGGTCTGGGCCTGATCTCGACCATCCCGGGGCAGGACCCGCGGTACGTGCTGCACGAGCGCGCCGATCTCGGCGCCGTGTCGCAGCGTCACCCGCGCGAGCTGCTCGTCGCCGGAGCGGGTGAGTACGCTCGCTCGGCCAGCAGCGCCCGCTACCCGATCGACGTCGAATGGATGCGGCGGGCCGCCGGCGAGGCGTACGACCGCGGGTACGCCCCCGAGGGCTTCGCCCGGCAGTGGTCGGCGCTCTTCCGCGCCCCGGAGCGCTTGGAGCTCCTGCGCGCGGTGACGGTGCCGGCGCTGGTGCTCCACGGGCGCGACGACGACGCGCTGCATTGGAGCGCGTCGGTCGACATCGCCGCCGCGCTCCAGTGCGCCGAGCTCCAGGTCCACCCCGGCATGGGCCACCTGATCCCGGACGGGCTCTGGCCGGTGCTCGTCGACGGCATCGCCCGCACGGTGCGCCACGGCGAGGAGCTCGCCCCCTCGTCGCGACCGGGCGACGGCGCCGGTCGCTGAGCGAGCGCAGCGAGACGAAGCGTGAGGACTTTCGATTCAGGCCGTGGGCGCTGGGTCCTTGGGCGGGCCGAAGAGGAGCACCAGCTCGGCGGGCTCGGCGGACTCGTTGACGACGCCGTGGGGGTGCCCGTGCGGGGCATAGGCGGCGTCGCCCGCGCGGAGCACGACCCGCTCGTCGGCGAGGATCATGACGACCTCGCCGCGCGTGACGACGTACATCTCATCGGAGCTGTACGTCGAGCAGCTGTCGGGATCGTCCTCGAGATGGAAGTGGACGCCCTCCTCGGCGCCGGGCTCCAGGTGGTAGAGCATGACGTTCGCCGGAAGCTGCGAGGCCTCCCGGAAGTACCACTCGATCTGCACGGACCCCTCGCCGCCGTAGAGCTCCCAGTCGCGGGGGTCGTCGCCGCGTCGTTGGATCAGCATCCCGTCGTCCTCCTCCGTGCCCGGGATCCCGGCGGTCCCGGGCCTCTCGATCTCCGTGCGCACAGGCTAGGGTCCGCCGATCTCGTCGATGTTTCCGACGTCCAGAACCGTCAAGGGCGACGGGGCGGGTTTGCGCGACGCGCGCAGCCGGGCGACGACGGATCACGCGCTCCGCAGAATGGGCGCACTCCCGCGTCGAGACTCCGACGGGGTCTCTGGAGCGTCGGACCGTCTCCGCGCGGCGTCGCAATCGGCTGGCTCTTCCGCTCAGTGCTCGATGCCTCTCTCTCGCCCCTCTCGGAGATCCCGCGTCCCTCTCTCGGAGATCGCACATCGTGGTGTCGTGCACGCCGAGAAGCCCCCGAGCCGGACGACCCGGGGGCTTCTCGGCGGTGCGGACTACGCCGTGGTCCGCCGGCGCCGCAGCACGAGCAGGACGATGCCGGCCCCGATCAGCAGCGCACCGACCGGGATCCACGACAGCGCTTCGTCGCCGCCGGTCGCCGCGAGATCCGTGACGCGCAGCGCGTACCAGCCGATCACGTTCCCGTCCGCATCCGTCACGACCAGGCGGTGCGCTCCCGTGGCGAGCGTCGCCGGCACCGTGAACGTCACCGTCCCGGTCGCCGTCACGACGGCCGGGCCGAGCGCCGTGGGCGCGGAGTAGATCCACCCGTAGACGGTCTGCCCCGCGTGCTGCGTGCCGACCGTCACGGTGATCCGCTCCCCGCGGGCGACCGACCCCGGTCCCGAGATGCGGTCGCGGGTCTCGGCGGTGAGCCCCGACTCCGCCGGCGCGGACGGCGCGTCCGGTCCGGTGCCCGGCAGAGTCGGATCGGGCGTCGGCGTGCCCGGCACACCGGGCTCGCCGGGCCCACCGGGCTCGGTGGCGACCACCACGAGCGGCGAGACGGTGATCCGATCGATGATCGGCGCCTCGTCCGCCCGGAGCGGGATGCCAGGCCAGTTCTCCTCGGCGTACGTGCCGCCGTCGAAGTTCGGCTGCTCCTGCGCCGAGAACCGGACGGTGTTCTCGCCCTCCTTCAGGTCGAGCACCACCGTGCGCTCCCAGAAGTTGTTGCGATGGAACGTCGGGACGAACAGCACTTGCGTCGCCTCCTCCCCGTTCACCGAGATGTCCGCGTGACGCGCCATCGGGTTGGGGTTGTAGTGCGTCGCCGGAACCTGTTCCGGGTTCGAGAAGCGCACCACGACGGCGTGCTGCCCGGCCTCGGCCGCGTCGACCGTGAAGGTGAGCGTGTTGCCGTTGCCCGGCTCCCCGCCGATGCCCTCCACGGCCAGCCCGCCGTCGGCGAGGGCGAGCTCGGCGACCGCGGCGGCGCCGGCCCGTTGCGCGTCCTCGGCCTGGTAGGTCACCGCATCGAGCGCGCCGGTCGACGCCCCGATGCGGATCGCATCGACGACGGCGGCGCCGCGCACCAGGATCTTGTTGACGCCGCCCTGCAGGTGCACCGCGGCGTCCGTCGCGCGAGCCAGGTCGAGCACGTCGACGTCGTTGACCGAGACGGTGCCGCCTCCCGAGCCGACCACGCCCAGCGACGCCTCGGCGTCGGTCTTCCCGTACACCCAGAACGTGGCCGACCCGTCGGCGTCCAGCACGACCGATCCGGACCCCTCGTACGAGACGTCGCCGTCGTGATCGGAGAGCTCGGCCTCGTAGACGGCGACCGCATCGGCGGATGCGGAGCGCTCCAGCGTGATCCGATCGACGATCGCGTCCCCCACGGTCGCCCGCGTCCCGTCCAGGCTCCGTGCGGCGAGCGCGATGGTGTGCGTCCCGGCGGTCAGCTCGACCGACGTGCCGGCATGGTCCCAGACCACCCACTTGTACGCGAGCGGGAGGAGGATCTCCTGCTCGGCGGCACCGTCGACCGTGACGAACACGTTGGTCGGACCGTTCTCGGCCACGGCGGCGAAGGTGTTCAGGCTGTTCGCGAACACGGACAGGTCGTACGCGCCGTCCTCCGGCACGTCGACCGTGAACGAGAGCACGCCGTCGGAGCCGGTCCGGAGCCCGCCGACGTCGTACCCGCCGGACGTGTAGAACTTGGCCACGTCCGCCGGCGAGCCCTCCGGCCCGTTCCGGCTGTAGCCGCCGCCGGCGTAGGTCGCGTCCTCGGCCTCGTACGACGCCGACCAAGGCGCCTGCGCCTCCGGGGCGACCGCACCCGCACCGGGTGTGACCACGATCTCGTACGCCGACGACTCGACCAGCTCCGGCAGCGTACCCGACCCGAACGCGATGCTCGCCGTGCCGTCCGACACGGGCACCACGGCATCCGAGATCACGGTGGGCTGCGCCGAGTCGCCCAGCTGGCCGGTCCACGCGATCTCCCGCACCTGCACGCGCACGCTCTGTCCGAAGACGTCGGCGGGGACGTTCACGAGGTCCACGGGAGCAGTGCCCGACGCGCCGCCGACGATCGTGCGGGCGATCGCCGCGTCCTCGTCGAGCGCGGCCACGCCCTGCAGCGTGTAGTTCTCGCCCGGCGACGACGGGGTGAGCTCCACAGTGTGCCCGGACAGCTGCGCGTACGCGTTGTACAGCCACCACTGGCCGTTGCCGCGATTGGTCTGCACGGCCGAGTCCGACAGGTTGCCGTTGATGTTCCAGAACGCGATCATCGCGTCGACCTTGACCTCCTCGATGGCGGAGATCCACTGGATCATCTGCCCCGGCACAGAGGTGTGGTAGTTGAACGCGTACTCGTTGATGTTGATCGGCAGCTCGGTGCCCGCGTACGCGGTGCCGGCGAAGGCGTCGGCCTCCCATCCGCGGAACGTCGCCACGGACTCGCGGATCGCCTGCGGATGGGAGAGCTCGTGCCAGGTGATGATGTCGGGCACGGTGCCCGCCTCGACGGCGTGCTCGAGGAAGCCCTCGACCTGCGGGAACAGAATGCTGGTGCCCGGGCCCGCGATGCGGATGTCGGGGAAGGCCTCCCTGATGCGCTGGTACGTCGCGTCCCATGCCGCGAAGTAGTCGCTCGGGTCGGTCAGCCACGACGTGCCGTCGAGGCTCCACTCCCCAGTGCCGAACATGTTGCCCTCGGGCTCGTTGAACGGCTCGATCACGAGGTGCTCGAGCTGCTCCCGGGGGATCTCGCCGATCATGTCCAGCTGGGCGTCCAGGACCCGGCGGTAGTCGGCCAGCTTCTCCTCGGGGGTGTCGCCCGGCCACTGGTACGGGAAGCCCCGGTACCAGTCGGTGATGCGCAGGTAGACGTCCCCGCCGGTCTCGGCGAGCGTGGGCAGGATCTCGAGCGCGTCGGATCCCGGATGCTGCGAGCCGTCCTGCGCCTTGGTGGCGACGGTGCGCACGTTCATGCCCTCGATGAGGTTCGCCGTCGGCATCCCCTCGCCGTAGAGGCCGTAGAGGAGACCGGACGCGCCGCCGTACACCTCTCCGGTGTCGGTGCCGAGGTCGATGCGCACCTCTCCGCGGTGCACGGTGACCTCCGCGGTGACGGGGTGGCCCGCGGCGTCGCCCATGACGGTGAACACGCCGGAGGCCGCGTACTGCGACGGATCGATGCCCGCCCACGCGATCGGCACGTCGCGGGCGACGTCGTCGGTGTACGTCGCCCGGACGGTGGCGGGCAGCGCCGGCGCCTCGCCGACGCTGGTGCGCACCTCGAACGCGCTCCGGGTGAGCTCCACGATCTCGGGGAGGTCGCCGCCCACGAGCGCGGCGACCTCCCCGGCGCTCAGCGCCGAGCGGTAGACCCGGAAGTCGTCGATCGCCCCGTCGAAGGGCGGGTCGGCGTAGAACGACTTGCCGATCGCACCGGCGCTCGTCGCGCTTGGCAGGAGCAGCTCCCCCGCGACCACGTCGGTCGACGCGGACGCCACGGCCGCACCGTCGATGTAGGCGGTGAGCAGGTCCGCGTCCGTGTCGAGCGTGAGCGTGAGCGTCGCCCAGCGGCCGGCCGCCAGGGGCCCTCTTCCGGTGATGATGGCCTCGGAACCCGGGCCGTTGCGGGTGATCGCCGCCCGCAGGTCGCCGTCTCCGTTCGAGGGGCTCGCGAAGATGTAGCGCGAGTTGTCGCTGCCGAGACCGAAGATCCACTGCCACGGGCCGCTCGAGCCGTCCCAGCGCACCCGGGTCGACACAGTCAGATCGGTCGCACCGTCGAGCACGGCCCTCGGGATGGTGACGTGCCCGCCGTCCAGGTCGAGCGCGGAGTCGTCCTCCGCCCCGGTGACGATGCCGGTCGCGCCGCTGATGGCGCCGTCCCAGCCGTTGCCGGAGCTGTCGGGGACCGTCGCCCCCGTGATGTCGTCCATCGAATAGTGCAGGTCGGGGTCGGGTGGTGCCGCCATCGCGGGGGCGGTGCCCCCCGCGATGAGTCCGGCGCTCACCACCGCCGTCGCGACGATCGCGGCCGTGCCGCGGCGCCATCGGGAGTGCGTCGTCGCATCGCGCATGCTGTCGAGTACCTCTCTGTCTCGTGGATGCCGGCGGTGCCGGCGGATGGGATGTGCGCGGAGTCCGCGCGGGGTCAGTCCTGCGGGACCCCTTCGGTCGCCAGCCCGTCCGCCGTCGGGATGAAGACACGCATGGTCGCCGGGCCGCGCTCGGCCCAACGGTGGTAGGGGATGAAGGGCAGTTCGATCCGCCCTTCCGCCGTCGGCCCCGGTCGCGCCCCGAACGGGGGGCGACCGGGCGCGTCCGGACCGGCGGCGACGATCGCGACCTCGACGCGGGCGCCGTCCACGGCCGGGAGCGGAGCCTGCGTGGTGTCGACACGCACGTGGTCGAGCGTCACGCCGTCGGGCAGGTCGGTCGACTCGAGGCACAGCACGAGCGGGCCGCGCTCGATCGCCACGGTGCCACGCACGGCGTCGATGCGGGGGTCCGGCCATGTGAACCGCGGGGCGATGCGCAGATCGAGCTCCACCCGGTCCCCGGCGGCGAACGTGCGCCGCACGTCGACCCAGCCTGGTGCCGCCGTCCAGACGGCGGCACCAGGCTGGGTCAGTCGCGCATCGGTCGCCCAGTCGGGAATGCGCAGCCGCACCGTCACGGCGCTCGGCGGCGCCTCGACGATCGTCACGACGACGCGTCCGTCATCCGGATACCGCGTGTCGATCCGCAGGACGAGACCGCCCAGCCGCACCTGGCCGGCCGCGTACTGCAGCAGCGTGACGACATCCCCCTCGGTCGCCGCGACGTACGCCGGCAGCGAGGCGAGGGTGCGAGCGAGGTTCGTCGGGCAGCACGACACGTCGAACCAGGGTGCGCGCACACCTCCCTCGGCACGCATGTTGACGCCCTCGGCGGCCTCCGCAGCCGCGTCGCGCTGGTGCAGGGGGTTCGCGTAGAAGAACGCCCGTCCGTCCGCGGCCGGCGAGGTCGCGACCACGTTGTAGAGCGTGCGCTCGATGAGATCGACGTACGCGACCTCGCCGGTCGCGAGATAGAGGCGCCAGGCCAGCATCACCGAGGCGACGCCCGCGCAGGTCTCGCAGTAGGCGCGGTCGGCGGGAAGCTCGAAGTCGTCGCCGAACCCCTCGTCCTGATGCCGGGAGCCCATGCCGCCGGTGAGGTACGTGCGGCGTTCCACGGTGCGCGACCACTGGCGGCGGACGGCATCGAGGAGCGCCTCGTCGCCGGTCTCGATCGCGACGTCCGCGGCTCCGGCTGAGAGATAGAGCGCCCGCACGGCGTGACCGCGCAGGACCTCGGCGCGGCGCACCGGGACGTCGTCCTGGAAGTACTCGGCGGACAGCAGCGGCCGGACCGGCAGGGTCCCGTGTCCGCGTCGATCGACGAACAGACGTGCCTGCTCGATGTAACGGGGCTCGTTCAGGGCGCGACCGAACTCCGCGAGCGCGACCTCTATCTCGGGATGACCGCACAGTCCCTCGTGACCGCCCGGGCCGAACTCCCGCACGACGTGGTCGGCGGCGCGACGCGCGATCCGCACGAGGTCGTCCTCTCCGTGCGCGCGCACCCGCGCGACCGCCGCCTGCAGGAGGTGGCCCATGTTGTACAGCTCGTGCCCCATGGCCAGGTCGCTGTAGCGGGGCGGAAGACCGGGGTGCCCGAACGCCGTGCCGAGGTAGCCGTCGTCGTCCTGCGCGGCCCCGACCCGCGCGACGAGCTGCGCGTAGACCCGCTCGAGCTCCTCGTCGTCCCGGCGGCCGAGCTCCCAGGAGATCGCCTCCAGGAGCTTGTAGACCTCGGAGTCGGAGAACTGCCAGCCGGCGCGCGCGACGGTCTCCTCGCCGCGGGCGACGCGGTCGAAGTTCGCGAGCCAGCCGAGTCGCTCCATCCACTCCCGGCAGTGCGCGAGGGTCGCGTCGCCGTTCACGAGCTGCCGGGATCCCCAGAATCCGTCGTCGTCCAGCACGACGTCCGCGACGCCGGCGCTGGAGCGCACCGAGCCGGTCGGCGACACGGGGACGGCCCGAGGGGCAGGCTTCGCGGCGGATGCGGCGGCATCCCTCGCGACGGAGGGGGTAATCGTCACGGATCAGTCCTTCACAGCGCCGGCGGTGACACCGGCGGCGACGTAGCGCTGCGCCAACACGAGGAGGACGGCAGCGGGGATGGAGGCGACGACCGCGGTGGCCATGATGGCGTTCCACTGGGTCGTGTTGTTGCCGATGTAGGCGTAGATGCCGAGGGTCACGGGGGTCAGGTCGCTGTTGCGCGCGAGCGTCGAGGCGAACACGAAGTCCGACCAGGCCCACAGGAACGCGAACAGCGACACGGTGAGCACGGAGTTGCGGCTCATCGGCAGCACGATGGACACGAACGTGCGCCAGGCGCCGGCACCGTCGATCCGCGCCGCCTGCAGGAGCTCGCGGGGAAGACCGCTCATGAACGCGGTGAACAGCAGCACGGCGAACGGCACGGCGATCGTCGAATCGGCCAGGATGAGCCCCCAGACGCTGTTGAGCAGTCCCAGCCGCACGTAGATCGCGTAGAAGCCCATCGCCATGACGACCGCGGGGATCATCTGCGCCACCAGCAGGATGAAGTTGAGGGTGCGCCCGCCGCGCAGGTTGAGCAGCGCGATCGCGTAGGCGGCGGGCGCCGCGATCAGGACCGTCAGCACGACGCAGCCGAGCCCGATGAGCAGACTCGTGCCCAGGTTCGGCAGCTGCTGGCGCAGCACCGCCTCGTAGCCTTCGAACGTGGGGTCCCACGGGAAGATGTGCGGCGGGTTCGATCTCAGGTCCTGGGTGCGCGTCAACGAGACGTTGACCATCCAGTACACGGGGAAGAGCATGACGGCGGTGAAGACGACCCCGAGGGCGGTCTTCCACCACGAGCGCCGGGCGGTCATGAGCTCTCCTGACGTCGCTGGATGCGCAGATAGAAGAAACCGAAGATCAGCGCGATCACGATGAGGACGTTGCCGACGGCGGCCGCGGGCGACAGATCCGGCTGCCCGGTGCCGAAGGCCTCCCGGTACGACCAGATCGCGAGCGTCGTGGTCGCGTTCGCCGGGCCGCCGGCGGTCATGATCCAGATGATGTCGACGACCTTGAGGGTGTAGACGAGGCCGAGCAGCAGGGTGATCGCGGAGACGGGGCGCAGCAGCGGGAAGGTGATGCTCCAGAACTGCCGCCAGGCGCCTGCTCCGTCCAGGGACGCGGCCTCGTAGACGTCGGCCGGGATGTTCTGGAGCCCCGCATAGAGGATGACGAGGTTGAACGGTATGCCCAGCCAGATGTTCGCGATGATCACCGAGACCATAGCGGTGTCGGGGGAGGTGAGCCAGTTGATCTGCCCCACGCCGAAGGCGCCGAGGACCGAGTTGACGATGCCGCTGTCGCTGTTGAGCATCCAGGCCCAGGTGGACGCGGACACGATGAGCGGCAGCAGCCACGGCACGAGGAAAAGCCCGCGCAGCACGCTCGACAGCGGGAAGTTGGCGCGGAAGAAGACCGCGAGCGCGAGCCCGAGCGCGTACTGGAAGACGAGCGAGACGACGACGAACAGCGCGGTGTTCCACAGGGCGAGCGGGAACAGCCCGGACCGGAAGATCTCGACGTAGTTCTCGAAGCCGACGAACTCGGCGTCGCCCTGCACGAACGCACGGATCGTGTAGTCGTGCACGCTCAGGTCGATGCTGCGCACCAGCGGGAACGCGTAGAACACGAGCAGGTACGCGATCAGCGGGGCGGCGAACCCGAGCGCGACCCATCGCGAGCCGTGGCGGCGCGACGGGCGACGCCTGCCCGCGTCGGGCACGGTGACCGCCACGGTGTCGGTCGGCGGCGCCGGCGGGCGGGTGGTCGAGGTGGTCATGATGCTGTCCTCCGGGGGCTCGGGGCGGAAGCGGCGGCTTCCGCCCCGAGCGGTCGATCAGGCGGGCGCGATCACTCGCCGGTCGCGGCTGCGGCGTCGGCCTGGGCCGCGTCGAGCGCCTCCTGCGGTGTCTGAGCGCCCGAGAGCGCGCTCTGCACCGCGGTCCACAGCTGCTCGGAGATCACCGGGTAGTCGGTGCCCAGGTTGTCGCTCGTGCGGCCCTTGGCCGCCTGCACCGCAGAGACCCAGGTTTCGAGATCGGGGTTCTCGGCGAGCAGGGCCTCCTGCCCGGCGGCCGTCGGCGGGATGTAGTACGCGAAGGTGTTCGCGGTCTCCACGAAGCCCTCGGGCGTCGTCATGCACTCGATGATCCCGCGGGTCACGTCGTAGCGGTCCGTGTCCTGCTGCGCCGGGGCGATGATGAACTCGCCGCCGGTCGGAGCGGGCGCGGCGCCGCCGTCGCGGGCCGGGAGCTCGATCACCCCGGTCGCGAACGGGGCGTCGGCGGCGCTGTTGACCTGCCAGGTGCCGTTCTCGGCGAAGGCGAACTCACCGGTGAGGAACTCCTCCCAGACGGTGTTCTGCGAGTTGCCGATGACCGAGTTCGGGGCGTAGCCGACGTCGAGCCAGCCCTTCCACAGCTCGAGCGCCTCGACGGCCGCGGGCGAGTTCAGCTCGCTGAGCTCGGCGCCCGCGCCCCAGAACCACGGCAGGAACTGGAACGATCCCTCTTCGGTGTTGATCCCGGCGAAGGTGATCCCGCGCTTGCCGGTCGACGAGACCGAGGCGAGTGCGGCATCGAGCGTCGCCCAGTCCGTGATCGACTCGGGGTCGACACCGGCCGCGGCGAGGATGTCGGCGTTGTAGTAGAGCGCGAGCGTGTTGGCGCCGATCGGGATGCCGTAGGTCTCGCCGTCCAGCTGACCGGCGGCGAGCAGGTTCTCGTCGACCGCCGACACGTCGAGGCCGAGCTCGTCGACGGTCGTCAGCATCCCCGTCTCGGCGAGGGTGGAGACGGCGGGGTTGTCGAGCAGGATGACGTCGGGAGACGTGTTCTCCTGCGCGGCGAGCAGCGCCTGGTTTGTCAGCGAGGTCGTGTCGTAGGCCGTGCGCTCGATCGTGACGCCGGCGTCGGTGCCGCACGCCTGGACGCGCTCGGCCCAGGCCGACCCCTCGGCGTGCTGCGGGTACGGGTCCCACCAGGTGTACGTGTCGGACGCGGTGCTCTCGCCGCCGCCCGAGCACCCGACCAGGGCGCCCACGGCGGCCGCCGCGGTGATGAGCGCGAAGGGGACGCGCAGGGTCTTGCTGTTCATTCGGTTCCTCCTTGAACGGGATGGCCAGACGGGCGTGTGGCCGTGGGGTCGTCAATGACGTGCGGGCGGGGGCGCGATCGATCCGCGGTCGTCGATCACGGGCGGGATGAGCTCGACGGTGAACGGGGCGTCGGCGTCGCCGCCCTCGATCCGCGCGACGAGCTGCTGCACCGCGCGGCGACCGAGCACGTCGGCGGCCGAGTCGACCGAGGAGAACGGGAGGGAGAAGGTGCGGGCGAAGTCGTCGGAATAGCGCCCGATCACCGAGATGTCGTCGGGGCTGCGCAGGCCTCGCGACTGCAGGACGCTCGGCAGGGCGGCAGCCGCCGCCTCGTTGTTGAGCAGGAGCCCCGTCGCGGAGGGGTGCGCGTCGAGGAAGGCGTTCAGGTCCGCTCCGATCGCCGGCTGGCTCGATGAGCCGGAGTAGTTGTGCAGGGTGACGCCGAGCTCGCGCGCTCGCTCCTGCGCCGCGTTCGCGAGGCGCCACACATAGGCGCCGCCGCGCTCCACCACGTGCTGCGGCTGCGACACCAGCACGACCTCGCGGTGTCCGAGCGCGTGCAGGCGGTCGACCATCAGCTGCCCGGTGGCGACGAAGTCGAGGTCGAACACGTCGACTCCGTCGGTCTCTCCCGGGAGCCCGATCAGGGCGCCCGGCTGCTTCGCCCGCCGCAACGCTCCGAGGCGACTGTCGTGCTCGGCGACGTTGAGCAGCACGAAGCCGTCGACCATGCGCGAGTCCGAGATGCGGGTGAGCGCCCCCACCCCGTCCTCCTCCGAGACGAGCAGCGTGTCGTAGCCGAGCTCCCGCGCGCGCTCGGTGACACCGAGGATGTACTGGAGCATCGCGGGAGCGAACTCGTCGGGGAGGAACCGCGCCAGCAGGCCGAGGACGCGCGTCTGCGAGGTGGCGAGCGCGCGGGCGCCGGCGTTCGGCGTGTAGCCGAGGTCGCGGACGGCCTCCTCCACCTTCTTGCGCACCTCGGCGGAGATCGTGCGCTTGCCGGAGAGCGCGTAGGACACCGTGCTGCGCGACACGCCCGCCGCCTGAGCGACGTCGCCGATCGTGACCATGTCTGCCCCGTTGCTATAGTCGAACCGGTTCGATTCGAACCGGTTCGACTATATGGCACATCGGTCCGTTTGCAAACCCCGTCCGGCGATCGAGCGCTCGCACTCCGTCGACCGCGGCGTCCGGGCCCCGCGAGGGCGCACACCTCCTGCGACGCACATGCCGCTCGTTCTCGCCACCCCCGGCCCTCCCGCAGGTCGAGAGGGTAGAACGGTTGGACCAGCCGCCACCGCCCCCGACGAAAGGGCTCCGATGACGACCTATGGATACCACGCCTCGCACGAGCAGCTCCCGCCCCGCGAACTGCTCTCCGCCGCGAGACTCGCCGAACGGGCGGGCTTCGCCGCCGCCATGTGCAGCGACCACCTCACCCCCTGGAGCGAGAGGCAGGCCGAGTCCGGGTTCGCGTGGTCGTGGCTCGGTGCGGCGCTCGAGGCGACCTCGCTCACCTTCGGCGTCGTGAACGCCCCCGGCCAGCGCTACCACCCGGTGATCATCGCCCAGGCGATCGCCACCCTCGAGCAGATGAACCCCGGCCGCTTCTGGGTCGCGCTCGGCAGCGGCCAGGCGATCAGCGAGCACGTCACCGGCGACCGCTGGCCGACCAAGCAGACGCGCAACGCCCGTCTCCGCGAGAGCGTCGACGTGATCCGCGCACTCCTCGCCGGCGAGGAGGTCACGCACGACGGCCTCATCACCGTCGACCGAGCGCGCGTATGGTCGCTGCCCGAGACCCCTCCGCCGCTGTTCGCCGCCGCCATCACCGAGGCGACCGCATCCTGGGCGGCCGACTGGGCCGACGGCCTGATCACGATCTCGCAGCCGATCGAGGCGCTTCGCCGCGTCATCGGGGCGTACCGGGATGCGGGCGGCCACGGCGACGTCTACGTACAGGCGCAGGTGAGTCTCGAGGACACCCGCGACGAGGCGCGCGCGGTCGCCCACGACCAGTGGCGCACCAACGTGTTCCCGTCGCCGCTCAGCTGGGACCTGGACACGGTCGAGCACTTCGACCAGGCGGCGGCGCACGTCACCGCCGAAGCCGTCGCCGAGTCGGTGCTGTGCACCGGCGATCCCGCCGAGCTGGCCGCGCATCTGAGCGAGCTCGGGCAGGCCGGTGCCGCCCGCGTATACGTGCACGGCGTCGCAAAGGACCAGCCCCGCTTCATCGAGCGGATGGGCGAGCGCGTGCTGCCCCGCCTCGCGAGAGCGGCGACCACGGGCGGGGGCGCCGCGTGAGACTCACCGACACCAGCGACCTGTGGTGGAAGACCGCCGTCTTCTACAACCTCGACGTGAAGACCTATCTCGACGCCGACGACGACGGGGTCGGCGACCTGCGGGGCCTCGCCCAGCGGCTCGACCACCTCGCCGAGCTCGGCGTCACCTGCCTGTGGCTCGCGCCCTTCTACCCGTCGCCGCAGCGCGACAACGGGTACGACATCGAGGACTACTACGGCGTCGACGCGCGCTACGGCACCCTCGGCGACATGGTCGAGGTGCTGCGCACGGCGCACGACCGCGGCATGCGAGTGATCGTCGACCTCGTCGTCAACCACACCTCCGACCGGCATCCGTGGTTCCAGGCGGCGCGGAAGAGCCCGGACAGCCGCTACCGGCACTACTACCAGTGGCGCGACGACGTGCCGGACGATGCCCCCGAGAGCATGTTCCCCGACGTCGAGGACGGCGTCTGGCGCTACGACGAGGTCGCGGAGCAGTACTACCGGCACTCCTTCTACCGGCACCAGCCCGACCTCGCGACCGACCATCCAGAGGTGCGCGAAGAGATCGCGAAGGTCATCGGCTTCTGGCTCGAGCTGGGCGTCGACGGCTTCCGCGTCGACGCCGTGCCGCACGTCATCGACGGCGAGAGCGGCCCCGAGCACGACTTCCTGCGCTCGCTGCGCGGCTACGTCTCGCGCCGCCGCGGCCACGCGACGCTGCTGGGAGAGGTGAACGTGCCGTACGACGAGCAGAGCGCGTTCTTCGGCGACGTCGACGGCGACGAGCTCACCATGCAGTTCGACTTCGTCGCCAACCAGCGCCTGTACCTGTCGCTCGCGCGCCAGGACGCCGCTCCCCTGCGCGACGCGCTCCTGTCGCGGCCCCCGATCGCGCTGGAGAACCAGTGGGGGAACTTCGTGCGCAACCACGACGAGCTCACCCTGGACCAGCTCAGCGACGACGAGCGCGCCGAGGTCTTCGACGCCTTCGCGCCCGATGAGGGCCAGCGCATCCACGACCGGGGCATCACCCGCCGGCTGCCGCCGATGCTCGACGACGATCCGCGCCGCATCCGCATGGTCTACAGCCTGATCTTCTCGCTGCCCGGAGCTCCCGTGCTCTACTACGGCGAGGAGATCGGCATGGGCGAGGACCCCCGCATCCAGGGGAGCCGCGCGGCCGTGCGCACCCCGATGCAGTGGACGGATGCCGACGACGCGGGCTTCTCGCACGCCAAGCCCGAAGACCTCGTCGCCCCGATCGTGGCGGGCGGGTTCGCGCCGCAGCACATCAACGTGGCGCAGCAGCGGCACGACCCCGAGTCGTTCCTGCGCTTCGTGCAGCAGCTCGTCCGCACGTACCGCGGGGCGCCCGAGATCGGATGGGGCGATCTCGCGATCCTCGACCAGCCGCATCCCTCCGTGCTGGCGCACTCGGTGACCAGCGAGCTCGGCGTGCTCGTCGCGGCGCACAACTTCGCACCCGACGGACGCGCCTTCCGCGTCGAGGTCGAGGGCGCCGACGCCGACTGGCGCGTCGTGAGCCTGCTCGGCGAGGACCCCGCGCCGGTCGCGCTCGAGGACGGCGGGTTCGACGTCGAGCTCGGCGGCTACGGCCACCGCTGGTGGCGGGTCATCCGCCCCGGCGAGCGCCGCATCGCGTGAGTGAGCTCGCCGCCGCCCTCGCGAGTGTGCCACATTTGTGACACAATGCGTATCACGTAGTTGATACATTCCTAGGCGAGGCGCATGTTCACCATCTATCTGTATCAGTACGGTCCGGCTGCGGTCGGACTCCTCGTCGCGCTCGGTGTCGCGTTCGTTCGCCGCCGCCTTCGAGTACCGCTGCCGAAGGGCGCCCGCCTCGCGACTGCCATCGGAGTGACGATCGCGCTCGGCTGCCTGATCGCCTTCTCCACGTGGAGCGCGTTCTCGACGTGGGTGCCATCCTTTGGCGAGGACACTTTCCTGGTCCTGATGCGTGCCGGATACCTCGCCCCGCTCGTCCTCTCTGCCGTCGCGCTGCTGTTCCTCGTCGTGCCGGTCCCTACGTCTGGTCCGCCGGGGTCCGCGGCCCTCGCCCCGCGCACCGTCCTCACCTTCGCTTCCCGCCGCTGGCTCGCGGCCACGGCGGGGGCGGTCGTCGCGATCGTCGCGATCGCGCTCCTCGCCGGCCTGGGCTCGAGCCCCGACCAAGCGGGCAGATACGTGCTGTACGAGGTGCGCCCGTCGTCCAACACGAGCGCCAGCACGACGATTTACGGATGGTGGTTCTCGCTGCCCAGTCTGATCGCCGTCGCGATCGTCGTCGCCATCGCGCTGTTGGGGATGGTCGTGATCTCGCGTCCCGCGCTCGCCGCCGACGCGCAGCATGACACCGCGATACGGAAGGCCCGTGTGCGCAACATCCTGGCCGTGAGCACCGGCGGGATCCTCCTCCATCTCGGCACCGTCCTGCGGTCCCTGTACGGCGCCTCGACCCTCCGCGCCGGATTCCCCGCCGGGCAAGCCGGCTGGGTCGAACTCGGCACCTCCTTCGCGGCGATCGGCCCCGCGCTGCTCGTCACGTCCTTCGTCACCGGCATCCTGGGCATCGCGATGTGGTGGTACGTCCTTCTGTCCGTTCTGCCCGTCCGGACGCGACAGCCGAGCGAACCCGCAGTCACGTGATCATCACCCTCGCCGACTCGGGCGTTCCGCTCGTCGACCAGATCCAGGATCAGATCCGCGGGCTCATCACCACGGGTCTTCTCTCCGCGGACCAGCGGCTGCCATCCGTACGCCAGTTGGCCAGCGACCTCGGCGTGGCGCCCGGAACTGTCGCGAAAGCATACAGATCACTCGAGAGCGAGGGCTTCCTCGTCACGCGCATCGGCAGCGGCACGCGGGTGAGTGCCAGCGCGTCGGCCACGCCTCGAGAGGTGCTGGCCGCGGCCACGCGGCTCGCCGCCGCGAGCAGACGGGAGTCCGTCGGTCTCGATGAGGCCATCCGCGTCCTGCGGGCGATCTGGCCAGATTAGCCCGCAGGCCGGACCCGCGCGCACACGTCTACGACGCGAGCTGGGCGGCGTGCGCCCGCGAACTCGGCATACGCTCGTCAGCGCCGACCGGCGTCTTCAGGACGCCGGTCTTGCCGAGTCCCCGACGCAGACGGCGGCTCGACTGCGTCTGTAGTCGCCGAACAGGACCACGGATGCGCCGTCAGGGCGTGATGGGCTCCCCCACCGCCGCCAGCGGCGCGAACACCATGGTGGTCAGGTCGGCGCTGTCGCTCACGCCGGTGCCGGCGGCGAAGAGCCGATCGCGGGCCTCGGCGGCCGATCCCTCGATCTCGTAGAGGGTCGCGTACCGGTGCACGACCGGTGCGCCCGGCGCATCCGCCGTCTGGAAGGGCTGCGCCGACACGAAGCCGGGCACGGCGAGCACCTCCGTGATGTGGTCGCCCCAGTACCAGGCACGGAACTCCTCGTCCTTGCCCTCGACTCATCACCGCGGACGCCATCACAGGTGAGGTCATCGACGACCTCCGACACACCGCGGCGTCGCTCGCGATCGCGGCCGACGCGAACGTGAAGGCCGTGCAGCGGATGCTCGGGCACGCCTCGGCGAGCATGACGCTCGACGTCTATGCCGAGCTGTTCGACGACGATCTCGACGCCGTTTCGGACGCGCTCGATCAGGCGCGCGCTCGCTCGAGTGTTAGCACCGCGTTAGCACGGGGCGCTTCCGGAACGTGACGAAACCCCCGCGATCCCAGTGTTCCCAAGGGTTCTGCGGGGGTTTCGGATGGCGGTGACGGTGGGATTTGAACCCACGGTAGGGGGTTACCCTACACAACTTTTCGAGAGTTGCACCTTCGGCCGCTCGGACACGTCACCGCCGACGAGTTTACGTCAGGTTCATCCGCGCCGCCAATCGATGATCGGCCGTATCCGCGCGGCGGCCCGGACGGACGCTCACCCCCGGGGGTCACCAGCCGCGCGCGACGTCGGCATGCACGCGGAGGATGTCCTCGGTCGTGCCCTCGGGCGCGCGGCCGATGCCGCACTCCGTCGCGACGCCGAAGCGCGCCACGTACCGGGATGCCGCGGCCGCGCGACGCAGGGCGCCCTCGGCGCCGTCCTCGCGGCGCACAAGACCCCGGTACAGCTCGACGCCCTCGCCGAGTCGCAGCTCGGTCAGCGACGCGAAGCACGCCTCGTCGTCGCGCTCGATCGGCACCGGCAGGTGCAGCCACGTGAGGGGACGCGTCGCGGCATCCTGCACCGCGTTCGCGAAGCGGGTGAGATTGGCCGCATCCGCCGGCTCGACGAAGTGCTTCTCCCCCGCGTCGCCGTAGCAGAGGTGCACGCCGACCTCGACGTCGGCCGGCACCCGGTCGACACCCGGCGATGCGGCTTACTCACGGCTCGCGTCTCTGGCTCGCCGCATCCGGCACTGCCAGACTGGAGGGCATGACTGCCATCGAGAACTCCAAGCTCACCGTCGTCGGAGCGGGAAGCGTCGGCTCGAGCGTCGCGTATGCCGCGCTCATCCGCGGTTCGGCTCGTCACGTCGCGCTGTACGACATCTCGACCGCGAAGGTCGAGGCCGAGGTGCTCGACCTCGCCCACGGCACGCAGTTCACCGGCTCGAGCGACATCATCGGCGGCAGCGACCTCTCGGTCGTCGAAGGATCGCACGTCGTGGTCATCACCGCTGGCGCCAAGCAGAACCCCGGACAGAGCCGCATCGAGCTCGCCGGTGTGAATGCCGGCATCCTCAAGTCCATGATGCCGCAGCTGCTCGAGGTCGCCCCCAACGCGATCTACGTGATCGTCACGAACCCGTGCGACGTGCTGACCGTGCTCGCGCACGAGTCCACGGGGCTTCCCCCCGAGCGGATCTTCGCCTCCGGCACGGTGCTCGACACGTCGCGGCTGCGGTGGAAGCTCGCCCAGCGCGCGGGTGTCTCGTCGTCGAGCGTGCACGCCTACATCGTCGGCGAGCACGGCGACACCGAGTTCCCGCTGTGGTCGACGGCATCCATCGGCACCGTGCCGATCCTCGACTGGCAGACCGAGAACCACCCGAGGATGACCGTTCCGGAGCTCGACGAGATCGCGGTCGACGTGCGCGACGCGGCCTACAAGGTGATCCAGGGCAAGGGCGCGACCAACTACGCGATCGGCCTGTCGAGCGCCCGCATCGTCGAGGCGATCCTGCACGACGAGCACGCGGTGATGCCGGTGTCGACCGTGCTGAGCGGCTACCACGGCATCGACGGCGTCGCCCTGTCGGTGCCCTCTATCGTGAGCGCCCGCGGCGCGTTCCCGGTGTCGGAGACCCCGTACAGCGAGCGCGAGCTCGAGCTGCTCCGCCACTCCGCCGAGTCGCTCCGCGACGTCGCCGAGTCGCTGCGCTGATGCTCGCTCTCCCGTCCCCTGGGCGAGGAGCGAAGCGCCGAGACCGCCGGCGGGGCGCGTAACTCCTCCGTTGCGGTGCCTGATCACACCGCAGCGGCAAGCGGAGGCACGCCTCGAAGGAGTCAGGTCGGCTCGGCACACGGGCCCCCGGGCCCTCGGGCGCCGATCAGAGGGCCCGGGCCCCCGGGATCGCGCCGATCAGCTCGCGCGTGTAAGCGTCGCTCGGCGCCGAGAAGATGCGCTCGGCGGTGCCCTGCTCGAGGATCCGACCGCCGCGCATCACGGCGACGCGGTCGGAGATCTGGCGGATGACGCCGAGGTCGTGCGAGATGAACAGGTAGGTCAGCCCGTGCTCGGCCTGCAGGTCGACGAGCAGCTGCAGCACCTGCTCCTGCACCGACACGTCGAGCGCCGAGACCGGCTCGTCGAGCACGACGAGCTCCGGACGCAGCGCCAGTGCCCGCGCGATCGCGACCCGCTGGCGCTGCCCGCCCGACAGCTGCGAAGGCAGGCGGTGCAGCAGGTCGGGCGAGAGCCGCACCTGAGCGAGCAGGTCGCGCACGATCGGCGTCCGGTCGCCTCTGCCGACGCCGAACGCCTGCAGGGGCTCGGCGATCAGCCGGGCGACCGTCATCCGCGGATCGAGAGAGCCGAACGGATTCTGGTACACGACCTGGATGCGACGGCGCAGCTGCCGCATCGCCGAGCCGCCGACGCCGGTGATGTCGGCGCCGTCGAAGACGATGCTGCCGGTGTCGGAGGGGATGATGCGGGCCACCATGCGGGCCGTCGTGCTCTTGCCCGACCCAGACTCGCCGACGAGGGAGAACGTCGTGCCGCGGGGGATGACGAAGTCGACCGCCTCGACGGCACGGAGCGCGCGCGCTCCGCTCCCGTAGGTCTTGCCGAGCCCGGAGACCTCGAGCAGCGGTGCGTCGGCGGCGACGGGAACGCGCTCGACGACGCCCGCGGTCGGCGAGAGGCGCCGACTGTTCAGGCCCGGCGCTGCGGCGACCAGACGCTGCGTGTACGGGTGTGCGGGCGCCGAGAGCACCTCTGCGGCCGATCCGCTCTCGACGATCTCACCCTTCTCCATCACCACGATCCGGTCGGCACGGTCGGCCGCGACCGCGAGGTCGTGGGTGACCAGCAGCACCGCGGTGCCGTGCGCGAGCGCAAGGGACTGCATCCGGTCGAGCACGTGACGCTGCACCGTGGCGTCGAGGGCGCTGGTGGGCTCGTCGGCGATCACGAGATCGGGCTCGCACGCCCACGCGATCCCGATGAGGATGCGCTGGCGCAGTCCGCCCGAGAGCTCGTGGGGGTACTGCCCGGCACGCAGCTCCGGATCCGGCACGCCCACCTCGCCGATGATCTCGACCGCGCGGGCGGCGGCGTCCGCGCGCGCGAGCCCGCGGTGGCGGCGCAGGGTCTCGGCGATCTGCTCGCCGACCCGCATGAGCGGGTTGAGACTGTGCGACGGGTCTTGCGGGACGAAGCCGATCCGACCGCCACGGATGCGGCGCAGCGCCGCCGCAGGGGTCTTGCCGAGGTCCATACCGTCGAAGACGATCGCCCCGCCGCGGATGCGCGCCTCGGCCGGCAGCAGCCGCACGAGCGCGTGCGCGATGGTGCTCTTGCCCGACCCGGACTCGCCGACGACGGCGACGATCTCGCCGCGCCCGACCTCGAGGTCGACGCCGCGGACGGCGGCGTGGGCCCGCCTGCCCGCACCGTAGTCGACGCGGAGCCCTGAGACCTGGAGCAGAGCGGTCATCGGTCGCCTCCGATCACACGGGCGATGCGGTTGACCGAGAGCACGACCGCGAGGATCACGGCTCCCGGCAGCAGGCTCAGCCAGGGGGCCGTCGCGACGAAGTCGCGTCCCGCCGAGACGAGGGCGCCCCACTCCGGCGCCGGCGGCTGGGCGCCGAAGCCGAGGAAGCTGAGCGCCGAGACGGCCAGGATCGCCAGCGCCAGCTCGAGGGACGCCATCGCGATGATGGGTCGCGCGGCGTTCGGCAGCACGTGGCGGACAAGGATCGCGGGGCCGCGCGAGCCCAGCGTGCGCGCGGCCTCGACGTACTCCTCGCCACGGACGCGGAGCACCTGCGCCCGCATCACGCGCGCGAAGGCGCCCGCGGTGCCGAGGCCCACGCCCAGTGCGACCGAGAGCGGGCCGAACCCGAGGGAGGCGACCACGATCAGGGCGAGCAGGATGCCCGGGATCGCGATGAGCACGTCGACGAAACGCATGGCCACCAGGTCGACGGGCCCGCCGACGTATCCGCACACAAGGCCCACGATCGAGCCGATCAGAACCCCCGCGACCACCGCGAGCGCCGCCGCCGACAACGAGAGCTGCGCGCCGTACACGACCCGGGAGAACACGTCTCGCGCGAGGTGGTCGGTGCCGAACAGGTGCTCGAGGCTCGGCGGTGCAAGGCGCGCCGTGCCCACCGAGGCGTAGGGGTCGTAGGGGGCGAGCAGCTGCGGCGCCACCATCGCGACGACGGTGACGAGCAGCACGAGGGCCGAGATCAGCAGGCCGGGCTTTCTCAGGATGGTCATCGCGCGGCCTCCTTGCGTCCGCTCAGTCGCGTGCGCGTGCGGGGGTCGATCACGCCGTACATGGCGTCGACGATCAGTGTGACCACGGCGTAGACGACGGCGACCACGATCACGACACCCATGACCACGTTGATGTCGCGGGCGAGCACGGCGTCGACGGTCAGGCGGCCGATGCCGTCGCGCGAGAACACCGTCTCGACCACGGCGGTGCCGCCCGCGAGATAGCCGATCTGCAGGCCGATGATCGTGATCGAGGGGAGCAGGGCGTTGCGCAGCACGTGACGCACGACCACGGTGCGCTGGGCGAGGCCCTTGGCGTTCGCGGTGAACACGAACGGGCTCGCGCCGGCGTCGAAGACGGCCGCCGAGAAGACCTGGAAGAAGATGGCCCCGGTCGGCAGGGCCAGGGTGATGCCCGGCAGCACGATGCTGGCGAAGCCGCCCGTGCCGGAGGCCGGGAACCAGCCGAGGCCGAAGGAGAACACGCTGATCAGCACCAGGCCGCTCAGGAACGCCGGGATGGCGATGCCGAGCGGCGGGATCTGCGTCACGACGGCCCGCATCCATGCCGGCCGGGCGATGTACGCCCACACCGTGAAGGCGAGCGCGATCACGAAGCCGACCACGAGGGCGAAGACGGCGACCGCCGCGGTGTGCGGGAACGCGCGGCCGATCATGTCGACGACGGGCTGACCGGTGGCGATCGAGATGCCGAGGTCTCCGCGGAACAGCGCGACGAAGCCCACGACGTACTGCTGCCACGCCGGTCCGTCGAGGCCGTAACGCGCGCGGAGCGCGTCGAGTGCGGCCGGGTCGGTGGAGGTGGCGTCGCCGCCGCGCAGCGAGAGAGCTGCGAGCACGGGGTCGCCGGGCAGCGCGTGGATCAGCAGGAAGGCGACGGTGTAGGTCGCCCAGACCACGAAGATGCACTGGAGGATCTTCGGGACCAGGAAGCGGGCGATCGCTCTCGCCCGGCTCCCCCCGTTCGCTGAGGCCACGCGCTGCTCCGGCTGCACCATCAGTCGGAGACGACCATGGTGTCGTAGAGGTGGAGACGGGCGGCCGAGTCGAAGGTGATGCCCTCGACGCCCACGCGCGAGCCGTGCAGCTGCACGGTCTCGAGCGTCGGGATCACGTACGCCCGCTCGGCGACGATCTGCTGGATCTCGTCGACGATCTCCTGGCGCGCTTCCGCATCCGCCGTCTGCGACTGCTCCTGGAGCAGACCCTCCAGCTCCGCGTCGTCGACAATGCCCCAGCGCGCGGCGGACGCCGTCGACAGCAGGGTGCGCAGCGCATCCGGGTCGGTGCGGGTCAGGCCCGCGCCGAGCAGATCGTAGTCGCCCGAGGCGATCGCACCGAAGAAGTCACCCGTGGCGACCATGTTCAGCTGCAGGTCGATGCCGACCTCGCGCAGCTGGATCTGGGCGGCCTCGAGCACGTCCTGGGCGTAGAACGCGGTGACGGTGACGGTCAGCGGCTGGCCGTCCTTCTCGTAGATGCCGTCGGTCCCGAGCGTCCAGCCGTCGCCCTCGAGGAGATCCTGGGCGCCCTCCGGGTCGTAGGCGAGCACGTCGCCGAGGTCAGTGTAGCCGGGGGTGGAGGAGGTCAGCACGCTCGTGGGCGCCTGGCCGCTGAGCGAGCCGGCGATGACGTTGATCTGATCGCGGTCGAGACCCTTGGTGATGGCCTGGCGCACGGCCTCGTCGGCGAGCACACCACGGCTGGTGTTCACGATGAGCGAGTTCGGCACGCCCGGGTTGGCCTTCGCGTAGAGGTGGTACTCGTCGGTGCTGAAACGCGACTCGTCGACGTAGGGCACGTCCTGGATCACGTCGTACTCGCCCGATTCCAGGCCGCCGGTGCGCACGCTCGGCTCGGTGATGATCGGAAAGCTGACCGAGTCGAGGTAGGCCTCGCCCTCGTGCCCGCGCAGCGTCGACGCCCAGTCGTAGCCGTCGCGCTTCACGATCTCGACGGAGTCGTTGACGACGTAGGAGTCGAGGACGAAGGGTCCCGTGCCGACGACCGACTGGCAGCGGTCCTCGGCGGAGGCGGCGACGGTCTCGGCCGAGAGGATGCCGAGCGACATGGTGGTCGCGCCCTGCTGGAACTGCACGTTGGGGGCGGAGAAGTTCACCGTGAACTCGGTGTCGTCGACGATCTCGGTGCCCGCGTAGCCGGAGAGGTATCCGTTCGCCAGCGACGCCGAGGCGCCGAGCTCCACGATCGCGTCGAAGTTCGCCGCCACGACCTCAGAGGTCAGCGGCGTGCCGTCGCTGAAGGTGACGTCGTCGCGCAGGGTGAACGTGTACGACGTCAGGTCGTCGCTCACCTCCCACTCGCTCGCGAGCCACGGCACGATCTCACCGGTGTCGGGGTCCTGGTCGAGCAGCGAGTCGGTCAGCTGGCGGCCGACGATGAGCGAGGTCGTCACCGACGTCTGCTGCGGGTCGAGGCAGGTCGGGTCCTCCTTGAGCGCGAACACGATGTCCTGCGCGACGTCGGCGCCGGGGGTCGACGCCGGGTCCGCGGAGCCCGCGGTACAGCCGGCGAGCGCCGCGACGGCGAGGCCCGCCGTCAACGGGACGGCGATGCGCCGTGCCCTGCGGGGGATTGAGATGGTCACAGTGTCTCCTTCATGCCAGGGATGGGGATGCAGGTGGTGCGAGGGGGGAAGATCGGGCCGGTGGAGGGGGATCAGGCCGGCAGGGCGCCGGACACCAGTTCGCCGCGGGCGACGACCGCGACGATGTTCTCGGCGGTCAGAGTGTCGATGTCCTGCCACGGCTTGCCGCGGACGACCACGAAGTCGGCTCCGTGGCCGGGCTGGAGCCGACCGACCCTGCCGGTGAGCCGGATCGCGTCGGCCGCGTCGGAGGTACCGGCGCGCAGGGCCCGCTCCGCGCTCCATCCGAAGGCGCGCGCCATGAGCCGCAGTTCCTCCAGCTGGTCGCCGAAGCGCACGAAGATGCCGTTCGCGTCGGTGCCGAGCACGAACCGGACGCCCGCGGCCGCCGCTCCGACGAAGTTCTCGTCGCGTTCGGTGACGACGGCGCGGCCCTTCTCAGCGGCGTCGTCGCTGACCGGGATGCGGCGGTCGGCGATCGCGTCGTTGATGAGGAGCGTGGGGGCGACGGGCAGGTTGCGCTCGAGCAGGGTCTCCCAGTGCCGTTCCTGGATGCCGGTGCCGTGCTCGATCGAGTCGACCTCGAACTCGAGCGCGATGTCGACGCCCTCGGCGGTGTGCGTGTGGGCGGCCACCAGCATCCCGAGCGCGTGCGCCTCGTCGACGGTCGCGGCGATCTCCTGCGGGGTCTGGTTGCGCCATCCGACCTTGTCGCCGATCGAGAGCACGCCGCCGCTCGTGAAGATCTTGATGCCGTCGGCACCCGAGCGCGCCCACTGGCGTACGAGCTTGCGGCATTCGTCGGGCGAGTCGGCGACGGGGGCGCGGTGCGGGTAGTGCGGCGGCACGAACAGGTCGCCGTGCCCGGCGGTCATGCCCACCGCGCCGTGCACGAGCACGCGAGGGCCGGGGATGAGGCCGGCGTCGAGCGCGCGGGCCGCCGAGAGCTGCACGTCGCTGCCGGAGAGGTCCCGCAGGGTCGTGACGCCCGCCGCCGCGGCGCGGCGGGCGTGCGCGACGACGTGGATCGAGCGCTCGGAGTCGGGCGTGATGAGCGGCCACGTCATCCAGTCGCCGGGCTTCGCGCCGGCGGAGGAGTCGAGGTGCACGTGCGTGTCGATGAGCCCGGGGATGACGCTGTACTCGGATGGGGCGGATGCGGCCTCGCCGGCGGATGCGGCGGGCTCGACGGAGGTGATCCGGTCGCCGGACCAGCTCACCGTCGCCGTGCCGCGGTCGCTCTCTCCGTCCCAGACGGTCAGGCCGGAGAGGGTGTGCAGGGTCACGGGCACGATGGACTCCTCGCGGGATGTGGTGGGAAGACGGACGCTGGTCGCCGGGTCGACGTTGTCCGGTTTCGTCACGATACCCGCGTGAACGCGCAACAAATCAACAAGTTCCGTCATCTGGCGGAATGTTTACCGAACGGAAACACTCCAATCGCCCCAGAAAATCAGGGATGACGGAAGCTGAGGAGGCGACCGGTCACGCGGGTTGCCCCCGACTTATCGATAAGCGTGACCGCCGACCGAACAGGAGACACCCATGCGATCGACCGAGACGATCACCGGACGCCGCGTGCTGGTGGTGCTCGAGCCGGGCGACGAGGTGCTGTCCTCGCTCGCGGAGGCGTGCCGGAGCCACGGCATCGCGCAGGCGGTCGTGACGACCTTCAGCGGGGCTCTGCGCAGCGCCCGGATCATCGCCGCCGACCATGCGCCGGTCGACCCGGAGGCGCCGCTGCCCGAGTCCGTCGAGGTGCGCTACACCGAGGGGATCGGCTCCGGCACGATCACCCGGGATGCGGCCGGCGACCACACGGTGCATGTGCACGTCGCGCTCGGCGCGAAGGACCGCTCGGGGCTGGCCGTCGCCGGCCATCTGCTCCACGCCGAGACGCACTACGTCGTCGAGGTCGTCCTCGACGAGATCCTCGCGCCGGCCCTCGGACGACGCGCGCACCCGGGATCGAGCGGCATCCCCATCCTCGACATCGCCGGCCCGGGCATCGTCGAGGCGGCGCGCGCGACATCCGACGGCGCCCGCTAGCTGCATGATGGTTCCATCCGCATCCGCCCACAGAACGGCCCGCCTGTGACGTACCTGCCGCTTCCCCGCCCGCTCGGAGACCGCGCGCATCTGCGGGTGCTGCACGAGCTGCTGCGGTTCGTGCGCGAGGCGGCGGCGAGTCGCACGCCCCTGCCGGGCGAACTCGAGCTCACCGCGCGGCTCGACTGCACGCGACAGCAGCTGCGCAACGCCATGTCGAGCCTCGAGGCGCAGGGCATCGTGCGCCGCAGGCAGGGGTCGGTGACGACGGTAGACCCGATCGCCCTGCGGCTGAGCGTGCGCCTCGAGGAGCAGTTCGAGCACGCCGAGCTGCTCGACCGCCTCGGCTACCAGGCCGAGGTCGAGACCCTGTCGTCGTCGCTCACCACCCTCGGCGCCGACGCCGGCGCGGTCATGGAGCTGGCGGCGGAGATGCCCGCGTTCGTCGTGCGCAAGCGCTGGCGGGCGGATGGCGCGGTCGCCATGATCGCCGACGACCTCCTCCCTCTCGACGACGCCGACACCCCCGTCGATGCGACCGAGTCCGTCTTCACCGCGGCGGCGCGCATCTGGGGCGAGCCGGTGATCTGGGAGGTCTCGACGCCGGGCGTCGCCGCCCTCGACGCGGACCTCGCCGCGCTGTTCGAGCGACCCGCCGGCACACCGGTCATGACGTTCGAGATCGTCGGCATCGGCGCCAGCGGACGCCGCCTCATGCACAGCATCGAGTACCACGACCCCGACATCGTCTCCTACTCGCTCGTCCGCACCGTCCGCCCGCCCTGGGGCGGCGTCTGAGGGCCGAGGCGTGCCCGGCCGCACCTCCCGGTGAACGCTTGCCTCGCAAGCGGCTCGCCCCGACGCCGGATCCGCGATCATCCGTGCCACGGCGCGACGGTCAGGCGCGATGATGGAGGCGTCAGCTCAACCGGAGGGGCATCGATCATGAAGACCATCGACATCGTCGAGATGAGCATCGGGGAGCTCGCCGCCGCCCTCGACTCGGGCGCGGTCACGAGCGTCGACCTCGTGTGCGCCTATCTCAACCGCATCGCGTTCTACGACCGCACCGGGCTGTCGCTCCATGCGATCGCCGTGCTGAACCCCGACTGCATCGCGGAGGCCGCCGCATCCGACCGGCGCCGCAGAGAGGGCGTCGTCGGCGCGCTCGAGGGCATCCCGTTCACGGTCAAGGACAGCTACAAGGTCGAGGGGCTGACCGTGGCATCCGGCAGCCCCGCGCTCGCCGATCTCGTCGCGACGGAGGATGCCGCGACCGTGGCGATGCTCCGTGCGGCCGGAGCGGTGCTGCTCGGCAAGACCAACATGCCGCCGATGGCCGCCGGCGGCATGCAGCCCGGCGTCTACGGCTACGCGCGGAGCCCGTACAACCCCGACTACCTCACCGCGGCGTGGGGGTCCGGGTCGTCGAATGGGTCGGGCACGGCCACCGCCGCGAGCCTGTGCGCCTTCGGCATGGCCGAGGAGACGGTGTCGTCCGGTCGTGCACCGGCATCCAACAACGCCCTCGTCGCCTACACGCCCTCGCGCGGCGTCATCTCCATCCGCGGAAACTGGCCGCTGCGGCCGACGTGCGACGTGGTCGTGCCGCACACGCGCACCGTCGCCGACCTGCTGACGGTGCTCGAGGTGATCGCGGTCGACGACCCCGAGCGCTCGGGCGACTTCTGGCGTGCGCAGAACGCCGTCGAGCTGCCCTCCCCTCTCGACGTGCTGCCCCGCCCGATCGCGCGGCCGCGCCCCGAGCGGCTCGACGGGCTGCGCATCGGCGTGCCGAGGCTGTACATCGGCGCGGACCCCGTGCCGGTGGATCCGCCGTTCGTGCGTAAGAGCGTGCGGGCGCTCTGGGACCAGGCCGCCGACGACCTCCGCGCGCTCGGCGCCGAGGTCGTGCCGGTCGACTTCCCCGTGGTCTCCAACTACGAGGAGGACCGCCCCGGCACCGTCGGTCTCGCCGCGCGCGGGCTCGTTCCCCCGACCTGGCGCGCGATCGAGGGCGGACCGCTCACCGCGATGGCGCTCGACGGCTTCCTGCGCGAGAACGGCGACCTCGAGCTGAACTCCTGGGCCGACGTCGACGGCGACACCGTCTTCCCGATCGCGGATGCGCCCATCCCGGTGTGGATCACCCGCGCCCGCGGCGGGTTCGACTGGCAGCGTCTCGCCGAGCTCGTCAAGCAGGGCCTCCCCGAGTCCCTCGACGACGTGCCGGGACTCGACCAGCTGCTGACGGGTCTCGAGCGCGCACGCCGCGAGGACTTCGAGCAGTGGATGGAATCGCTCGGGCTCGATCTCGTCGTGTTCCCCGCGGTCGGGGATGTCGGTCGCGCCGACGTGTTCACGCGCGCCGAGAGCCTCGAGGCCGCGTCGCGGAACGGCGTCGTCTACTCGAACGGCAACCGGGCGATCCGTCACCTCGGCATTCCGACGGTGACCGTGCCGATGGGATGCATGGCCGACACCCAGATGCCGGTGGGCCTGACCTTCGCGGGCGCGGCGTACAGCGACGACAGGCTGCTCGATCTCGCGCACGCCTACGAGCGAGCGACGAGCCGACGAGTGCCCGCCTTCCTCACGCCGACGTTGCCCGCCAACCAGATCGAGGCGGCGCCGGAGGCGGATGCGGGTGGCGGCGATGCGGGTGGCGGCGATGCCGGTGTGGAGCACACCGTGCAGATCGAGCAGACCGGCCGGTCATGGGTCGTCACCGTGCGCGTCGACGCGGGAGCCGACGGTGCGGGGGCTGGGGCTGGGGCCGACATCCGCGTCTGGGCCGACGGCCACATCCTGCGCGCTGTCGACGGCGAGCCCGGATGCTACTCGGGACGGGTGTCCCGGGCGAGGGCACGGCTCTTCGACGAGATCATGGTGCTGGTGAAGCGAGGGGGCTCGGCGGCCGCGCTCACCTTCGCGCCGCTGCCGGGCGCCGACCGCTGAGCGGCCCCGCGCTCGGGCCGCGCTCGGGCCGCGCTCGGGCCGCGCTCGGGCCGCGCTCGGGCCGCGAGACTGCACGTGGGCGCCGGATGGGTCACCAATCGTCGGATCCGTGGGACAGATGATGTGCAGTGAGGCCCATGAGGCTCCCCACCCGCCTCCGATCCGACGACTGGGC